>JANMGT010000013.1:0-2840 GCA_031374725.1 Lysobacteraceae bacterium | reverse complement strand
CACGGCGACAGCCTCGCGCGCGAGGCTGAACAGCGAAGCTGGCCCTGAGCGCAGCGAAGGGTGAGGCGCACAGCGCCGAATCATCAATCGCTAACGTGCTTGTTTCCTAACGCGCTTGTTTCGCCGGCGCAGCCATCCATGACTGCGTGCCATGACTGAATGACCAGGCTGCTGAACACCTGCTGCCGCAGGTATTTCAGCAGCCTGTTAGGCAGAACGCCCCCGCACCCGCTCCCAATCCAACCCGAAGCGCGCCAGATATTTGCGCAGCCGGTCGGCGTCGTTGGTGCTGCTGCGCTGGGTGCGCGAGACCGCATACAGCGTGCGGCCGGCCTGCGATAGCGAACTCGCGGCGGCGCAGACGCGGACGACGTCTTCGAGCTGCACGCGATCGAAGCGATCGAGTTCGGCCACGCCTTCGCCGAGCAATGCGTCCAGCGGCGATGCCGCTTCGCCCGGGCGCCACTGGCGGCGCAGGCGCGCGATTTCCTCGTCCACCGCTTCGACTTGGATGCGTCCGGCGTTGGCGAGGGTCGCCATCCGCATCACCGAGGCGCCGAGATCGCGGAAATTTCCGGGCCATGTCGCTTCGGCGCTGGTGGCGAAGCGCAGATAGCGTTCGCGCGCTTCGCGATTGAAGGCGACGCGCTGGCGCTGTTCGCGCATCCAGCGCTCCAACTCGAACTCCAGATTCGGCTCGATGTCCTCCATGCGTTCGGCTAGCCCCGGCAAGCGATACGTCCATAGATTCAAGCGCGCGAGCAGGTCGTCGCGAAAGCGACCCGCATGCACCGCGTCCTGCAGGTCGCGATTGGTGCCGGCGATCAATTGAAAATCGCTCTCCACGTCTTTATCGCTACCGACCGGCGGAAAGCGTTTCTCTTCCAGCGCGCGCAGCAACAAAGCTTGTTCATCGAGCCCGAGTTCGCCGATCTCATCGAGAAACAGTAAACCCTGATGCGCCGAACGCAGGAACCCCGCACGATCGCTGCCCGCGCCGGTGTATGCGCCTTTGATATGACCGAACAGCGCGCTCATCGCGCCATCGCCGCGCAGCGTGGCGCAGTTCACTTCGACGAAGCGTCCCGGCAACTGATGCTTGAGTTTCTTCAGCTCGAACACGCGCTTGGCAAGCTGGCTTTTGCCCGCACCGGTCGGCCCCATCAACAGCATCGGCGCCTTCGAGCGCGTGGCCACGGTTTCGATTTGCTCGATCATGCGATTGAACGCGGGATTGCGCGTGGCGATGCCGCTTTTAAGCAGATCGCGATCTTCGATGCGCTGCTGCTCGAAGCGCTGCGCGATCAAGTCGTAGCGCGACAGATCCAAGTCGATCACCGCGTAGCTGCCCGGATCGTTGCCGGCTTGTTTGCGCGGCGGCGACGTCTGCAGCAAGCGACCCGGGAAGTGCCGGCTTTCGGTGAGCAAGAACCAGCAGATCTGCGCGACGTGGGTGCCGGTAGTGATGTGGATGTAGTAATCCTCATCCTCGGGTTTGAACGCATAGCCGCGCAGGAAATCGTGCAGCGCGGCGTACACGCCCTCGAAATCCCAGGGGTCGGCCATGTAGGTGTCGTGGCCGCGCGCCTCGGTCTCCGGCGAGATTTGCGCCAGATCGTCGATCACCGTTTGCAGCACTTTGCCGTAGCGGCGCTGATCCGTGAGCAGTTCCAAACGATCCAGTTGGAAGTCTTCGTGCATGCCCAGCGAGACGGTGGGCCGCCATTTTTCCCAGCGCCCCGGCCCAGTACCCGCATCGAGCGTGGTGCCGAGCATGCCGAACACCACTTGGCGCTTAGCCATGATCTTTCTCGATAATGTCTTATACTAAAATATACATCATTACCGACAATGGAAACATTGCTATACCCAGAGATCTAGACTAAGTTCAATAAAAACAATACTTTAACTAATTGTCGAAAAACTTGGCACGGCCATTGCATTACACAGTGCACAACCCAACGGGCATTCCCGATAGGAGCACACCATGGCCAACACCTCTCTCTTCACCTCCCGCCGCGGCGCCTACGTGCCGGCGGCCAACGCCCAAAACGCCGCTGGCGGCATCGCCTATGCGCGCAGCCCGGAAGCGGCGCTGGCGCTGTACGCGGCCACCGGCTGCCTCAACGGCACCTTCTATGCCAACGCCGATGAGCAGTTGGAGACCGCGCTGCAGTTATGCGCTCGCGTCGATCCGCGCTTTATCGCGCAGACCGCAATCTACACCCGTCGCAGCGCCTTCATGAAGGACATGCCGGCGCTGTTGCTCGCCAGCATCTCGCTGCGCGATCGCGAGGCCTTCGCCGCCGCGTTCCCGCGCGTGATCGACAACGGCCGCATGCTGCGCAACCTCGTGCAGATCCTGCGCAGCGGCCGCGTCGGCCGCAAGTCGCTCGGTTCGCTGCCGAAGCGTTTGGTGCGTCACTGGTTGGAGCGCGCGTCGGTCGATCAGATCGTGCACGCCGCGATCGGCAACGCACCATCGCTGGCGGACGTAATCAAGATGGTTCACCCGAAGCCTGCGGACGCCGAGCGCGAAGCGCTGTACGCCTGGGTCATCGGTAAAGCCTACGACGAGGCCAAGCTGCCGGACACGCTGCGCGCCTACGAGGCGTTCAAGCGCGATCCGCAGTCGGCGGCCTTGCCGGACCTGTCGTTCCAGTACTACACCTCGCTGCCGCTGACGATCAAACACTGGCGCGCCCTGGCCTGAGGTATCCCCACATTATGTGCTTGAAAATCAAACAGATAACATTTACGGTCCATAAAAAAGCGCGTGCATGACGCAGTTTCATCCTCGGGGTGTCGACGCCTGAGGACCACGTCATGCACGCAAGTGA
>JANMGT010000012.1:0-176004 GCA_031374725.1 Lysobacteraceae bacterium | reverse complement strand
CACGGCGACAGCCTCGCGCGCGAGGCTGAACAGCGAAGCTGGCCCTGAGCGCAGCGAAGGGTGAGGCGCACAGCGCCGAATCATCAATCGCTAACGTGCTTGTTTCCTAACGCGCTTGTTTCGCCGGCGCAGCCATCCATGGCTGCGTGCCACGACTGAATGACCAGGCTGCTGAAAATCTGCTGCCGCAGGTATTTCAGCAGCCTGCTAGGCATTCAGCCATCCAACACCCGATCGTCCTCCGGCGGCGGCAAGCGCATCATCAGCGCGATCAAGTGCGCGATGCGTTCGCGCTGTTCGCGCCGGTCGCAAATCTGATCGAGGGCGCCGTGGTCGAGCAAGAATTCAGGGCGCTGAAACCCTTCCGGTAGTTTCTCGCGCACGGTCTGTTCGATGACGCGGGGGCCGGCGAAACCGATCAGGGCGCCGGGCTCGGCGATATTGATATCGCCCAGCATCGCGAAGGAAGCGGAAACGCCGCCAGTGGTCGGGTGCGTGAGCACCGAAAAGTACGGTAGGCCAGCAGCGCGCAAGCGACCGAGCGCAGCGGAGGTCTTGGCCATCTGCATCAGCGAGAACAGGCTTTCCTGCATGCGCGCGCCGCCGCTGGCGGAAAAACAGACGAAGGGCGAGCCGATCTCGCGAGCGCGTTCGGCGCCGAGAGCGAAGCGCTCGCCGACCACCGAGCCCATCGAGCCGCCCATAAACGCGAAATCGAACGCGGCGGCGACGATCGGTCGCTGCTTGAGCGTACCTTCCATCGCGATCAGCGCGTCGCGCTCGCCGGTGGCTTTCTGCACCGACTTGATGCGATCGGAATACTTTTTCTGATCGCGAAACTTGAGGACGTCGGTCGGGCCGAGTTCGGCGCCGATTTCACGGCCGCTGCCGCTGTCGAGGAAGGCGGTGAGACGCGCGCGCGCGCGGATCGGCATGTGGAAGTTGCACTTTGGGCAGACTTCGAGGTTGTCGTGCAGTTCCTGCCGGTACAGTACGGCGCCGCAACCGTCGCACTTCTCCCACAATCCCTCGGGGACACTACGTTTACGCGAGGCTCCGCTTTGAGTGCGAATTCGGGCGGGCATCAATTTCTTTAGCCAGGACATGCGTTCGGTTTCGTCATCTGAGAGAGGCCACAGGCCAAGCGTGTGAGTCTAGCAAGAGTATTCGACCACTCCCATGCTGTTGCGTATGGTTTTATAACCAAGCCTTATGTTAGCCAGCATCCAGTGCGGCTCGAAGAGGCGCCAGGAAGTCCAGAGCGCGTGCAGCAGCGTCTTCGATATCGACAGCTTTAGCCAAGGCTTCGACGAGGGCGCTACCGACCACCACGCCTTCGGCGACACGGGCCATGGCCGCAGCGCTCGCGGCGTCTTTGATGCCGAAGCCCGCCACCACCGGCACCCCGGTGCGGGCGCGGATCGTGGCCAGATGCTCGCCGGCATCGCCGGTGTCGAGACGATCGGCGCCGGTCACGCCGGCATAGCTGACATAATAAAGATAGCCTTGGGCATCGCGACACAGCAGATCCATGCGTGCGTCGGGCGTGGTCGGCGAGGCCAGCAGGATCAGCGACAAGCCGTTCGCGACGAGGGCGATGCGCAGCTCGTCAGCCTCTTCAGGCGGCAGATCGACTAAAAGCAGACCATCAACGCCGGCCGCAGCCGCTTCTGCGCCAAAGCGGGTATAGCCGCGGATCTCGACCGGGTTGAGATAGCCCATCAGCACCACCGGCGTGGCAGCATCCGCTTTGCGAAACTCGCGCACGGCATCAAGCACGAACGTCAGGCCGGCGCCGCGGGCGAGCGCACGCTCTGAGCTGCGTTGGATGGTCGGGCCATCGGCCATCGGGTCGGAAAACGCGACGCCGAGTTCGATCACATCGGCACCCGCGGCCACCAGGGCGTGCATCACCGGCACCGTGGCCTCGCGCGAGGGGTCGCCTGCGGTCATGAACGGCACCAACGCCTTGCGGCCAGTGGACTTGAGTTGTGCGAATCGGGTGTCGATGCGGTTCATGCGGCGGTTCTTGCGCTCATTCAAATAGGGTGCGCCTAGGCGCACCGTTTACAGAAAAAAACGTCGATTCAGCGCTGCACTGGCGCAGCGTTGTGTTGATAGGTGCGCCAAGGCGCACGCTATTCAGAAAATGATGCCTTCGAGACCCGCAACCGTCTGCACATCCTTGTCGCCGCGGCCGGAGAGGTTGCACAGCACTAGGCCGTCTTTGGGCAGTTCGCGGGCGAGTTTGACCGCTTGCGCGATGGCGTGGGCGGATTCCAGCGCCGGCAAGATGCCTTCCGTGCGTGCGAGCAGATGGAAGGCTTCCATCGCTTCGTCGTCGGTGATGCCGACGTATTCGGCGCGACCGCGATCTTTCAGGAACGCATGCTCGGGACCGACACCGGGATAATCCAGGCCGGCCGATACCGAGTGGGTTTCGATGATCTGACCATCGTCGTCGCACAGCACATAAGTGCGATTGCCGTGCAGCACGCCGGGGCGACCGGCGGCCAGCGAGGCCGAATGCAGCCCGCTAGCGATGCCCTCGCCTGCCGCTTCGGCACCGACTAAGCGCACGCCGAGATCGTTGAGGAAGGGGTGGAAGATACCGATGGCATTGCTGCCGCCGCCGACGCAGGCGGTGATGACATCCGGCAGGCGGCCGTATTCGGCCAGCATCTGCACGCGCGCTTCGCGGCCGACCACGGCGTTAAAGTCGCGGACCATGCGCGGATACGGGTCCGGGCCGGCGACGGTGCCGATGATATAGAAGGTATCGCGCACGTTCGTAACCCAGTCGCGCATTGCTTCGTTCAGCGCATCTTTGAGCGTTTGCGAACCGCTGGTGACCGGCACGACGGTGGCGCCCAGCAGCTTCATGCGATAGACGTTGATCTTCTGGCGCTCGATATCGGTCGCGCCCATGTACACCACGCATTCCAGACCGAGCCGCGCCGCCACCGTGGCCGAGGCGACGCCGTGCTGGCCGGCGCCGGTTTCGGCGATCACGCGCTTCTTGCCCATCCGCACGGCAACCATGGCTTGGCCGATGGTGTTGTTGATCTTGTGCGCGCCGGTGTGGTTGAGGTCTTCGCGCTTGAGCAGGATGCGCGCGCCGCCGGCGTGGGCACTGAGCCGCTCCGCGTGATAAATCGGGCTGGGGCGGCCGACGTAATACTTGAGATCGCGCTCGAATTCGGCGATGAAGGCCGGATCGACCCGGGCCGCATCGTAGGCGGCGGCGAGCTCCTGTAGCGGCCCAATCAGGGTTTCAGCAACGAAACGGCCGCCGAAGCGGTCGAAATGGCCTTCTGAATTTGGGAAGGCGTTGAAGTCGGTGGGGGTGGTGTCGAGCATCGAGACGTCCGAGCGTGGGGGTAGCGTGAGGGGATGGCGAGTCGCGAGCAGCAAGCCACGGCCGCGCAGTTGCTAAGGATACCGCCTAGGCAAGCGGTTCCCTATCGGAAACTCGGCTTCGCTCATGCTTTTTTGATATTTCTGGCCGATTGGCGCCATCGCACCCGGCGTGGGATGCCCAGCGATCAAGCGGGCTGGATCGCATCCGCACGCGCGACTTCAGCGACGAAGCGCCGCATCCGCGCGCTGTCCTTGATGCCGGGCGCGTCACTCATTTCGATCCCGCTGGACACATCGACACCCCAGCACGCGGTGGTGCGGATCGCCTCGAATAGATTGTCCGGCGTCAGCCCGCCCGCAACCAGGAACGGCCGCGCGAAATCGTCAGGCACCCGCGCCCAATCGAAGGTGTTGCCGCTGCCGCCAGCCTCGCCCTTGGCGTGGCTATCGAACAGAAATGCGACTGCACGCGGCCAGCGTGCGATAAGCGTGGCCGAATCTTCACCGGCCTCGCCGCCCATCGCGACGGCTTTCATGTACGGCAGGCCGAACGCCGCGCAAAACGCGTCGTCTTCGTCGCCGTGAAATTGCAGCAGGCTGGGGCGTACCCGCTCGATCGCTGCCGACACCTCGTCTGCGGGATTATCCATAAACAACGCCACCGTATCGACGAACGGCGGCAGTGCGTCGCGAATGCCGGCCGCAGCGTCCGACGTCATCCGGCGCTTACTGCGCGCGGCGAAAATCAGGCCGATCGCATCGACGCCAAGCGACGCTGCCAGCAGCGCGTCCTCGACGCGGGTCATGCCGCAAAACTTGATGCGCGTGCGCTGCGGGCGACGCGCGATGTCGATCGTTGAAATCGTCGAGAGATCGATCAACGATTGGGGCACATCGATCTCAGACATCCAACAGCACCTCGTCCGGTAGCGGCCACTCGCGCGGGTAGCGTGGACCGATGAAGACCAAGCCCTGCGCGGGTGCGGTCGGGCCGGCCAGATTGCGATCAAGCCCTGCCAGCACCTCGGCGATCCACGCCTCCGGCCGCTCACCGGTACCGACGTCCAGCAGCGAACCGACCATATTGCGCACCTGATGATGCAAAAAAGCATTGGCCTGCACCGTGAAGGTCACGATATCGCCGTCTCTGCTCACGTCCAGCCGCTGCAGCTCACGGCGCGCGTGCGCGGCTTGGCAGTGCACGGTGCGGAATGCGGAGAAATCGTGTTCGCCCAACAAGCGCTGCGCTGCGCGCTGCATTGCAGCGGCATCCAGCGGGCGCCGCTCCCAGGCCAACCACTGCCGCCCAAGCGCCGGGCGAACCTGATGATTCAGCAAACGGTAGCGATAGCGCCGCGCGCGGGCCGAAAACCGGGCATTGAAATCGGCCGGCACCGGCGCGCACCAGCGAATGCGCATCGAAGGCGGTAATACCGAGGTGGTACCCAGCATCCAGGCGCGCGGGGTGCGCGCGGCGTCGCTATCGAAATGCACGACTTGGCATTCGGCATGGACCCCGGCATCGGTCCGTCCAGCGCAGATGGTCGCGATCGGGTGCGCGCCGACTTTCGATAGTGCGGCTTCCAGCGTCGCCTGCAGCGAGGCCGGCGCGGCGGCCTCGTCCGCAGCTGTCGCATCGTAGGCGCTGAGTCGCTGCCAGCCGTGAAAATCGCTACCGTCGTATTCGACGCCGAGGGCGTAGCGCATCGCCGGGGCTAGGTGAGATCGCGCAGCAGGCGAATCGCCTCGTCGCGGGACGATCGGTCGCCGAGCGCGGCGACTTCGCGCAGCAGGCTGCGGGCGGTGTCGCGGTCGCCCATATCGAGATAGGCCTTGGCCAGATCGATGCGAGCGAGCCCCGGGGGCGAAGGATTCAACGGCGCGACTTCGGCCGCAGCCGCAGCTTCGTCCAGGGCGACGGTCAGCGGATCATGCCAGGTCGGTACGACCGCGCTCGGCGCAACCGATGCGGGCGCAGGCGCGTCAATCGCGGATTTCGGGTTACGGCTCCAGGCAGGCTGAGCGGTTGGTTCGGGGGTCTGTTGCGGGATCTGTTCTGGCGCACGTTCAGGCGCACGTTCGGGGATGGGCTTAAGGCCGGAGAACGCGAAGGCCGCATCGGCCTCTCGCGCAGCGCTCATGTCGGAATCGTATGGCTCGGTCGGACCCGGCACCGCGGCCGCGAGGCGTTCGGTGTCGAAACCACGCCCTGCGGTATTCGCCTGAGCCGGTTTGCGTCGCAGCCACAGTGCAGCCAGCAAGCCGACGATCAATAACCCCGCGCCGATGCCAAGCCAGGGGCCGATATTCGTCGTCTCAGCTGGCTTAGGCACAGGCGCAGCGGTCGCGGCAGTCGCCGTCTGCGGTTTGGGGGTTGCGGCGAGGCGCTGCTGCGCGCTGGCCAGCTCGCTGTCTTTCAACGCGATCAGCTGTTGCTGTTGCGATTTCAGTTGTTCTAGCTCGGCGACGCGCGCCTTGAGTTCGGCGACTTCCGCGCTGCGCGCGGCGAGGGTTTCTTTGGTTTGCAGCAATTCCTGTTCTCGCAACATATCGCCTTTGCCCCCGGCGCTAATACCGGATTGAGTGGCCGCGCGGCCCGCGGCGGACGCGCTGGCCGGAACGATTTCGAGACGCGCCCCGCCTGCGCGACGGGAGGCGGACGCAGTCGCTAAGGCGCGCGGCGCAGCAGTTTCGCTGGCGCTAGCGCCCACAACGGCCGGCGGCTGCGGCAAGGGGCGACGCTCGCCGCGCCACTGCACCATTTGCTCGCGCATCACCAGCGCGGCCTCATCTGGGCTGTAGCCGGAAATCGCGGTGCCGTCAGGGATGCGCAGCACGGCGCCGGCTTTGAGTCGGTTCGCGTTGCCGCCGATGAAGGCGTCTGGGTTGGCGCGCAGCAAAGCGACGATCGTTTGATCGAGTCCATAACCGTCACCCACCACGGCGGCGATTTGGCCCAGGGTCTCGCCGCGGCGCACCAGACGCGTGTCACCAGCGCCGGCCAATAGCGGCGCCGCAGGCGCGACCGAGGCCACAACCGGCGCGGGTTCAACCGCCGGCACGCGCGCTGGAATGTCACTTGGCGGCAGCGGCAATGGCAGCGGAGCTGGCGCATCAAGCGGATTGCTCGATGCTGCGGTAGCCGGTGCTGCGGTAGCCGATGCGACCGGGGTCGAAGTCAACGGCACCGGCGTGGGTGCGGTCGCGTCCAATGGATTGGTCGCCAGCGGCTCAGCCGGGCGAACGATGGTGTTCGTCGTGCCGGCGACGGCCTCTTGGATCGGCGGCTGCACCGGCGCTGCCGCAGTCTGCGGCGTGTCGATCAACGCGGAATATTCGCGAACCAGGCGGCCCTGCCCCCAGTCCACTTCGACCAGAAAGGTCAGCAGCGGCTGCTGCACCGGCACGGCGCTGGTGACACGAATCACTGGCCGGCCGCGGGCGTCGAGGGCGACGGCGAACTGCAGGTCGGAGACGATGCCGCTCGGCGGCGCGAGACCGATGCGGCGGAAGGTATCGGGTGAGGCCAGACGCGCCTGCAAGGCTTCCAACTCGGCCGGATCGTTCGAAACGATCGCGATTTCGGCCAGCAGCGGCTCGTCGCGCTTGGATTTGACCTCCATCTGACCGAGGCCCAGCGCCCACGCCGATAGCGGCGAGCACAGGGCCGCCACTGCCAGTAACGCACTAACTGTGACCCGCAAGTGTTTGATCATGCTTGTCCCCCGAGCTAACCCAGCGACTCTAGCCATGTACCCCGGTGTTCGCAAGCCGAGGTCCGCAAGCCGGGGTTCGCAAGCCAGAGTTCGCAACCGCTCGTCTCAGCCTTCGGCTGCGACCAGCTCGGCGATCTGCACCGCATTGAGGGCCGCACCCTTACGGATGTTGTCCGAGACCACCCACAGATCGAGCCCGCGCGGATGCGAAATATCTTCGCGGATACGACCGACGAAGGTCGCATCGCGACCGGAACCATGAGTGACCGGGGTGGGATAGCCGCCGGCTTTGCGCTCGTCCACCACCTCAACCCCTGGCGACTGTTCGAGCAGCGCGCGCGCGTCCTCGGCGGTGATCTTCTCGCGGGTTTCGATATGGACCGCCTCGGAGTGGCAATAAAACACCGGCACGCGAACCACGGTTGCGTTCACCTGGATCGACTCGTCGCCGAGGATCTTGCGGGTCTCCCACACCAGCTTCATCTCTTCGCTGGTGTAGCCGTTGTCGAGGAAATCGCCGCCGTGCGGGATCACGTTGAACGCGATTTGCACCGGATACACCTTGGGCTCGATGCCTTGGAAGTTGAGCAACGCCGCAGTCTGTTTGCCGAGTTCCTCCAGCGCGCGCCGGCCGGTGCCGGACACCGACTGGTACGTCGCGATATTGATGCGCTCGATCCCGACTTTGCGATGGATCGGCGCCAACGCCACCATCAATTGCATGGTCGAACAATTCGGGTTGGCGATGATGCCGCGCGGACGGTTGCGGATCTGCTCGGGGTTCACTTCGCTCACCACCAGCGGCACATCGGCATCGCCGCGGAACACCGATGAATTGTCGATCACCACGGCGCCTGCTGCGGCGAAAATCGGCGCATATTGCTTGGAGATCGAACCGCCGGCCGAGAACAGCGCGATGTCGATACCGTTGGGATCGAAGGTCGCGAGATCGCGCACCATCACTTCATCGTTGCCGAACTGCACATACTCGCCAGCCGAACGCTCGCTCGCCAGCGCATAGATTTCACTGATCGGAAATTTTCGCTCGGCCAGCACCGCTAGCATCACCTCACCTACCGCGCCTGTCGCGCCAACCACCGCTACTCTGAATTGCTTGCTCATTCGTGCTTTCACCTGGAGACGTGGGTGTGGGTATGGGACGACGTCAGTCGCGACGTTACCGGCTTGCTGACCGGCCGCGACTGGCGTCGCTCCCACAACATTGATGGTGTGTCGTTATCTTCGCTGCGGCGGGTCGCTGCCTGTTTGGCCTGGTGCAGCGACTCGCCGCTATCGTTTCGCATCCTGATCGATCATGCCCGATCGATCATGCCCGGAATCAGCGGCGAAATTTCGCCGACATCGCCGCACTGCGCGCGATGGCGCAGCGCTTGATCCATCAGCACTAGCGCCATCATCGCTTCGCAGATAGGCGTGGCGCGAATGCCGACGCAGGGGTCGTGACGGCCGGTGGTGATCACGTCGACTTCTTCGCCCAGCACGTTCATACCGCGTCCGGGCAAGCGCAGGCTCGATGTCGGCTTAAACGCCACCGAACACACCACCTGCTGGCCACTGCTGATACCGCCGAGAATACCGCCCGCATGATTCGACAAAAACCCCTCGCGGGTCATTTCGTCGCGGTGATAGCTGCCTTTCTGCGCGACGGCCGCGAAGCCGTCGCCGATTTCGACGCCTTTGACTGCGTTGATCGACATCATCGCCGCCGCGAGATCACCGTCGAGTTTGCCGTAAATCGGTTCGCCCCAGCCGGGCGGGACGCCGTCGGCGACGACCGTGACCCGCGCACCCACCGAGTCGCCGGATTTGCGCAGCGCATCCATGTAGTTTTCGAGCGCCGGCACCTGTTCGGCGATCGGCCAGAAAAATGGATTGTCTTCGACCACAGCCCAATCGAACGCACCGAACGCGAGATCCGGCAATTCTTCGCCCAACTGCGACAGATGCCCGCGCACGCTCACGCCGTAGCGTTCAGCCAGCCACTTCTTGGCGATGACCGCCGCAGCGACGCGCATCGTGGTTTCGCGCGCGCTGCTGCGCCCGCCGCCGCGCGGGTCGCGGATGCCGTACTTCTGCCAGTAGGTGTAATCCGCATGCGCCGGACGAAACTGATCGGCAATTTTGCTGTAATCCTTGCTGCGCGCATCGGTGTTGCGGATCAGCAAGGCGATCGGTGCGCCGGTGGTGCGGCCTTCGTAGACGCCGCTGAGAATTTCGACGTGATCGGTTTCGTGACGCTGCGAGGTGTGGCGGCTGCGGCCAGTCGCGCGGCGTTCGAGATCGTGCGCGAATTCGTCTTCGGCGATGGCCAATCCCGGCGGGCAACCGTCGATCACGCAGCCGATCGCCGGGCCGTGGGATTCGCCGAAGGTGGTGACGCGGAGCAAATGGCCGAAAGTGTTCAAGCGTATATCCTTAAAACAAACCTGCAGGCGTCTGTGCGGTCGGCATGGCAGCCGCGGCCGTCGCCTTGCCCTCGCGCGCATCGGCCAACTGACGAATGCGTGGATGGTAGGTGACCAGATCGCGGCATTCGGCAACAAAAATACCCATCTGCCCAACTTTGAACTCCACCCAGGCTAGCGGCAGTTCGGGCAATAAACGGCTGAGTGCGCGCTCGGCCTCGCCCACTTCGCAAATCAGCAAACCGTCTTCGGTCAGGTGCAGCGGCGCATCGCGCAGGATGCGCAGCGCTAGATCCAAACCATCGTCGCCCGCGCGCAGGCCGAGTTCGGGTTCGTAGGAATACTCCTGCGGCAGCGCGTCGGTTTCGGCATTGGTGACGTAGGGCGGATTGGTGACGATCAAGTCGTAATGCTCGCCCAGCAGGTTCGAGAACAGGTCGGATTTGACCAAGCGGACGTTATCGGCATGCAGCCGCTGTTTGTTCTCGGCGGCGAGCGCCAGCGCGTCGTCGCTGATATCAACGCCGTCCACCTGCCAATTCGGGTGGTAGTGCGCGGTGGCGATGGCGATGCAGCCTGAGCCGGTGCACAGATCCAACGCGCGGCGCACGTCGCGCTCGCCGAGCCAGGGCTCGAAACCGGTTTGGATCAATTCGGCGATCGGCGAGCGCGGCACTAGGGCGCGGGTATCGGTTTTGAAGCTCAGCCCTGCGAACCAGGCCTCGCCGGTCAAATACGCGGCCGGCACGCGCTCTTCGATGCGGCGCAAGAACAGGCGCAGCACGTCTTCTTTCTCGGCCACGGTGATCCGCGACTGGCCGTACACCGGCGACAGGTCGTGCGGTAAATGCAGTGCGTGCAGCACCAGTTGAGTGGCCTCGTCCAGCGCATTGTCGTAGCTGTGCCCGAAGGTCAAACCCGCTGCGTTGAAACGGCTGGCGCCATACCGGATCAGGTCGATGATCGTCTGAAGTTCGTCGGTCATGGCGGGGTAGGAGCCTGAAATGTCGCGGATAAGACCGCCAAGTATAACGGCCGCACGGTTATCATGACCGCACTTTCCCCCGCATCCCCAGAACCGACCGCGATGTTCAACCGCACCACTCTGCTAATCATGCTGGTCGCTGTGGCGACCGGCGCCGGCTTGATCGCCGCCGAATACGTATTCAACCGCCGCACACCCGTGGGGCCGGAGCTGAAAACCGTGCGACTGCTGCCGGAACCGCGTGAACTGCCGGCGTTCGATTTGCAACAGTCCGATCGCACCCAGTTGATCCCAGGCGAATTGCGCGGCCACTGGACCCTGGTCTTCATCGGCTTCACCTTTTGCCCGGACGTCTGCCCCACCACCCTGGCCGAACTGGCTCAGGCCCAGAAACGCTGGGAAACTCTGCCCGAAAGCGTGCGTCCGCGGGTGCTGTTCGTCTCGGTCGATCCCGAACGCGACACGGTCGAACGCATCGGCGAATACGCGCACGGCTTCCACAAAGACACCCTCGCCGCCACCGCCGACGTCCCAGCGTTGGAACGCTTCGCCAAATCGCTGTCGCTGGTCTTCGTGAAAGTGCCCTTGGGCGAGAATGCGCCTCCAGACCGCTACACCATCGACCATTCGGCCGCCATGGTGCTGCTCGACCCGCAGGGGCGAATGGCCGGCGTGATCCAGCCGCCGCTGCAGCCGAAAGCAATCGCCGAGGATCTGATGGTATTGACCAAGGAAGGCCGATGAGCCTGGTCACCGCATTGACCTATGTTCTGCCGCATCGGCTGATGTCCTCGCTCGCCCGTCGCCTCGCCTACTCGCGCAATCGCGCCGTCAAGCAGTGGCTGATCGACACGGTCACGCGCAAATTCGGGGTCGATCTAAGCGAAGCGGCCGAACCCGACCCGAACGCCTATCCCAGCTTCAACGCCTTCTTCACCCGCGCGCTCAAACCCGATGCGCGCATCCCCGACGCCGACCCGAACGCGCTGCTGATGCCGGCCGACGGCCATATCAGCCAGTGCGGCGACATCGTGAATGGCCGCATTTTCCAAGCCAAGGGCCAATCCTTCACCGCCGCGCAGTTGCTCGGCGACGAAGCCGCCGCTGAACCGTTCGCGGACGGCGTGTTCGCCACCGTCTATCTATCGCCGCGCGACTACCACCGCGTGCATATGCCCTGGGCCGGCACCCTGCGCGAAACCGTGCATGTCCCCGGCCGGCTGTTTAGCGTCGGCACCGATGCGGTGAAATCGGTACCCGGCCTGTTCGCGCGCAACGAGCGCCTGGTCTGCCACTTCGACACCGACTTCGGCCCGATGTGCTCGGTGATGGTCGGCGCCCTGCTGGTCTCCGGCGTCGAAACGGTGTGGAGCGGCGTCGAAATTCCGGCCTATGGCGACCGCATCACCCGCAAGGACTATCGCGGTAAAGGCATCACCCTCGACCGCTTCGCCGAAATGGCTAGATTCAACTACGGCTCGACCGTGATTGTGCTGTTGCCTAAGGGTGTGGCGACGTTGGATATAGCGCTGACAGCGGAATGTCCGGTGCGGCTGGGGCAGTCGCTCGCGCTCAGGCTTGTCTAATTGACCCGGCGGTCTCCTGGGATCATTGAGAAAGTACTCTCGACAATCGTATATCGAGTAACGCAGCCGGCTTGAAGCGCAAGATAATGAGAGAAATCATTGCGCACGTCAGTCACTGATCCAGTAGACGTGGGCCAGCGCGTTATCTAGAGCCGCAAGAGCCTGAACGATCATTGGACGGCGTGCTCCTGGTCTTTGATGGCGCCGTTCGATAGCCAATTCGAGATCACCGATGCTTCGCAATTTTTTTATCAGTGCGTTCATGATCGCTATAGGCGTATTCATTCTGCCAAGAGCATTGACAGATTGGCGTATTGCGCGCGACAGCGAGCACTGGGCTTATACCGAAGGGATCGTGATCTCATCGAAAAGCACTCATCGGTCTTCAGGTAAAACCACGCAGTACGTTGTGACCGTCGACTATCGCTATCGCGTCGGTGATATGGCGTATCGGGGCAACAACCTTCGCCCGGGCAGCGATGCGATGACGTTCAACGACGCAGAATCGACCATCGCAAAGTATCCATCTGGGGCAACAGTTCGCGTCCGCTACTCTCAAAAGGATCCAACCCAGGCGCTGCTGATTCCTGGCACGAGCAGCGGGATCTATTTGAATCTCGGATTTTCATTATTGTTCTTATTTCTTGGCTGCTGGCTGATGATTATGACTTTTCGACGGGCGAATGCGCCTCGCATGTACTGACGATCGCCTACGGCAGCGGCACATCAGAAAACGTATCAAAGTACCCTCGGGTGTCATCGAATTCATCGCGACTGCTCGATGTCTATTTCGGAGCGTGCGCATTTGACGACGGGCGCACCTGTCTGCGACCGCCGCTTCCAGCGTTCTGCGCAGCCTTCGCGCCACCAGCCACGACGCGCTTAGGCGGCAACCGACAATTCGCGATCTTGATGACCTCGTTGATCGTCGCTTTGTTGCAGCGCGCGCTGAACTTGTCGGTGAACGCGCTGCCGGCCGCAGGCACGAACTCGCCGGTATAGCTGTTCGCGGTGAGCGTGAGTTTGAGCACGCCGAAGCTATCGGCATTGGCGACTTCCAGCGAGGGATGGTTACGCGAGATCGGATAGAACGCGCGGCCGCCGGTGCCGACGACGATCTGGCGGATGCCGTCCAACGCCGGCGACTGCGACGGCGTCATTTTCCCGTAGCGCTGGTAATTGTGATCGTGGCCGACCAGGATCAGATCGGCGCGCGCGGCGTAGAGCTCGTCCCAGTACGTTTTCATGGCCGCAACGCCGGCATGATTGCCGACATTGATCATCGGATGATGGAAATATGCGGCGGTGCAGGGCTGGGTGTTGGTGGCGAGATCGGTGCGCAGCCAATTCACCTGCGCGACATCGGCACTTCCGCCCGGCGTGAAATTCGAATTCAAGGCGACGAAATGCCATTCGCCGATATTCCAACTGTAATAGCCCTTGCCACGCTCGCCAGCGATGCCGTTCTGCGCGCCGACGCCGTTGAAATAATCGAAATACCCTGCGGCATTCGCGGTGCCGTATTCGTGATTGCCGGGAACCGGTTTGGTCATCGACTTGAAGCGGCCCCAGGCAGGGTCGTACTGAGCGTTGTATTCAGCGAGCGTGCCGCGATCGTATGCGTTGTCGCCAAGCAGGAACGCGACGTTCGGTGCGATCGATAGCAGCGTATCCGACGTGCGCATGCACGCATCGCCGGTGGTTGGGCAAAGATCGCCCGCGCCGGCGACCACCACAGCGCTTTGCGTGAGTTGGAATGAGGCGTAGGAATAGCCGGCGATACGGTAAACACTATCGGCATCGGCGAAATGCGGTTCCAGATCGACGCAGGCGCCGCGAAGCGCACGCAGCACGGCGGGGCGATCGTTCCACTGCGCGCCGCTGAATTCATAGCGATCGCCGCCATCGCTGCGCACCGACAGCGTGTCTCGGCCGTCCAGGCGTAGGCCGTCGAAATCCAAGCGGATCCAAGCAGCGCCGGGCTGGCAAATGCGCGTGGCGCTAGTCTTTGCAGCGCGCTGGCTGCCGCTGGTCACGACCTGCAGTACCTCAGGATCTTCTGTTTTTTGCGACCCGGGCATCTGTAAGTCCGGCTTCTGCAGGTCCGGCTTCTGTAGGTCCGGCTTCTGCATCGGGCGTGCCGTCGCAGGCGAAGTCCGCAGATCGGCCGGCTGAGCGGCTGCGAGGCCAGCAGACAGCAAGGCGGTGAGCCCGGCTTGTATCGCACTGCGGATCATGCCTACCCCTTGATCATTGGATGCGGGAACACGCGCTGATCATCCCACACTTGCGCGAATGCGCACCCGCCGTTTATCGCTCGGTGATGCGAACGGGGCGCGCATCGGTCTGTGATTGCAATCACAGTCCGCACTGTGCAGACGCAGTGCGCGCGATTCGTATTCTTCGCAGCGCGAACCACCCTGTCATTTTTGACAGTATGCAAACGATTGATAGCAGCATACGTTCTCGCTTACGGTCCGATCAGGCTGCAGCGTGTGCAGCTAAATATGGATCGCGTTCACAGCACCGCAAACGACACAGGAGATAGTCATGCGCAGACAAGGCACGATCGCAATGATCGACCCCGAACAATCCGCTGCTGCAATAGCAACCGAAGGACGCGGCTATACCGTAGTGGAAGTCGACCCCGACTGGCCTGCGGAGGTCGGCGATATCATCGAGTGGGACGACGACGAGGATTCGCTGGGGTTTCAGGCATATCAGAACGTCAGCAAAGGCGCCGCCGGCGATGTCTTCGTGCAAAACCATGACGTAGACGAAGCGACTCTACGACGGCAGTTTGGATCCTGACCGATCTCGCCATGATCGAAAGGGCTGCGATCGGCGTTGGAGGCAACTGCTAGACTTCTGCATCGCCTCACCTGCAGGACATACGCATGCGCCGCTTCGTGGCCCCGCTCGCCGTTCTTCTCGCCTTCGCATTCAGCGTTTGGGTTTACTTCGCACCGCACCTAACCGTGCGCGCGATGCGGCTCGCTGCGGAAGCCGGGGACGCACAAGCGCTATCGCGACACGTCGATTTCCCGGCGCTGCGCGAGAGCGTGAAGCAGCAGCTATCGAAAGAACTGGGCACGCAGATCGCAGGTTTGGCCGGCGGCAGTGATCTCGGGCGCTTGGGCGCGCAAATCGCAGGCGTGTTCGGCAGTAACGCGCTGGACCAAGCGGTCGATGCGATGGTGCGGCCGGAAACGCTATCGGCGATGTTTGCCGGACGCGATCTGGCGAACGAATATGCGCTGCTGCCGTCGGGCGATGCGGGCGGGTACGATGGCGGCGGTGCCGACAGCAACGCAAGCAACACAGGTACAGCATCGGAATTCGACATCTCAGGATCCGATATCCGCGCAACGATGGGCTATGAAAGCATCGGCCGTTTTGCGGTGAACGTACAGGAGCCACACAGCGGCCGGCAAGTGAAGTTGATCCTCACCCGCGACATGCTGCTGTGGTGGAAGCTGTCGGAAGTTGAATTGCCGTCGCGTTGATTCGCAGCGTCTCTGCAGCCACAGTGCTACACAGCATCGCCACGACGAAACCGGCCAGATAAGCCAGACCGGCGAGCTTCGCTGAGATGCGCTGCAGCATTGGCGATACCGGCAGCCGATCCGTCGCCTCGCTCGCCAGCGGCTCAGCGTTGGGCGGTATTCAGTCCCCGCAGCCCTGCAATTTGATTCGCTGCCCCAGTTTCACCGCATAGCGCGGGCCTTTCACGCCGTTGGCTTTCGCCAATTCGCCCACGTTGCAATCGTATTTGCGCGCGATCGACGCCAGCGTATCGCCGCGGCCGACTTTGATCTGCCGAACGGGTTTCGGCTTCGGTGTCTTCTCTTTCGGCTTTTTGTCTTGCGGCTTCGGTTTTTCCTGCGGCGCAGCGTCGGATCTGACCTCGCCCGCAGCGCCCGCTGGCACGGCGGTGCCATCTTCGCCAACAGCAGTCGCCGTGGTGGTTTCGATCGCGCCGATGCGCACGATCGCGCTGCTCGGGTCGCTCGCCACCAATTGCTTCGCCAGCTCCGCGCGCTCGCCCTGCACGCAATAGCGGCTGTAGAGCCCGGCGATCTTCGTCGTCGCGTTAATGTACATGCCCGATGGAATCCAACCATCGGCTTCGTAGCGCGGGTTGAGGTTGCGCAGCACGCGCATGAAGCCATCGCGGGTGCCGCCGTTGCCGAGGCAGATCGTCAGTTCGTAGATCGTGGTCGGCCGAACGAGTTTGATAGTCGCCGGCTTGGTATCCACTTTCGGAAAGGTCAGGCCGTATTCCTTCGGGTGCAGATACAACCACGCCGCAGCGATCACCATCGGCACGTAGTCTTTGGTTTCGGCCGGGAACTGCTCGTACACCGATTCTTCCCAGAAGCTGCGGCCGCCCGAACTGCGATACACCCGCAATGCACGACCTTCGCCGCCGTTGTACGCAGCCAGCCACAGTTCGATGTTGTTGCCGACCTCAGCGTAGCGCTCGTTGAGATAGGCCGCTGCGGCTTCCGCCGACATCCGCGCGTCGTAGCGGGTGTCGAAGCCGGTGCCGTCCGGGCCCAGGCCGAAGCGGCGACCTGTGGCGGGCATGAATTGCATCAGACCCACCGCGCCGGCGCGCGAACCGATGTGGACGCGGCCAGTGGATTCCTTGGCCATGATGCCGAACAGCAGCGCTTCCGGCAGGCCGTTGCGCTGGAAGGCCGGCGCCATCAGGTGGCGCAGATATTGATAGTTTTCGTTGCTCTGAATCAGCGACACGCGCATATCCGTGAGCCAGCGGCGAATGCCGGCCTGCACCGCTGGGTTCATCTGCACCATGCGCATGAAGCGCGCGTCGTCCGCAGCCAACAGGGCCGAAGCTTCGGCCGATTGCGGCACGTTGCCGGTCGGCAGGTCGCCCGGTTGGTCTTCGCTGCCTTCTTCACCATCATCGTCGCCTCGCACCTGCGCGTCGATTTCGGTCTTCAGCAGCCGCTTGTAGGTGGCGAGCAAAGTCGAAACCGGGCAGCCCTTGAGCTTCATGCAGGCGGCGATGGCGTCTTCCATGTCCTCCAGCGCCGAATTGCTCTCCAGCAGGCCGTTCGGATCGTTGGTCTGCACCTTCACCAAGGCATCGCGATAGCGGGCCTCGGCGCCGACCATCTTCAGCTTGATGGCATCGATATCGCGCTCGCGGCGGGACTGCGCGTGAGCGTCGGGAACCGACAGCGACGACAGCACGATGCACGCGAACGCGGGGAGGAATAAGGAGCGGGCAATGCGCCCGAACGTCTGAGAACGGATGGTGATCGAAGCGAACAGAGGCATTTACTGCAGACAGAATGACGTGGGTTTGCAGGGTAGCCGCGTGCGGCGGCTGGGGCAACCGCCTATCGACATGGTCCACGGCATTGCACTCGGCCGCGCAGCGCGGCGAATAGGCGGCATATGGGCAGCACGACCGCCCCCATTCCCGCATAAAATCGTCGGACCACATCCGAGGATCGTTCATGGACCCCATTCTGGTCGGCAAGGCCATCACCACACCCGAGAGCGGCAACGTCTATCTGCTGCCGAAACTGGGCAACCGCCACGGCCTGATCGCTGGCGCCACCGGCACCGGCAAGACCGTGACCTTGATGACATTGGCTGAGGGCTTCTCGCGGATTGGTGTTCCGGTCTTTTTGGCCGACGTGAAGGGTGACGTGGCCGGCCTCGCCGCTGCGGGCGCCATGAACGAACGCATCCAGCAGCGACTGGCGCTGATGGGCAACCCCGATTACCGCAACGAAGCCGCCGCGGTGGTGTTCTGGGATTTGTACGGCAAGCACGGCCATCCGGTGCGCACCACGGTGAGCGAAATGGGCCCGACCCTGCTTGGCCGCATCCTCGAACTGAACGACACCCAGGCCGGCGTGCTCGACATCGTGTTCAAACTGGCCGACGACCGCGGCCTGCTGCTGCTGGATCTGGAAGACCTGCGCGCCCTGCTCGGCTTGGTCGCCGATGAGCGCAAGGACATCTCGACCAGCTACGGCTTGGTCAGCACCCAGTCGATCGGTGCGATCCAACGCGCCCTGCTGCGGCTGGAACAAGAAGGCGCCGAGATGTTCTTCGGCGAACCGGCGCTGGAACTGAACGACCTCATGCGCACGATGCAGGACGGTCGCGGCGTGATCAATATCTTGTCGGCCGACCAGCTCATTCTGAAGCCGAAACTGTATTCCAGCTTCCTGCTGTGGCTGCTCTCGGAATTATTCGAGACGCTGCCGGAAGTGGGCGATCTGGACAAACCCAAACTCGTGTTCGTGTTCGACGAAGCGCATCTGCTGTTCGACGACGCCCCGCCCGCGCTGAAGCAGCGCATCGAACAAGTGGTGCGCATCATTCGCTCCAAGGGCGTGGGCGTGTATTTCTGCTCGCAGTTTCCCGATGACGTGCCCGACGAGATCCTCGGCCAGCTCGGCAACCGCTTCCAACACGCGCTGCGCGCATTCACGCCGCGCGATCAGAAAGCGGTGAAGACCGCGGCGCAGACTTTCGTCGCCAATCCTGCGTTGGATGTGGCTAAGGTGATCGCCGAACTCGGCACCGGCGAGGCGCTGGTCTCGACCCTGCAAGACAAGGGCATACCGATGCCGGTCGAGCGCACCTTGATCGCACCGCCGCGCTGCCGTATGGGCGCGATCACCGATGCCGAACGCGCCCAGGTGCGCGCCGGCAGCCCGGTCGGCACCCGCTACGACACCCGCATCGACCGCGAATCCGCCGCCGAAATGCTGGTGAAAAAAGTCGAAGCCGCGCCCGAACAAGCCAAGGCCCCGCCCGCACGCACCCGCGAACAAGATGACGCCGAAGAAGGCGGTTTCGGGCAATCGGTGAAAGACGCGATGTTCGGCACCAAGCGCCGCCAAGGCATGGTCGAGACGATGGCGAAACAAACCGCGCGCACCGTCGGCAATCAACTCGGCAAACAAATCCTGCGTGGCCTGCTCGGCGGGATTTTTGGCCGGAAGCGCTGATCGCTGGCGCCCGATCGCCGGTCTACGCACCGCGTGCGCTGGCTTGGTAGAGCGGAGCTCTGCTCCGCTCGCTTTTATATAGACACCAGCGGAGCTCTGCTCCACTCGCTTTTCTATAGACACCAGCGGAGCGCAGCTCCGCTCGCTACAACCACTCAAAAACCCCCAGCACCGCTCACGTAGGAGGGGCTTCAGCCCCGACAACGATCGCGACATTTAGCAACGGCGTCGGGCCTAAATGCCCTCCTACCAAACGGATATCGCGTTCAAACGTCGCTTCACTGAATCGATCGATACAGCTCAGCTTCGCAAAGACTTCCCACTCACCGCACCACTCACCGCACCACTCACCGGCCACCACTCAACACCCCATGTCCCGCTGGCGCCCACCCGCAGAAAAAAGCACCGCGTTGATCACGCGTGAAGGCCATGCGAGGCTGAAAGCCGAACTCGATGACCTGTGGCGCGTGCGTCGCCCGGACGTAGTGAAAGCACTCGCCGCCGCCGCCGCCGAAGGCGACCGCTCGGAAAACGCCGAATACACCTACCGCAAAAAACAACTCGGGGAAATCGACCGCCGCGTGCGCTACCTCTCGAAACGATTGGAAGCCCTGCGCGTCGTCGATACTGCCCCCACCGACCGCGACGCCGTGTTCTTCGGCGCGACCATCGAGGTCGAACACGCCGTCACCGGCGACACCAGCCGCTACCGCATCGTCGGCCCCGACGAAACCGACGCCAAACTCGGCTGGATCAGCATCGACTCACCGCTGGCAAGAGCGATGCTGAAGAAACGGATTGATGATGAGTTTGAGGCGATGTTGCCGGGGGGGCTGCAGAGATTTTTTATTGTGGGGGTGGGGTATAGGTGATGGGCCGCGCAAATAAGTATGGCGAATCCAACCGACTATGGGCAGGCGATTGTGGACGTCCAACCAAGAAAATTTCGCTTTTGCGTTAAACCTGCTATAAACATTATAAAAGCCTGCCACATGCTGAATTTTTGCATATATAGTCATACGGGGAGACAACACAGATGCCAAGAATTCGAAAATTTCAAATCAAGAACTTCAAAGGAGTCGAATCGGCCGAAATAGAACTAGAAGGCAGATCTTCAAGCCCCGTGCTCACGCTAATCGGCTTAAATGAGAGTGGAAAAACGACGCTACTAGAAGCGATATCCCACTTTGTTACTGGCGACAAATCGGTGGCGAGTCTGTTTGATGGCTCTTATGCTCAGGCCTCAGCTTTGAGCCTTGTCCCTCTTCATAGAAAAGCAGCATTTACTGGAAAAATTACAATCACAGGCGATATTGAATTAGATTCAAATGACATTGATGGAATTCAAGAAATAGCCAAACGACACAAACTAAAAATCGATACGGACTCACTCAAAAAATCATTCTCTGTAACACGTTCTTTTAAGTTTGAAGACAGCGCTCTTAAAGAGTCACAAAATTTTTGGGACATTGCTATAAATACAAAATCAGCGAGAGGAACAACATATCAGGAATACAATCGCCCAGAGAAAGATTCAGAAAAAACAGATCTTTGGCTTGAATGCGTGAATTTCATTTCCGAACGGTTAGAGCAAATATCTTACTTTCCTACATTCTTGGTCGATATGCCCGCTCGCATTTATCTACGAGAGCATGAAAACGAAACAGCAATCAACCGACACTACCGTTATGTATTCCAGGATGTCCTTGACAGTCTTGGTGAAGACTTATCGCTTGAAAAGCACGTTTGCAAACGTATACAAGATTTTAAATCTCAGAAAAATGTACCTACATGGCTATCACTTCTATTCGGTAGCGCGAGCAAGACACCGATCGACTCAGTTTTTCAAAAAATATCAAATAAAGTAACCAGAGAAGTCTTAGGTAGCTGGCAAAGAGTATTCCAAAGAGCCATCTCAGCGAAAAGTATTAGCGTCGATTGGAACATTGATGTTGAAAAAGGCGATCTTCCTTATGCATCATTTTACGTATCTGATGGCGAATCTCGTTATGCAATTAATGAACGATCTCTTGGCTTTCGTTGGTTTTTTTCTTTCTTGCTTTTTACTGGATTTAAGCAAGGAAAACAGAGAAAAACAATATTTATCTTCGACGAGCCTGCTGCAAATCTGCATGCCAAGGCACAGGCAGAACTGCTTACAAGCTTTTCACGCATCGCTTCTAACGGCAACAAGATAATTTATTCAACGCATAGCCATCACATGATTAATCCTAAATGGCTAAGCGCTGCCTATATTGTCGAAAATTCAGCTCTTGACTACGATAAAACTGATAATTTTGATTTGGATACAAAACCGACAAAAATAACTGCAACCCCCTATAGACATTTTGTTTCAGAGTTTCCAACTCGATCCAGTTATTTTCAGCCTGTAATTGAGAAACTCGAATATGTCCCCCCTGAAATAATTGGGTCTGCCCCATACATTATTGTTGAAGGAATTTCAGATTTTTATGCACTAACCCTCGCAAAACGCTTGTCTCGGAAAGACTATAGCTTCAGCCTAATCCCCGGAGTTGGTTCTGGCGCTTCAGCTCCGATCATTAGCCAGATGTTGGGGCAAGGACAGAGGTTCATAATACTATTGGACGATGACGCAGAAGGTCGAAAGGCAGCAAAGAAATACAAGGAAGAATGGTATTTGACAGATTCTTCAGTTATAACGCTTGAGAATGTAAATGAAAAGTTCTCTGGCAAAGCGCTTGAGGCGCTGTTAGGCATTGAAACAATAGAGAAAATCCAAGCATTATCGACTACGAGACAAAAACCTTCTAAGAAGCAGATTGGCTGGTATCTTTCAGAAGCATGCGCTTCGCAGGATCCAGATTCGTTACCTACTGCGACAGTAGAACGATTAACGATGGTCCTTGATTTCCTCAAAGGACAGCTATAAATCAATCCATAAAACCGCAAGGCGGATAAGATTTTGTAGGGTGCATCCGCGAAACGTCATGCACCATGTCCGTGGATTCGGTGGTTGCGATGCCACTATGGCGCATGACGCCTTCGGAGGCCCGGGCTGCTGCGCCGGCATCGACTCCAACAATCTGATCGAGGTCTCCACGATGTATGAGTTCGCATTCGAAGCCAACCGCAGCGCATGGGATGTGCGCACTCGCGAACATGTCGACTCCCGTTTCTACGATGTCGAGGGATTCCTCTCCGGGCAAAGCAGCCTGAACGAGATCGAGCTCAACGAGCTTGGCGACGTCGGGGGCTTGAGTATCCTGCACCTGCAGTGCCATTTCGGCCTGGACACGCTCTCGCTCGCGCGAATGGGCGCGAGCGTGACCGGCGTGGATATCTCGCCGGCCTCGATCACGCAGGCGAGCGACCTGGCAGCGCGCGCAGGCCTCAACGCGCAGTTCGCAGCCTGCGACGTGTATTCAGCGCCGAGCACGATCGGCGGCGATTTCGACATGGTCTTCACCTCTTATGGCGTTATCGAATGGCTGCCGGACATCACGCGCTGGGCGAAAGTCGTCGCCGACTGCCTGCGTCCGGGCGGTCGCTTTCGCATGGTCGAATTCCATCCGTACAGCTACGCGCTGCAGGGCGAACCGTACTTCCACCACTTCGAGCCCAAGCGCATCGAGGAACAAAGTTACACCGAGAACTCGACCGAAGTGGTGCCACTCTACGTCTGGGTGCATCCGGTCAGCGACGTGATCAATGCGCTGATCCGCGCCGGCCTGCGGATCGAGTACCTCAACGAGTTCCCGTTCGCGCCCTTCGACTGTTTCCCAGGGCTGGTCGAACGCGAGCCGGGCCGCTTCTACCGCGAGTCCGGACAGACCGACATCCCGATGCTGTTCTCCATTGGCGCCATCAAATCGTGATGCGCATCGTCCTCGCTACCAATCCAATCCAGTGCCGTAGCTCGGGTGTCGCTCAGCGACACCCGGGGCTTTTTTAGGCCGCTCGAACATAATGTATAGCGCTCAATCCGATCTTAAAGCATCGTTGATCAGGCTATGAAAATCCCAGAGTTGCGCTACGCGCGACCCGGGCTACAGTGTTCACTGCCGCTGCGCTCTTCCCGGGCTACGGTGTTCACGCGGCTGTGTGGGTACAATTTAGCCATGACCACCGCACCGCCCCCCCCTCCCCACGTCCCCGGTTACACCATCAGCCGCCATCTTGCGCGCGGCGGCATGGCGGAAGTGTTTGTGGCCGAGCAAGTGACGCTGCGGCGGCCGGTGGCGCTGAAGATTTTGCGGATCGCCAGCGCGGGCGGTGCGGATGCGGTTGCGCGCTTCGAGCAAGAAACGCGGCTGATCGCTGAGCTGCGGCATCCGAACATCGTGGGCATTTACGATGTCGGCCACTGCAGCGACGGTGCACTGTATTACGCGATGCCGTTTTTACCCGGCGGCGATCTGAGCGCATGGGCGTCGCCGTCTCCATTGGCGGATATTCGCGCGCTGCTGACGTCTTTACTTGATGCCTTGGGCTATGCGCATAGCAAAGGCATCGTCCATCGCGATATCAAACCGGCGAATGTGTTATTCGACGAGCACGGCACGCCGCAGCTTGCGGATTTTGGCGTGGCGATTCGCACCTTGGACAGCGAACGCTTGACCCAAGTGGGGCTCACGGTGGGTTCGACCGGCTATATGAGTCCCGAGCAAGCGCGCGGGATGCCGGTCGATGCACGCTCGGATTTGTACAGCGTGGGCGTGCTCGCTTACGAACTGCTGACCGGCAGCCAGCCCTTTCGCGGCGCCGATGCGTTCGAGGTGACGATCGCGCAGTTGGAGCAAAAAGTGCCGCGTTTGCCGCGCGAACGTGCGCACTGGCAAAGCTTTATCGATAAAGCGCTAGCGCGCGAACCTTCGCAGCGTTTTCAGACTGCGATGGAGATGGCGGCAGCGCTCGCGCGCATACCCGATGCGCCATCGCGAATTGCGGTTCGTCCGCGCACGCTAGGCATTGTTGCGGTGCTCGGCGGATTGATACTCGGGCTCGCGCTGTGGGCGTGGTGGCCGAAAACGACGCTCAGCGCGTCCGATATCGGCCAACTGATCGCCACCGAGCAGTTGCTGCCGCCAGCGCGGCCGAACGCGCTGGACGGTCTGATCGCAGCCCCAAAACAGGCCGACTTCGACCGGCTTCGCGTGCAGTTGGAAGAAAAACTTCGCGCGCCACTGCAGGTGGCGATCGATGCGCGCCGTTGGGACGAGGTCGAGCGTCGCTACACACCTTGGCGAGATGCAAGCGTGCGCTTGGGTAGCGCACCAACGACGCTGGTTGCGGTTGCGAAGAGCCTTGACCGCGCGCTTCGATCGGAACTGGATTCGGCCATCGCGGCCTACGACAGAACTCCTGCCGAGCCCGCATTGGCGGTATTCGATCTAATCGACCAACCGAGCGCTGGATTAGCCGGGCGACGCGCCTTACTCATGCAAATACCGCGACGCAGTGAGGGTTTTGTCGATAACGACGGGCCGAAGCTCAGCGTGCTTAAAGCGCCGACGTATACCAGCGCAGGGACAGCGATCAGCGTGATGCCGGTCAGTGCGGCGCTGTACGCGCGCTATGCCAGCGCGACGGGGCAGACGCCGGCCAATTGCCGGGCGGATGTTGCAGCGGTTGTAACGGCTCAAGTTGAGGTTGCCCAATGCGTGACCTACGCCGAGGCCAAGGCGTTTGCCAGTTGGTTCAACGAACAGAGCGGCCAACAATATCGCTTGCCCAGCGTCGGCGAATGGCAAACGGCGAATCGTCAGGGCGTGGTCAGCGAAGGCCCGGTCATGCGAGTGTGGAGTCGCGACTGCAACAGTGTGCGCACGGTCTATCGCCCGAATGCACTGCGACGCGGACTCGGGAAGGTGCGCGAGGCGTTTGGCGGACGCGGCACTGCGACCCAAGTCTCAGAGAAGTGCAAAGGACAACTCAGCTTGGGCCCACTGGGCACCGATAGCGCCACCACCGCGCATGTGGCCAGCACGCGCTCGGCTAGCATCGGGATCGGGCTGGTACGCGATATTGCAACGCTGCCACGACCTGCTGATTAACGGGTAAAAGAGCAGAGGAGCAGAGGAGCAAAGGTGTACGGGGAACTACTCATAAGTCAGTAACTTCGGGAACAAGCCTGCGCATAAAAACGCTTGTTTTCGTGCGATTAAGCCCCGCAAGTGTCCTCTGAATTACGAGCTTATGAGGCATGCGACTTACTTACCCACATCCACTTTGTTGCAACTCAGCCGTCCCAGCCAATCGTCTTCGCGGGCATTGGGGCGTCTTCCATATAGACCGGCTTAGTCGAAACTTTGCTCGATTTGGCAGGTTTATCGATGTAGCCCTCACCTTGCAGAATCGATTCGGTCGTCGTGCGTGTGCCGGTCAAACGATTCGTGCTGATCGCGGTCGATCCGTGCGCATTGGTGCGGCTATAGAGATTCACATCGTCGCCGATCAGACGCATGCGCCGTTGTTTCGGGTCGAAACGAAAGCGATACAGCGACTGGATTGCGGTGGTGCCCCCGTCGAGATCTTCAACCAGAAGCACGCCATTTTTCACGCTGAGCATCGCCGCACCCAACGGCGAATCGCCCATTCGCATCTCGCCAACCGGGTCATAGCCCATATCGAACTCGTCGACATAGGAGACCATCACTTTCAGGACGCGAACGTCATCGTTGGCAGCGATGAAGGCGAGGTCGCGCATGCCATCGCCGGTCAGATCGGCATCAAGACGTGTTTCGATATGCCCGCCGTCCGGCAGGTAAGCGGCTAAGTCCTCGGCGGTCATCATCGCCGGCCGCGGGCGTTCGTCGGCTCGTGTAGGTGCGGACACGCTAACGCTAGCGGCCACCGCACACGCAAAAACGATGTTCGCCGCAGCGATGGAAGAACGATAGACGATGCGCATGGCAGGCGGTCCTAACGATTGATGTCGCTTGCATGATACGAAAAAACGCTAAACCCCAGGACAGTGGGCAAGATTTTGTAACGTTCATAAGCGAAGCGTCATGCGCCATTTTATCGGATTAGGCGGTTGCGATGCCGCGATGGCACATAACGTCTTCGGCATATGCGCCCTACAAGCGAGAGTTACACCGTCGCTGCTGCTGGGAATGCGGTGGAAGAGCCGCAGTTCTCCTGCACGTCGCACGAGATGCGCGTGCCTTACGGCGACGATGTGGAGTTGGTGTATTCGGGTGCTAACGAAGCGTGGGAGTGATCGATGCGCTGCGCTATGGCCTTCAGGATCTAACATCGGGTCTGAAGGCCCTCCTACGAATGCAGCAGCGGACTATATGCCGCCATACCAATCGTAACCATCATCCTCCCAAAGTCCGCCTTTGCCGCCGTAGATAGCGGCAAACGAATCGACGATCTCAATGGTATGCACGTATTTCGGATGCTTGTAGCCGAGTTTGCGTTCGATCCGCATTCGCAGCGGTGCGCCGTTGGACACCGGCACCGGCGAACCGTTCATATCGTAAGCGGCGATGGTTTGCGCATGATAGGCGTCATGAAGATCGATGCTCTCGTAATAGCGGGAGCCATCGCCGCGGTGGTCGTCATAACAGTGGAACACCACATAGCGGGCGCCGGGTTTCAACTTAGCCAGGTCGAGCAGCCGCGACAACTGCACGCCGCGCCAACTGCCGATCACGCTCCAGCCCTCGACGCAGTCGTGTCGGGTAATCTGCGTGCGCGATGGCATCGCGCGCAGCGCTTCCATCGAAAATTCCAGCGGCGCGTGCACCAAACCGCGAATGCGAAGGCGATAGTCGGCGAAGTTGTTGGCTTGAACCGCCACATACTCCGGCGTGCGCGGTCGGATCGTGCCGTTGGGGCGAAACACCGGCGAAATCAGCGATGCCGGGAATTCCTGCGCCAGCCGGTTGCCGGTAAGAAAACGCTGCACGGTTTGATTCATCGGTTCGCCAATTTTCAGCACATCGACGACATCTTTATTGCGCGCGATTTTCTCGCAACCGCTGAGTAAGCCGACGCCAGCGCCGGCGATCGCAGCGCGCAGCAGGCGACGACGTGCGGGATGGAAACGATCGTTCATGGCCGGGTCTCCTCGGTCGCGTTGCCTTTCGTCGCGCTGGACTGGGCTGCGTTGGAGTCCGTTGCGCTGGTGTCGGCAGTGCTCTGCTCGCTCGCGCTCTGCTCACTGCCGTTCTGCTCGCTCCCGTTCTGTACGTCCGCAGAGTTTCCGCTGGCGACCGCCTCTTGCTTTTCGTTCGATGCAGACGCATCGATCGGATAATGCACGCGGAAACGCCCGGTAATCATCGAACGCATCTCGTTGATCGGGCCGGCATACACCACCATCACCACGTGGATCAGCGCAAACAGCACGAACAGCGACATCGCCACGAAATGCAGGGTGCGCGCCGATTGCCGCCCGCCGACCGCGTCCATGAACCACGACATCACACTCGCCATCTGCGGCGACATCGATAGCCCGGACAGCACAGCCAGCGGCGCCAACACGAATATCACGAACAAGTACGCGAGTTTCTGCAGCGGGTTGTAGCGCAGCGCCTCATCGCCGGACGGATGACGGAAGCGCAGATGATCGATGATGGATTTCGGGATCCCGCGCCAATCCCGACGCTGCATCGCGAGGTCGCGGCTGAGATGGCGGCTGGCCAGCGACCACAGCAGATAGCACACGCCGTTGATGACCCACGCCCAGGTGAAGAACAGATGCCAGCGCCGGCTCACCGACAGCGAGCGGGTGCTGGGAATAGTGGTCCACGAGGGAAAGCCGCGCGCGAGCACTTCGCCGTCCGGGTCGGTGGAGACGCCGAGCACGCCGGTGGTGTCGAACCGCTGGTCGCCGATGCGGGTGACGCCGCGCAGCTCACCGTTCTTGTCGCGTTCGCCCAGGGTCGCGAAGACTTTGGCGTCTTCAACCGAGGTGTGGCCCCAGTACAGCGATGGATGCGCGTTGTAGATCTGCAGGCCGCTGCCGACGAGCGCCAACATGCAGACCACGTTGATCCAATGCATCCAGCGCAGCGGCCAGCGGTGACGCAGCACCGTGCGCCATTCGGCACGCGGTGGCGCGGTTTCGGGTAACGGAATCGACGACATGCCACTCTCCCCAGCACATTGAACCTCGGACGAAGGTACTCCCCGTCCTGTCAGGCAACAAGCAGAGGCCGCATTGGGCAGAAACGGTGCGCGAGTATCTATGATTCGGCCTTGCGATGAATCGGCTGCGGATACGTCCGCCCCTCGCGTAATGGTTGAAAACAGCCCGCCATGGCGTAGAAATCGGCATCTTGATCGCGATACCAACCGGGAATTCCCGGGAAAGGCAGCGGGCGCAGTTCCAGCGGGTCGTTCAAGACGCGACCCGCAGCGATCGCCTCAGCGACTGCGTCCACGCAGACGTCGTGATCGGCAGCGCCCAGCACGACAAGGCATTTGCCCACCGGATACAGCGCAGGCACCAGGGCGTGCTCCAACAGCGCATGGCCGACCACACCGGCAACCTGGATGTCGCCGTCGCGCCACGCATCGGCATGCGTGTGAAACAACCCGACCCAATCGTGGCGATCCCACAGCGCCAGCAGCGCCGGATCGCGCACGCGAACAACAGCGCCTGCTTCATCGAATTGCGTCAGCGCGTACTGCGGACGATTGCGCTCGGACGCGCCCATCACCGCGATATGCGCGCGATGCTGGGCGTTGAATGCGCGCTTGAGCGCCGGATAACGGCACCACACCGCAGCATTGAAAAGATCGTGCCAATTCTCCGCACGGGTGGCGATCACGCCGCGTTCGCCGATGCGCGATTCGTAGTGCATGCCATCATCGAGCAGCGCTTGATCCTGCGCGACGAAGCGCTTGTCTGCGACCGGCATCGCCGCGTTTAGCGCGGCGATCGACGGCCAGTCCGGCGCGACGAACCAGTCGCGGTACGCGGAATAGCGGTCGAAGATCGGATGCGCGAAGACGGATGGATCGACATCGCCGCGCAGCGGTGCGATGAAACGGCGTTTACTCATAGTAAAACGTCTCGAACCACAAGCCTGTCATCCCGAGCGCAGCGAGAGACCTGCTGCATCGCTCGTGCTGGCCTTGGTAAATGATGCAGATTCATCGAAAGCGAGTCCCTCGCTGCGCTCGGGATGACATCGGGGATGAGATGCGATATCGCAGAAAAACAATCGAGCTCGATCGCCATTGACATCAACCGTGCTTGCAGTGAATCGTCATTGAGATCAATCGTCGATAATGGCCTCGCCGTACAGATCGTGTTCGTCGCTGCCCATGATCTCGACATCGACGAATTGGCCCGGGCGCAGGCTCGCTTCGATACTGTTCTGAATCTGCACCAAACCGTCGATCTCCGGCGCATCGGCCATTGAGCGCGCGATACCGAGATCGCCATCGACCGAATCCACCAAGCAGCGCTGCACGCTGCCGACCTTGTCGGCGAGCTTGGCTTCGGAAATCTCCGCTTGCCGCGCCATAAAGCGCGCAAGGCGTTCTTGCTTCACGTCTTCCGCCACCGGATCGGGCAGCGCATTCGCGGCGGCACCGTCCACCGGCGAATAGGCAAAGGCACCGACGCGGTCGAGCTGGGCTTCGTCGAGGAAATCGAGCAATTCCTCGAACTCGGCCTCGGTTTCGCCCGGGAAGCCGACGATGAAGGTGCTGCGGATGGTGATGTCAGGGCAGGTCTCGCGCCAGCGCTGAATACGTTCGAGGGTTTTATCGACCGCGCCCGGACGCTTCATCAGCTTCAGCACCCGTGGGCTAGCGTGTTGGAACGGAATATCGAGATACGGCAGCAGCTTCGGCATGCCCTCGGCGTTGCGTTCGGCCATCAGCGGAATGATGTCGTCCACATGCGGATACGGATAGACGTAGTGCAGTCGCGTCCAGATGCCGAGTTCGGACAGACCTTCGCACAGCGCTTTCATCCGCGTTTGATACGAATTACCACGCCACGCGCGCTCGGCGTAGCGCACATCGACACCGTAAGCGCTGGTGTCCTGCGAAATCACCAGCAATTCCTTCACTCCGCCCATCGCCAGTCTTTCGGCTTCGCGCAGCACCTCATCGACCGGGCGCGACACCAGATCGCCACGCATCGATGGGATGATGCAGAAGCTGCAGCGATGATTGCAGCCTTCTGAAATCTTCAAATACGCGTAGTGCTTCGGCGTGAGTTTAATGCCGATGTCATTCTCGTCGAGGCGGCGCGGCACCAGATCCGTGAACGGGTTATGCGTCGGCGGCAGCGCGGCGTAGACCGCATTCATCACGCTTTGATAATCCTGCGGGCCGGTGATCGCCAACACGCCCGGATGCGCTTCGCGAATCTGCTCCGGGCGCTTGCCCAAACAACCGGTGACGATGACCTTGCCGTTCTCGGCGATGGCCTCGCCGATCGCATCGAGCGACTCTGTCACCGCCGAATCGATGAAACCGCAGGTGTTCACCACCACCACATCGGCATCGTCGTAGGTCTGGACGATGTCGTAGCCTTCCACCTTAAGTTGAGTGAGGATGCGTTCGGAATCGACCAATGCCTTCGGGCAACCGAGGCTGACGAAACCGACTTTGCGGCCGTTGGAGGCGAGATCGCGGGTATTGGGCTGAGACATGGGCAATCGCCGAGCCGCAAGGGGCTCGAAAGCGTTCAGGACAAGGCCGCGCAGTATACCGCCCTGCTCACATCTGCCCGGTCGCGGGCCTGCGGGGTTAGGATGCAGGTTTAAGCCAAGCGAGGCACGCAACCATGGGCGAGTGGATTCCGCTGACGACCCCCGAAGGCCCGGTCCGGGCCTGGCTGTCGCGCCCGGACGCGCCGCCGCACGGCGCCGTGGTGGTGATTCAGGAAATTTTCGGGGTGAATCCGCACATCCGCGCCGTGACCGACCGTTTCGCTCGGGCCGGTTTCACGGCGATGGCGCCCGCGCTGTTCGATCCGGTGCGCCCGGACACCGAACTGCGTTACGACGACAGCGGCGTCTCCCATGGCCGCGACTTCGCCGCCCAACTCGGCTTCGAGCGGGCGCTGAAAATCGTGAGCGCAGCCGCGCGCTGGCTGCGCGAGTCCGGCCATCGCGTCGGTGCGGTCGGGTTCTGCTGGGGCGGTACGCTGGCGATGCTCGCCAACACTCGCCAGCATCTGCCCTCGGTCACGTATTACGGCGGTCGCAGCGTGCCGTTTCTCGGCGAACCCGCGCTGGCGCCGATGTTGTTTCATTTCGGCGAACGCGACCGCCTGATTCCGCCGGAAGACGTGGCGAAACACCGGCTGCATCACCCCGAGGCGACGATCCATGTCTATCCCGCCGGACACGGCTTCAATTGCGACGAACGCGCCGACTACGATGCCGAATGCGCCGATTTGGCCTGGTCGCGAACGATCGCCTTCTTCGAGGAGCACTTGCGGTGAGCCGACCCACCTATGGCGCCCCGCCGCTGTGGCAACTGCATCCGCAGCTCGCCGACGACACCCATCCGCTGGCGCAGTGGCCGCTGTGCGAGGTGCGGCTGATGGACGACGCCAACCATCCCTGGTTGGTTCTGATACCGCGCATCGAGAACGCGGTCGAGATCGTCGATTTGAATACAGCGCAGCAAGCAACGCTGATGCAGGAGATCGATCGCGCCAGTCGCGCCCTGCAAGCGACAGTGAAGCCGCATAAGTTAAACGTGGCGGCGCTGGGCAATATGGTGCCGCAGTTGCATGTGCATGTTATCGCGCGCTATCGCGAGGACATCGCCTGGCCGCGACCGGTCTGGGGCATGGCGACCGCGCAGTCGTATTCGTCGGAACATCTGATCGAACGCGTGGAATTGCTCCGCACCGCGCTGAATTCCCACTGATTCACCACCCTATTGCAAGGAACCTGGCGCATGGCCACGCCCCCACCGTTACCCGCCAACCCACCGCTATTGATCAAGCTCGGCATGTGGGGCCTGACCTCGCGTAAGGCGGCATTCGCCTGGCTATGGTGCTACTTCAGCCTAGGCGTGCTTTGCCTGCTACTCACGGTGATCACGCTCTGGGCGCTGATCGGCGCTGTCTACTTTTTTCTTTCCGTGTGGTGGTATTGGGCAGTGATCCGCTGGGTGGACAAAAACAACTTCCGTTGGCCAGGTGTTTACTTACCCTCCCATTGAAGCCTTTTGTTGAATCCGATACCAACATTCGAACCGCTTGCCGACGACGCATGGTTGATCCATGTCGGCGACGCGTCCGATCCAGCGAGCATTGGGCGCGTCCACACGCTCGCCGCGCGCATCCGCACGGCGTCGCCGGACTGGTTGCTTGATTTGACACCAGCGTATGCGAGCCTTGGCGTCTATTTCGACAGCGCGCGCTTCGACGGCATGCGCTTCAACGGCATGCGCGTCGATGCCGATGACGTGCGCGACTGGCTGCAAGCAGTATGCCGCGACGCTGCCGAATCGACGATCGCGCAACCGTCGCAAGTGATCGAGATTCCCGTCTGCTACGGCGCTGGGTTCGGCGAAGACTTCGACGACGCAGTTGCCGAACTGGAACTCGCGCCCACCGAATTGATCGCGCGTCACAGCGCGCCGCTGTACACCGTGGCGATGATCGGTTTCGCGCCGGGATTTCCGTATTTGAGCGGGCTCGACCCTACGCTCGCGCTGCCGAGACTCGCGACGCCGCGCACGCGGGTGCCCGCAGGCAGCGTCGGCATCGGCGGCGCGCAGACCGGGATCTATCCGCGCGAAAGCCCCGGCGGCTGGCGCTTGATTGGGCGCACGCCGCTGACGCTGTTCGATCCGCAGCGCGCGGCGCCTTCGCTGCTCGCGCCCGGCGACCGCGTGCGCTTCGTCGCGATCGACGAGGATGTATTCGCGAAACTGGCGGCACAAGCATGACGATGCAATTCATCATCGTCGCCAAGCCTGGAGCGCACACCTGCGTGCAGGATCTCGGCCGGCATGGTTGGCGCCACATCGGTGTCGGGCGCGCAGGCGCGCTCGATCCCGCGCAGGCCGCGCTCGCGAATCGTCTTGTCGGCAATGCGCCGGATGCCGCAGTGCTGGAAATCGCGATGACCGGGCCGACGTTGGAATGCATCCAGCCGAGTTGTATTGCGCTGTGCGGCGCAGAGATCGATGCGCGTTTCGAAGACAGCGATGGGTACAAACAGACGGTGCCCCTGGGGCGCGCAGTGACGCTGCCCGCAGGCACCCTGCGCTTGGGCGCAGTGCGCAACGGCGTGCGCGCATGGCTGGCGATCGCAGGCGGTATCGATGTACCGCAGGTGCTCGGCAGCCGCAGTACCGACCTGCGCGGAGGTTTCGGCGGCATCGAAGGCCGTGCGCTGCGCGCAGGCGATACGCTGGCGCTGGGTGCGCACGCCGTCATCGATACCGCGCAGTTGCAAGCGCCGACGTGGTGGGTGTCGCTGGACGATGCCGCATCCAGGCGCGCGCCGATCCGCTACGTACCCTCCTCGCTTGCCGCCGCGCCGGCTCTGGCCGATCGAGAATGGCGCGTGGACCCGCGCAGCGATCGCCAAGGCCTGCGTTGCACAGGCGAGCCGCTGACGATGGATCTACCCGAACAAATCTCGGCGCCGGTCGCGCCGGGCACGATTCAATTGCCGCCCGACGGCCGGCCGATCGTGCTGCTCGCGGATGCCCAGACCGTCGGCGGCTATCCGCGCCTGGGCCACGTCATCGCTGCAGATATGCCGCGTCTGGCGCAACTGCGCGCAGGCGATGCGCTGCGCTTCGAAGCCGTGACACAAGCGGACGCTCAGACCGCAATGCAGCGGCGCCGGAACGAGATCGCGCGGTTAGACTGGGCGATCGATCATGCCTTCGCACAGCGAAGTAAGTCCTAACCACCTATGCCACGCATCGACTTCAATTGCGATCTCGGCGAAGGCTGCGGCGACGATGCCGCGATCATGCCCTGGATCACATCGGCCAATATCGCCTGCGGTGCGCATGCCGGCGACGAGGCGACGATCCGCGAGACGCTGCGCCTGTGCCGCATCCATCGCGTTGTTGCAGGCGCGCATCCAGGCTATGCCGATCGCGAGCACTTCGGCCGTCGCGAACTGGCGCTGCCGCACGCCGAACTGGTCGAACTGGTGCGCGATCAGATCGCGCTGATGAGCATGCTGGCGCGCGAGCAAGGCGTGGCCCTGCGTCATGTCAAACCGCACGGCGCGCTGTACAACCTTTCGGCGCGCGATCTCGACACCGCGATGGCCGTCGCCGAAGCCGTGCGTACGTACGATCCGACGCTGCTGTTGGTGGGGCTATCGGGTTCGATGTCGATCGACGCCGCGCAATCGCTTGGGCTGCGCACCGCGCACGAAGTCTTCGCCGAGCGCGGCTACAGTGCCGACGGCCGCCTGCTGCCGCGCGGCACGCAGGGCGCGGTGCTCGGCACCGATGCCGCGATCGCGCAGGCGCTCGGCCTCGCGCTGCGCAGCGAAGTCGCGCTACATGCAGGCGGCATGCTGCGCCTGCAGGCCGACACGTTGTGTCTGCACGGCGATCGCGACGATGCCGCAGAGATCGCCCACACCTTGCACGCTGCGCTGACTGCAGCCGGCGTGCGCATCCAAGCGCTTGAGTCTTCGACATGACCGACGCTGCGATCAACTACTGGCCATTGCTTGGCGTGCTTGCGGTGATCCTCGGCTTCGCGCTGCGGCTGAATCCGGCCCTGGTCGTATTAATCGCCGGTTTCGTCACCGGCTTCGCTGCAAAACTGTCGCCGCTGGAAGTACTGGATATTCTCGGCAAAGCGTTCACCGAAAAGCGCTTCCTGCTGCTGTTTCTGATCGCACTGCCGGTAATCGGGCTGTTGGAACGTCATGGCCTGAAAGAACATACGCAGGCGTGGATCGCGCGCCTGCGCGGCGCGACAATGACGCGCTTACTCGTGGCGTATCTGTTCCTGCGCCAATTGCTGTCGGCATTGGGGCTCACCAGCGTCGGCGGGCACCCGCAGACGGTGCGTCCCCTGGTCGCGCCGATGGCCGAAAGCGCGATCGAAGCCACGCATGGCGCACCGACGCAGGACGAACGCGAAAAAATTCGGGCAATGGCCGCAGCCACCGACAACGTCGGACTGTTCTTCGGCGAAGACATCTTCATCGCGTTCGGCGCGGTGCTGCTGATGCAAGCCTTCTTCGCCGACAATGGCATCGCGCTGGAACCGCTGCATATCGCACTGTGGGGCATTCCCACCGCGATCTGCGCCTTCATCATTCATGCCTGGCGCATCCATCGTTTCGAGCGTCGGCTCGCGGCGGCGGCGCATGGGCGCGCAGCGACGGATGCACAAGAAGTTCGCGCAACTCAAGCGGATGCGGATGCGGATGCGGCAGAAGCGAGTACCGGCGCTGCGAGAGGCGCAAGCGCGACGAGGGACACAGATAGGCCATCGGAGACCACGCCGTGATCGGCCTGACCTGGGTCTACTGGCTGCTCGGCGCGTATTTCGCGGCGCTGGCATGGCGCGGTGTGCGCGACACCGGCAATCCGCGCCGCATCACCACTGCGGGATTCTGGGCCTTGCTCGCGGTATTGCTGTTCGCAGCCGAGCATATGCCGGTGCGTGCGGTCGGCGTTTGCGTGGTCGTGCTCGTACTGATCGCCGGCTTCGGCGGATTGCGCAGCGGGCAATACGCACAGAGCACCGACGACGAAAAACGCCGCGATGCCGCGCGACTCGGTCATCGCTTATTCGGACCGGCGCTGGCGATACCGGCGATTACGTTGATCGGCACGCTCGGTTTCAAATACATCGTCATTGATGGCGAGCCATTGTTCGCCAACGCGAATACGTTGACGCTCAGCTCACTGGCAATCGCCTGTTCGGTCGCGCTCATCGCCGCCTGTGCGCTACTGCGGCAAACACCATGGAGCGCGGTCGAACAATCGCGACGTTTGGTCGATGCCATCGGTTGGGCCGCACTGCTGCCGCTGTTGCTGGCGACACTCGGCAGCGTGTTCGATGCCGCTGGCGTTGGCCAAGCGGTCTCCGGCGTCGTGCGTTACGTTATTCCGGTCGATAACGCCTTCTTGGTGGTCGTCGCTTACGCGCTTGGGATGGCCGCGTTCACGATGATCATGGGCAACGCCTTCGCCGCGTTTCCGGTGATGACTGCCGGCATCGGTTTGCCGCTATTGGTGCAGTTGCACGGCGCCGATGCGGCATCGCTAGCGGCGATCGGCATGCTCAGCGGTTATTGCGGCACGCTGATGACGCCGATGGCCGCGAATTTCAATTTGGTGCCCGCAGCGCTGCTGGAATTGAAAGACCCGCACGCGGTGATCCGCGCGCAGTGGCGCACCGGAGCATTGCTATTGGGGTGCAATATCGTTTTGATGTACGTGATCGTCTTCCGCTGAGCGACCATCGCCATGCCTCTACCCTCGCCGATCGTTCTGCTTACCGGCTTCGACCCCTTCGGCGGCGAGTCGATCAACCCGAGCTGGGAAGCGGTCGCGCGCCTGCACGGCGCGATGATCGCCAACCATCGCATCGAAAGCGTGCAACTGCCGACCGCCTTCGTTCGCGGCGCGAATGCGCTACTCGATGCGATGGATCGGCATCGTCCGGCAGTGGCGCTGTGCGTCGGCCAAGCCGGCGGACGCGGTGGGCTGTCGCTTGAGCGAGTAGCGATCAATCTGATCGATGCGCTCATTGCCGATAACGATGCAGCCCAACCGATCGATATTCCAAGCGTCGCTGGCGCACCGCCGGCGTATTTCTCGACATTGCCGATCAAGGCGATGCACGCAGCGCTGCAAACGGCAGGCATCCGCTCGGATATTTCGCACACGGCAGGCACCTTCGTTTGCAATCATGTGTTCTATGTCCTCATGCATGCGCTAGCGGCAGAAGGCGCGCGCGTTCGCGGGGGGTTCATCCATGTACCGAATCTTCCGGAGCAAGCACTACGTTTCGGCGGAACTGCGAGCATGGCGCTCGACACCATGATCGCAGGGCTTCGCATCGCGATCGACACCGCACTGCGCACGCATCACGATCTCATCGTGACCGCAGGCGCGACGCATTAGCTGAGCAGCGGCTCGAAGCGCGGCTCTACCGACCTACGATAGCGACGCTTCGCTTTCGCCGAACCACTGCGGATAGTTCCGCCAGCGCCCGACCGAGCGCGTATGCATCGGCTGGCGTACTTGCCAGCGGCTGATGGTTTGCACCGAGCGCCCGCTGTTATGAAAATCGAGACAGCGCGCGTCCCAAGGTAGACCGGCGAAGTCGATCAACCGGCGAATTTGCGCTTCAGTCTCGCTAACGACCGTTTCATACGGCATCTCGATCATCGGTAAAGGCGAGACCGCCTGCCAATGCCGCATCAAGCGCTCCTGCTGTGCGATGACGAACGCGATGTCGTCCAAATCGGTGGCATACGTCGCCGATGGCGCGAAACTTTCGCTATAAATCGACAGTGCGATGTCGCGCGGATCGCGCCGGCACCACACCACGCGCGCATCGGCGAATAGCATCGCGATCAAACCGACATGCAGGAAGTTGTACGGTTGCTTGTCGATCAAGCGCAGCGCATCGGCCGGCGCGCCGCGCGCCGCGATGCCGAGATACCGCTGCGCATGTTCGCGTAACCACGCCGGGTCGATGCGCGCGGCATCCTGTGGCCAGCGCAGACCGCTATGGGTCGGAATGTCATCGGCGATAGCGACGATTCCGGTCAACTCGCCGCAGCCATGCGCCTGCGGGTGCGCCGCGACGATCTGCTCCACCAGCGTGGTGCCGCTGCGCGGCATGCCGACCACGAACAGCGGGCGCACATCATGCACTGCTGCGCCGCGCAGCGATGCGAGCAATTCCGTGGTGAAGATGGCGATGGCGGCGTCGATCTGCGCGACGAAGAGATCGCGCTCGAAACCGCCGTCCTGCGCGCGACGTAGACGGTTCGCCGCCTGCCAATGCGCGGCAGCGTTCGGATATTCGCCAGCGCTATCGGCACGCTTGCCGAGCACGTGATGCAAGAACGCCTGCTGCGGCTCCGGCAAACGGCCCGATGCGAGCATAGCCTCGGCCTCGCGCACCAGCGTCTCCGGTGCATTGCCGCGCGCGAGCGCGATCGCCGCGCCAAGCGGATCGGCCCATTCCGGTTGCAGCGCATGCGCACGGGCATATGCAATGTGTGCTTGCGCAGCATCGCCGAGATCTTCCTGCACCCAGCCCAATTCTTGCCATAGCGGCGCATCGTCGGGAAAACGAGTCAGCCCAGCTTCGACGTATTGCAAAGCACGTGCGGGCACGCCGGTGCGACGTTCGCACTGCGACAAGCGCAAGGGCACGCCGGCATCGTTCGCTGCCCCAGCCGCGGCGATCGCTTCATAGAGCTTCAACGCTTCGGCGTGATGCTCGAGCGCGTATTCGGTTTCGGCCAGCGCACGCTGAATTTGCGGATGCGCTGGAGCGAGCGCATGCGCGCGCTGCAGTGCAGGCAGTGCATCGGCATCGTGCCGCGCGCCGTAGAGGGTCATACCGAGCAGGAACCACGCTTCGACGAACTCGGGTTGCAGCGCAGTCGCTTCGCGAAACGCCGCGACCGCCGCATCGATCTGGCCTGCCGACACGGCTACCTGCCCGAGCGCCAAACGCAACGGCGCGACCTGCGGCGCCGCCGCAACGGCGCGACGCATCGCAGCGACCGCATCCTGTGGCCGACCGCTCACCTGCAGCAACGCCGCATGCGCATGATGCAATTCTGGCGAGTTCGGCGTCGCGACGAATAATTCGGCCAGCATCCGCTCGGCTTCGCCGACACGCGAGGCGCGCAGCAGTGCGTGAACGGCGTCAAGCGATATGGGATTGCTCATGCGCTATGCGTCAACGATGCGCCGCTCATGGCTTCACCTCGCGCTCGACGATGACCACACGGGTACCGGCGATCAAGTCGTGCAGGCAGCGGCGATCTTCGCGGAAAATCATCAGCGCATCGATCAAGGTGATCGGCCAGCCAACAAACGGAATCGAACCGGCGACATCGGTCGGCAAATAGCGCAACAGAAGGATGCGCCACAGCTCTGGCTTGCGGCCGGCCAGATCGACGATGCGAATGCCGAGCAGACGCTTGCCCCAGGTCTGTCCGGTTTTGTGCAGTGGGTATGCATTGATCGCGACGAACAGCAGAAAAAATCCAACGATCAACGCCGCTTCTTCCACCACTAGGCGCACCCAGTCGCCACCGTTGTCGCTCGAATCGAAATAGCCGATTAAATACAGCACAGGGAACGAGGTAAGGACGATCACCGCCGTGTCGATCATGACCGCCAGAAACCGGTCGCCACGCCCCGCCAGCGGGAGCGATAGATCATCGCTGACCATTGGAGCAGCGATTTCGGCCTGAGGCGCGCGGTACGGGTTGTGTTCGTCCATCGTGAAGATCCTAGCGCGTAGAAACGCCACAGCGAAGCAATCCAGAGAAACGACGTTTCGGTGCGCGACTCATCGCTCGCACACGACTCGCGTGCCGGCCGTACCAATTGGCGCTGTTTTTCAACAGCCACGAAGTTCGGAATCAGCCCGGGACACTCCCGAAAGCGTAATCAAGTGCGCGGTAGGGTCACGCCGGTCTGTCCCTGATACTTGCCGCCACGGTCGCGGTACGAGGTTTCGCAGACTTCGTCGGACTGGAAGAACAGCATCTGCGCCACGCCTTCGTTGGCGTAGATGCGTGCGGGCAGCGGCGTGGTGTTGCTGAATTCGAGGGTGACGTGGCCTTCCCACTCGGGTTCCAGCGGAGTCACGTTGACGATGATGCCGCAGCGGGCATACGTGCTTTTGCCCAAGCAGACCACCAGCGTGTCGCGCGGGACGCGGAAATACTCGACCGTGCGCGCCAGCGCGAACGAATTGGGCGGAATGATGCAGACGTCGGATTCGAGATCGACGAAGCTGCCGCTGTCGAAATGCTTGGGATCGACGATCGTGGAGTTGATGTTGGTGAAAATCTTGAATTCGCGCGAACAGCGAACGTCGTAACCGTAGCTGGACGTGCCGTAGCTGACGATGCGCTGGCCAGCGGCGTCCTGTTTAATCTGCCCGGGCTGGAACGGCTCGATCATGCCGTGCTGTTCGGCCATTTGCCGGATCCAGCGGTCGCTCTTGATGCTCATGCCTGCATTCCTGGGGCGGATGCGCCCCGCGAGCCGGGCATTCTATAGCAGGCTGTTGAAAAACAGGCTCTTAGCGCGGCCATGGCGGGCCAGCACGACGAATCAAGCGGATAAGCGCTTGATTCGTCGGGAGCGAGTTCGGGCATCTACCGAACTCGCGACGTGAAAGGCGCACAGGATGTGCGTTTTTCAAGCAGTTAATAGGGCTCGGGGGCCAACCGTAGCCCGAAACGACGAAGGCCCGGCGAGTGCCGGGCCTTCGAAGCAACCGAATCAGCGAGGAATCAGAAGCTGCTGGCGTTCAGACGACCATTGCTGACCACCTTGCCGTTACAGGACGCAGTCGGCACGGCGCTGCTCAGAATCGCGGCCTTGATATTCGCCGCGCTGGCACCCGGATACGAGGACGCGTAAAGCGCCGCAGCGCCGGTAACGTGCGGAGTGGCCATCGAGGTGCCGCTGTAGCTGGCATAACCGGAGGCCAGCTTGCCCTTTGAACTGACCGGCACGGTCGAATTGACCGCTGAGCCGGGCGCGCAGATATCGACCGTCGTCGCACCGTACTGCGAGTAGCTGGCGAGCGCACCGGTGCTGGTCAGCGCGGCAACCGCGATGATGTTTGCATTCGGATAGTTCGACGGATAGCTGGCCGTGGTGTCGTTGTTCGCGCCGGAGTTACCGGCGGCTGCGACGAACAAAATGCCAGCGGTGTCGGCACGGCCGATCGCATCCTGCAGTGCTTGCGAGAAACCGCCGCCGCCCCAGGAGTTGCTGGTCGCCACGATGTTCAAGCCGTGGCGGGTCTTGAGGCCCGTGAAGTAATCGACCGCCTTGATCGCGTTGGCGGTGGTGCCGCCATTGCGGCCGAGGAAACGGCCGGAGATCAGCTTGACGCCGCTCCAGCACACGCCGGCCACGCCGGTGCCGTTGCCGCCGACGCCAGCGATGGTGCCGGAGACGTGGGTGCCATGGTCGTCGCTGGCGCCACCGGAATTGATATTGTTAGTGTTGCCCTCGAAGTCCCAGCCGCGCACGTCATCGACGTAGCCATTGCCGTCGTTATCGACGCCATCGACAGGATCGTAGGGGTTGGACCAGATATTGGCGGCCAGATCGGTGTGGCTGAAGTAAATGCCTTCATCGATGACGCCAACGAGAACGCCGCTGCAGTCGGTATGGCCCGCGGCCCAGGCTTCGCTGGCTTGCGAACCGAACTGGTTGGCCGGCGAACTGGCGTCGCCGTACATGCCCCACAGCGAGCCGTTGGTGAACAGCGTGTCGTTGGAAACGGCGGTGTGGTTGTAGATCCAGTTCGGCTCGGCGTATTCGACCGCCGGGTTCATCGATAGCACGCGGATCGCGGACGCCATATCGGCGATCATCGGCATGCGCATCAGCGATATCTCGCCCTTATTGCCGCTGCCGCCACGAACGATATCGACCTTCTGCGCACCGATCGCGCGACGGACATTGTCTTGATCGACGGCAGTAGCGCCGTCGCGGAATTTGATGATGAGTTCGCCCGTTTGATGGGCACGACCGGCCTGCAACCCGGCGATAACCGCATCAGGACGGCCGCCTGCGGAGACGACGGAGGATAAGCCAAGCGATGCAACAACTGCAGCCGACAGCGCGGCGCGACGGAGAATCTGATTCATATGCGATGAAGCCCCTGAGAGTATGTTTTTCGGAGATTACGTTCCGGCACGCATAACGTATCGTTGTCAACATACCCCCGAACGCATCGTTGGGTCACGCTGCACTGCCACATGCCGCGCGAACCGTGAGATCGATCACATTTACGTGCAGCCAGCGCCGATCAACGCAAAGTGCTGAACAAAGTGCTGAACGCACTCGGTAACGCTCCGAACGGCCTTACACCAACTGCGCACCGATGCCAGCCCGCAGGCGCGGCCTTGCGGCCAAGACCTCAAGCAAACGCTGGGCTGTCTCGCGGTACGCCTGCGCCGCCGCAGAATCAGGCGCCGCGCGCACCACCGGCACGCCGAGGTCGCCTTGCTCACGAATCGCGATCTCCAGCGGCAGCGAACCCAGCACCGGTACACCGTACTGCGCTGCCATCAGCGCGGCGCCGCCGCTGCCGAACAGATGCTCGATATGGCCGCAGTTCGAGCACACGTGCTGGGCCATGTTCTCGATCAAACCGAGCACTGGGACATGCACTTTCTCGAACATTTTCAACGCTTTGCGGGCATCAAGCGTGGCCACTTCCTGCGGCGTAGTGACGATCACCGCGCCGGCCACCGGAATTTTCTGGGCCAGCGTCAATTGGATATCGCCGGTGCCCGGTGGCAGATCGACCACCATGATGTCCAGCGGGTCGTCCTCTAAACCACCCCAAAGGGTGTCGTTCAATAGCTGGGTCAAGGCCGATGTGGCCATCGGCCCGCGCCAGATCATCGGCGTGTCCTGCTCCACTAGGAAGCCGATCGACATCGTTTGCACACCGTGCGCCAGCATCGGCACGATCGACTTGCCATCGGGGCTTTCGGGCTTGCCGGACAGGCCGAGCATGGTCGGGATGCTGGGGCCGTAGATGTCGGCATCCAGCACGCCGATGCGTAATCCGGTGTCGGCCAGCGCCAGGGCAAGATTGACCGCGGTAGTGGATTTGCCCACCCCGCCCTTGCCCGAACCGATCGCGATGATGTTTCGGACCCGCGGCAGCGGGGAGACGTTGGGCTGCACGGCGTGGACCGGCAACCGATTCGGGGAAGGAGTCTGCATCCCGCCATTGTCCCTGCCGGGTGCGGCCAGCGCCAGCCTGCGACCTTCGGCCGCCCTAACAGGTTGCTGAGACCTCCATCCAGGAGGTCTCAGTTCGCATGTCCGGCACATGTCTGGTACGTGGCTAGACGTGCTCACGGCAACAGCCTCGCGCGCGAGGCTGAACAGCGAAGCTGGCCCTGAGCGGAGCGAAGGGTGAGGCGCACAGCGCCGAATCATCAATCGCTGACGCGCTTGTTTCGCCGGCGCAGCCATCCATGGCTGCGTGCCACGACGGCAATACCATGACTGCATGACCTGGCTGCTGAACACCTGCTGCCGCAGGTATTTCAGCAGCCTGCCAGCGCATCTCACATCAAATGAGATCAGCGGATTACCAAAACCGGTACACCCATCTCATGACAGCACCGTTAAAAGCATGTTAAGTTCGGTTAGGGCGGCTGGCCGGGGGAAACGGCCTCCTCCCGTATCGCATCGAATTAGTCAATCCTTCTTTGTATCGGGGACTTCCATGAGCTTAGTGACCAACCGCGTCTTGCGGCGCGACCGTTTGACATCCGCCATCCTGGCGACGCTATTGATTCCGTTCTCAGGCGCAGCGTTCGCCCAGCAAACGGCCGAACCCAAGGAAGACGAAAAAGAACAGGCCCAGGCCAGTTCTCCAAACGCCACGGAACTGCAGAAGATCGAAGTCGTCGGCAGCCGCATCAAGCGCGCTGAAGTCGAAGGGCCGTCGCCGGTGACCGTGATTACCGCCGATCAGATCGAGAACGAAGGTTTCAACACCGTGTTCGACGCGCTGGAAACCCTCAGCCAGAACACAGGCTTCGGCCAGAACGATTTCAACGCCGCCGGCGGCTTTACGCCGAACGCCAGCGTGATCAATCTCCGAGGCCTCGGCCCGGGCCGCACGCTGCTGTTGATCAACGGTCGTCGTGTCAACGACTACCCGTTCCCGTACAACGGCCGCAGCAACTTCCAGAACTTCAATGCCATCCCCGCTGCGGCGGTGCAGCGCATCGAAATCCTCGCCGGCGGCGCATCGGCGATCTACGGCTCCGACGCAGTCGCGGGCGTGATCAACGTGGTACTGAAGACCAATTTCGAAGGCAACGTCATCAGTATCAAAGGCCAGACCTCAACCCAAGGCGGTCGCGATATCGGCGATGTCCAGTGGGTGGGCGGCAAGACCGGCGACAACTGGTCCTTGACCTATGCGTTCGAGTCGTACAACTCAGAGCCGCTGTTCGGTTATCAGCGCGACTTCATGGATTCGGCTGCAGACAATCCGGCGCCTCCGGGCGTGAACGGTTCCCCCGGCGTCGGTGGTTATCAGCCGCCGATCGGTACGCAGATCCGCCGTCTAAGTTCGACCGGCGCCGTGCTCAATTACATCCAACCGGCGGGCCGCGATTGCAGTGCGAGCAGTTTCTATCGCCCGCATACCTACAGAAGCAGCGTGAGCGGCGCGACCCTCGGTCCCGGCTGCGGCTACGATCGCTTCCCGGCTGAACAGACCGTGCTCAACGGCAATAACGATGTGTCCGCCTACATCTACGGCACCTACGATTTCAGCAACGGTTTGGAAGCGTGGGCCAGTTTGATGGCCTACAACTCCCGCTCGCGTCTCAGCGGCGGTGTCGAACAGTGGTTCGGCGGCCCGCAGCCGAATGCATCGTTCTACGACCCGGCGCTCGGTGCGCGCGTGCTGCCGATTCGTGCCCTCACCCCGGAATCGTACGGCGGCAGCAAAGGAACTTATCAGAAGTTCGACGAAACCTCCTACGACGTCGCTTTCGGCCTGCGCGGCACCATCGCGGATCGATTCGACTGGGATTGGACCATCGGCGGTGCCAAATACGATGCAAAGCGTGAGCGGCCACGTTTGACGGTGACCGGCGCGACCAACTACTTCCTAGGCCCACGCCTAGGTACGACCAGCGGTATCGTTGGCGTCCCGAATGGCTTGCCGATCTACAACTTAAACTTGAACCGTTTCTACGGTCCGATTTCGCCGGAAGACTACGCATCGATGTCGACGACCGTGAAATATCACGGCAAATCGGATAATGCATCGACAAGTTTCGTACTCAGCGGCGATTTGTTTGAACTTCCGGCCGGCGCGCTCGGTTTTGCTGCGGTGCTCGAAGCCACTCGTCAGTCGTACGATCTCAAGGCCGACGCACGCATCTTCCCTGCGGTCCGCGAGATTTACAACTTGACCGGCACCGGCGGTGGCGGCAAACGTTCGAAGTACGCGGCGGGCGTTGAATTTAAGGTGCCGATCTTGAAAATGCTGACGCTCAGCGCCGCGGCACGCTACGACAAATACGACGATGTCACCGATGTGAATGGCGCAGCCACATGGGGCGCAGGTCTGGAATTCCGTCCGTTCGACAACTTGCTGATTCGCGGCAACTACGCAACCAGCTTCAAAGCCCCCGACATGCACTACGTCTTCTCCGAGCGTAGCGGCAGCTTCGGCACGGTTACCGATTTCTACCGCTGCTTCCAAGCCGGCATCAACCCTGCCGTCTGCTCGGGCGCTGGCGCGACCTACAACTACGCCGCGTTCACTACGTCGCAAGGCCAGCCTTCGCTGCGTGAAGAAACCGGAAAATCGTGGACCGCGGGCTTCGTCTGGGACGTGACCGATTCGCTCTCGGTGTCGGCCGACTACTACAACATCCAACTTGAGGATGTGGTGACGGTGCAATCGGGCACGGATATCTTGACCGCCGAACTCGGATGCAACACCGGCCGTTTCCCCAATGGTCTTCCGTATCCGTTCGCCGGAGGTTCGGAGTTCTGCAGCAACACCATCGCCCGCATCAGCCGCGATCCGAACACCAACGCGATCACGGAGATCCGCAGCGGTCCGATCAATCTCGCGGAACAAGGCGTTAAAGGCATCGACGCGACCGTACGCTACGGCCTAACGACCGATCGCTTCGGCAAGTTCAATACCAGTCTCGCCTGGTCGCATACGCTGGAACAGACGCAGCGCACGACGGTCGGCGGCGCATTGATCAGCTATCGCGACCTGAACTCAAACTCAGACTATCGCAGCCGCCTGCGCTGGACGACGAGTTGGGAAAAGGGCGACTGGGACGCGACCGTATTCATGAACCGCACCGGTAGTTTCCCGATCTGGAATCCGGCGAACACACGCTTCAGGACCGGCCAAATCGATAGCCGTACCGGCCCGAACATCACCTGGAACCTGAGCATCGGCAAGGACATCATCGAAGACAAGCTCTCGGCCCGCGTGAATATCAACAACGTGTTCGATAAGCTCGCCCCGAACGACGGCACCTTCAACTCCTACCCGTATTTCTGGCAGGGTTATAGTCCGATCGGCCGTGAAATTGGTTTGCAGTTCGACTGGAAGTTCAACTGATCGTCGAACGAATTTGTTGATGCAAGCTTTGCAGGAGCCCGGCGCAAGCCGGGCTCTTTTTTATTCCGCCGTGCTGGACGCTTGCGGTCGGAAAACTCGCTCCGCAGCCTCCATACCCCGCCGAATGCGGTATAAAGGCGTACCACGGGCAGGCCCGGCGGGCACCGTTCGGTTCGTATTGTTCAGGCCTAGTCGCAACCTACCCGGGCTGCCACATTCGATCACCCCTTGGGAGAGGAAAGATGCGTATTCGATTCATCGCCATGTTGTTCGCTCTGCCGCTGCTGGCGGCCGTCTCCGCCGCTTCGGCGCAGAATGCTTCGCCGATCGGTCGCTGGAAAACGATCGACGACAAAACCGGCAAGGCCATGACCATCACCGAAGTCTACGAAGCCAAGAACGGCACCTTGGCCGCCAAGATCGTCGAAAACCTCGGCCTGCCGCCGACCTGCACCGAGTGCAGCGGCAAGAACAAGAATCAGCCGTTCGTCGGCATGGTGACGCTCTGGAATCTCAAGCCCATCAGCGGCGGCTGGGGCGGCGGTAATGGCTACAAGCCTTCCGAAGACCGTAATTTTAAAGCCAAGACCGTGAAGTTGAGCGCCGACGGCAAGACCCTCGAACTCGAAGGCTGCGTCGGCGGGTTCATTTGCCGCACTGCCAAGTGGGTTCGGGCGAATTGAACCACGCTCAATGATTCGCGCTACCGATTGACGGTTTTTGAATGACGACGGCCCGAGCGCCACTGCCCGGGCCGTTTGTTGTTGTATATCTTCATACGAAGCACGATATGAACATCAAGCCCTTCATCGCATCCATACTATTGTTGCTTCTGCCTCTTTCCGCATTCGCGCGCGACGCACTGGTCGGCGAATGGCGCTCGATCGACGATGCGAGCGGCCAAGCGAAGGCGATCATCGAGATCTACGAAACCACCGACGGCAAACTGGCGGCAAAAATCGTCACGTTAATCGACACCAGCGACGGCCCCAACCCGCTCTGCGACCAATGCAGCGGCGCGCGCAAGAACAAACCGATTCTGGGCATGGTGATCGCCTGGGGGCTGAAACGCGATGGCAAAAGCTGGGGCGGCGGCCGGATTCTCGATCCCGAAAACGGCAAAGAATATTCGGTGAAGATGACACCGATCGCCAATGGCAAAAAACTCGAAGTGCGCGGATTTATCGGGATGGCGCTGCTCGGGCGCACCCAGGTCTGGCACCGGCAAACGCCGTAGCGCATCGGCACGGTCGCAACAGATCGCGTGCGATACTTCGCGCTGTCCCCGACCGATCCGACATCGCAATGACCGAAACGCAGAATCCGAACGACGCATCGACTAACGCATCGACTAGCGCATCGACTAGCGCATCGACCAAGGCCGCCACGCCGTCAGCAACGCCATCCGTCGCGCCGCCGGCATCGCCCGCCGCATCGCCAATGGTCGGCATCGAAGACTTCGCCAAACTCGATCTGCGCATCGGCAAGGTGCTGGTCTGCGAATTCGTCGAAGGCTCGGACAAGCTGCTGCGCTTCGAACTGGATGCCGGCGCGTTGGGCAAACGCCAGATCTTTTCCGGCATCCGCGCCAGCTACGGCGAACCGGAGGGGCTGATCGGCCGCAATGTGGTGTTCATCGCCAACCTTGCTCCGCGCAAAATGCGCTTCGGCGTGAGCGAAGGCATGATCCTGTCGGCAGGCTTCGACGCAGGTGCGCTTGCGCTGCTGGATGCCGATGCCGCCGCGCAGCCCGGCATGCCGGTGCGCTGAGCGCGACGACGCGCCTCGTTGCGACGGCTCACGCGATGCCCATCGATCTGGTCGAACGCCTGGACCGCTTGCTGCCGCAGACCCAATGCGGGCAATGCGGCTTTCCCGGCTGTAGGCCCTACGCCGAAGCGATGGCCCGCAGCGAAGCGGGTATCGATCATTGCCCGCCCGGCGGCGATCACGGCGCGCGCGCGCTCGCCCATGTGCTCGGCCTGCCGCCACAGCCCTACGACCGCAGCCGCGGCGCGCATAAGCCGCCCCAGGTGGCGGTGATCGTCGAAGCCGATTGCATCGGCTGCACCAAATGCATTCAGGCCTGCCCGGTCGATGCCATCATTGGCGCAGCCAAGCACATGCACACCGTGATCGAGCCACTGTGCACCGGCTGCGAGCTGTGCATTCCAGCCTGCCCGGTCGATTGCATCGTGCTTGAAGCCCCGCTCGCATACGTCGAAAAACAGGCACCGCGATGACCTACCGCACGCTCGACGCCGCCGCGATCCTCAGCACCTGCGAACGCCTGAGCGCACGCATCGACGAGCGCTTTCCGGGCTCGGGCTTGTCGAAGGTAGGCCGCGAGCTGCTGGAACTGTCGCGGGAATCGGAGCAGCGCATCGACGATATCCGCAAGCCGCTGTGGCCGATCCGCGTCGGTGCGGGTCTCGTCTTGGTGTTGATCCTGGCGATCGCGATCGGCGTCGGCGTCACCGCGCCGATGCCCGCGACCCGGATCGAATTGTTCGCGTTGCTGCAGTTCGTCGAAACCGCGATCAACGACATGATCTTTCTCGGCGTCGCGGTATTTTTCCTGCTCACGATCGAAGCGCGATTGAAACGGCGCAAAACCCTGCGCGCACTGCATCAATTGCGCAGCATCGCGCATGTAATCGACATGCATCAGTTGACGAAAGATCCAGAACAATTGCTGTCGGGCGGCAGCGACACCTCGTCTTCGCCGAAGCGCACGCTCTCGCGCTTCGAGTTGGCGCGCTATCTCGACTATTGCTCGGAAATGCTGTCGATCGTGAGCAAAATCGCCGCGCTGTATTTGCAGTATCTCGACGATGCGCTGGTGCTGGGCGCGGCCAACGACATTCAGAATCTCACGTCGGCACTGTCGTCGAAGATTTGGCAGAAGATCATGATCATCGATGATGTTGGCACCAGCGAGCGCGATGTGCGCTAGGCATAGTGCGAACTCAAAATCAGTTCGTAGCAACGACTGAACAGGCACTTACTTCTGTTGGAAACTAGGCCCGATACGCCTGATTACGAAATCTATCGCTATCAACACCACTTATCACCATCGCCATCGGGGCTGAAGCACCTCCTACACAAGCAGTGTCGTGTTTCAGCGCGGTCCGCCAGTCGCAACCTTTTTGCATGCGGCGCACATGCGCTCGACCGTGTAGCCCTTCGCACGCAGTTTTTCGACCACACCGTCCTCGCCCAGCAGATGCAGCGAGCCGACCACCACCAGGGTGTCGTCGCTGCCTCCTTGCTTCAGCCGCGCTTCCAGCTTCGGCAACCACGCATCGTTGCGCAGGACATTGATGCGCCGATATAGCGCCGGGTAATCGCGGCGAAAGTTCACCGCCATATCGCGCCACAGCGCGTCGCCATCGCCCTTGCGCCAGTCGGCGTGCATCTTCAGCGTGTCTTCACCGCCGTTTTCGGAAGAACCCAAGGCTTCTTCGAGGAACTGCATTTGTTCGGCCTTGCTCATCGTATCGAAAAACGCGATTTGCTCTGCGGCGCGCTCTAGACCGGCCGTGGGCTTTCCCGCTGCGATCGCGCGATCGCCGAAGTGCTGATCCAAACCGAGTTCTGGATTCAGCCCAAGCTTGCTCATTTCGGTCAGCGAAATCAGCAGGCCAGCGAACCAAGGCTCGAATTGCTGCAAGGCTTGCGCATTGAGCTGCAACTTGGCCATCGCCGTCGCGTTTTGCTCGGCCCAACGCTTCAGGTGCTCGGCAGTGACGGCCGATAGTTCACTGTTCAAGCTCGATCCATCTGTGCGCGCGCCGGCGCGGGCCATGTTTTTCGGCAATTCGGGCGAGTTCATTTCCGCTGGCGAAATTTCGAACACGACCGATTCGGCATCTGCGAACGCGGCATCGATCTCACTCGACAGTGGATAGTCCTCTGGTCTGAGCAGGTGAAACGACCCGAGCAGATACAGCGCGTTATCGGCATCGGAGACTTTCCACAACAGCGGCACCGGCGGCGTTTTCGACGTTGCAGGTGCGATGCTGCGCTTGGCGGCGTACAAATGCGCCGCGCCCATACCGACAAGCCCGACGAGCCCGAAGGCAAGGCAGCTGAAAGCAAGCAGGGTTTTTGTTCGAAACGAGATCGTCATTGCGCGGGCTGCGCTCCGGGTTTGCCGCCGTAGCGTTTTTCGCCGGCATCGACCGCGAAATCGAGACGATTGTCGCGAGGGGCGAGAATGGCGGTGGTGTAAGCGGTGAAACCCGCAGGCGGATTGTAGGCGCGGTTGAAGTCGATGCTCACCGGTCCCTGCGATGCGACCCGCGGCACATCGATATAACGGCCTTGGCCGTAGGAATCGTGTCCGCTGGTCAAATCGGCGAAGATCAGCAGCCAATCGGGATTGCCGACATCCAGCACGTCCAATTTGTATGTCGATTCTCCGCGCTGGAATTGTACGTACCCCGGGTTGCGCACGACTTCGGTCATGCCGGTCACGGCCACCACTTCGAGCGTCTTCGCTTCTGGATACGGCACGAAGGTCGCCTGCAACTTCCATGCTTGGTCGATCGGCCAGAACTCCAAGCCTTTGAAATTCGCGCGCTCGGCGGCATCCGCATGTTTGACCTGCACTGCAACGCGCCCGCTGGTGCGTATCAATCGCAATTGGCCTTTGCCCTCGTCGAAACCGACGATGGTCGGGGCGCCATACAGATCGTCTTGCAGTTCCACCCGTCCTCGGGTCGGTTCGCCGTTGAGGGTGATCGCCACATTGCTTTCGGGAGTGAAGAACAACTGCTTGCCGCTTTGCTGCAGCATACCCAGCGACGACGGCCCGTTGGGCACGCGCATGCCGCTGCGCGCGCTGTTGCCGATGAAATGCGCTTTCTGGGTAATCCAGAACAAACCGATCGGCGTGAGCAAACCATCCGGATTGGTCACTGCTTCTTGGCGTTGGATGCGCCAAAGGTTGATTTCGGAGCGATAGGTGGGATCGACGTCGATCTCTTTCTTGCCCTCATCTTTTCCACCGCAGCCGGCGAAGGCTAGCAGCGTGAGCGCAGCGATCGCTATCGTTTTCCAGGCGGCCGCAGGCCGCGTCGTCGTCACTCGTTCCATCTATGTCCCCCTTTCACTATCGTGTTGGTCGCTTTCGAGAGCATCTCTTTCGGGATCATCTCTTTCGGGATCATCTCTTTCGGAATCATCGCACTCGTGATTGCTATGGTCATCGCCCGCGCAGGAACCAGCGATCGATTTCGGCCAAACCGAATCGCGCCCAGGTCGGGCGCCCATGGTTGCATTGCCCGGAGCGCTCGGTCGCTTCCATTTCGCGCAACAGTGCGTTCATTTCCGGCACGCTCAAGCGGCGATTGGCGCGCACTGCGCCGTGGCAGGCCATCGTCGATAGCAGTTCGTCGCGGGCGCCGACGACGCGACGCCCGCCGATGGCAGGGTCGTCGCTGTGTTCGCGCAGGTCGGCGATCACATCGCGCAGCAGGGCTTCGACATCGCCGTGCGCAAGCAGCGCCGGCACGCCGCGCAAGATCAGGCTTTGCGGCCCAGCGCGGCCGACATCGAAACCCAATTCGGCCAGCGCTGCGGCTTCGCGTTCGGCCACATCCGCTTCGCGCTCGGCGACCGCCAGCGGCTGCGGCACCAGCAGCGGCTGCATGCGCAAACCTTCGTTATCGTGGGCGGTTTTGAGCTTTTCGTAACCGATGCGCTCGTGCGCGGCATGCATATCGACCACGATCAAACCGTCCGCGGCCTCACTCAAGATGTAGATGCCGTGCAACTGCGCGATCGCATAGCCCAGCGGCGGCACGTCGCCGTCGTGTTGCGCAGCGAACGACGATGTCGCGCTCCCAGGCAGTGCGGACGATTCGCCAGCGAATTGAGCACCGAACACGGCGCCAGCCGCGAGCGATGCCGAATTGGACGCTCCGCCGTACAACGCCGCATATGCAGCGCGGGTGTCTTCCACGCGCAGCCCGAGCCCGGACTGCCGTTGCCACGGTGCAGCGCCAGTCTGCGCTGACATCGGCGCGCCCATGCTGGCCAATTGATTCGCCTGCTGATTCGCCTGCCCGCCCGCAAGGCCACCTGCGAGACCCGCCGCGACGCCCGCTTCGATCCCCGCGCGCGTTTCCGCCAGCGCAGCCTGCAGCGTGCGATAGACAAAATCATGGATCAATCGCGCATCGCGGAAGCGCACTTCTTGCTTCGCCGGATGCACATTGACATCGACGCGCCGCGGATCGACCTCCAAGAACAAGACATACGCCGGCTGGCGCCCATGGAACAGCACGTCGGCATACGCTTGTTTCACCGCATGCGCGACGCTGCGGTCGCGTACGGCGCGTCCGTTGACGTAGAGATATTGTTGATCGGCACTGGCGCGGGAATACGCCGGCTGCGCGATCCAACCGCTGAGCCGCAGCGGAGTGCCGCCCTCGCTGGCAAACGCGCTGTGATCGACTTGCAGCGCGTGGTTGAGAAAATCTTCGCCCAAGGTTTCGGCCAATCGGTCGCCCGAGAACAGCGGATTTTGGCCATCGGGCTTGTAGCGCCGCAGCGGTTTGCCGTTATGACTGACGCGCAGCTCTACGTCGGGACGCGCCAGCGCGAGCTGTCGCAGCCACTCTTCGATGTGGCTGAGTTCGGTGCGCTCGGCGCGCAGAAATTTTCGCCGCGCGGGCACATTGAAAAACAGATCGCGTACTTCGACCGTCGTGCCGAGCGCCTGGGATTTGGGGGCGATATCGCCGACGCGACCACCGTCGACCTGCAATGCACTGCCGCGATCGTCGTCGGCGCGGCGCGAGGCCAGATTGAAACGGCTGACCGACGCGATCGACGGCAGCGCCTCGCCGCGAAAGCCGAGCGTGGCGACGGCTTCGAGATCGTCCAGCGACGCGATTTTGCTGGTGGCATGCCGCGATACCGCCAGCGGCAATTCTTCGGGGTGAATACCGCCGCCATCGTCGCGGACGCGGATCAAGCGCACGCCGCCTTCTTCCAGATCGATTTCGATGCGCTTGGCGCCGGCATCCAGCGCATTCTCGACCAATTCTTTCACCACCGATGCCGGGCGCTCGATCACCTCACCGGCGGCGATCTGATTGATGAGGGTGTCTGGGAGTTGGCGGATGCTCATCGCAGCGAGGCGGGTCGCCTTGGGCGACGAAATCACGGGATCGGTCGCCATGATACCGGCTCGGCGGTGATGCACCGAGCGCGACGTCTACGTTCGCGATGATGCCTACCGGTTTTTACTCCGGGCTGCCGCCCGTGATCCCTGCTGCCGTTTTCGCGACGACGATAGGCGACCCGCCTTTTATTGCCGCGCCCTTTGCAGCGGCGCCCTTTGCAGCCTCGCCCTTTGCAGCCTCGGCCGCATCGGCACGCGCCGCGTACATCGTGCCTGGCGGCGGCTGGCGCTGGAAATAGGTGTCCACGCCTGCCAGCACCGCGCGCGCCAAGCTGCGCTGGTAAGCGGGATCGACCAGGCGTCGCTCTTCGTCCGCATTGGAAATGAACGCAGTTTCGACCAGCATCGCCGGCATATCCGAGGTGCGCAGCACCGCGAAATTCGCGCGCTCGATGTTCGGTTTGTGGTTGTAACCGATGTCTTTCAGGCCGCTAAGCACATGATCTGCAGCGGTTTCCGAGGCGCGCATCTGCCCACTTTGGGTCAAATCGAGCAGCACCGAGGTCAAGGTATTGTCGGCTTTGGGCAGGGGATGGCCGCCGATCAGATCGGCCGCATTTTCCTTATCCGCAAGCCAGCGCGCGCGCTGCGAGGAGGCGCCGCGCAGCGACAGCACATACACCGACGAACCCCTCGCCGAGCGGTTTTCGGCGGCATCGGCGTGAATCGATATAAAGATGTCGGCCTTCGCGCGCCGCGCCAACTGCGTGCGCCGCGGCAGCGGTAGGAACATATCCGCGTCGCGGGTCAGCACGGCTTTCAGGCCGGGCGTGGCATTGACTTGGCGCGCCAGTTCGCGGGCGATCGCCAGGGTCACGTCTTTTTCGCGCTTGCCGGTCGGGCCGATCGCGCCGGGATCTTGCCCACCGTGACCGGCGTCGATCGCGACGATCAGCGGCCGGCCGCCGAGGTTGCGCGGCATCGGTGCAAGCGCGGACGACGTCGCAGGCGCGACGATCGCTTCGGGAACCGCGACTGCGGGTTTCGTCGCCGGGTTCACGGCGACTGCCGGCGTGCTCGCCGTGTTCGAGCTCGCGGTCGTGCTTGTCGTGTTCGGGCTTGTCGTGTTCGGGCTCGCCGTGTTCGGACTTGGGCCAGTGTTTACGCCGATGTTCGTAGCGGCCGCTGCGCTCGATGTCTGCGGCGCGCCTTGCGGCGAAGCGGGCGTGGCCGCCTGTGGATCCCTGTTCGCAGGCGCCGTCGTGCTGGCAATAGCGGCGGCCGTGGCAGGTTTCGGGGTGGGCGTTGTGGGCTTTAACGAGGTCGATGCGCTGACGTTCGAGGGCAGCGAAGAGCTGCTCGGTTTTACGCTCGGTGCAGAGGCTTGCAGCGGTGAAGACGTCGCAGCGGCAGCACCAGAAGACGGCGGCACGGCCGCGACTGTTGCGGCTTTTACCGGCGTCGCTGTTGCTGGCGTCGCTGTTGCCGACGTCGCTGTTGCCGACGTCGCGCCGCTCGGCCATTCAAGCACCAATCGCACGCCGTCGGCGCCGGTTTCCACACGCGGCTTGCGCGCGGCGACCGGTGCAGTGAGGTCGAAGACGATACGGGTGGTGGCTTCGGCAGGCCGCCCTGTGCGCACGGCTTTGATCAACCCGCTCGGGCCGGGCAATTGCAGGGTTCTGGCCGGATCGACGCCGGTCAGATCGATGACCAGACGGTCCGGCTGACTCAAGGCGAAGGTCCTGAAGGTCGGCGTCGCCTGCAAATGCAGCTCGGCGCGGGTGCCGGCCGGGCCGGTGTTGAGCTCTAAGCGATTGATTTCATTCGCTTGCGCAAGGTTCCAGCACAGCGCGGCCAACAAGGCCAGGCCGAGTACGACTTGCTGGATGGTGATCCCCTTGACGCGCATGGGTGTAAGTCAATCATCCCGCGCGGATTTTTTCAAGCACTTTTCCCTTAATAATCCGTAACCTGCCGTCACTTCCTCCGGTTAGGCTTCAGGTAGGAGCAGCAAACCGTACTCAGTGGCGAGCCTTTCGAGCCACGCCTGTCCTGCCGCCGTGCCCGCATCGAGCCGGCAGACGCGGCCATCGACCTCAGCTTCGGGCAGCGCCAGACGAATATGCAGGTCGGCCATCAGCAACCCACCCTGCCCACGCTCAGGCCATTCGACCAGCCACAGCGCTGCAGGGATGTCGTCCAATCCCAGAAATTCGAGTTCGCTGCCGCTGCCGATGCGGTAGAGGTCGAGGTGTACGGCCTCGCGCGGCGGCAGCGGCGCATCCTCGAACTGCGCATCGTTAGGCAGCAGCTCGGGCGTGGGCAGCAGGTAGCGTTCGACCAAGGTGTAGGTCGGGCTGCGAATCGCGCCCTGTACGCCTAGCGCGCGCAACCAAGCGCGTGCGAGCGTGGATTTTCCGGCGCCGAGATCGCCGTGCAGGAACACCACCACCGGCGCCAAGGCCGAGCCCGGCGCGGTGCGTGCGAGCGCTTGCGCCAGCGCTTCGGTGGCATCGGCATCGGCGAGCGCGATGTGCGATGCCGGGTATTCGGAAACTAATGTCATTGCGACCGCGGCTCCGGTGACGCGGGATTCGCAAGGCGCTGCAGATGCGGGAACACATCCGACGCCAATAAGCCACGTTCGCCACCTTCGCGCGCAGCGCCGTCGGCCGCAGCGGAATGCAGCAGCGCGCCGCAGACGGCGGCAGCGAACAACGAACCGCCCTGCTGGCGTGGCCCGAACTGCGCGAGCATCGCCGCGATGGTGCCGGTCAAGGCATCGCCCATGCCGCCGCTGGCCATGCCGGGGTTGCCGGCATCGATGATCACTGGACTCTGCCCAGGCGCCATCACCACGGTGCCAGCGCCCTTGAGCACAACCGTGCAGGCGTAACGCGCCGCGATACGACGTGCGGATTGCAACCGATCGTGTTCGATCTCCTGCGTCGCGATGCCGAGCAAGCGCGCGGCCTCGCCCGGATGCGGCGTGAGTACCGTAGCGCCGAGTTCGACCGGATCACGGCGCGCAAGCGCATTCAGCGCATCGGCATCGATCACCATCGGCAGCCGTTTCGACAGCGCGGCATCGAGCAACATCGCGCCCCATTCGCCTTGGCCCAAGCCAGGGCCGATCGCAATGACGCTGGCCTGATCGAGCAAAGGCTGCAGGTCTTCGATGCCATCGACCGCGCGCGTCATGCATTCGGGACGGCGCGTCAGCAGCATCGCGACGTGTTCGGCGCGCGTCGCCGCACTGACCAAACCGGCGCCGGCGCGATGTGCGGCTTCGGCGCACAGCGCGATCGCGCCGCCGTAGCCGCGATCGCCGCCGATGCACAGCACGCTGCCGAAATGGCCCTTATGCGCGCTGCGATCGCGCGGACGCAGCCAGCGCTGCAGCATCGCGGGCTGCGCAAGACGCGCGCTGGGTTCCGCATCGTCGAACACGGCATCGTCCAAGCCGATGCGCGCGATGCGGACCTCGCCCGCAGCGGCGCGACCAAGCCCGGTGTACAGCCCGGGTTTGCCGCAGATAAAGCTCAGCGTCACCGTCGCGCGGACCGCGCAACCCTCGTAATGGCCGGTGTCGGCATCCACACCCGAGGGCACGTCGAGCGCCAGCACCGGCGAGGCGTTGTCGTGATTGAGCGCATTGACCAGAGCGGCCGCCGCGCCTTCGAGCGCGCGATGCAAGCCGATACCGAACAGCGCATCCACCCAGACATCGGCATACGGCAGATCGTCATCGGCGTGAAAGGTCACGACAACGCCGCCGGCCTGCAAATATGCCTCTGCCGCGCGCTGCGCTGCGCCGGGTTTCAGCGCATCGCCAAGGCGCAGCACCTGCACATGACGGCCGGAACTGCGCGCAAGCTCGGCGAGCACATAGCCATCGCCGCCGTTGTTGCCTGGGCCGCAGACGATGCCGATCCGCTGCGCCTGCGGCCAGCGATCGAGCAGCACCCGCCACGCAGCGAGGCCGGCGCGGGCCATCAGTTCCTCTTCGTCTAAACCGTAGCGGTCCATTGCGATGCGCTCGGCCGCGCGCACGGCGGCGCTGCGGTAGAGCTTGGGGAGTCGGTCGAGATCGGCGAGGCGCATGGTCGGATGATTCTATACTTCGCCCGTGGACCCTAGCACCGACATCGAAGACGCAGCCGCCAATTTGGCACCCGCCAATTCGAAGGTCGACTCGCGCGCCGATTCGTCGGTCGATTTCGACGCCCTCGCCGCGCGAATCAAAGCCATGGCAGGCGAATTCGGTTTCCAGCGCTGCGGCATCGCCGATATCGCACTCGATGAGGACGAAACCCATCTGCGCGATTGGTTGGCGCAGGGCCTGTACGGCACGATGGCCTGGATGGCCCAGCACGGCGACAAGCGCAGCCGACCGCAGGAGTTGGTGCCCGGCACCCTGCGCGCGATTTCGGTCGGTCTGGACTACGGCCGCGATGACGATGCTGCGGCGTGGCGCACGCTCGCCGACGGCGAACGCGCCTATGTCGCCCGCTATGCGCTGGGCCGCGACTATCACAAGCTGATGCGCAACCGCCTGCAAAAACTGGCCGATCGCATCGCCGCGGAGATCGGGCCGTTCGGCTATCGCGTGTTCGTCGATTCGGCGCCGGTGCTGGAACGCGCGCTGGCCCGCAACGCCGGGCTGGGCTGGATCGGCAAACACACGTGTTTGATCGACAAGGACGGCGGCTCGTGGTTTTTTCTGGGCGAAATCTACGTCGATTTGCCGCTGCCGATCGACCCGCCAGCGAGCGCGCACTGCGGCACCTGCACGCGCTGCATCGAGATTTGCCCGACCCAGGCGATCGTCGCGCCGCATCGTTTGGATGCACGGCGCTGCATCGCGTATCTCACCATCGAACACGAGGGCGCGATCGACGAAGCACTGCGACCGCTGATCGGCAACCGCATTTTCGGCTGCGACGATTGCCAACTCGTCTGCCCTTGGAACAAATTCGCCAAACGCAGCGATGAGCCGGCTTTCCGCGCGCGCAACGACTTGGATACGGCAACGCTGGCCGAGCTGTTCGCCTGGAGCGAGGCGGAGTTCCTGCAGCGCACCGAAGGCTCGCCGATCCGCCGCAGCGGCTATGCGCGCTGGTTGCGCAATCTCGCCATCGCCCTGGGCAACGCGCCGACCACCCCGGACACTGTGGCCGCGCTTCGTTCGCGACGCGCGATCGACGCCGCAAGTTTTCCCAGCGCGAGCGAACGCGCCGCCGACGATGCGGCGATGGTGAGCGAGCACATCGCCTGGTCACTGCGTCGGCACAGCGCGAGCTGAGCCGCGCAGCACCGGCAGCCATCACCTGACGGTAGAGCGGAGCGAAGCTCCGCTTATGCGAGGCATCGACGCGCCGAAAGCGGAGCTGCGCTGCGCTGGTACGAGGCATCGACGCAGCGAAAGCAGAGCTGCGCTGCGCTCTATCGATGCCCGCAAATTCGTGAGCCGCGCAGCGACGCCCGATACCTCAAGAACGCCCACGAATTTCTGCGAGCAGCGCGCGTGTGACCGGATCATCGGCCTCGATATCGCCGCGCAGCGCCGGCAGCAATGTATTGGCGACCTGCTTGCCGAGTTCGACGCCGAACTGATCGAAAGCATTGATGCCCCAGATCACTGCCTGCAAATAAACGCTGTGTTCGTACAGCGCGATCAACATGCCCAGGCTTTCGGGCGTCAGCGCATCGAGCAAAAATAAGGTGCTTGGGCGATTACCTGCGTAAACACGATGCGGATCGTCGCTGCGCTGTCCGTTCGCAAACGCCTCGGTTTGCGCCAGTAGGTTCGCGAGCAGCGCGGCATGATTGTCGCGGTGCGCATGATCGGCGCGAATCACGCCGATGAAATCGGCCGGTACGATCTGTGTGCCTTGATGCAATGCCTGGAAAAAACTGTGTTGGGTATCGGTGCCGGCCCCGCCCCACCACACCGGCACGGTATGCGCGACCACATCGTCGCCGTCCAAACGCACCGATTTGCCGAGACTTTCCATCACCAACTGCTGCAGATAATTCGGCAGCAAGCGCAGGCGTTCGTCGTAAGGCAGCACCGCCTGTGCGCTGGCCTCGACCGCGTTGCGATTCCACACTGCAGTGAGTGCATGCCAGATCGCTAGATTTTCGCGCGGCGCCGCGTGCAGCGCATGCGCGTCGAATTCAGCCGCGCCCGCGAGCAAGCGCTCGAAGCCGTCCATGCCGATCGCTAGCGCGATCGGAAAACCCACCGCCGACCACAACGAATAGCGGCCACCGACCCAGTCCCACATCGGCAGAATACGGGCGGCATTAACGCCGAACGCCTCGGCGCGGGCCACGTTGGCGCTGACCGCGTAGATTCGACCGCCATCGCGCGCGGCGTGCGCGCCCAGCCAATCGCGCACGATGCCGCCGTTGAGCAGCGTTTCCTGCGTGCTGAAGGTTTTAGAAATCAGCACTGCTGCGGTGCGCGCCGGATCGAGTCCCGCCAACGTGCGCCGCGCCGCGTTACCGTCCACGTTCGAGATGAAATGCACCCGAAAGCGCGCGGTGTGCGGGTCGGCCAGCGCATCGACGACCAAACGCGGGCCGAGATCGGAACCGCCGATGCCGACGCTGACGATATCGGTGACATCCGTCGCTTCCAGACTGCGGATCAGCGCGGCCATATCGGTACGCGCCTCTTGCGCTTGCACGACGGCAGCGCGCGCGGTGTCGGTGTCGGAATGCCCACCGCGCAGCGCGGTATGCAGCGCAGCGCGGCCTTCGGTGATGTTGACGATGTCGCCGTCGATCAAACGGCGCATCGCGCGCGCGAGGCCGGCGGATTCGGCCAGAGCGAACAAGCTATCGAGCGCTGCGCGATCGTAGGTTTGACGCGCGAAACTGGCGTAGAGCGGCCCAACCCGACAGGCGAAATCGAGCGCGCGCGCCGGCTCCTCGGCGATCCGCAGCGACAAGGGCTCGGCTTGCAGCCGCTGCGCATGGGATTGGAGTTGCAGAAGCGTGGAATGGATCATGTCGAGCTCACCGATACGGCCATGGGGCGAGGCGGCATGTTGCCACACCGACGCGACGAGATCGTTTCGAATCGACTCGATGCATCGCCAATAGCGCGACGCTGCAAACGAAATCAACGGTGGTGAAGACGGACGTCGCTCAGACCAGATCGAACTCGAGATTGTCGATCAAGCGGGTGCGCCCTAGGCGTGCGGCGATCAGCGCTACCCGCGGGCCCGGCCGCGCGTAACGCTCCGCGGCGGTGTCAGGCTCAACCAAATCGGGCGTGCGGATCGCGGCGTAATCGACCGCGAAACCGGCTTGCGTCAGGCGCAGCGCAGCTTCGGCTTCGACCACGGCGCGCGCCGTGCCCGCATCCAGTCGCTCGCGCATCCAGCGTAAGCAGCGGTGAATCTCGGTCGCGATCACGCGATTCTCTGCCGACAGATATTGATTGCGCGAACTCATCGCTAAACCATCGGTCTCGCGCACGATCTCGCCGCGCAGCAAGGTCAACGGATAGGCCAGATCCGTCACCATCTGTTGGATCACCGCCAACTGCTGGAAATCTTTCTTGCCGAACGCCGCCACATCGGGCTGCACTTGGTTGAACAAGCGCGCGACGACGGTGCATACACCATCGAAATGTCCCGGGCGATGCCGGCCTTCCAGCACGTCGGCGACGCCCGGCACGCGCATACTCACGGCGAGATCGACGCCGAATGGGTACATCGATTCCACCGTCGGCAACCACAGCGCATCGCAACCGGCGGCTTCAAGGCCGCTGGTGTCGGCCTCGGGCGTGCGCGGGTAGCGGGTGAAGTCTTCGTTCGGGCCGAACTGGGTCGGATTGACGAACACGCTGGAAACGATGCGATCAGCATGCTGACGGGCCAGCGTTAAAAGCGAGTAATGGCCCGGATGCAGATTGCCCATCGTCGGCACGAAACCGATACGCAGGCCCTCGCGGCGCCAGCCCAGGATGCATTCGCGCAGTCTGCTCAGTTCGGTAATGGTGTCGATCATGTGATCCGTACTTGATGAGTGCCGTCGGCGCGCAATGGAACGCGCATCATCCGGCGATGGCCTTGACCCAGCGGGCATTCACCCAACCATAATCGCAAGGTCCGCGGTATTCGAAATCAGCGCACGGCCCCATAGCGCGACACCCGAGGACAGGCTCATTCGTATGCATGCTCAGCATCTGGAAACGCGCCGCTGCGCACCGCCTCGCAATACGCGCGCACCGCGCCGGCGATCGAGCCGCCTTCGCCGAGAAAATCTTTGACGAATTTCGGCCGGCGATGGCCGCCATCAAGGCCGAGCATGTCGTGCAGCACCAACACCTGACCGTCGCAACCTGCGCCCGCGCCGATGCCGATGGTGGCAATCGGGCTGGCTGCGGTCACTGCGGCGGCGAGCGCGCTGGGCACGCATTCGAGCACCAGCAGCGACGCGCCGGCTTCGGCGATGGCCAGCGCGTCTTCGCGCAGTTTCGCGGCGGCGCGTTCTTCCCTGCCCTGCACTTTGAAACCGCCGAGCCGCAGAATCGACTGCGGCGTCAGGCCCAGATGCCCGGAGACCGGAATCTCGCGTTCCACCAGGAAGCGAATGACGTCGAGCTTATGCCCCGCGCCTTCGAGCTTGACCATCTGCGCGCCGGCTTGCAGCAGCGTGGTGGCGGCGTCGAGCGCGCGTTCGGGCGTCGCGTCGGACTGAAACGGCAGATCGGCCACCAGCAGCGCGCGCTGCAAGCCGCGGGCCACGGCGGCCGTGTGATAGGCGATGTCGTTCACGCTGACCGGCAGGGTGGAGCCAAGACCCTTGACCACCATGCCGAGCGAATCGCCGACCAAAATCAAATCGGCGCCGTTGCGGTCGAACACGCGTGCGAACACAGCGTCGTAGGCGGTGAGCATCGCCAACTTTCGACCCGCGCGCTTGGCCTGGGCCAGCGCAGGAACGGTCCACGGCTTGTCGTCGAACTTGCCGACTTCGGGCTTGCCGACTTCGGGCTTGCTGACTTCGGGCTTGCTGTCGTGAGCGGCCATGGGGCTCCTTTCGCCGAATGTGTTGCGGAAGCGATGCGGTGCTGAGGGATTGCTCCTCACGGCTCGATCGCCCCTCAAGAGGGCGCTAAGCCTAGCAGGTTACGGCTGAGCCCAATCTCGACCCGTTGCCAGCGCCGTGCACCGACGAGAACGCAGTGTCGCGCCGAAGCCATGGCAGCGATCACGCCTCGGGCAATGCCTCGCAACTGCCGCCTTCGGCGTCCGCGAACGCGGCTGCGACCTCGCGCACGCGGCCGATCCCGGGAATCGTCGCGTCTGGGGCGATCTCGCACAGCGGCACCAGCACGAAGGCGCGGCGGTGCATCTGCGGGTGCGGTACGTGCAGGCCGACCTCGTCGATCCGGGCCTCGCCATAGAGCAGCACATCCAAATCGAGGCTGCGCGGGCCCCAACGGTCGCTGCCGTCGGCGGCGCGACGACGGCCGAAATCGCGTTCGACCGCAAGCAAGGCGCGCAGCAGCTCCTGCGCCGACAGCGCGGTGCGCAACTGAGCGACGGCGTTGACGAAATCAGGTTGATCGAGCACGCCCCAGGCAGGGGTGCGGTACAGGCGCGAAACCGCCGTCAACCGGCTCTGCGGCAGGGCGTCAAGCCGCCGAAAGGCAGTACGCAGCGTCTGCGCAGGATCACCCAGGTTCGCGCCGAGCCCGACGTAGGCGACAACCTCGACGGTAATGGACGCCATCATCGCGCGCGGAGATGCCGCGATTCAGGCATCGCCGGCCGGACTGCTCGTCGGCCCGGGGGCACGACGACGACGGCGGCGACGTAGATGGCCGGTCGAAGATGGCGCGCGACTGGCTTCGCCATCGTGATCGTTGTCGCCGCCGCTTTCATCCTCAGACGCCGGCGCCAGTGCGATGGCGTGGTCGGGGTCGAGCTGCGCCTCGCCCCAGAACGCGACGTCGGCCGCATGGCTATCGGACGCGGCAAGGCGTAGTTGCAGAAAGTCGAAGGCGGCGCGGAAGCGCGGATGCTCCAGCATACGCATGACCCGCCGCCGCTGACGCTGCCCGAACCGCGATTGCAGCAGCCAGATTTCCTGCATCGGCAGCGAAAAACGCCGCGGCAGGGCGACGGTCGCGACTTGACGCAGGGTGACGCGATCGGCAGCGCGACGCTCGGCCTCGGCTGCGTGCATGCCTTGCGCCTGCAGCGTGGCGAGGGTGCGGCAATAGGCCGGCCACAGCAGCAGCCCGAATAAGAATGCCGGCGATACCGGCTCGTCGGCGGCGACCCGCGCATCGGTGTTGCGCAACCCCTGCAGCAACATTCTGCGCAACGCACCGCTGCGGTTGGCGGCCAGCGCGCCCGCAGTATCGGGGAGCAGCGCTGGCAGCAGACCGTTGGCCTCAAGCCCCAGGAAACTGGCTTCGGCTTGGCCAGAGAGAAACAGCTTTAGGCATTCTTCAAACAATCGCGCTGGCGCCGCTTCCTGCAGCAAGCTCGCCAGCCGCGGCAGCGGTTCGGCGCTGGCGGTATCGATGCGGAAATCCAGCTTCGCCGCCAAGCGCACCGCGCGCAGCATGCGCACCGGGTCTTCGCGATAGCGCGTTTCCGGGTCGCCGATCAACTTGAGCACGCGCTGGGTCACGTCGTCGAAACCACCGACGTAGTCGCGCACCGAGAAATCCTCGATGGCGTAATACAACGCGTTGACGGTGAAGTCGCGGCGCACCGCATCGTCTTCGATCAAACCGTAGACGTTGTCGCGCAGCACACGGCCTTCTTCGCCCATCTCGCGATCGCCGCTGCCGTCGTCGATATTGGCGCGAAAGGTCGCCACTTCGATGATTTCGCGGCCAAAGACGACGTGCGCGAGGCGAAAACGCCGGCCGATCAGCCGACAATTACGGAACAAATGCTTGACTTGCTCCGGCGTGGCGTTGGTGGCGACGTCGAAATCTTTGGGGTGCATGCCCAGCAGCAGATCGCGCACCGCGCCGCCGACCAGATAGGCGCCGTAACCAGCTTCGCGCAGGCGATAGAGCACCCGCAGTGCGTTAGGGCTGATGTCCTTGCGCGAAATCGAATGGCGATCGCGCTGGATCGTGTGCATCGCCGCATCGGGATCCGTAAGCGGAACCGTCATCGCAGCCGTTGGCGCTGAGCTTGCTGGTACAGAAGCAGCGTGAATCTGTGGATTCGGATCATTCATCGAAGCGGAGTCTTCGGGGGTATCGGCGATGGCCGTTTGAGGACGGCCGGAGGATGTCGTGGGCAAGGTGGACCGGGTATACTAACAGCCTGTCCCGGTCGCTACGGCGCCCGCAGTTGCCGAATCGAGTTTTATGCTCCCTTCGTCTAGAGGCCTAGGACGTGGCCCTCTCAAGGCTAAAACACGGGTTCGAATCCCGTAGGGAGCGCCACCTCTGAAGCCCGCGTGCATCACGCGGGCTTCTTCTTTTTTACGCTCCCGACGGGTTCGAACTGGGTTCGACACGGCCGCACGGAGCGGCCGTGGACCGCCGCAGGCGGCCCGTAGGGCGCGGCACATGGATGTGCCGCGTCAATCCCGTAGGGAGCGCCACCCTTGAAGCCCGCGTGCATCACGCGGGCTTCGGCTTTTCAAGCGCTCCCGAAAGGTTCGAATCGGGTTCGATACGGTGTGGATCGCGCTTAAAACCACGGTGTACGGTATCCAATAGCGTCCTAACAGGGCGTCGTCCACTCGTCGCCGCCATAGCCCAACCACGATGCGGCGAGATTGCGTCGGCTCGCATCGCCCGTACACTACTCAACAGCCTGAACACCGTGCACGCGGCAACCGCGCGCTAGACAGGCGGCTCTCGTTGTTATCTCGCCACCCCTCGCATACGGACCGCCCATGCCCTTCGTCGTCACCGAAAGCTGCATCAAATGTAAATACACGGACTGTGTCGAGGTCTGCCCGGTCGATTGCTTCCACGAAGGCCCAAACTTCCTGGTAATCGACCCGGACGAGTGCATCGACTGCACCCTATGCGAGCCGGAATGCCCGATCAACGCGATCTATCCCGAAGACGACGTGCCGGCAGGCCAAGAAGGCTATGTCGCCTTGAACGCAGAGCTATCGAAGGCCTGGCCGGTACTCACCGTGCGCAAAGAGCCGCTGGCGGACGCGAAGGAATGGGAAGGCAAGCCGGATAAATTGCAGTATCTCGAACGCTGACCCAGATCATCCGAGGCGTTCCGCTTCAGATCAGGGCGCATCATCCAGCGAATAAATAGGCAGCAATTGGCGCAGGTCGAAATAGACCGACATCGAACGCGTTCGGCTAATGCCCCCGAACTGCCGTCGCCGGACATGAAACGGGCGCCGAAAGGCGCCCGTTCGCGTTGGAGCATGTCGCACCTAACGGCGAATCACTTCGCTTAACAGGCTGCTGAGACCTCCATCCAGGAGGTATTCCAGTTCGCACGTCCGGCACATGTCCGGACGTGCTCACGGCGAATCAATCGCTTACGCGCTTGTTTCGCCAGCGCGGCCATCCATGGCTGCGTGCCATGACTGAATGACCAGGCTGCTGAACACCTGTTGCCGCAGGTATTTCAGCAGCCTGCTAACGGCGGATCACTTCGCTTCCATCGCCACCTTCAATGCGGCGATCAATTTGGCCGGTGCAGGGCCCTGCGCCGGCAGGCCGCGCGGATCGACCGCAGCGACTTGACTGCCGCCAGCGACATCACTGACGCGCACCAGGAACTTGCTGCCTTCAAAATCGATATCGAAAGCGCTGAGCAATTGCGCGCGGCTGACGATGTTCGCGCCTTCCACCTTCGCCAGCGCCGCGCCGACGCGCTCGAACACCGTGGCGCGATCGCCGGAGACGGTGAAACCCTGCGCCTGTGCGGTCGTGGGCGCACCGCCGCTGCCCACCGACGAACGCGTGACCGAGCCGGTCGCTGCGGTGCCGTTGTAGATCGCCTCGGCTTCCTGGGCGTTGAACTCCGGCGGCAGTTCCAGCGGGCGCGTGTCTGCGCTCTGGGCATAGGGATCGTCCTTGCTGAACCAGCGGCACCCACTGCTGCCTAGCACGGCAACCGCGACGGTCAGAACGATGGCGATGCGCAGCGCGGTGCGAACAGCGGCCGGTCGGGATTGCGGACGAGATTGCCGGTAAAACAGGGTCATGCGAACTCCAAGGGATCGAATCGTATTCGGGCGAAAGAATGAATGTATGGATCTGTCAATGAATGTATGGATCTTAATGAATGGATGGATCTTAGAGCCTGTTCACGCTGACAAGACGCTGCGACTGCTGTCTTCAAGCCGCAGAATGCGCGCGGCGATGGCGTTTGCCTGCGCCGCATACGCGGTGGACAGATCGGTCAGCGGAAGGCGCAGGCCGCGACCAATGCCCAGACGGTCGAGAATGGCCTTGAGCGGGATCGGATTGGGCTCGACGCTAAGGAAATCGAAAAACGGCTGCAATTGGGCGTCCCAGACCTCGGTTTCGGCACGAGCGCCGCTGCGAGCCAAGTCGCAAAGCCGGCGGTAAGCAGCAGGAATGACGTTCGAAGCCACCGAAATCGTGCCGTCGGCGCCAGCCAACATCGCCCGCGCTGCGGTCGGGTCATCGCCGCTGAGAACCGAAAAGGCGTCCGTTCGCAGCGCCAGCAAGGCCGTCATCCGCTCGGGCTCGGCGACCGCTTCCTTGATCGCGATGATCTGCGGATGCGACGCCAGCGCGGCCACGGCCTCCGGCAGCAGGTCGCAGCCGGTACGGCCGGGTACGTTGTAAAGGACCACCGGCAGCGCGCCGTCATCGGCGATGGCGCGGTAATGCGCGATCAAGCCGGCCTGGGTCGGGCGCACATACGGCGGCGCAACCACAAGGGCGGCATCGGCGCCAAGCGCGGCGGCGCAGCGGGTCAGGTCGATGGTCTTGGCGGTATTCGACAGCCCGGTCCCAGCCAGTACCGGGATGCGGCCGCCGATGATGTCAACCGCCACTTGCAGCAGGGCGTCGTATTCGGCGTCACTGAGAGCATTGGCTTCGCCGGTGGAACCAGCGACGACAACTGCTTGGGTGCCGTAATCGAGCTGATGGCGCAGATGGCGGCGCCAAGCGTCGAAATCGAGCTCGCCCGACGCCATCATCGGGGTAGCCAGCGCGGTAATACTGCCGGAGAGATACAAAGCGGTGCCTCGTGAATGCCTAGTGGGAGCCATGACCCGATCGCATGGATTCGCGCTCGGAGACGTGGAATGGTACCCGGTCCGCGAAGTTCCTTGGCGATACGCCGGCAAGACGCCAACGATCGTCTGGCGCATCGCTCGGCCGCGCGAGTCGCACCGGTCGTCCGACGAGATCGCCGGATGTCCATGTGTCGCGGGCTGGGGAGCCCGAACGTCCCCTCTAGCAGGTTGCGGCCCGAAACCGCAGACCAGTATGCTGGCGGCCTGCCGGACCACCGATCAATCGTTAAGATGAACGCGACCGGCAGACCCTTCGGGCGCAGCAGTGCCCCACTTGGATATTCAGCCTTAAACGCGCGGACCCCAACTTGACCGATTCAGCCTCAGCTCCACGGCCTGCGCCGAACGAGAACCACCTGCTGATCAACGCCTACACGACGCATCCGCAGTCCCCTCTTTTGCTTGTGACCCGGCGGATCGCCGACAGCGGCTGCAATCTGGCGGATGCACGCCTGTCGACAGTGGGCCGCGATGTCTCCGTCACCGCGCTCGCGGTCGGCTCCTGGGACGCCATCGCCAAGCTCGAAGCCATGCTCACCCGGCTCGAACGCGAAGACGGCATCAAGCTGATTTGGTACCGCACCGGGGCCAAACCCATCCAGTCGAACCTGCTGCCCTACGTGGTCGAAGTGGTAGCGGCGGACAAACCCGGCATTTTGTTTCAACTGGCGGATTTCTTCGACCGTCAGGGCATCACCATCGAAAGCCTGCACTGCGCCCGCTACCGCGCGATGCAAACCGGCGCCGATATGTTCTCGGCCCAGGTCACGATAGGAGTACCTGCCGATATGCACATCGCCGCGCTGCGCGACGATTTCCTCGAATTCTGCGATCACCTCAATCTCGATGCGATCATGGACCCGATGAAATTCTGAATATGAGAATCTGAATATGAGAATCTGAATATGGGAGCTCGCTATGTCGCCTGAATACCTTATTTTTTGCTGCTTTATAGCGATAGTTCTTGTCTACTCCGCATTGCAAGCACAGCAGAAAAAAATCGAGCAACGACTGGAATCGCTTGAACGGCAGTTATCTTCAGAAAAAAATACGCAATGAGCACACATTCATTCACTCTTGAATCGGCCCTCGGTTTGCCGCTGTCGCTCTCCGACGGCAGCACTACAACACTTTCCGCATATGCCGGCCAGTGGCTGGTGCTTTACTTTTATCCGAAGGATTCCACCCCCGGCTGCACCACCGAAGGCATCGATTTCAACGCACTGCTGCCGAAGTTCAAAAAACTTGGTGCCGATGTGCTCGGCGTCTCTCGCGATTCGATCAAATCGCACCAGAATTTCTGCAGCAAGCAAGGTTTCGACTTCCTGCTGGTCAGCGATGCCGACGAAGCGCTATGCAACGCCTTCGAGGTGATCAAAGAAAAGAACATGTACGGCAAAAAAGTGCTTGGCATCGAGCGCAGCACGTTCTTGATCGATCCCAAGGGCAAACTCGCCGCCGAATGGCGCGGCGTGAAAGTGCCTGGACATGCGCAAGCCGTCTTCGATGCATTGAAGGCAGCTCAGGCCTAGTGCGCAGTTTGCGCTCGGTGATCGGTCACCGCCCTGCTCAGAGGGTTTCGATGATTTATCGCCACGCGGCGAGCCGCCGTAGAGCCAAGCGCAGCTCCGCTTCATCGTTTTCAGAGAATATTTAGCGGAGCTGCGCTCCGCTGTACCGTGCTTCGATTCGCAGCTTCATCCCATTCCCCCCATCGGTAAGCCGACCGCATGATGACCAAAGGCAAACGCATCTACGTCCTCGACACCAATGTGCTGATGCACGATCCGACCGCGTTGTTCAAGTTCGAGGAGCACGATGTTTTCCTACCGATGCAGGTCATCGAGGAACTCGACAACGCCAAGAAAGGCACCTCCGAAGCCAGCCGCAACGCGCGCCAGGTCAGTCGCTTCCTCAATGAGTTGATCGAAGAGCACGGCACCGACAAGATTTCCATCGGCCTAACGCTGTCGCGGCCGAAAAGCCTGCAATTGCGCACTGCGGACAGCATCGGCAAGCTGCGCTTCCAAACCGGCAGTTTCGATTCGGCAAAACGCTTCGGCGCGGTGATGCCGGACAATCAAATTCTCGGCGCGATCCTGGTGCTGCAGGACGCAGAGCCCGACGTGCCGGTGGTGTTCGTCTCCAAAGACATCAATCTGCGGATCAAAGCCTCGATCGCGGGTATCGCCTCGGAAGATTACGAAAACGACCGCGCGCTCGACGATTTCAGCCTGCTGTATACCGGCGCCAGTCCGCTGCCGGAAGATTTCTGGCAGCGCTACGGCAACGATCTGAAATCGTGGACCGAGAAAGGCCGCACGTATTACGAAATCGCGCGCGGCGCCGACGACGAGTGGTATCCGAATCAATATTTGTATCTTCCCGGCGATAACGACACCGAAATGCGCGTCGCGCGCATGGATGGCGATCGCGTGACGCTGCAGATCGTCGACGATTACCGCAGCCATCAGCACGCGGTGTGGGGCATCGCGGCACGTAATCGCGAGCAGAATTTCGCGATGAACGCGCTGATGGACCCGGAGATCGATTTCGTCACCCTGCTCGGCACCGCCGGCACCGGCAAAACATTGCTCGCGCTGGCCGCAGGCCTAGCGCAGACGATGGATCAGCAGCGCTACCGCGAAATCATCATGACCCGGGCGACGGTGAGCGTCGGCGAAGACATCGGCTTCTTGCCCGGCACCGAAGAAGAAAAGATGACGCCGTGGATGGGCGCGCTGACCGACAATCTCGAAGTGCTAATGCCGAACACGCAGGACGGCGGCAGTTGGGGCCGCGCCGCGACTAACGATCTGCTCGCGTCGCGGATCAAAATCCGCTCGCTGAACTTCATGCGAGGCCGCACCTTCCTCAGCCGCTGGCTGATCCTCGACGAAGCGCAGAACCTCACGCCGAAGCAGATGAAAACGCTCATCACCCGCGCCGGCCCCGGTACGAAAATCGTTTGTTTGGGCAACGTCGAACAGATCGACACGCCCTACCTCACCGAAACCACCTCAGGCCTCACCTACGCCGTCGATCGCTTCAAGGGTTGGAACCACAGCGCGCATATCACGCTCAAACGCGGCGAACGTTCGCGGTTGGCGGATTACGCGTCGGAGGTATTGTGATCCCTGCATGAGCGCATGCGACAGGCGCGACGGCATTCTGATTCGCCCTTGGGCGACGGCGGATGCCGACGCGCAGTGCGATGCCGTATCGGCCTGTCTGCCCTCACGTTCGCTTCGGAAATGATCGCCGGCACAGCGCCGGCACAGCTGAGGAAGACTTGTCGTCATGAAACCAATACAGCCCATGTCCGCCCTGACCATCGCCGGCTCCGATTCCGGCGGTGGTGCCGGCATTCAGGCCGATCTGAAAACCTTTGCAGCGCATCGCGTGCATGGTTTGAGCGCGATCGCTGCATTGACCGCGCAGCACACGCGCGGTGTGACTGCGGTGCATGTGCCGCCGATCGAATTTTTGCGCGCGCAGATCGACGCATGCTTCGACGACTTCGACATCCGCGCCATAAAACTCGGGATGCTGGCGACGCGCGATGTGATTTTGGCCGCCGCCGACACCGTGGTCGCGCGGCGCTCGCCCAACGTCGTGCTCGACCCGGTGATGATCGCGACTTCCGGCGCAAAACTGCTTGCGGACGATGCCCTGGACGCGCTGCGCGAGCGCCTGCTGCCGCTGTCGGACATCGTCACGCCGAATCTGCCGGAAGCCGAATTCCTGCTCGGCCATGCCATTGTTGATGTGGCGGCGATGCACGATGCCTGCGTTGAGCTGCTCGCGCTTGGCGCGTCGGCTGTGCTGCTCAAAGGCGGGCATCTTACGTCGGGCGATGAGGTCGTCGATCTATTCGCGATGCGCGACGACAAGGGCCTGACCCTGCGCGAAATACGCCATCCGCGTTTGGCCGTAAACGCGCACGGCACTGGATGCACGCTCGCCGCGGCGATCGCCGCGAATCTCGCGCTTGGTTATTCGCAGGTCGATGCATGCGTCCGCGCTTCGGATTACATCCATCGCGCACTGCTCGGAGGTTTTCGCCCCGGGCGCAGCGATGTACTGGTGCTCGATCATTTCGGTGCCGCGCCGTGAGCGAAACGATACGCAGGCAACAGCCGGCTATCGAAGCCGAAACGATCGAAACGGATCGTGGAAACGCGCATGCGATCGCATGCGTCAGCAACCGTGCGGGCGGGGATGAAAGCGGCAATCCAAGCAGCCATGCGAGCGAGCACCGCTGGTCGCTGCTGGCGCAAATTCCGGCAGCGCCCCGCGCAAGCCTGCTCTGGTTGCCGGCATTGGGCGTCGCCGCCAAGCACTATCGCCCATTCGCCGAAGCGCTGGCGGAGCACGGCATCGCGACCTTCGTCCATGAGTTGCGCGGCAACGGTTCGAGTACGCTGCGTGCGTCGCGCGCGGAGAATTGGGGCTATCGCGAACTGCTACTGGACGATGTGCAGGCGAGCGATGCCGCAGTGTGCGATGCGCTTGCGAATGTACCGCGCATCTTCGGCGGTCATAGCCTCGGCGGACAACTGGCCGCATGCCATCTCGCACTCTCGCATCCGACGGCGCATGCGCTGTGGCTGGTCGCCAGCGGCGCGCCGTTTTGGCGCACGTTTCCCGGCCCGCGCAGCTTGGCGCTGCCGCTGGCGTATCGCTTCGCGCCGTGGCTCGCGGACCGATGCGGTGCCCTGCCCGGCCGCCGCATCGGGTTCGGCGGTAACGAAGCGCGCGGCGTCATCCACGATTGGGCGCGCACGGGGCTGAGCGGCCGTTATGCAGGCGACGGCATCGCGCAGGATCTCGAAGCTGCGCTCGCCCAAGTGCGCACGCGCGTGCAAGGCGTGCGGCTGCGCGACGACTGGCTGGTGCCGCAAGGATCGCTGGATTTTCTGACCGGGAAGATGCCGAACTCGCGTGCCGCGCATCGCGTGATCGACCGCGATACGCTCGGCGTTCGCGCCGATCACTTCAGTTGGATGCAGCGGCCGCAGGCCGTCGCCGAAGCGCTGGCGTCTTCACTCGATACCCATTGATGTATCGACTCACTGATTAATTCACGCTATGAATTGAAAGCACCAATTGACTCAACCAATTGACGCAACCAATTGACGGCATAAATTGATGGCACGAATCGACGATGCCAATTGAATTGTCGCGTTAGCATGAGTCTTTGAGCGTTTTACGAGCGATCGGCATCAGCTTCGGATAACAACGTCGACTGCCGATGCCATGTATCCCGACAGATATCGTCCACGCCCAATTCGGCGCGCCATCCCAGCCAACGCTGCGCGCGCTGCGGGTCCGCATACGCTTCGGCGATATCGCCGATCCGGCGGGCGAGGATACGATGCGGAATTTCACGCTGGATCACCGCTTCGAACGCGCGCAATAACTGCAGCACGCTGATCCCGCAGCCGCGGCCCAGATTCATCACCCAATGCCCGTCTTCGGCTTCGCAGCCATCGTCGGACAACGCTTCGAGCGCATCTGCATGGGCGCACGCAAGATCCATCACATGGATATAGTCGCGAACGCAGGTGCCGTCGATCGTGGGCCAATCGTCGCCGTAAATTTGCACGCATTCGCGCAATCCCGCCGCCGTTTGGCAAATCGCCTGCAGGGGATCGGAAGTGGCGCCGCTGCTGGCATCGCCGATGCGGCCTGATGGATGGGCACCGACCGGATTGAAATAGCGCAAGCTGATGGCGCGCAGCCCTGGATCGGCAGCGCAGACATCGCCAATCATCTGCTCCACCACTGCGGCGGTACGGCAGAATGGATTCACGCTGGACAACGGTGCGTCTTCGCTGATCGGCCTCGTTGTGCCATTGCCCTTAGCGGCGTTCGTCGCCGCGGCGCAATTCGCATCTGTGCTATTGGCGATCGCCGATGAGCTGAACACCAGTTTGCCGATACCTGCCTCGCGCATGCTGCGCAGCAGCACGATCGACCCGGCGATATTGTTATCGAAGTACGCCAAGGGCTGCTCGCAGGATTCCGCTGCGGAGTTCAGTGCAGCCAAATGCACCACGGCGTCGTAGCGCTGTCGCGAGAACAATGCCGCTAAGCCGGCGCCGTCGCGGATATCGACGCAATGCGCATCCAGCGACCGACCGATCAAACTTTCCAGTCGCTGCAGCGCTTCGGGAGTACTGTTGCTGAAATTGTCGACGATGGTGACGTCATGGCCGCGCTCGCATAGAACGACGCACGTATGACTTCCGATGTAGCCCGCCCCCCCACACACCACGACGCGCATGCTTGAGCCCCTGATTGATTCTGACGCGCCCATTGCTTCGATTCCACGATGACTCAATTCAAGGCAACACTGTGAAGTCCATCGTCGGATCAAGTCCGAGGCAGGCTCTGGACTTCACAGTGATCGCGAGTTCGGTACATCCATGTACCGCAGCAACGCTGATTTTTTCAAACGCTGACTTTTTCAGCGTTGCCTCAATGATGATCCGAGCCCAGGGTCGCCCGGGCACCGATTCACACGGGCACCGACTCACACGGGCATCCTCTCTTTACCGTTCTGCACCGTCTTTAACGCAAAAACAGCGGCAAACCGGCAGATCGTCGTCGATACGTACCCGACAAGGTCGCTGCGCTAAGAATGCAGCGAATTGTGCGAAAGCACATCGCAACGAAAATGACGAATGCAGGATGCGCAATCAAGACCGGTTCCCACGGGCATGCATCTGCTGCGATTCGCGGAGTAAGCGTAGCAACGACGCGGTGATGCGCGGTCGAAAGGCGCAGACGTCGTTCGTAACCGACAAAAAACCGAACACGCGATTGCGCGACCTTTCGGCTGCGGCGGCGACGGTGTCGGCCGCCTCCCCGGCGACTGCTAGACTACGGGCACCCGCTCGTTCGATCCCTGCCACGATGCTTGCAGCCCTGCCCGCCGACCATGAGATTCGCCTCGCCGTGATCGGCCTGGGCTACGTCGGACTTCCGCTGGCGGCGGCCTTTGGTCGGCGATACCCCACGGTTGGTTTCGATATCGACGCAGTGCGCATTGCCGAACTCCAGGCGTATCGCGACCGCACGCTCGAAACGAGCGAGGCCGAGCTGCGCAGTGCAGAGCGTCTGGGTTTTAGCGACGATCCAGAATCGCTCGCAGGCTGCAACATCTTCATCGTGACCGTGCCGACGCCGATCGACGCCTACAAACGGCCCGATCTGCGTCCTCTGGAAGCGGCCAGCCGCACGGTGGGTCGCGCGATCCGCGCGGGCGGACTGGTGATCTACGAATCCACCGTGTTTCCGGGTGCGACCGAAGAGGTCTGCGTGCCGATCGTCGAGGGCGAGTCCGGCCTGCGCTTCAACCAAGATTTTTATGCCGGCTACAGCCCCGAGCGAATCAATCCCGGCGATCGCGAGCATCGTTTGCAAACGATCGTCAAAGTGACCTCAGGCTCCACGCCGGAAGCCGCCGGCGTCGTCGATGCGCTGTATGCGGGCATCATCGGTGCGGGCACTCACAAGGCCTCCAGCATCCGCGTGGCGGAAGCCGCGAAGGTCATCGAGAACATCCAGCGCGACGTCAATATCGCGCTGATCAACGAATTGGCGCTGATCTTCCATCGCCTTGATATCGATACGCACGAAGTGCTGGCCGCCGCGGGCACCAAGTGGAATTTTCTGTCGTTCAAACCGGGCCTCGTCGGCGGCCACTGCATCGGCGTCGATCCCTACTACCTCACCCACAAAGCGCAGGAAATCGGCTATCACCCTGATGTGATTCTCGCCGGTCGCCGCATCAACGACGGCATGGGCCAGCACGTCGCGCAGTGCACGATCAAAGCCATGGCGCAGCGTCGGCTGCCGATCGCCGGCGCGCGCGTATTGGTGCTTGGCTTCGCATTCAAGGAAAACTGCGCGGATCTGCGCAATACCCGCGTGATCGACATCATCGAAGAACTACGCGACTACGGCGCGGAGGTCGATGTCCACGATCCGCGCGTCGAAGCGGCGCTCGCCCAGCACGAATACGGCATCGCATTGATCGACACGCCTGCACGCGGTGATTACGACGCCGTCGTTCTCGCCGTCGCTCATCGCGAATTCATTGCTCTCGGCGCCGAAGGCATTCGCGCGTTCGGCAACGCGGGCAGCGTGTTGTTCGATGTGAAAGGCGTGCTACCGCGCGATGCGGTGGACGGCCGCCTCTAACCTCATCCGCCACAGACTCATTTAGGAGCCGCGCATGCGCATCCTCGTCACCGGCGCCGCCGGATTCATCGGGTCCGCCCTTAGTCATCGCCTGCTTGAACGCGGCGACGAGGTACTGGGCTACGACAATCTCAACGATTACTACGACCCGACGCTGAAAGAAGCGCGTCTCGCATTGCTCACGCCTAAGCCCGGGTTCTCGTTCGTCAAAGGCTCGCTGGAAGACCGCGCGACGCTTGAAGCGGCATTCGATGCATTCAAACCCGAGCGCGTGGTCAATCTGGCCGCACAGGCCGGAGTGCGTTATTCGCTGCAGAATCCGCACGCCTATATCGACAGCAATATCGTTGGCTTCATCAATATTCTCGAAGCCTGCCGTCATCGCAAGATCGAACACTTGGTTTACGCTTCATCCAGTTCGGTCTACGGCAACAACCGCAAACTGCCGTTCGCGGTGGACGACAGCGTCGATCATCCGGTCAGCCTTTACGCCGCCACCAAAAAAGCCAACGAATTGATGGCGCATACCTACAGCCATCTGTACGGATTGCCGACCACTGGCCTGCGCTTCTTCACCGTCTACGGCCCCTGGGGCCGCCCGGACATGGCGTTGTTCCTGTTCACGCGAAACATTTTGGCCGGCGAACCGATCGACGTGTTCAACCACGGCAAGCACACCCGCGATTTCACCTATATCGACGATATCGTCGACGGCGTGATTCGCAGCCTCGACCGCGTGCCCGGCCCCGATCCGAACTACGACCCGCTGCAGCCCAGCCCAGCCACATCCTCTGCACCTTATCGCCTCTACAACATCGGCAACAACAGCCCGGTCGAACTACTGCGCTACATCGAAGTGATCGAAGACTGCATCGGCCGCAAAGCCGAGAAGCGCCTGCTGCCGATGCAGCCGGGCGACGTGCCGGATACGTATGCGGACGTCAGCGCGCTGACCCGCGATACCGGTTACGAACCGACGACACCGGTAGAGGTGGGGGTCAAGCGGTTTGTGGCGTGGTACCGGGATTTCTATCGGGCCTGAATCGTGATGGTCGCGATTACGGTTCCACAACCATCGCGGCGATATGAATAGCCGGATTGCTCTGTCTTCCGCGTTATTTCTTGCGGAACCGCATCGGAAACCCCCGCCTTGCAAGACGATATCGTCGCACTGACCCGCCTGAACCAAGAGATCGGCACCCTGGAGAACGCCGGAGACGCCGAAGCCCTCGGCGGCATCGCCGCCTCCGTGCTGGCATTTCGTCGGCGCGACGGTTCGCTCGCGGATCGCAGCGCGTACCTGAGCAAGATCAACCCCGGTCCGCGACAAACGACGATCGAATCGATCCAGCTCTACGGCAATCGCGCGGTCGTCGCCTGCGTCGTCGAGCTTGCCGGAGCGCGGACGCACAATCTTCGCCTGTTCGTGAAGGAACAGGATCGGTGGCGCCTGCTCGGCTGGGCGAACGAGCCTGTCTGAGACTTCGATCGGGCGAATGACGGCATTCCTGATGACTAAGAGCCTGTTCACGATCTCCGCATGCTCCGCGCGTTCTGTGGCCCAGCCCAACGGGTTGCGACGCAACGCGAAGTATGCGGAGATCGTGAACAGGCTCTAAGCACCGCATCGGAGCGTTTCTTGCGATGATCGCGATCGCGGCAAACCGATTCCGCTAGGCCTTTCGCAGCGAATTCGAACATAGGAATCCATGATGAAATCGCAGCCCTCCACACCGCGCACTATCCGCATTGCTGCTTCGACGGCGGCGCACGGCGATCGGACAAACTCCTACGGTGGAGCGCAGGATGCGATTGCCGACTTGCATCGGGCGGTCGGCAATCGCGCGGTGCAACGTTTGCTCGGTGCCGGTACGGCGGAACGTGCCGATTCCGGGCGAATCTCGCGCGAAAATCTGATGTTGCGGGATTACGCGAACGCCCTGCCGCCAGCCCGATCGGCATCGGCGCGCTCGCCAGCGGGCGACGTATGCGAGCGCGAAGCGGATCGTGTGGCCGATCGCGCCTCGCGCACGGCCACACCGGCCTCCGTTGCACGGCGCAGCGTCGCCGAGGAATACCGGTCTCTTCGGCATCAAGGCCCGGTGCGGACCAGCTCGCGCGATTCGCTGGACATGCGCCCGGCCGATGCGCCACCTCATGTCGGTGAAGCGCTGGGCTCTCACGGGCAGTCGCTCGACGCTTCGGTTCGCGCGATGTTCGAGCCTTATTTCGCGCGCGATTTTTCCGATGTCCGTATCCACGACGGCGCTGCGGCGCAACGATCGACGAAGCGCCTCAACGCACGCGCTTACACCATCGGTCGCGACATCGTGTTCGGCGCCGGCCGTTATACGCCCGGCACCGCATCGGGGCGACGCTTGATCGCGCACGAGCTTGCCCACGTGGTCCAGCAGGACGGCGGCCCCGCCGCTCTCCAACGAGAGATCGATATCAACGATTTCGAGACCGACGATTTCGACGAAACGACGATCCAGACGTATCTGCACCACATCCGGTTCGGAAAGATAGAAGACCACGGCGACAGCGACGACAAAGCCCGCGCTGTCGTCAAACGTTGGCGGAAAGGCACTATCGATGCCGGCGATATGGACCCTCAAGCCAAAGCGACATTGATCAAAGAAATGCAATCCGGCTACACCGGAAACGACGACGAACGGGCGATCCTTGTGATCCTGCTCAACAGCAGCGACGCGGAGCTTGCGATCATCTTCGGTCCCGGCGGCGTCGACCCGAAGGAACTCGATAGCGATTTTCAAGGCGACGAAGAAGACGTTCTTCGGGCTTTCTTCGATCGGAAATTCATCGGCGGCAGGAAGGCCGCCTTGAGCGGAAAGGCATCATTGCGACCCATGGCAACGCCAACGGCACCTCCACCTGGACCGAAAATACCTTGGAGAGAACTGGCGCGCCGCGGCGTTCCCTACGACCAATGGCCGATCGAGGAAAAGAAAGCGGCGGAACGCGCGAGGAAAGCCGCGAATAAGCGTATTTTCGAAGACACTCCGAGCAAAACCACGCCGGAGTGGTGGCAAACGAGAGACGAGGATAACGAGCTGTTCGGACTACAACATCCCTATCACGAGCAAATGAAGGATTTTTTCCAAAGAAGCACATACCTGCGCATCGAAATTTCCGAAAACCCCGTCAAGAGCGGCGACGCGGTTACGTTGACCGCGTACATCATCGTCCCTTCGGGGTTGTACAAGGCGACCGGCCAAATCGAATTCACTTTCTTGAACAGAGAAACTTTGCGCATTTACGGAAAAGATTACGCCAAGAAAGCGAGCGTGAAGGCTCCAATCGCTGGCGGCGTCGCTCGCTATACGATCCCCAATGTCTATCATTCGATGGACGTGACCGCGATCTATCCCGATACGGGCAACCTCATTGGTGACGAAACGGGCCTGAGGCTGGAGATCAAGCCTTGACTTGATTGATTGATGTCAATGATGCCTCCGTGCGCTAGAGCAGCCCTCGCAACGCCGGCAAATACTTCTCCGCCGAACCAGTATTCACCGCCACCACGCGCTCCCCGCGTTTCAACAATCCGCGATCGAGCAACTGCGGAATCGCGGCCAAACACGCCGCGCCTTCGGGGCTGATCCAATCGCGTCGCTCGCGCCAGACGCGCTGCAATTCCGCAGCGGTGTCGGCTTCGCTCACCGCGACCGCAGCGCCGCCGCTGGCGCGGATGATCTGCAGCACTTTGAAGTGGCCGACGCCGCCGGGGACGTTGAGGCCGTAGCTGATCGTGGCGCAGACATCACCGGCGTTCGGCGCAGCAACGGTGTCGTCGGCCCCGGTATCGAACGCGCGCACCAGCGGCGTAGTGACTTCGCTTTGCACGCAGAGCATGCGCGGGCGACGGCTGTCGATCATGCCCAGCGCTTGCAATTCATCCCAGGCTTTCCACATGCCGAGCACGCCGGTGCCGCCGCCGGTGGGATAGATCACCGCATCGGGCAGCGACCAGCGCGTCTCGCCGGGCGCAGGCTCCGCAAGTTCGAGGCCGAGCGATTTCTTGCCTTCGATCCGCCAGCCGGGTTCTTGAAACGTCGCGACCGAGAAATAGCCCTGCGGCACGTAATGCTGCTTGAGAAACGCGCCGGCTTCGCGGATGGTCGGACCGACGAGCTCCAATTTGACGCGATCGGGATGCCGCAACGCCGCCGCCGCGACATTGCCGAGGATCGGCATCGGCGTGTCGTCGGGCATCGCAACGACCACCGACAGCCCCGCGGCCAGCGCGTAATGCGTCAACGAATCGCCGGCATTGCCTTGGGTCGGTACGCACAATTTGGTAAGACCCAGCCGCCGCGCCTGCGCGACCACCATCGCCATACCGCGATCCTTGAAACTCTGGGTCGGGTTAGCGCCAAAGCCGGGATGTGCTTTTCCTTCTTCTTTCAAGCGCAGGTCGAGTCCAGCCTCGCGCGCGAGCGGATGATCGCGGTAATCGAGCAAAGGCGTGCAGCCTTCGCCGAGCGCGACGATATGCCGCGCGTCTTCCGCATTTTGGATATCGAGCGCCATCAGTGCGCCGAAACGCCACAGGTCGCGGCGTCGTGGGTCGTACCAAGCAGCGTCGGGTTTTTCGGCGGCGAGGCGTTCCAGATCGAGCAGCATGTCGACCGGGCGGCCGTCGATGGGATCGAGATTCATCGGCGTATCGGCCGAGTATTCGGCGCCGGAGGCGAGGCCGCGAAGGCAGCGGGCGTAAGACATGGGCGGACGTTCCATCAGGCCCATGCGGGCAACGCTGTCATCTTAACGCGCCTTCGACGGACCCGACTTCGGCGCACACGGCCTCAATCGACACAATCTCGACGCAAACGCGTGGCACCATCGCGCTATCTCATGCAATGGATCCATCATGTCGGCATCGCGCTCGCTCCTATTCATTTGGCTGTTGTGCATGGCAGGATGCACGGCATCGCCACCCATGCCTCGGCCCGAACGCGCTTCCATGTCGGTTACGCCCACAAAGGCCATCGTCATCGCACACCGCGGCGCCAGCGCGCTGCGGCCAGAACATACCTTAGCGGCCTACGCGAGAGCGATTGAGGACGGTGCCGATTGGATCGAGCCGGATCTGGTCAGCACCCGCGACGGCGTGCTGGTGGCACGGCACGAGAACGAGATTTCGGGCACCACCGATGTCGCGATGCATCCGGAATTCGCATCGCGCAAAGCGACCAAGACCATCGACGGCGAGCGCGTGAGCGGCTGGTTTACTGAAGATTTCACCTTGGCCGAATTGAAGACCTTGCGCGCGCGCGAGCGACTGCCAGAGCTGCGATCCACGGCTTACGACGGGCAGTTTCAAGTCCCCACATTCGATGAGATCGCCGCACTGGCTGCTGCGGCTTCCGCCGAACGCGGTCGCCTGATCGGATTGGCGCCGGAAATCAAACATTCCACTTACTTCGCCGCGCTTGGCTTGCCGATGGAACAGCGTTTGCTCACGGCGCTCGCTGCGCATCCGCATACGCGCACTGCGCCAGTGATGATCCAATCGTTCGAGATCGCGAATCTGCGCGCGCTACGCATCAAGATCGGGCACGGCTCGAACATCGGCTTATTGCAGTTGCTCGGCCAGCGCAGCGAGCAGCCGCACGACACGGTCGCGGCCGGCGCGCCGATCGACTACGGCGCGATGATGCGCGACGATGGGCTGCGCGAGATCGCGACCTACGCCGATGCCATCGGCGTCGCCTATCGCGATCTCGATCCGGTAGTGGGCAGCGATGGCCGCGCGCGCAGCCGTCTGGTGGACGAGGCGAAGGATGCGGGGCTACAGGTCGTCGCTTACACCTTTCGGCCGGAGAATTACTTTCTGCATGGCGACTATCGCGGCGAAAGCGGCGATGCCGCACGCTACGAGACCGGATCGATTCGCCAAATTCGCGATCACGTCGCCCTCGGACTGGATGCGTTTTTTACCGACGATCCGGCGCTCGGCCGCCGCGCGGTGGATGGGCGCTGACGGCAAGTCGCCGACGCTGGGTATCGGCTGAAAACGAAACCATGCCCGCGTATTTTCTGAGCGAATCGCCGCTTGCGACCCGCGCCATGTAGAGTCGGGCTACCTTTACGCCCAACACAGCCATACATGCCGCAGACTCAATACGTCCTCACCCTCGCCTGCCCGGACCGCCCCGGCATCGTCAACGCCGTAACCGGCCATTTGTTCCGGCACGGCGGCAATATCCTCGAATCGCAGCAGTTCAACGATGCGGAAACCGATCGCTTCTTTCTGCGCACGGTGTTCGCCTTGGTCGAGCCGCAGGCCTCGTTCGCAGCGCTGCGCGCGGGCTTCGCGACGCTGGGGCACGACTTCGGCATGGACTGGTCCCTGCGTGATCGCGGCGAACGGCGCAAAGTCATGCTGTTAGTCTCGAAATTCGACCATTGTTTGGTCGATGTGCTGTACCGCTGGCGCATCGGCGAACTGCCGATGGACATCGTCGCGATCGTCGCCAATCATCCGCGCGAGACGTACCACCACCTCGAATTCGGCGATATTCCGTTTCACTATCTTCCGGTCGAAGCCGGCCGCAAAGCTGCGCAAGAAGCGAAGCTGCTGGATCTGATCAAAGAGACCCGCACGGATTTGGTGGTGCTCGCGCGTTACATGCAGGTGCTGTCGAACGATTTGGCCGCGAAGCTGACCGGCCGTTGCATCAATATCCATCATTCGTTTTTGCCCAGCTTCAAGGGCGCGCGTCCGTACCACAGCGCGCATGCGCGCGGGGTGAAACTGATCGGCGCCACCGCGCATTTCGTCACCGCCGATCTGGACGAAGGCCCGATCATCGAGCAGAACACCGAGCGCGTGAGCCATCACGACACGCCTGCGGACATGATCCGGATCGGCCGCGACATCGAACGCCGGGTCTTGGCGCACGCGCTGCGCTGCTATTTGGATGACCGCATCCTGCTCAATGGTCAGCGCACGGTGGTGTTTTCGGTGTGATCGGTTCAGCGCAATAGCTCGAAATGAAACTGCCCCGCGCTATCAGCGAAAAACCCGCCTTTCGGCGGGTTTTTCGCAACTGTCGCAATGCGTCCGACAACGGCAGCGATTCACTGCTTTGGATCAGGACCGTATTGATTCGGCCCACGGGTGCCTTCCAAGCACATAAAGACCAACACGATCAAACCGCCGATTGATGGAATGAGATTCAGCAACACGAGCCAGCCGGATTTATCCTGATCGTGAAAACGTCGCACTTGGACCGCAATAGACGGAATCAAGCATCCCAATATGATGAATCCGATCAACGCGATGCCAAGAGCGAGAAGTGGCGACATTTCCTCGCTTCCACTGCTCGCAGCAGCGCCGATAACCAACATGACGATCGGCAGCAGCATGATGAGTATGTAGAACAGCGTGAACATCCAGAATTCCTTGCGCCTGGACCGTCCCTCGAAATCGAAATACCGCTTCACCGGCATCAACATCCACTCCATACCGGCTCTCCCCAACGATTGATGAAACGCTATCTTGTCACAGTGGCAAGAGGCATTGGAGCCCAGGCAGCCTCATTCTGCAGCCGCTTCCAATGCGTCGGCCAGGCGCTCGACCGCAATCACCTCTAAACCTTTGTACGCGCTGGCGGACTGCGCGGATTTCGGGGCGTTCGCCTTAGGCACGATCGCGCGCTTGAAGCCGTGGGTCGCGGCTTCTTTCAGGCGTTCTTCGCCGTTAGGCACCGGGCGAATTTCGCCGGACAGGCCCACTTCGCCGAACGCAATGGTTTTCTCGGCCAGCGGACGATCGCGCAGCGACGACAATACCGCCAGCAACACCGGCAGATCGGCGGCGGTTTCCTGCACGCGGATGCCACCGACGACATTGACGAAGACATCCTGATCGCCAACCACGATGCCGCCATGGCGATGCAGCACGGCCAACAGCATCGCCAGACGATTTTGTTCGAGACCGACAGCAACGCGGCGTGGATTCGACAGCGGCGAAGAATCCACCAGTGCCTGCACTTCCACCAGCAGCGGCCGCGTGCCTTCGCGCGTGACCATCACGCAGCTTCCGGGCTGCTGCGCGCTGCCGCCGGAGAGGAAAATCGCCGATGGGTTCGGCACTTCGCGCAGGCCCTTCTCGCCCATCGCGAATACGCCCAGTTCGTTGACCGCGCCGAAGCGGTTTTTGAACGCGCGCAGGATGCGAAAACGGCTGCCGCTATCGCCCTCGAAATACAGCACCGCATCGACCATGTGTTCGAGTACGCGCGGGCCAGCGATGCCGCCTTCTTTGGTGACATGGCCGACGAGAAAAATCGCAGTCCCGGTTTCTTTTGCGTAACGCACGAGGCGCGCTGCGCTTTCGCGCACTTGGCTAACGGAACCCGGCGCAGCAGTCAGCGATTCGGTCCACAGCGTTTGGATCGAGTCGGCGACAATCATTCGTGGCTTGGTGGCGACCGATTGTTCGAGAATGCGCTCGACGCAGGTTTCGGCCAACGCCGAGAGGCCATCCAACGGCAGATCCAAGCGTCCAGCACGGCCTGCGACCTGGGCCAACGATTCTTCGCCGGTGACATACAGCCCCGGCATGCGCCCGGCCATCTTCGCCAAGGCCTGCAGCAATAGCGTGGATTTGCCGATGCCAGGATCGCCACCGACCAACACCACAGCGCCTTCAACCAAACCGCCGCCGAGCACGCGATCGAACTCGCCGATGCCGGTGCTGGTGCGTGCGTCTTCGCGGTGCTGCACGTCCTTCAGGGCCGTGACCTTGGGCGGATCGACCTTGCCTGCCCAACCGCTGCGGCGCGCGGCCGAGGCTTCCACGCCGGGTTCGGGGCCAAGCGCGATCTGGCTGAGGCTGTTCCAAGCCCCGCATTCGCCGCACTGCCCCTGCCATTTGCTGAATTCCGCGCCGCATTCGCCGCAGACATAGGCGGTTCGCGTCTTGCTAGACGCTTTTGCAGTGGGTTTGCTCATGAGTCTGAAGTGGCTTTGAAAGAACAACCGCTACTTTACCTGGGTAGGTCGCACAGGGTGAGATTGCTCAAAACGGCCAGTCTGCCGCGCGCGACACGTCGTTCGTCGTCTGGCGGTGGGTTTGACCGCAGATGCAGATAAAATCGCGAGAATAAAAGATCACGCTGCTGCAGCGACGACGCAAAGCGCAGAGTATGCCCAAAGACTCGGCAAGACATTAATGATGTACTGCGTGCCGCGCACCCGTGTTGCACTCCAGAAAAATGAACTGGCATGTTTCAGTAGAAACACACTTCTGTACTCTTTTTTGACTCGGAAGATGGTTCAGACGTTGTGAAGCATGCCACCAAACGCCACAGTCTAGTGTGGTGTCTCAAAAGTACATTGATGTATTTTGGTGAAAGAACGGCTTTATTTGCGCTGTTTTTGATTAAGAATTAGCCTGCGTATTTTTGAGACACCAAACTAGTGTCCTGTCCCGCAAATTCCATCGCTATGTTCTGGCGTCTTTCCCGGTCATGCTGCGTGATGCGTCGTCGCCGTAGCGCTGCGACGTCTCCTCCTCGCGCCTTGGCTGACGACGACACCCACTCAGAACATAATCGCGTTACTTGCGGGACAGAACACTAGTTGAAACGATGGCACGCACGATACCGCGAAGCTATTGCGGATTGTGAGCCAATGCTCAGTATCTGCAGCGCATCGACCGCTCGCAAAGCGCAATCATTGTTGAAGATTTCTATACGGCAATGCCGAGCATCGGGTAAAAGGATGCGGCATGCGCTCACGCACTGCGATTGATGGGCGCATTCGACGCATTAGCCATGCGCGATCGGCAGCACCGCCGCGAATCGAGACCAACCCGTGACCCCTATCACAACATTTTCATGACTTGCGGATGTTTAGATTGACACATCTAAATCGCTCACGCACTATCGAACCCGACTTTAAATGGGGTTTTAAATGGGGTTAGCGTGCCGACTGGGCGAATTGGCAATTGTGTCCAAAGTTAGTCGACACAACCAAGGTCGAAACAACTAAATTCCGCACTGCATATTGTAGCAGTCGCTGTTTTTGTTGCGCGTATCAATATTTAAAGTCATTGCCAAAAAGTCATTGCCAAAAAATCATTGCCAAAGCGTATCAATCATCCCGAAGGACACAGCGTCAGGACCATCCCGCCAAGGTGATCTTTCGGATTAACGTAACGTTTTTAACGGAGTAAAACATGCGTAAAGTTTCGTCTATTGATACAAAGATCGCCCACAAAACCACCACTCGCGCCCTGCTCGCGCTGGCTGCGCTCGCGATTTGTTTCGTACAAGCGCCCGCAATGGCGAAAGAGAAAGCCGGCAAGAAAAATTGGATGAGTGAATACGTCCAATTGCGCGTTGCCGAAAAGAACCTGAGTGCGTTGCCTGCAGGCACCACGCTGGAAGAAGCGCAACAGATCATCACACCGCGCATCGTCGGCGGAACGACTGCTACCGCAACGGACAATCCGTTCCAGGTCGCGCTACTCACCAAGAACATCGCCAACAACCGCAGCGCTCAGTTTTGCGGCGGTATGCTCTATAAAAGCAACTACATCATCACCGCAGCGCATTGCAGCGATTTCGTCACCGCCAGCCAAGTGCAAGTGCTTACCGGCACGCGCAACCTTGATGGTACCGGCGTGCGTCGTAATGTCACTCGCATCGTGATCCATCCGAGCTGGAATCCGAGCACGTTCAACAACGACGTCGCGGTATGGCAACTGTCCACTGCAGCGACCGGCATTCCGCTGGTGACCTTGGCCACCATCGATCCTGCTGATGGCACCAGCCTGCTTGCTACCGGTTGGGGCGCGCTGTCGGAAGGCGGTAGCTTCCCGATCAGCCTACGCAAAGTCACCTTGCCGCTGACCAATCGCACAAACTGCAACGACGCCAATTCGTACAATGGTCAAATCACCAGCAACATGATGTGCGCCGGTCGCGATAGCGGCGGCATCGACACCTGCCAAGGCGATTCCGGCGGCCCACTGGCCCGTGGTTCATCGCTAATCGGCACTGTGAGCTGGGGCAACGGCTGCGCACGTCCGAACTTCTTCGGTGTGTATACCCGCGTCTCGCAGGCCACGATCCGCAACTTCATCATTAGCATTGCGGGTTAATAAGTCTTTCTATTCGTTGAAGCTGCTTGAGACACTGTCCGCGATCGCGGGCAGTTCTATCGGCGGCCGCTAGAAGAAACGGGCCTCGCACTGCGAGGCCCGTTTTTATGTGGGGCCCATTATGTGGGGCCCATTATGTGCGGAGCATTATGTGCGGCATACGCTGGCAATCGCTTATTTTTGCCAGCCGATTTCCTTCGCTGTGGCTTCACCGACAGCCGCCTGTAGCAGCGTTTCGGGAATCTCCGCTTCGGTTTCGGACAGCGGAATACGTCCGCCCATGATTTCCGCCGCTGCCTGGGGATACCGCGGCTGTCGCGCCGGCTCGGCGAAACCATCGGGATACAGCGGTTGATTGGTGGCCGGGTCGTATTTATCGCTGGCGCCGATGGTATGCAGCACCTCATGCGCAATCACGACGTTGTTCTGCCCCGCCATGTCGTCCGCCGCGAACGCATTGACCACGCCGATCAATCCTTTTTCCAAACCGATGGAATGCGCCAGACGCGGGTTGGTCGCGGGATCGTGGAAGACGACGAATACTCGGATCTGCGCCGGAATGCCGTCGGTGTCGCCGTGTTTCCACGCCCAATAACGCAGCCGCAGACTCCAGGCGACGATGCTCAGGACATTGCCGTTCTGCGGCGGCATCGGCGGCAGCGATTTCACTTCCGGCGATAGCGCGACGCGCAGCGGCGGTTGGCCGTAGGCAGGTGTTACGCCATAGCGTTTTGCTTCGGCTGCGAAGAATTCATCAACCTGTTTGAATCGTTCCAGCGTCAAGCCGGCGAGATAGCGCGCCGACGCATCGCTGCCATCGCCGTTGATCGGAAACACCACCACATGCAGCGGATGCTTCCACTCCACCGCTGCCGCTTTGCTGCGCCAGGCGTTCATGCCGACGATGAACAGCACCAGTAGCAGGATCGAGATTCGGATTTTTTTGAACATGGGCATTGGCTTCGGAGGAGTGACCGGCATTCCGGCGTTCGAATTCATCGGCGCCCGTCATGCATGGGGCTAAGCGCCTGTTCAAAGGCCTAGAGCATAGCGCCGAATGCATGATGACTTATCGAAATCGCAGTAAGGATGAATGCGTGAATTCGACGTTATCGATCGTTATAGGTCGCTATCGCTCGCTCATCGTTTCTCTCCGGCAAACGCACGGCAAAAAAAGAAGGCTCCGCACGTCGGGGCTATCGCTCGTGACGACTCGTTTGAGGCGCAGAGGTCACAATTCGTCGATTCATCGTTATCACTCGCCATCGCCGATCGATCTTTTTCGGAAGCCCTATCCCGAAAAAAGCAAAAGCCCCGTAGTTCGGGGCTATCGCTCGTGACGACTCGTTTGAGTGCGCCGTAACCGCTTTTTACCGTGGCGTGGTGCCGGAAATAGGAATCGAACCTACGACCTACGCATTACGAATGCGCCGCTCTACCAACTGAGCTATTCCGGCGATGAGGCTTGCGGCCGGGGCCGATGGCCCGGGCGGGAGGTGAATTCTAGGTTTCGCGAGGTGGGCGGTCAATCTCGGCGTTGCATATCGTCACTCAATCAACCAATTGCACCCGCAGTTCCTTGGGCAGTGCGAAGACCATGTCCTCGGGCTCGCCGGCCAATTCGCGCAGGCCACCGGCGCCGAGTTCGCGCAAACGCGCGATCACGCCCTGCACCAGTACGTCTGGGGCGGAGGCGCCTGCGGTGACGCCGATGTGGCGGCGGCCTTCGATCCAGCGCGGATCGATCTCGTCGGCGCCGTCGATCAGATAGGCCTCCACGCCCTCGCGTTCGGCCAGTTCGCGCAGGCGGTTGGAGTTAGAGCTGTTGGGCGAGCCGACCACCAGCACCAGGTCGGCCTGCTCCGTCAGCTCGCGCACGGCGTCTTGGCGGTTCTGGGTGGCATAGCAGATGTCGTCGTGGCGTGGCCCTTGGATCGCTGGATATTTGGCCTTAAGGGCTTCGATCACGTCGCGGGTATCGTCCACCGACAGCGTGGTCTGAGTGGTATAGGCGAGGCTCTCGGGCTGAGAGACCACAAGTTTGGCCACATCGTCGCGGTCTTCGACCAGATAGATGCTGCCGAGCCCGGCTTCCGACAGCCACTGCCCCATCGTGCCTTCGACCTCGGGATGGCCCGCGTGGCCGATCAGCACCACGTCGCGGCCGGCGCGGCAGTGGCGAGTGACCTCCAAATGCACCTTCGTGACTAGCGGGCAGGTGGCGTCGAAAATCTTGAGACCGCGCGCGGCGGCTTCGTTGCGCACCGCCTGGGACACGCCGTGGGCACTGAAAATGACCGTGGCACCATCAGGCACTTCATCGAGCTCTTCGACGAACACCGCGCCGCGCTGGCGCAGGTCTTCGACCACGAAGCGGTTGTGCACGACCTCGTGGCGGACATAGATCGGAGCGCCAAGGGTTTCGATCGCGCGTTTGACGATCTCGATCGCGCGATCGACGCCTGCGCAGAAGCCGCGGGGGTTAGCGAGAATGATTTCCATGGTTGGATTATCCGTCATTCGCAGGATGTTATCTGTTGGGGGCTATTCGCCCGCTTTCGGCGAGCCGTTCACGTCGGCGGCTTTGCGGCCGCCGTCGAACAAGCCGAACACGATCAAGCCGATGGCGCCGCCGACCACCGCCGAGTCGGCGATATTGAACGCGGGCCAGTAAAAATCGCGCCAGTACCACTGGATGAAGTCGATGACGTGGCCATGCTGCACGCGGTCGATGACATTACCGAGCGCGCCGCCGATCACCAGCGAAAACGGCAGCGCATTGCGCCAGTCGCTGCGCGCGGTGCGGCTGAGCCAGTAGCCGAGCACGCTGCAGATCACCACCGCCAGGCCCATGAACAGGTACTTCTGCCAGCCGCCAGCATCGGCGAGAAAGCTGAACGCAGCACCAGTGTTGTAGGTGCGGTACCAGTTCCAGAAGCCGTCGATCACCGGAATCGCCTGGTATTCGGGCAGGCTGTCGAGTACCCACAGCTTGCTCCATTGATCCAGGCCGATGATCACCGCCGAGAGCAGCAGCCAGATAAGCGCGTTGGGTTTGGGGGTTTGGGTCATCGCACGCTGAGCCTTGTTGTTCCCTTCTCCCACCGGGAGAAGGTGGCGCGAAGCGCCGGATGAGGGAGTGCGGAGTACGAACGGACAGGATGCGGGCATGGCGTACCCTCATCCGCCCTTCGGGCACCTTCTCCCGGTGGGAGAAGGAAGATCAGAACCACTGCCGCTCTTCGCCCGGACCTTCGACGTTGCTCACGCAGCGGCCGCAGATTTCAGGGTGGTCGGCATGCGTACCGACATCGTCGCGATGGTGCCAGCAGCGGATGCATTTGGGTTTGGCACTGACCGTCGCAGCGATGGCGATATCCGCAACATCGCCCTGCTCCACCGTCACATCCCCGGTGATGAACAAGAAGCGCAGTTCATCGGCAAGCGGCGACAGCCACGCAAAATCTTCGGCGCCGCAGCGAATCGCGATCTCTGCATCCAGGGCCGCACCGATTTCGCCGCTAGCGCGCATCGGTTCCAGCACTTTCGCAACCTGTTCCCGCAGTGCCATCAAACGCTCGAATCGCGCGCTATTCAGCTGTGCGCTGTCGTTGAGCCCAGCATCCACCGGCAACGCCGCCAAACCCTCATACCACGTCGCGAACAGCACATTGGCTTCGCGCGCGCCCTTATCGGTATGCGCCGGCAAATGCGACCACAGCTCATCGGCGGTAAAACTGAGAATCGGCGCGATCCAGCGCGCGAAGGCTTCGCTGATGCGGTACATCGCGCTCTGCGCGCTGCGGCGGCCGCGCGAATCTTCGCGCATCGTGTACAAACGATCTTTGGTGACATCGAGATACAGCGAGCCCAGATCGACGCTGCAGAAATTCACCAGCGCCTGTACCACTTCGGCGAAGTCGTAGCGGCGATAGGCGTTAGCGATCTCGTGCTGCAGTTCGTTCGCGCGATGCACGATCCAACGATCCAGCGCCAGCATGTCTTCGTGCGCGACGAGGTGTTGGGTGGGGTCGAAACCATGCAGATTACCGAGCAAGAAGCGCGCGGTGTTGCGAACGCGGCGGTAGATGTCGCCGCTGCGCTTGAGAATGGTGTCGGAGACCGACATCTCGTTGCGGTAATCGGCCGACGCCACCCACAGGCGCAGCACGTCGGCGCCCATCTGATCGATGACCTTCTGCGGCTCGACCGTATTGCCGATCGACTTCGACATCTTCTTGCCGTGCTCGTCCACCGTGAAACCGTGAGTAAGCACTTGCCGATACGGCGCATGGCCGTCCATCGCGATGCCGGTCAGCAATGCGCTGTGGAACCAGCCGCGGTGCTGGTCCGAGCCTTCCAAATACATATCGGCGGGCTTGCGCAAGCCGTCCTGCGGGCGCTGTGCGAGCACGCATTCGTGGCTGACGCCGGAGTCGAACCACACGTCGAGGATGTCTTTAACTTTGTCGTAGTCCTGCGCTTGTTCGCCGAGCAATTCGGCCGCGTCGAGCGCATACCAGGCATCGGCGCCTTCGCGTTCGACGCGCTCGGCGACCTTGCGCATTAGCGCGGGCGAATTCGGATGCGGTTCGCCGGTTTCGCGGTGGATGAACAGCGCGATCGGCACGCCCCAGGTGCGCTGGCGCGAGATCGTCCAATCCGGGCGGTTTTCGATCATGCCGGTGATGCGCGCTTGGCCCCAGTCGGGGAACCATTCGACTTGTTTGATCGCGTCCAACGCATCGGCGCGCAAATTCGCCTGATCCATCGAGATGAACCACTGCGGCGTGGCGCGGAACGCCACCGGCGATTTGTGGCGCCAGCAGTGCGGATAGCTGTGGGTGAACGTGTAGTACGCCAGCAAGGCGCCGCTGCCGCGCAGGGTATCGACGATGACCTGATTCGCTTTCCAGATGTGCAGGCCGGCCATCGCGACATCGCCATCGGCCGTCGGAAACGGCGGCGTGGACGGCAAATACACGCCCTTGCCATCGACCGGATTGAGCTGGGCTGCGGTGTATTTCGCGACCAAACCGTATTTCAGGCCGACCACGTAGTCTTCTTGACCATGGCCCGGCGCGGTATGCACGGCGCCAGTGCCGTCTTCAGCGCTGACGTGATCGCCGAGGATCAGCGGGATCTCGCGGTCCGCGTAAAAAGGATGCGCCAACACGATGCCTTCGAGCGCAGCGCCCTGCGCGCGACCGAGCACCAGCGCGTCTTGTACGCCGTAGCGCTTCAGCGCTTTCTCCACCAAGGCTTCGGCGAGCACCAGCAGTTGGCGCTTGCCGTCGCGCAACGGGCCTTCGACCAATGCGTATTCCAGCTCCGGGCCGAGCGTCACCGCCAGCGAGGCCGGCAGCGTCCACGGCGTGGTGGTCCAGATTGGCACTGCGACGGTCGCATCCTCGTCGAGACCGACGCCGAACTTCGCCGCTAGCGCACGCGGATCGCGCGCGGCATACGCCACATCGACCGCAGGCGATTCTTTATCCATGTACTCGATTTCGGCCTCGGCCAGCGCCGAGCCGCAGTCGAAACACCAGTGCACCGGCTTGACGCCGCGCGCCAAATGGCCGCGTTCGACGATCTTCGCCAGCGACCGCAGCATGTCCGCTTCGTAGCGGAAATCCATGGTGCGATAGGGATTTTCCCAATCGCCCAACACGCCCAGGCGTTTGAAATCCTTGCGCTGCAGATCGATCTGCTGCGCCGCGTATTCGCGGCAGCGCTTGCGGAATTCGGCGGCGTCGATTTTGTCGCCAACCTTGCCGAATTTCTTTTCGACCTGCAGCTCAATCGGCAAGCCGTGGCAATCCCAACCCGGCACATAAGGCGCATCGTAGCCGGCCATCAGCTTCGACTTCACCACCACGTCTTTGAGAATCTTGTTGACCGCATGGCCGATATGAATCACGCCATTGGCGTACGGCGGGCCATCGTGCAGCACGAATAGCGGCCGACCCTGCGAATTCGCGCGTACTTGCGCATACAGATCGTCCTGCTGCCAGCGCGCGAGCGTTTGCGGCTCGCGCTTGGGCAGGTCGCCGCGCATCGGAAAATCCGTTTCGGGCAGTTGGATCGTCGCCTTGTAGCGCTGGTTTTCTAGCGGCTTCTCGTGCTGCTTGTCGTGCTGCTTGTCGTGCTTCTTGTCTTGATCGCTCACGCGGTCGCTCGTTCTGTCGTTTGCATCAATATCCGCCGCGCCTGTTCGGCATCGCGGTCCATTTGTACGACCAGCGTCGGCAGGTCGGGGAATTTTTCTTCATCACGTAGCTTGGCAACGAATTCGACTTCGATATGGCGGCCATAGAGATCGCCGTCGAAATCGAACAGATGCGCTTCCAGCAGCGGCTCTGTGCCGCCCACGGTCGGGCGCGTGCCGAAGCTGGACACCGACGCCATCGGTTCATCGCCAATACCGTGCACCCACGTCGCGTAAATGCCGCGTAGCGCCGGCGTTTTGTTCGCGAAACGCAGGTTCGCGGTGGGATAGCCAAGGGTGCGGCCCAGCTGCTTACCGCGCACCACGCGGCCGCGAATCGCGTACGGCTTGCCCAATAACTTCGCGGCGCTGCGAAAGTCGCCTGCCTGCAACGCTGCACGAATGCGGGTGCTGGACACGCGCACGCCGTCGATCTCGATCGGCGCGATGGTATCGGCCACGAATCCGGCGTCGGCGCCCATGCGCTGCAGCAAGGCGAGATTGCCGGCGCGGCCGTGACCGAAGCGGAAATCCGGCCCAACCCACACTTCGCGCACGCCCAGCCGCTCGACGAGCACGCGTTGCACGAAATCTTCGGCCGTCATCGCCGCCAGCGCGGCGTTGAAACGCAGCAAACCGATGCGATCGATGCCGATCGCCTGAAATTCGCGGATCCGCATCGCCGGCAGTTGCAAGCGCGCGGGCGCCGCCGGGCCGGCGAAGAATTCGCGGGGCAGCGGCTCGAAGCTCAGCGCCACCGCGGGCACACCGAGCGCGTGAGCGCGCGCAGCCGCCTGGCGCACCAGCGCACGATGGCCCAGATGCAGGCCGTCGAAGGCGCCGATGCACAGCACACTGCCGTTCGGACACAGCGGCCCGCCGTCGAGGTCGCGGAAAAGTTCGGTCATTTCGGTTCGGAGTGTCGCCCGGCACGAGGGCCGGACGCATAAGTTCAGACGATTCGGGAGTATAGCGAGGCCGAGGCCGGTTAACGCTCTCTTGGCGCGTCGTGCCGCGAATTGATCGACGCCTGGTTCGACGCCTGGTTCGACGACTGGTTCGACAACTGGTTCGAGCGCACGATGCGGATCGCTCAGTTAATGCCGCAGATGGCGCGGCCGCAGGCCCATCGCAATCAGCACAACGGCATAGGTCAGCGCCCCGGCGGCGACCGCGACCAGCAGCCACAGCGTGCGCTCCCACAGGCTGGCGATCTTGGTCCAGTCGCCGATCCAGGCCTGCAGGCCCAGCACGACGGCGGTCATTGCCACGCAACCAACGCCGATCCGCAGCCAGTGCCGGCCCCAGCCCGGTTGCAAAACCATGCGTCCATCGCGGCGCAGATAACGCCACAGCAGCCAAGTGTTGAAAATGCCGGCCAAACCGGTAGCCAAGGCAATTCCAGCGTGCGCGCCTTCGATCTCGTTCAACCACAGCGGCAACGTGAACGCGATGGTCATCACCACGTTGGCGATCACCGTATAAATCGCCGCACGCATCGGGGTTTTGGTGTCTTGGCGGGCGTAGAACGCCGGCGACAGCACTTTGCTGAGCATGAACGCCGGGATGCCAATGCTCATCGCGCTGAGGCTGATCGCAGCCATGCGGGTGTCGTGAGCAGTGAATTTGCCGCCTTGATACACGACAGACGTCAGCGGCTCGGCCAGCAGAATCAGGCCCAATCCCGCCGGAACGCCGGCCAGTATCGCCAAGCGCATGCCCCAATCCAGCGCAGCGGCATAGCCATCGGTATCGTTGGCCGCATGGCGGCGCGACAGATGCGGCAGGATCACGGTGCCGATCGCGACCCCAAACAGGCCTAGCGGAAACTCGACCAGCCGATCCGATAAATACAGCCAGGTCTGGCTGCCGGTGACCAGCAGCGATGCGAAGATCGTGCCCACCAGTAGGTTCAACTGGGCCACGGAGGACGAAAATAGCGTCGGTAGCATCAATTTCGCCACCCGACGCACGTCCGGATGGTGGAATCCTGGCTTCAAGGTGGGGCGCAGCCCCAAACGCCCGAGCGCCGGCCACAGCACGGCCAATTGCAGAATGCCCGCGATCAGCACGCCCCAGGCCAGCGCTTTGGCCGGCTCGTCGAAACGCGGCGCCAACCAGATCATGGCCGCGATCATCACCACGTTATGCAGCACCGGCGTGACCGCCGGCAGCGCGAACTTGCCGAAGCTGTTCAGCACCGAGGCGACCAGCGCCATCATCGAGATGAACAGCAAATACGGGAAGGTAATGCGCAGCATCTGCGTGATTAGCGCGAATTTTTCCGGCTCATCGACGGCGCCGGGCGCGAACGCGCCTGCGATCAGCGGCGCAGCCAGCATGCCGATGCCCGAGACCAGGAACACCACGGCGAACAGTGCGCCGGCCATCCGATCGATGAACTCTTTCAATTGCTCCGGCGTGCCGCGCTCGCGGATCTCGTTCAGCACCGGCACGAACGCCATCTGCATCGAGCCTTCTGCGAAGATCCGGCGCAGATAGTTAGGAATGCGATAGGCGATGACGAAGGCGTCCATTGCCGCCGAGCTGCCGAACAAGCGCGACTGCAGCGCATCGCGGGCGAAACCGGCGATGCGCGATAGGAGGGTCATCGCGCTGAACACCGAGGTCGAGCGCAGTAGGCCGGGCCGGCGCGGCGGTTTCGAAGATGGCGGCGAGGCCGATTCGTCCGCAACCGAAGGCACGGACGGGCCGTCTGTCGGCGCTGATGGATGAGCGCCCTGCTGAGTGCCGCTCTGGCCGCTAGGCGGGTTGGGAACGTGTTCGTTCGAGTGTTCGTTCGAGGGTTCGTTCGGGCCGGATCCGCTCACGACGCCCACCCCATGCGTTCGGGGGCTTCGCCCCAGTTGACGCAAACCCCTGAATCGCCCATAATTTTTGGTCTCGCTGCCCGCATAGCGGCGGTCTGTTCCCTTCTTTTTTCATCACCCAACGGAATTCGCACGCGTTCGAGGGCTTTGGCCTTTATTGATCGGCGGTCGAATTCACAGCATCTCAGGATTCCATCGTGGCCAACATCAAGTCCGCCAAGAAACGCGCCAAGCAGACCGTCGTGCGCAACGCCCGTAACACCGCTCAGCGTTCCATGCTGCGCACCGCCGTCAAGAAAGTTCTGAAGGCGCTCGACGCGAACGACGCTGCCGGCGCCCAAGCCGCGTTTGCCGTCGCTCAGCCGATCCTCGATCGCTTCAGCGCACGCGGCCTGATCCACAAGAACAAAGCCGCTCGTCATAAGAGCCGTCTGACCGCTCGAATCAAGGCGCTTCAGGCCGCTTGATTCAAGCACGCTTCTTGATCCGAACGCTCTAGGCGCTATCGAAAACCCGGCTTCGGCCGGGTTTTTCGCTATGCGCGAAATGACAGCATCGGTTTGGCGCGCGGTCATCGACCGCATGCACCCATGATGTTCTGCGGCGACATCAAGCCCGACGGCTATATCGACTGGACCCATGGTTTTACGATGCGGATGCTCGTTCCGCGCGACTGGCGCGCGGTAGGCATTCGCATGCATCGCCGCGCTTCCATGTACAGATAGCGCAGCTGCGCTCCGCTCTACCGTAGCGCAAGACTCAACCCGCATCGCTCGCCTTGGTCGCGGCTTCGATCTGCGCCGCAGCTTCGGCGTCCGCTTCGAGCTGATCTTCGCGCAGACGATCGAAGAAATGCTGGATATCCAGCATGATCGGCCACGTGCCTTCACGCGAAATCGCCGAGACCATGTACCAGGGCGCGGTCCAGCCCAGTTCGGCGACGATCGCTTCAGCGCGCTCGCGGGCTTCGTCTTCGAACATCAAATCGGCCTTGTTCAACACCAGCCAGCGCGGTTTGTCGAGCATGCCCGGGTCGTATTTGCGCAGCTCATGCTCGATCGCACGCACCTGCTCGACCGGCGAGGCCTGCACGCCGCCCGCGTCCATACCCGCGTCGTATTCCATCGGCGCCATATCCACCAGATGCAACAACAAGCGCGTGCGCTGGACGTGCTTCAGGAACATGCTGCCAAGGCCGGCGCCATCGGCGGCGCCTTCGATCAACCCCGGAATATCGGCGATCACGAAGCTGCGGTGATGCTCGACGCTGACCACGCCGAGATTCGGGTACAGCGTAGTGAACGGATAATCCGCCACCTTCGGCGTGGCCGCCGATACCGCGCGAATGAACGTGCTTTTGCCCGCATTCGGGAAGCCCAGCAGGCCGATATCGGCCAATAGTTTCAATTCGAGCTTGAGCGTGCGCTCCTCGCCCGGCAAGCCCGGCAGCGCCTTGCGCGGCGAGCGATTGACCGAACTTTTGAAGTGCATGTTGCCGAGGCCGCCTTTGCCGCCCTGCGCGACCAGCAGTCGCTGACCGTGGCGGGTGAGGTCGCCGATGACCTCATCGGTGTCGACGTTGATGACCACAGTGCCCACTGGCACGGTGATGGTCGTATCTTCGCCGCCCTTGCCGTAGCGCTGGCTACCCATGCCGTTTTCGCCGCGCTGCGCGCGGAACGAACGCTGGTGGCGGAAATCGACGAGGGTATTGAGGTTTTCGTCGGCTTGGATCCAAACACTGCCGCCGCCGCCGCCGTCGCCGCCGTCAGGGCCGCCGAGCGGGATAAATTTTTCGCGCCGGAAACCGACGCAGCCGTCGCCGCCGTTTCCGGCGAACACATTGATTTCGGCTTCGTCGACTAATTTCATGGGGCGAGACCTGAGAGTCTTCTCGATAGGAGCGGCTTCAGCCGCGATCGTTGGCATGCAAGGAGACGCAGCCAATCGTCGGTTCGGTGATCGAAGGATTGAGCGATATGCCCAACTTCTTGGTGAAAGCGTAACGCTTTTAGGTACGAACGGCTGCAGCCTAGTGACGCTCAAGCTTGTAAGAGCCTATTCAAAGGAGTCTCAACCGTTTGCGGCCGCTATCTTGTAAAGATCGCAGCTCAAACTGCCTCTACAGAAACGAAAAACCCCGCGCGGAGCGGGGCCTTCCGATGCCCGTATGGGCGATGTTACGACGCGCGGGATCAGGCAGTCACAACGCTCACGGTGCGACGCTTTTCGGCGCCCTTAACCGAGAAGTGCACCTTGCCGTCGACTAGCGCAAACAAGGTGTGATCGCGCCCCAGGCCGACGCCCGGACCCGGATGGAACTGGGTGCCGCGCTGACGCACGATGATGTTGCCGGCGTCGACGGCTTGACCGCCGAACAGCTTGACGCCGAGATATTTCGGGTTGGAGTCGCGGCCGTTGCGCGAGGAACCTACGCCCTTTTTATGTGCCATGGCGGCTTCTCCTTACTTGTTGATGCCAGTGATCTGGACTTCGGTGTAGTACTGCCGGTGGCCCATCTGCTTACGATGGTGCTTACGGCGACGGAATTTGACGATACGGATCTTGTCGGCGCGGCCGTGGCCGAGCACCTTCGCGGTAACGCTGGCGCTTTTCAGCGCGTCGCCGAGGGTTACGCCCTCACCGTCGCCCAGCATCAGCACGTTGTCGAATTTGATCTCGCTGCCGGCTTCGACTTCTAGCAGCTCGACGCGGAGCGTCTCGCCTTGCATCACACGGTATTGTTTACCGCCTGTCACCATTACTGCGTACATGAATCGGATTCCTCTGTCGTTATTTGGTGTCGCTTGGGTATGTCGTGGGTCTGTCTTGGTGTCGCAAAGGTGCCGCTAAGTGTTTCTAAGGGTCTTTCGGGTGCCGCAAAACCGTCCACGCGGACGAAAAGAGACGGAATTTTAATGACTTAGCAGCCTGACCGCAAGCCGGCCAGACAAAAACGGCCACTTCCCCGCCCCAGCGGTCGCAGACGGGGCTTCGCTGGGCAGCCACCAAAGCCGAGATATCGGCACGCTGGGAGGGACAGCACATCCTTCTGTTCTGACGAATCCCCGACCTTCGGCGCTAGTCGAGGGTGGGATGACTATGCGATCGAACAGCTAGTGCAGTGCTTCAAAAATGAAGACCACGTTACCTTCTAGCCTCGCAACTTGTGTCGCTCCCACAACAACCAGCTCGTGCTCTGTGGGAGCGTCGCAAGTCGCAAACATGCGGGGCGCTGAAGTGGTTCAAACAGGTTGAAGCACCACACTAGCAGGCTGCTGAAATACCTGCGGCAGCAGGTGTTCAGTAGCCTGATCATCCAGCCATGGATCATGCAGCCATGGATGGCTGCGTCGGCGAAGCAAACGCGCCAGCGATTGATGATTCGGCGCTGTGCGCCTTACCCTTCGCTCCGCTTAGGGCCAGCTTCGCTGTTAAGCCTCGCGCGCGGGGCTGTCGCCGTGAGCACATCTAGACATGTACCAGACAAGTGCCGGACGTGCGGGCTGAAAAAACTACTGGAGGGAAGTTTTTCAGCAACCTGTTAGGCTTGCCGGTTGGTTCTCGCCCTGCCCGCCACCATGTCAATGGAGCGACAAGGCCCACCCACCCGCCTTCGGATTGCCGTAATGCCCCTGGACACCATCCGCATCCGCGGAGCGCGTACCCATAACCTGAAAAATATCGATCTCGATCTGCCGCGCGACAAGCTGATCGTGATCACCGGCCTGTCCGGTTCGGGCAAGTCGTCGCTCGCGTTCGACACGATCTACGCCGAGGGCCAACGCCGCTACGTGGAATCGTTGTCGGCGTATGCGCGCCAGTTTCTGAGCGTGATGGAAAAGCCCGATGTCGATCACATCGAAGGCTTGAGTCCGGCGATTTCGATCGAACAGAAATCGACCTCGCACAATCCGCGTTCGACCGTCGGCACCATCACCGAAATCTACGACTACCTGCGCCTGCTCTACGCACGCGTCGGTTCGCCGCGCTGCCCCGACCATCACTTCCCGCTGGAAGCGCAGACCGTGAGCCAGATGGTGGACCAGGTGCTCGCGCTGGCGAACGACCCGAAAACCGCCGAGCAGCGCTGGATGCTGCTCGCGCCGGTGGTGCGCGAGCGCAAAGGCGAGCATGCGCAAGTGTTCGACCAACTGCGCGCGCAGGGCTACGTGCGGGTGCGGGTGGACGGCGCGCTGTACGAAATCGACGCGGTGCCGCCGCTGGCGCTGCGCCAGAAACATACGATCGACGCGGTGATCGACCGTTTCAAACCGCGCGAAGATTTGAAACAGCGCTTGGCCGAATCTTTCGAAACCGCGCTGAAACTCGGCGACGGCATGGCGACGGTGCAATCGCTGGACGATGCGAAAGCTGAGCCGCTGCTGTTCTCGTCGAAGTACAGCTGCCCGGTTTGCGATTACGCCTTGCCTGAACTTGAACCGCGGCTGTTTTCGTTCAACTCGCCGGTCGGCGCCTGCCCGGCCTGCGACGGTTTGGGCATCACCCAATTCTTCGATCCATCGCGCGTCGTCGCGCATCCTGAACTCTCGCTTGCCGCAGGCGCGGTGCGCGGCTGGGACCGCCGCAACGTCTACTATTTCCAACTGATCCAATCGTTGGCCAAACATTACGGTTTCAGCGTCGATACGCCGTGGCAGGAACTGTCGCAGCAAGTGCGCGACGCGGTGCTCAACGGCAGCGGCAGCGAATCGATTTCTTTCAACTACCTGACCGATGGCGGTGGGCGCACTCAGCGCAAGCATAAATTCGAGGGCATTCTGCCGAATCTCGAGCGCCGCTATCGCGAAACCGAATCACCGGCCGTGCGCGAAGAGTTGGCGAAATACATCAGCGAACACGCTTGCCCGGACTGCGGCGGCGCGCGCTTGAATCGTTCGGCGCGCAACGTGTTCGTCGCCGATCGTCCGCTGCCCTCTTTGGTGGTGCTGCCGATCGACGAAGCGCTGCAGTTCTTCAGCACGCTCAGCCTCGGCGGCTGGCGCGGCGAAATCGCGAGCAGAATCGTCAAGGAAATTCGCGACCGTTTGAACTTCCTGGTGGATGTGGGCCTCGACTACCTCACGCTCGAACGCAAGGCGGACACGCTGTCCGGCGGCGAGGCGCAGCGCATTCGCTTGGCCTCGCAGATCGGCGCGGGCTTAGTCGGGGTGATGTACGTGCTCGACGAGCCCTCAATCGGCCTGCATCAGCGCGATAACGAGCGTTTGCTCGGCACGCTCACACGACTGCGCGATCTGGGAAACACGGTGATCGTGGTCGAACACGACGAGGACGCAATTCGTCTCGCCGATCATGTCGTCGATATCGGCCCCGGTGCGGGCATTCACGGCGGCGAAGTCATCGCACAAGGCACGCTCCAGGATTTGTTGGATGCGCCACGCTCGCTTACCGGGCAGTATTTAAGCGGCAAGAAGCGCATCGAAATCCCGAGCCATCGCCACGCGCCGAATCCGAAGATGAAGCTCAGCCTGCGCGGCGCATCGGGCAATAATCTCAAGAACGTCGATCTCACCCTGCATGCCGGCTTGTTCACCGCGATCACCGGCGTGTCGGGCTCCGGTAAATCCACGCTGATCAACGACACGCTGTACGCGCTGGCCGCTAACGAGATCAACGGCGCATCGCACAAGCCGGCGCCGTATCGCGAAATCAAAGGTTTGGATCTGTTCGACAAGATCGTCGATATCGATCAATCCCCGATCGGGCGCACGCCGCGCAGCAATCCGGCCACGTACACCGGGCTGTTCACGCCGCTGCGCGAACTATTCGCACAGGTGCCCGAAGCGCGCGCGCGCGGCTATTCGCCAGGCCGCTTCAGCTTCAACGTGCGCGGCGGCCGCTGCGAAGCCTGCCAAGGCGACGGCTTGATTAAAGTCGAAATGCATTTCCTGCCCGATGTCTACGTGGCGTGCGACGTCTGCCACGGCAAGCGCTACAACCGCGAGACGCTGGAAATTCTCTACAAGGGCTACAGCATCCGCGACGTGCTGGAAATGACGGTCGAAGACGCGCTCAAGCTGTTCGAGCCGGTGCCGAACATCGCCCGCAAACTTGAAACTTTGCTGGATGTCGGCCTGAGTTATATCCGCCTCGGCCAATCGGCGACGACGCTCTCGGGCGGCGAAGCGCAGCGGGTGAAACTGTCGAAAGAACTCTCGCGCCGCGACACCGGGCGCACGCTTTACATTCTCGACGAACCCACCACCGGTCTGCATTTTCACGACATCGAGCATCTGCTCTCGGTGTTGCACAAACTGCGCGACGACGGCAATACGATCGTCGTGATCGAGCACAATCTCGATGTCATTAAAACCGCAGACTGGGTGATCGATCTCGGCCCCGAAGGCGGTCATCGCGGCGGTCAGATCATCGGCGAAGGCACGCCAGAACAATTGGCGACGGTGCCGGCCTCGCATACCGGACGATTCCTCGCCCACGTGCTCGACCCTACGCGCATCGCGGGCAAGTCCACGGCGTCGAAAGCCTCGATGGTGTCGAAAGCGGAGCGTGCACTGCCGCCGAGACCCGCTAAAAAGGCAGGAAAAAAGCGCAACGAATCCATTGCCAAGCCCACCGAAAAAACGAGCGGAAGCACTAGCGCGAAAACCACCGACAAGCTCAAACGACGGACGACTGCGGCATGAACCAGCCTCCCGCTACCGACGACGCCGCACTCACACCGGCGCTGCTATTTCGCACACCGATGGAAGTGCGCTGGCGCGATCTCGATGCGTTCAACCACGTCAACAACGCGAATTTCTTGACCTTCGTCGAGGAAGCGCGCATTCGCTGGTTCGAGAGTTCGATCGACGGCTGGGCGACATCGCAGCATGCGCCGCTGCTCGCCGCAGTACAAATGAATTATCGGATGCCGATCCCCTACCCGGCACGCGTGTTCGTCGAGCTGCTGACCGAACGAATCGGCAACACCAGTCTGACCCTCGGCCATCGTATTGTCGGCGAAGAAGGACAACTGTATGCCGATGGCCACTCGGTGCTGGTCTGGATCGACATCGCGAGCGGCCGCCCAGTGCAGTTGCCCGATGGCGTGCGCGCGGCAGCGGCGTGAATCGCGAACAACGCACGATGCTCAATGCCTGATGCTCAATGCCTGAACTCGTAAATCGTATCCTCGCGCATCGCGGCGAGCTTCGCTTCGTTCAAGTCGTTCGCGCGCACTATTTCTCGGCTTCGCAAAGCGATCTCTTCGTTGTTAATGCTGCCATGGTAGTGATGCAATAGCAGGCCGACGTATGCGGTGCGGGACGTCGCAAGCGTTTCGAGGATCAATGTGCGCCACTGGTTCAGGCTTGTCTGCTGCTGTTCGCCACGACGCACACGCGGCCGCGCTAAAGCTTGGTCGCGCTGCGCAAGCGCACGTGCAATTTTCGCTTCGCTCCAACCCTTGCGACGTAGCCGCGCGGCTTCGATCGCGTGCGCTTGAGAAACGTCCTCCGTTTCAGGATCGGCATCTTCAGGATCGGCATCATCATCGCCCCCGCGCGGTGCCGCGGCGACATCCACCGAACCGAGCGGCGTACCGCAATCGCAATGCCCGACCGTGGTGCAGTAACTGCGTTCGGCATCTCCGATTTGCGCGGCTAACGCGGCGTTGACGTAAGCCTCGCATGCGCGGCCATGCGTGCGAAACACGGCTGCGATGGCCGCGCTATCGACATCGTTAGGAAGAATGGCGGTGATGTATTGGCACATAACAACCTTGTCGCGACGGCAACGGACTGGACGCCGTTATGCTCGCCGTTTCAGCACTCAAAAAGTCACAGCTCAGGCTTGCGCACCTCGAACTCGCCCAGCAATTTGCCGCCGCCGGCTAATTCGAATTCGATCACGATCTTGCTGCCGGGCTTCGGCGCCACGCGCGGCTGCATCAACATCACATGCATGCCGCCGGGCTTGAGCGCTGCAATCCCGTCGGGGGCAAGACGCAGCTCGGGCAGTTGGCGCATCTTGCTGACGCCGTCAACGATTCGGGTTTCGTGCAGTTCGGCGCTGCCGAACGAAGGGCTACTGACGCCGACGATCGTCACCGGCGTCGGGCAGGTATTCGTGATGCGGCCGAAACCGGCCATCATCGGCATCTTCATCGGCGGCAATCGCACCCATCCCTGGCTAACTTTCGGCAGGCAATCGCGGGCTAGTGCGGGCGTCGCGAGACAGGCAGCAACGCTGAGCAGCAAGAGGGCGGCGAGAGAACATTCGATACGGATGCGCATGGCTCTATGATAGCGCTTCCGTTCCGAAACTGGCAGCAGGCCATAACACGATGACCGCACTCGTCGAGACCCAAGATATCGGCCCGATCCGCGTGTTGCGCATGTCGCGCCCGCCGGTAAATGCCTTGAATCCCCAGCTCTGCCGCGATCTCATCGCCGCGCTCGAAACCGCGCTGCACGACGATGTGAGCGGCGTGGTCTTGGCCGGCAATCCGAAGATTTTTTCCGCCGGCCTCGATGTGCCTTATCTGATTTCGCTGGGCGAGAATCACCGCGCCATACTCGAAGCGTGGCAGGCGTTCTTTGGCGTAGCGCGCCTGCTTGCGGCATTTCGCGTGCCGGTCGCCGCCGCACTGACCGGCCATTCGCCCGCAGGCGGCTGCGTCCTCGCGCTGTGTTGCGACTATCGCGTGATGGCGCGCAGCACCGATCCGGCGCGTCCGCTGCAGATCGGCCTGAACGAAACCCAAGTCGGCCTGACCGTACCCGAAGGCATCCAGCGGCTGATGCGCCGCGTCGTCGGCGAGTATCGTTCCGAACGCCTGTTGATCGCGGGTGCGATGCTGAGCGCCGAGCAAGCGCATGCGATCGGCTTGGTGGACGAGTTGGTCCCAAGCGAGGACGTCGTGCCGCGCGCGACTGCTTGGCTAGAAGACCTGTTGAAATTGCCGCATCAACCGATGCTGCAAACCCGCGCGATCGCTCGCCAAGCGGTGATCGACGCGCTGTCGCCGGAATTCGTGCAACTCGAACGCTTCGTCGATGGCTGGTTCCAGCCCGATACGCAAACAGCATTAAAGGCGCTTGTCGCGAAGTTGGGCAAATAACGCCGAACGCATTAGCCGGTACAGCGGGTCTGCGACCCGCTGCCGTTCGCGTGGTTGCAAATTCTCGCAAAACGCTAAGCGGCCGAGAGAGCCGCTCTACCAAAACATCGCGCATCGGCGCTGGTAGAGCGGGTCTGCGACCCGCTGCCGTCGACGAGACCGGCGGCTAATACGGATTCTGATCGCTCATTCGATGCCCCGCTGCGAATCGATGCGGCATTCCGGCATTGCGCGACTCATCGCACGCGCGCGCCATTCGCATCGATCACCACTTCGCCGTCTTCCTTCACGAAGGGCTTGTCGGTCGGCGGCAGCAGATCAAGCACCGCTTCGGACGGCCGGCACAACTTGGTACCGTGCGGCGACATCACGAACGGGCGATTGATGAGAACCGGATGCGCGAGCATCGCATCGAGCAAAACATCGTCGGATAATGCGGGATCGTCCAAACCCAGCTCCGCATAGGGCGTGCCCTTTTCGCGAATCGCTTCGCGTACCGTCAAACCAGCGTCGGCGATGACATCCGATAGATGCGCTTTACTGGGCGGCGTCTTCAAGTACTCGACAACATGCGGCTCGATTCCAACGTGGCGAATGAGCGCCAAGGTATTGCGCGATGTGCCGCAAGCGGGGTTGTGCCAAATCTCCACGGATTCGTTCGTCATCTATTCACCTGTTGCGAAAAGAGTGGCTGCATGCCGCCCCCAATGTCCGGAACCGACTGCCGACTCGATATTGAAACATAGCCAACGTCGTTCTTTGCGAGGGCAATGCAGGTCGCGACGAAACATCATTCATTCTGTCGCGACTTGCGTCGCCCCTACAAACGTCGCCCCTACAAACGATGACATCGCGATCAAACATCGCCCGTCGCGATCGGCCGCGTCGCATTTTCGATCCAACCGCTCCACGAGCCTGTGAACAGCGCCGCGCCGGGCAAGCCGGCATGCGCCATCGCCAGCAGATGATGGCAGGCGGTAACGCCGGAGCCACACATCACGATCGCGTTGTCGGCTCGGCGCGCACCGAGCAAGGCGCGGAATTCCTCACCCAAGCGTTCCGCCGATTTGAAACGGCCATCCTCCAAATTCATGGCATATGGCCGATTGAGCGCGCCCGGGACATGACCGGCGACGCAATCGATCGGCTCGACCTCGCCGCGAAAGCGCTCTGCCGCGCGCGCATCGATCAGGGCATCGCCGGCGGCAAGCCGCTGCTGTATATCCGTCGTGTCGTATAAGCGCAGCGCATCGAAACGCGGCGGAAAATCTCGGTTCGCATCGTGCGGCGCGGTCGCGTCGGTTTCGAGCGCGACAGCGTCGCGCGCAACGCCCTCGCCGCTCTCCATTGGTAATCCCAGCGCATTCCACTGCGCCCAACCGCCGTCGAGCACCGCGACTTTGAGGTGGCCGAGCGCACGCAACAGGCACCACAAGCGCGCGGCATAGGCGCCGTCGCCTGCGTCATAAGCGACGACCTGCGTTCGCGGGCTCACACCATTGCGCGCCAGCCAAGCGATGAACACCTCAGCCTGCGGCCAGGGATGGCGACCGCTGCCGGATGTATGCGGCGAGCGCAGATCCGACAGATCGCGATTCAAATGCGCGTAGCGGGCGTTGGGCAGATGCGATCCGCGCCAAGCGGTCTCGCCTGCATCGGTATCGGCGAGGGAGAAACGGCAATCGAAGACGACGAGGTCGGCATCGTTGATGTCGGTGTCGTTGATGTCGGTGTCGTTGATGTTCGTATCGTCGACACCCTGATCGCCCAAGCGTGCGGCGAGCGTCGGGGCATCGATCAACGTGCGCCAATCCATCACAGTGTCGCCTTGCCCGCGCGCGTTAGCCGCTGGCGCAGATTGAATAAAATCGACGCGGTGGCACCCCAGATACGCTTCTGCGGCGCCTGAGGCGGATTGCGGAACTGCAGCACGTGGCGCTGGCGGCCGAGGTACTCGATCGCGATATGTTCGAGGTGATCCGGGTGCATCAGGTAATCGAGATCGACTTCAAACACCTCGGCAACTTCATCTGGGCTGGGCGTGGCGACAAATTCCGGCGCGATCCACGCCACCACCGGCAGCACGCGAAAGCCGGTGATCGTGACGAGCGGATCGAGAAAACCGAGCGGCGTTGCGAACGACGCATGCAGGCCGATTTCTTCTTCAGCCTCGCGCAGGGCGGCAGCGACCGGACCCAAGTCGTCGCGTTCGATGCGGCCACCGGGGAAACTCACCTGTCCGGCATGATGGCGCAGGCTTTCGGTGCGCTGGGTAAGCAGGACTTGCAGTCCAGATTCACGAGGCACAAGCCCCACCAGGACCGCCGCTTCGACCGCAGGCGCAGAGGGCAGCAGGTCGGCAAGCTCATCGAGGTTCCAAGGCGCCATGATCGGCACAGCGTCGAGAGGATGCAGCGCAGCAGCGGATAAGGCTGCCGAAAACAGCGTTGGAAGCGGCGGCATTGTCGCGAATGTCATTGCGCCATTATGCGCGATGACGCTCGCTCCGGTCAGTGCTGAACCGCCGTCCCGGCTCGGTTGAGCTGCGCTTCGCGCTCGGGAAGCACAACATTCATGATGTGCAGCCGGTGTTCGTCGCTCATGTCGATCCAATCGCAGATTTCGTCGGTCGTGCGCAGGCAACCGTCGCAAAGGCCTGAGGCATCGAGCGTGCATACACCGATGCAGGGGGTGAGGACCGCGCGAATTGGGGCGTTTGAGGGATTGTTCATCGCCTAATACCGTAATGCGTTGTGATTGAAATGCCGCGAAAGCGACAGCGGGCGATCGCAAAACTCGATAAATCGCGAGGCGACGCGAGCACCCGAAGCGATTTTATCGGGACAGGTCTACCTGCACGGCCAACTCGGAAAAACAAACCATTTTGCTTGCCGACACATGACGAGTCGCATGGCTGCCGGCAAAAACGATTCGCTCGACAGCCGGCAAAACGGTTCGCGCCGGTAAACCAACGCGAGGATTAAACGGAGCGTCCTCGGCCGGCAACGAAACGGCCCGCAGGGCGGGCCGTTCGTATTTCCAAAACCGAAAACACGCCAGCCAACGGCCAGCGCGCAGCTTCGCAATTCAATTACTTGATGCTGACCAGCTTCACGTCGAACACGACGGCCTGATTGGCCATCTCACCGGCTTCGATTGTGGTGCCGTAGGCGGCAGTGGCCGGCATCACCACTTCCCAACGCGCGCCGGTCGGCATCATTTGCAGCGCTTCGCGCAGACCGGACAGCGGAATCTCGCTGACCTTGATGCTTACCGGACCCGCCGGCTGATTCGGCGCAGCATCGGCAGTGTCCACGATCACGCGGCCGCTGGGCAGCGTGCCTTTGTACGAAATCTGCACCAGGCTGGCCTGGGTCGGCTTGGCACCGGCGCCAGCTTCGATCACCCGGTACTGCACGCCACTGGCGAGCGTCTTCACGCCGGCCTTGGCCTTGTTCTGGGCCAGAAAGGTATCGCTCTTGGTCTTGTTCTCGGCCAAGGCTCTCGCAGCCAAACGCTTCTGCATGTTCACGATCGACAGACCGAGCTGCTCAGCGGGCACTGCCGGATCTTTCTTCGCCACCGCGTCCTGCAGCGCTTTGATCACGGTAGCGACGTCCACTTGCTCGCCGCGGGCCTGCAATTGGGCGACGTCCATGCCTATCCTAAAACCGATGGCATAGCTGAGCTTGCCCTTTTCGGACGTGGTGTCCTGCGCGCTCACGGCACCGGCGGTGAGGGTCAACGCCGCGAGGGTAGCGGCAACAAGCAAACGCAACTTCATTCAGTGAATCTCCGGGAGGGCTGCCGGCTTAGCGGCATGGGATGCTGCGGCAAACACCGCAACATTGAACAAGGGGACTGTCTAACGAAACCTACAACGGGGAACTGTCTCATCGCGATCGTATCGAACTGGGCGGCAGAGGCCGCCCCTGGTGCTCCGGCCTTAGGAGCCGGGAAAACAGCGCGGTAGGATACTGTCCACGGCGCTTCACCGCCACCGCGAACGCCTGATCCGACCTGCCGTCGGTCTGCAAGTTCCCGACGAATCATCGACAGCGTTCATCCACGCTCGTGATTCCCCGTTCATCCCAGAGCTAAAACCCATCATGTCCGATCCCATCACCTCACCCTCCCCCCTGCTGATCGAAGATTTGGGCGCGATCCGCCGTATCACCGTCAACCGCCCGGAACGCCTGAATGCGCTAGACGCGGCGACGCTGGATGCCCTGGACGCCGCGTTCGCAGCCGCCGCGACCGAGCCAACGGTGCGCGCCGTGGTGCTCACCGGCGCTGGCCCCAAAGCGTTCGTCGCTGGCGCCGACATCGCCCAGATGAACAATCTGAGCCCGGTCGAAGGCCGCGATTTCTCCCTGCGCGGCCAGCGGATGATGCGGCGAATGGAAAAAATGCCCAAACCGGTGATCGCGATGATCAACGGCTTCGCGCTCGGCGGTGGGCTTGAGCTGGCGATGGCCTGCCATCTGCGCATCGCTGCCGACACCGCCAAGGTCGGCCAACCTGAGATCAATCTCGGCCTGATCCCCGGCTTCGGCGGCACCCAGCGCCTGCTGCGCCTGTGCGGACGCGCGGCGACGCTGGAACTGTGTCTGCTCGGCGTGCCGATCGACGCAGCGCGGGCGTATGCCTTGGGCATCGTCAACCGCGTCGTACCAGCGGCGGATCTGGAGGCCGAAACCATGAAGCTCGCCGAACACCTGGCCAATGCCGCCCCGCTGGCGCTGCGCGGGATGCTCGATTGCGTGAACATCGGCGGCGAATGCGGCATAGAAGAAGGTCTGGAATACGAATCGGCGCAGTTCGGGCTGATCTTCTCGACCCAGGACATGCGCGAAGGCACCAGCGCATTCTTGGAACGGCGCAAGCCGGCCTTCACCGGAACGTGAAGCCCATGCCCGAACCGACGTCAGATTGCCCGCACACGCCGATCTGCGGCGACCTGCGTGCGATGGCGGAAGCGATTCGATTGGATCGGCTGGATACCGCAATCGAGCTCGGACTGCTGCGCTACGTGCCGTTCGCCGAACGTCAAATCATCGCTGTCGATACGCTCTGCGAAACATGCATCGCTTGCGATCACGTCGTCGCCACTGCGCGCGATGCCCGTCTGCGCGCGCTTGCCGCACGCGAGCGCTACCGCGCGCGCGATGCACGCCTGCACCAGCGCGCCCGCTTGCGCGCTGAAAAACGCACTGGCGCGCAAACGGTCTCGACGTCTGCCGAAACGATGGGAAAAAGACCATCTACGTCATCACTGCCAGCCGCAGCAGCGGCGGCATTGGCGCGAGCGAAAGCCAAAGCTGCGGCAAAAAACCGAGACGACGCATGAAACGCGCATCGAAAATATCGCCGACGAAAAAAAGCGTTGCAGCCCAGAAACCCGCAAAAAGCGCCAAGTCGAAAAAAACAATTTCAACAGTAACCTTATCGACAAGCGCCGCATCGACAAGCGCCGCATTGAAAAAAGCCGTATTAAAGAAGACTTCCGCTAAAACACCGGTCGGGGAGATGCCCGTCAAGAAGATGCCCGTCAAGACACGGGCTGCAAAAAAAACCGTCAGGAAATCCGCTTCAAATAAACGGACTTCAGTCGCGCAGATGAGCTCTGAAGAAATACGCAGCGCATTCCAGCGCTGGTCGGAACTCAATCCGCATCCGACCACCGAATTGGCGTACTCGAATCCGTTCGAACTACTGGTCGCCGTGGTGCTGTCCGCGCAAGCGACGGATGTCGGCGTGAACAAAGCGACGCGCCGACTGTTTCCTGTGGCTAATACGCCGCAGGCGATCGCGGCGCTCGGCGTCGAGACGTTGAAAACCTATATCTCGACGATCGGCCTATTCAACACAAAAGCGGCCAATGTCATCGCCCTATGCGAAAAACTAATCGCCGAGCACGGAGGCGAGGTGCCGCGCGACCGTGCCGCACTCGAAGCGCTACCCGGCGTCGGCCGCAAAACCGCGAACGTTGTGCTCAACACCGCGTTCGGCGAGCCGACGATGGCGGTGGATACGCATATTTTTCGGGTATCGAACCGCACCGGGCTGGCGCTTGGGAAAGATGTGCTAGCGGTGGAAAAAGCGCTGCTTGCGCGGGTGCCGGCGGAGTATTTGAATGATGCGCATCATTGGCTGATCCTCCATGGCCGTTACACCTGCATCGCCCGCAAACCCGGCTGCGGGCGCTGCCCGATCCGCGATCTGTGTAAGTTCAAAGAGAAGACCGAAGACGCTACTCACTGACGACTGTCCGGCCCGCGTACTCGCGCGGGCATTCGCCGCTGCGCGCGCCAGTGGCGCGCACACGCAGCGGCTCATCCTGCGTGGTCGCTACATCGGCATCGCGCGCAAATACGCAATTGAGGCATCCGCCTGAGAATTGCCGACTGCGGCTTCCTCGTCTGCAGGATGCGCATCTTGGGGCTTAGGTCGCGACTTGCATCGCTCCTACGAACTGTTGTGACTATCGACGAGCGCGATCATTGCTCGATCCACATACAACAACGCCTCGGAGAACCGAGGCGTTGTCGAAAGAGTGTCGAATAGAGTCTGGAATACTCGATGCTGCCGTATTTCAGACAATCATCATCGACGAATGCGCCATCCGTATCGCGAAACTTCTCACTTGATCATAAGCTCCAGCGCCATAGCAGCCGATGGATCAGAAGTTGAACTGCGTGCGCAGCGCGTACTGACCGGTTTCGTCGCCGTTGACTTCGTTCTCGCCCTGCGTGTAATTGAACATGAAGCGCAGGTTCGGGTTCACATAGTAATTCACGCCAAACAGCATGCTGCTGGCTTCGCGGTTGCGGATGCTCTCATTTTCGATCGTGTCGTAGCGCGCGGTCAGCTCCCACAGGCCCTTATCGCCGACTTTCGGCGAAGCGAATACGCCGGTCGCCGGCTTGTACGCCTTGTGACCGCCATTGAGGATCCAGCTACCCTGCAGGTACCATGTCGTCACATCCTGATCAGGGGTGCGGAAAGGCTGCTCATACGTCGATTGCACATACTCGCCCTGGAAGAAGGCCGGACCGAACGACCCTGCGATTTCCGCGCCGTAGGCGGTGATCTTATCGCCGGAGATGCCGGAGATGCTGGCGATCGTCAGCGACGGACCACGGCGACCAGCATAGTTGGCGACTGCCGTGGTGGTGACTGAGCCTTTATTCAGGTCTTCCGAGCTGACCCAACCGCCGATATGCAGCGTGCTGTTGTCGTTGTTGATCGGCGCATACGTCGCGCGACCGGCAAAGCCAGCGCCTTCGTTGCGCACGCCAGCGGCGCTGCGTAGATTGAACACAGACAGACCCACGGTGTAATTCTCGCCGGCGCGCAGATAGCCCACGCCCTGTTGGAACTGACGGCCGTTGAACAAACCGGTGGCCGAAGAGAACGGACGCTCCATCACCAGGATTTCGTTCGAGCTGGTCAGTTCTTCCATCGAACGGTACGGCTTGAACTGACCAATCGTGAACTTGCCGCCGAGTGCGTTCTTAGCGATGAACAAGTCGCGAAGGCCGTCGAGGTTGGTACCGGCCGCGAAATCCTGCTCCATCTTGTATTCCCAGCCCAGCGCCTTGCCGGACAGGGTCAGACGCGCGCGTCGGAATTCCGTACCGCCGGTGGTATCGACGATGTCACGATCGAAAGCATAGGTGTCGAAATGGATGCGACCACCCACAGTGGCTTCGAACTTAGCGTCGGCTGAGGTGATTTTGATACCGCCTTTGGTCTCGACCTTCGGTGTCTTCACAGCGATGTCGTCGAGCTTTTGAGCAGTGTCGATATTCACATCGGACTGCGCATCGCTACGCTGTTCGAGCGACTCGACTTTCTCCATAAGCGCTTCGATCTGCGCTTTCAGCGCTTGGATTTCGGAATCCCTGGATTGGGCCGAAGCGGAAACGCTGTTACCGGCAAGCACAGCGCCAACAGCAAGCGCAAGAATAGTGTGACGCATACGATTTAGTTCCCGAATAGTGAAGTGAATTGAGGCGCCATAAACGCGATATAACGCCTCGGCTTCAAAGCTAAGACGCAGGCGTCGTTAAGACCACGTAAACCCAGGCCGGGAGACTGAAGCCAGAATGTGACATTCCAATGTTATAAATATGACATTGACATGACACTCCTGCGAACCGCCCACCGAGAGCAGTCACATCCGGCTGCACAACGCCTTCAGTTTGCTGAATTAGCGTTTATCTAACAAAAGCATAGCTCAACCTATGCGAATTACTGCAGTTCTTTGGCAATACGGCACCATGAACCAGCAGCATAAACGCGATCATTGTCACAATTGTCACCCTATAGTCATAATATAAACATGAGAATGTCACGGTGTGAGGCTTCAATGACGCGGTCCCGGGAAGCCCCGGTTTCATCTGTCATCCAGGAGTCCTCCGTGCTCAAGTCCCTCAAATTCCGCGCCGCTGCCTTGGTCGTCGCAAGCAGTGCCATGTTCGGCGCTCAGGCCGAAGACATCACCGGCGCCGGCGCTACCTTCGTCTTCCCGGTCATGACCAAATGGTCGTCCGACTACGCCAAGCTGAAGAACGTTAAAGTCAATTACCAGTCGATCGGTTCGGGTGGCGGTATCGCCCAGATCAAGGCCGGTACAGTGGATTTCGGCTCTTCAGACGCCCCGCAGAAGCCGGAAGATCTGGCAAAAGCCGGCCTCGCCCAGTTCCCGTCGGTGATCGGCGGCGTAGTGCCGGTGGTGAATATACCGGGCGTGCAAGCTGGCGCGATGAAGTTCGACGGTCCGCTGCTGGCCGATATCTTCCTCGGCAATATCACGATGTGGAACGACCCGAAGATCGTCGCGCTCAACGGCGGCGTGAATCTGCCGGCGATGAAGATCACCGTCGTGCGCCGCTCGGATGGTTCGGGCACCACCTTCAATTTCGTCAACTATCTGTCCAAGGTCAGCCCGGATTGGAAGACTAAGGTCGGCGAAGGCAATTCTGTGAAGTGGCCGGTCGGCGTCGGCGGTAAGGGCAACGAAGGCGTCACCGCCTACGTGAAGCAGATCAAGGGCGGTATCGGCTACGTCGAGTTTTCCTACGCGCTGCAGAACAAACTCACCTTCGTCCGCATGAAGAATAGTGCCGGCAACTTCGTACAGCCGAGCGACGAATCCTTCCAAGCCGCCGCCAACAGCGCTAACTGGGCAACGTCGAAAGACTTCTACTTGGTGATGACGAATGCCCCGGGCGAGAACGCTTGGCCGATCGCCGCCACCAACTTCATCCTGATGTACAAGAAGCCGAAGAACATCGCGGGCGCTAAAAGCGCCAAAGAATTCTTCCGCTGGGTGTATGCGAACGGCGATGCTCAAGCCAAATCGCTGGACTATGTTCCGCTTCCCGACACGCTGGTCAAGCAGATCGAGGCCTATTGGGCCAAGACGATGCCGTATTGATCGCAGCCGATACCACTCGGAGCGCAGCATCGATCTCGATGGATGTCTACGCACAGCAAGATTCACATCATAAGATTCACACCACTGTTCTCTCCCTCTTTGCGGGCCTTCGGGCCCGCTTTTTTTAGCCGATTACGACAGCACGACAGGCGGAATGCGCGGTCATCGTGACCTATCGATTGCAGGCAGACGACCCGCTGTCATACGCTTGTCACAAAAAAATCATCTGATAGGCCGGTTCGGTGCGATGCATGTGCCGATGCCGCGCCAACGAGCACCGAGACCCGATGACCACTGCAACCCTGCCTGCTTCGAAAAACACCGGCCGCGATCGTGCCGATGCGCGCAACGACCGGCTCTTCAAATGGGCCGTCACCGCAATCGCCATCTTCGTTCTCGTCAGCCTGGCCGGCGCAGCACTCTCGATGCTGTGGGGTGGCCGCAGCGTGCTCGCCTCGCAGGGCAGCGACTTCTTCTTATCCACCGACTGGAACCCGGTCGAAGGCAAATATGGCGCCCTGGTGCCGATCTACGGCACGGTCGTCACCGCACTGATCGCCATGCTGATCGCTGTTCCAATCAGCTTCGGCATCGCCTTCTTCCTTACCGAGGTCGCACCGCGCTGGATGCGCACCCCGGTCGGCACCGCGATCGAACTGCTCGCGGGGGTGCCCTCGATCATTTACGGTATGTGGGGCTTCTTCGTACTGATGCCGGTGATGCGCGACAGCGTGATTCCGTGGCTTAACGACAATATCGGTCCGCTCCCCGTGATCGGCGTGCTGTTCCAAGGTCCGCCGATCGGCGCAGGCATACTGACCTCCGGCTTGGTGCTCTCGATCATGGTCATCCCGTTCGTCAGTTCGGTGATGCGCGAAGTCTTCTTGACCGTACCGGGTCGCTTGAAAGAATCGGCGTATGCGCTGGGATCGACACGCTGGGAGGTGGCATGGGATATCGTGCTGCCATACACCCGCTCTGCGGTGATCGGCGGCGTTTTTCTGGGTCTTGGACGCGCGCTCGGCGAGACCATGGCGGTCGCTTTCGTGATCGGCAACAACGTGGTCTTCACCAAATCGCTGCTGGAACCGAACACCACCATCGCCGCATTGATCGCCAACGATTTCGGCGAAGCGACAGAAGACTACCGCGCCGCATTGCTGCTGCTGGGCTTCGTACTGTTCATCGTGACCTTCGTGGTCCTCGCAGCCGCACGCCTGATGCTGATGCAGCTCGCGCGCAAGGAAGGTAACTAATGAACACTCGCGATGTTTCGAGCACGGCATCGTCACTGAGCCCTGCGACAAAACGGCTGTACGCTCGCCGCAACATCATGAACATCATCGCAGTCACGATGGCCTGTGCTGCGGCGATATTCGGTTTGGCTTTCCTCGGATGGATCCTGTGGACGCTGGCCGCGAAAGGCATCGCCAGCTTCGATTTCGCACTCTTCACCCAGGATCAGCCGCCGCCGCTGGAAGCCGGCGGTCTGCGCAACGCCTTCGTTGGCAGCATCTTGATGTGCGGCATTGGCTTGTTGATCGGCACACCGCTCGGTATCGCCGCCGGCACATGGCTGGCTGAATATGGCCATCGCCGCAAACTCGGCACGGTCGTTCGCTTCGTCAACGACATCTTGCTCTCTGCGCCGTCGATCGTACTCGGGCTATTCGTCTATGCGGTGTTCGTGATGTGGCTCAGCGGCGGCCATTTCTCTGCGCTCGCCGGCGCGGTTGCGCTTGCGTTTATCGTACTGCCGGTCGTCGTGCGCACCACCGACGAAATGCTGCGGCTGGTGCCCACGCAAATGCGCGAAGCGGCGCTGTCGCTCGGCGTGCCGCAGTGGAAAGTCATCGTACAAGTACTCTATCGCTCGGCACTGCCGGGCATCGTAACCGGCGTATTACTGGCGCTCGCGCGCGTCTCGGGCGAAACTGCCCCGCTACTGTTCACTGCCTTCGGCAACGGTTTTTTCACTACCGATATCAGCGGCGCGATGTCGGCCGTGCCCTTAGTGATGTACCGCTTCGCCGGTAGCGGCTTCGAGAACTGGGAACAGATCGCTTGGTCTGGAGCATTGGTGCTCACCCTCTTCGTGCTGTCGATCAGCCTTGTGGCCCGCTACGTCCTACTACGCAACAAGATTTCGAATGACTGACCCGCAACCACACCGCGCTGGCGATCTCGCCCGCACGCATCGCCCCGACGCCGACGACCGCTGGACACCGGACATGAACGATATTGAACACTCGTCCCACATCGCCCCGCGCATGAATATCGCTGCGACGCAGCGCGAAGCGGCGCCAACCGCTGCGGTTAAAATCGCCGCGCGCGGATTGAACTTCTACTACGACAAGTTCCTTGCGTTGAAGAACATCGATCTGGCGATTCCGGAAAAGCGCGTGACCGCGCTGATCGGCCCCTCCGGCTGCGGCAAATCCACTCTGCTGCGCATCTTCAATCGCATCTATGCGCTGTACCCCAAGCAGGAGGCCAAGGGCGAAGTGCTGCTGGACGGCGAGAACATTCTCGATCCGAAGTACCCGATGAATCGTCTGCGCAGCAAGGTCGGCATGGTGTTTCAGAAGCCGGTGCCGTTCCCGATGACGATCTTCGAGAACGTCGCGTACGGCATCCGTCACCATGAACGTATGTCCAAATCGGATATGGCTGTGCGGGTGGAAGAAGCGCTGCGCCAAGCCGCGCTTTGGGATGAAGTGAAGGACAAGCTCGGCCAAACCGCGCTTGGTCTCTCCGGCGGCCAGCAGCAGCGTTTGTGCATCGCGCGCGCGGTCGCGCTGCGCCCGGATGTGCTGTTGCTCGACGAACCGACCTCGGCGCTCGATCCAATTTCGACCAGCCGCATCGAGCAGCTGATCGAAGAACTGAAGCAGAACTACACGATCGCGATCGTCACTCACAACATGCAGCAGGCCGCACGCGTATCGGATTTCACCGCGTTCATGTACCTGGGCGATCTGATCGAACACGATTCGACCGAAAAAATCTTCTCGTCGCCGTCGAAGCAGCAGACCGAGGACTACATTACCGGGCGATTTGGGTGAGGAACGCATGCTTATCGGAGGCGAGCGAGCGTCCGATGCGTTGCGAATGCCTAGCCATGGACGGCCTAACCGGGGTCGCAGCATCGATATCGTCAATCCAGATTAACGGCGATCGATGCCTACTCCGGCATCACAATCTCTAGGAAAAACATACTCATGAACAACCAACATCACCACATCCTCAAAAGCCACGACGACGAGCGCCGGCAACTGCTGAGTGAGGTGCTTCGGATGGGCGAAATGGCGGCATCGCAATTGGAATCGGCGCTGGATGTACTCGAACGTCGCGACGATCGCGCTGCCGAGCGCATTATCGCCAACGACGAAGCGATCGACGCGCTGGAACTGCGCGTCGGCCACGATGCGATGAAGCTGGCGCTGCGCGGCCCGCTCGCACGCGACCTGCGCGAAATACTCGCCGTGCTGCGGATCGCGTCGGACATCGAACGCATCGGCGACTACGCTTCGAATATGGCAAAGCGCTCGATCGCGCTCAATCTCGCCCCGCCGCTGCCGCACACGCGCGGCCTGAACTCGCTGGGCATGCTGGTGGTCGACCAAGTGCGCGACGTGCTTGTGGCATACAAGGAAGGCGACGCCCAAGCCGCGCAGCGCGTTCGCGCTCGCGACGCCGAGGTCGATACCCAGTACACAGGTCTCTTCCGCGAGTTGCTCACATACATGATGGAAGACGCCCGGGCGATCACGCCATGCACGCATCTGCTGTTCATGGCCAAGAACCTGGAACGCGTCGGCGATCACGCCACGAACATCGCCGAGAATGTTTGGTTTCAGGAATACGGCGAGCTGCCAATGCCGCCGCGCGACAAACGCGACGAGACCGATACCGTCGGCTGATATCGCCTACAGCGCGTATCCAACATCGCCCGGGCCTTGTCTGCCCGGGCGATGTCGTTTGTGGACAGTGCGTACGTCGCCAGTGCGTACGTCGCGGCCATCAAACTGAATACGAAATAAATTTAATCGTTAAATAAACGTAAAGCTTGCGCTCGCAACGCACCCTTCTTGCACGTTCATTGCTCTTAGTGGTCGTACATAGCCGCAGCCTGCGGGATGCGCCTTTCAGGATTGAGGATGACCGATGCAAACCCCTGAGTTCCAGGAATTTCTGCTCTCCGCTCGATCGGGCGACCGCAAAGCGTTGGAACGCGTGCTGCAGCGATCGCGCCAGGATTTGCGCCGCTACGCCGAGTATCACTGCGCGATCAACGATGTTGAGGACGCCGTGCAGGAAAGCATGCTGCTGATCTCGCGCAACATTAACGGTTTACGCGCGGTCGAGGCCTATGCTTCCTGGCTGTTTAGGATCGTCAAGCGCGAGTGCAATCGTTTGAAGCGGGCCACGCGATACGTGCTGATGGAACCGTCGGATCTGGAAGAAATCGAGGGGCCGCATGTCCCCGCGCCTAGCGGCCTAGTCCGCGACGTCGCTGCGGCGCTGGCATCGCTGCCGCAGCACTATCGCGAAATCATCTTGATGCGCGATCTGGAAGGCTTAACCACCGCAGAAATCTCCGAATCGCTGTCGCTGCATCCAGAAGCCGCTAAAGCCCGACTTCATCGCGCGCGCAGTCTAGCGAGACAATACCTTTCATCCGAACCGTTCACGGATGCCCAGCCGCAAGTGGCCTAGCGCACTGTCACCCCTCCGCCATCGGCAGTAGCATTCGATCCACATCAGCGGCACCCAGCGCAACACCTCTACCCTCTCAGGAGAATTAACAATGTCCAGCACCAAGAAGCCCGTCGCGATCGCCATTTCCACAGCCCTGGCCAGCGGCCTGCTGCTGTCCGGTTCGGCCTTCGCATCGACCCAGCTCAGCCAGGGCTATTTACTCGGCGGTGTCGTTGCGATCTCTGGCGACAAAGCCGCCGAGGCCAAATGCGGCGAAGGCAAGTGCGGCGGCGATAAGAAGATGGCCGAAGCCAAGTGCGGCGAAGGCAAGTGCGGTATGGAGAAGATGGACAGCGACAAAAACGGCAAAATTTCCAAGGCCGAATACGATGCTGCGCACAAAGACGGCGGCGGCAACTTTGCCATGCACGACACTAATAAAGATGGTTCGATCAGCGCCGCCGAAATGAAAGCCACCGAAGGCAAATGCGGCGGCGATAAGAAAGCGACAGAAGGCAAATGCGGCGGCGACAAGAAGGCCACCGAAGGCAAGTGCGGCGGCGACGCCAAGCCAGAAGCCAAGAAAGCGGCTGAAGGCAAATGCGGTGAAGGCAAGTGCGGCGGTTCGATCTAACCGCAGCGCCGGTTCGTAGCACCGAAACCGCTTCGATCTACCGCGAGAGCGATTGGCGCATATGCGCTAGTTGTCCTGTCCCGCAAGTAACGCGAAGAAGTGCCGGATGAATTTCAGTGCCAGGCAAGGCGTGAGGAGGAGGCATAGCAGCGCTATGGCGACGACGAGCAACGCCGTATGGCGGCGACAGACGCCGGAACTTATCGATGGAACTTGCGGGACAGGACACTAGCCCGCGTTGAACACCCTGGGCGGTCGGCAACGACCGCCCGGTTCGTTTCTGGGCCACTCGCGTTGCTGAGTTCCAACCACTTTTTCACGCTATGTACTGTTCATTTCAGCATCCAGCCACGCCCACTTTGGTTTCACCTCTCTCGATCTTGATATGAGTGCAACGACGCTTTCCCCCAATGCCGCAGGCCTCGGTCTGCGCCGCACTCTGCTCGGCGAACTGCGCGCCGCGCCCGCGGGCGCTTTCGATTTCCTCGAAGCTGCGCCAGAAAACTGGATCGGCATCGGCGGCGCGCTCGGCGAAGCCTTCGCCGATCTCAGCGCCCGCTACCCCATCGTCTTCCACGGTTTGTCGCTGTCGATCGGCGGCCCCGCCCCGCTCGATGAGACGTTACTTTTCAAGATTCGTAAGCTAATTGACGCCCACCGCTGCCCGATCTACAGCGAACATCTCAGCGCCTGCGGCGATAGCCAAGGACAACTCTACGATTTACTGCCGCTGCCGTTCAGCGAGGAATCCGTGCATCACGTCGCCGCGCGCATCCGCCGCGCTCAAGACATTATCGGCCAGCGCATCGCAATCGAAAATATTTCCTATTACGCTGCGCCGTTTCAACAGATGGCGGAAATCGATTTCGTCAATGCGGTGCTGGCCGAAGCCGATTGCATGCTGTTGCTAGACGTCAACAACATCATCGTCAACGCCACCAATCATCGCTACGACGCCGAGGACTTCCTCGCCGCGCTGCCGGGCGAACGCATCGCCTACATCCATGTCGCCGGGCATTACGACGAAGCCGACGATCTGAAAGTCGATACCCACGGCGCGGCGGTGAATGCGCACGTTTGGTCGCTGCTGGAATCGGCTTATCGCCGCTTCGGACCAAAACCGACCCTGCTCGAACGCGATTTCAATTTCCCGCCGTTCGAGGAACTGCTCGACGAACTGGGCCAAGTCCGTCGCCGTCTGGGAGCATCCGCGCATGCCGCCCGCCGCGCCGCTTGAGTCGCCGCTGAGCTTCGCCGAGCAGCAGAATGCGCTGGGCGCCTACGTTCGCGACCCCGAACGGGTGCCGCCGCCCCCGGGCGTCGAAGAGCGCCGACTGAAGATTTACCGCGAACTGTTCTTCAATAATATCGAAGGCATGCTCGCCGGAAATTTCCCAGTGATTCGCAAGCTCTACGGCGACGATTGGTTCGCGCTGATTCGCGAGTTCTATCGCGAGCACGGCTGCCAAACGCCGCTGTTCACCGAATTACCGCGCGAGTTCATGCGCTATCTCGACGCACGCGAAGAACAGGGCCGCAGCGACCCGCCATGGCTGCGCGAGTTGGCGCATTACGAATGGGTCGAACTTGCGCTGCAGATCAGCGACGCGACGACCCACGACATTCCGCACGACCCTAACGGCGACTTACTGGACGGCCGGCCGCTGCTATCGCCGCTGGCGTGGCCGCTGGCCTACGCTTGGCCGGTGCATCGGATCGGCCCGGACTTCCGCCCCGACGCGCCGCCCGATGCGCCGCCCGACACGCCGCCCGACGCGCCAACGCTGCTGATGCTGCGCCGCGAGCCCAACGGCACGGTGAGCTTCCACGCGCTGACGCCGCTGACCTTCCGCCTGCTGCAGCGGCTAGACGCCGAACCGGGCCTTAGCGGACGCGAACAACTGCTGGCGCTGGCTGCCGAAGCCGGTGCGGACGATCCGAACGCGTTTCTCGGCGATGGCATAGCGCAGCTCGCCGCCTTTCGCCACGAAGGCACGATCCTGGGCACCCGAACGGATTGAGAGACGCGCCAGCCATACGCGCTGCGCGCCCGCAGGTAGCGCGGGTCTCCGACCCGCTGCCCTTGTGCCATCGGCACCTCAATCAAGCGCGCGGTCTACGGGCGAGCGGCTCAGAGAGCCGCTCTACCGATATCACGCCCGCGGTAGCGCGGGTCTCCGACCCGCTGCTTTTAAACAGCTAACGATCGCGTAGGTCTTCGACGCACTGCACATTCTCGCCGCCTAGACCACGATCGACCGACGCCCACACCGCGTCTGCTACCCTGTGCGTATGACGGAAATCGCCCTGCCCCAACCCGCCGAAACGCTGCCATCCATTCGCAAAATGTCCGAACGCTTCCGCGGTTTTTTGCCGGTGGTGGTGGACGTGGAAACCGGCGGCTTCGACTGGAACCGCCACGCGCTGCTGGAAATCGCGGTGCAACCGCTCGATCTCGACGCTGTGGGCGCGCTCGTGCCCGGCGAGATGGCCAGCGCGCATCTGATTCCGGCGCCGGGCACCGATATCGACCCGAAATCCTTGGAAATCACCGGCATCGACCTGGATCATCCGTTCCGGCTCGCCAAACCCGAGAAGGACGCGCTCGATCACGTCTTCACCGCTGTGCGCATCGCGATGCGCAAACACGGCTGCCAGCGCGCGATCTTGGTCGGCCACAACGCCCATTTCGATTTGAATTTCGTCAACGCCGCCGTCGCGCGCACCCAGCACAAACGCAACCCGTTTCACCCCTTCAGCGTGTTCGACACCGTGACCCTGGCCGGCGTCGCCTACGGCCAAACCGTGCTCGCGCGCGCAGTGATGGCTGCAGGTCTGTCGTGGAACGGCGAAGAAGCGCATTCGGCGGTGTACGACACCGAGCGCACCGCGGAGCTGTTTTGCAAGATCGCGAACAGTTGGCCGCGTGCGGACTGACGGTACGCTATCGTTTGCTCGCGATCTGCGTGAATGTGACTCAGCACTATCGGTACCGAATATCGGGCCTACCGGCCCTCCCACAGTGTCGATGCGCCACTACTGCCTTTGCCGCACCGCCTCAAACAGCACCACGCCGGTGGCCACCGAAACATTGAGGCTTTCCACCGCCGGCGCCGAGACCAGGCCCGGCATCGGTATCGTCACCAACTGATCGCAGTGCTCGCGGGTCAGGCGGCGCAGGCCGTCGGCTTCGCCGCCGAGCGCGAGCGCGATGTTGCCGCGCAGATCGAGCTTGTACAGCGAGCCGGTCGCGTCGCCGGCCAGTCCGTAAATCCACACGCCAAGCTGCTGGATGTCGCGCATCGCGCGGGCGAGGTTCGTCACCCGCACCACTGGAATGCTGTCGGCAGCGCCTGCCGAGGTTTTGCGCACGGTGGCGTTGATCTGCACCGCTTTGTCTTTGGGAATGACGACCGCAGTCACGCCCGCAGCCGCCGCACTGCGCAGGCAGGCGCCGAGATTATGCGGGTCTTGCACGCCATCGAGGATCAGCAGCAGCGCTTTGCCGGCCGCAGCTTCGATCAGTTCCGCCAGGTCGTCTTCGTTGTAGGTTTTCGCCGCAGCGTAGCGCGCGACCACGCCTTGATGGCGTAGCCCGCCCGCCACGCCTTCCAGCGCATTGGTCGCCACGCGGCGCACATCGATCTCTTTGCGGCGCGCGTTCTCTTCGATTTCGGTGAGGCGCGGATTTTTGGCGCCGGCTTCGATCAGCACTTCGCGCACGTGTTCGGCGTCGTGTTCGACCGCTGCGGCGACGGCGTTGATACCGACGATCCAGGGGGAAGATTGGTTGCTCATGCCGCTATTGTGCCGGGAACGCGACGATTTTGGTCGAAATCGCCGGCAGCTCGCGCGCGATCCGCATCGCGCTATGATCCTCGGCCTTTCGCCGCCGCTGCCGCAACGCCATGTCGCCCGCATCGCTTACATCGCCCGCCTGCTCGCAGATCGCCATCATCGGTGGCGGCCCCGCTGGGCTGATGGCAGCCGAGGCCGCGCTTGCCGCTGGGGCCTCAGTCGATGTCTACGAGGCAATGGGCTCGGTCGGCCGAAAGTTTTTGATCGCGGGCAAAGGCGGCTTGAATCTGACCCACGGCGAGCCACGGCCCAATTTCGACGCGCGCTACCGCGAACGCGCGCCGGAGCTGGCGCGCTGGCTCGATGCCTTCGACGGCGAAGCACTGCGCGAGTGGGCGCGCGGCCTCGGCGTAGAGACGTATGTCGGCAGCTCCGGAAGGGTCTTCCCGATCGATCGCAAAGCAGCGCCGCTGCTGCGCGGCTGGGTGCGGCGACTGCGCGAACAGGGCGCGCGCTTCCATGTGCATCACCGCTGGCACGGTTGGGATGACGACGGCGCGCTGCGCTTCGCCACGCCCACGGGCGAACATCGCCCACATGCGGATGCGACCGTGCTCGCGATGGGCGGCGGCAGCTGGCCGCAATTGGGCTCCGACGGCGCCTGGGTCGCTGCGCTGGCCGAACGCGGCATCGATCTGGCGCCGCTGCGGCCGTCGAACTGCGGTTTCGATGTGGGCTGGAGCGATGTCCTCCGCAAGCAACACGCCGGTGCGCCACTCAAACCGGTGATCCTGCACTGGCAGGATCTGCACGACGACGCGCATTCGCTGCAAGGCGAGTGCGTGCTGACCGAAACCGGCCTGGAAGGCAGCGCGATGTATGCGATCTCGGCCGATTTGCGCGAACGCATCCTGCGCGATGGCGAGACGATGCTGTGGTTGGATATCGCGCCCGGGCGCACGCAGGAACGCCTGCAATCGGACCTCGCCAAACCGCGCGGCAAACGCAGCGTCGGCGAACATCTGCGCCGGCAAACCGGATTGGATGCGGCGAAAGCGGCGCTGGTGTTCGAATCGCTGCTGATGCAGGCGCTACCGCGTGAAGCGATGAACGATGCCGCACGCATCGCTGCGACGATCAAACGGCTGCCGCTACGCCTGCGCGCGACGCGACCGCTCGCGGAGGCGATCAGCAGCGCCGGCGGCGTGCGTCTGGAAGCGCTCAACGATGCGCTGCAACTGAAAGCGATGCCCGGGGTGTTTTGCGCCGGCGAAATGCTGGATTGGGAAGCACCGACCGGTGGCTATTTGCTCACTGCGTGCTTCGCCAGCGGCATGATCGCAGGGCGCAGCGCCGCGCGCTCCACGCGATCGTAGGGTGGGCCCCGGCCCGCCATTGCGTGCCGGAACCGCTGCGGCAATGATCGAAACGGTTTCGGTTGTTTTATACGTGATTGGAGATATCGCGACGGCGGGCCGGGGCCCGCCCTACGGACCTCAATACTTCTGCTTCGGCCGCTTCGCTGGTTGCCCGCGCGGTGGCGATGGCGCTGCACCGCCGGCTCCATGTCGGGATTCCTCGACTAAGCGAAAATCGATCTTGCGTTCTTCCAAGCTAGCCTTGAGCACGATGATGCTCGCGCGGTCGCCGAGGCGGAAGATGCGGCCGACGCGTTCGCCGCTGAGCGTTTTGCGGATCGGGTCGAAGTGGTAATAGTCGTGCGGCAGTTGGGTGATGTGGATCAGGCCGTTGACCTTCGAATCGTCCAGCTCCACGAATAAACCGAACGTGGTGACGCCGCTGATGGTGCCTTCGAAGCGCCCGCCGATGTGTTTCTCCATCCACGCCGCGCGATAACGCTCATCGACCTCGCGCTCGGTTTCGTCGGCGCGGCGCTCGCGTTCCGAACACTGCAGCGCCAGGGCCGCCATCGCGCTTTGCGAGTACGCGAACGCGCCCGGCTTAGCGCCGGTGAGCGCGTGTTTGATCGCGCGATGCACCAGCAAATCGGGATAACGGCGAATCGGCGAAGTGAAGTGCGCATAGAACCCAAGCGCTAAACCGAAGTGGCCGATGTTGTCCGGCGAATACACCGCAAGCGATTGACTGCGCAGTAGAACGGATTCCAGCAGAGTCGCATCGGTGCGGTCGCGAATCTTGGTGAGCAGCGCGGTGAAATCGCGTGGTTCGACCACTGCCCACGCCGGCATCCGCAGTTTGAATTCTTTCAGGAACTCCAGCAGATCGGTGTACTTGCTTTCCGGCGGCTTGGCGTGAATACGATACGGCGCGGGCACGGCCTTCTTCAGCAAGAAGCGCGCGGCTTCCACGTTGGCGGCGATCATGCATTCTTCGATCAGCTTGTGCGCATCGTTGCGCTGAATCATGCCGGCCTGCACCACTTCGCCCTGCGGGCCGAGCACGAAGCGCACTTCGCTGGATTCGAATTCGATCGCGCCGCGCGCCTTGCGCGCTTTCGCCAGCACTTGGTACAGCTGATGCAGGCGCTGTACTTGCGGCAGCAGCGAACCGATCTTCTCGATCGCCTCCGCATCGCCCTCGCCCACCGCTTGCCACACTTGCGTATAGGTCAGGCGCGCATGCGAGTGCATCACCGCTTCATAGAATTTCGACTTAGTGACTTCGCCGTCCAAGTTCACCTGCATATCGCAGACGAAACACAGGCGATCGACCTTCGGCTTGAGCGAACAAATCTCGTTCGACAGCGTCTCCGGCAGCATCGGCACGACGAAGCCCGGGAAATACACCGACGTGGCGCGCAGTTGCGCTTCGTCGTCCAGCGGCGCGCCCGGGCGCACGTAATGCGAGACATCGGCGATCGCGACCACCAGCCGGAAACCACTGCGATTCGGTTCGCAGTACACCGCGTCGTCGAAATCCTTGGCATCTTCGCCGTCGATCGTCACCAGCGGCAACTGACGCAGATCGACGCGGTCGGCGATCTCGGCTGCGGTGACGGTGAGCGGCACCGCGGTGGCTTCATCGAGCACCGGCTGCGGAAACACATGCGGCAAATCGTGGCCGTGGATCGCGGCTTCCACCACCAGCGATGGCGTGAGCTTATCGCCCAACACCGCCAGCACCCGGCCGATCGGCGGGCGATGCGTATCGGGCATGCGCACGATTTCGCAGACCACCAATTGGCCGTTGCGCGCTTCCAGCCGCGCATCGCTGGGGATCTGCACGTTGCGCTGGATGCGTTCGTCATCGGGCACGACATAACTCACGCCGGCTTCGATCGCGAAACGACCGATCAAGCGCGTCAGTCGGCGTTCGAGCACTTCGACGATCATGCCTTCGCGGCGCCCGCGTCGGTCTAGACCGGTCACGCTGACCATCACCCGGTCGCCGTGCAGCACTTTGCGCATTTCCAGCGGCGGCAGGAATAAATCCTCGCCGGCCGCTTGGCCGGCCACCGCTTCGGGCCGCAGGAAGCCGAAACCATCGCGATTGGCGATGACGGTGCCGGCGATCAAATCCAAGCGCGCGGCCGGCAAATAGCCGCCGCGACGATTTTGCAGCAACTGGCCTTCGCGCAGCATCGCCGCCAAGCGCTTGCCCAGCGCCTCGCAGCGCTCTGGCGTCGTTAGATTCAGATGCGCGGCGATCATTTCGGCCGCCATCGGCCCTTCGGCGGATGCGAGCAGTTGCAGGATCGCTTCACGGCTTGGAATCGGATCGGCGTAGCGCTCGGCCTCGCGGGCGGCATGCGGATCGACGACGCCGTGCGTTCGTGACGGCTGCGCCGCTGGCCCACGGCGATCGGTGGTATCGGGTTTCTTCGTGCGCATCGACGGCGCGGACGGCAGGTCGGGTAACCAGGGCGCGGCTTTCGTAGAAGGCTTGCGTTTGGACGCGGCTGCAGTGGATCGCGGCGCCGCGGCGCTGCTAGTGGATTTAGAGGGTGCTTTGGCGGGGGCTTTGGCCGACGCTTTGCCGTGCCTGTTCGCGGGCCTGTTTGCGGGCTTGGGCGAGGCCGATGGAGAGGAGGCCTGGGTTGAAGAGGCCGATTTCGAGGTTGCGCCGCGTGCGGCGCGCGTGGCCTTCGGGCCGGTATTTTTGTTGGTTTTTTTAGACATCGCCGCCAGTATAACCCCGTCTCTGCAGCCGATGCGCCTGTGTCGGCACGATCGCGGCACGGTCGCGACGCGATCCCCGGGCGGCCCCGCAGCCCGAACGCAGGCTTCGCGCACCCGCGCGATGAATCTCGTTGACAACAGACCCGTCCCACAGCACCATACGCGGCCCAAGCCCTGGTGGCGGAATTGGTAGACGCACTAGTTTCAGGTACTAGCGGGTAAAACCGTGGAGGTTCGAGTCCTCTCCTGGGCACCAGATACAAAACAAAACAGCCGCAGCGATGCGGCTTTTTTGTTGTCTGCGTTTCCTTCCGTTCGCGCATCCATAAAGGACCGATGTGCGTGCTGTCCATGTCACCGATAACGCCATAGTGAAAATCGGATTGCTCGACAAAAAAGAGCCGCATCGCTGCGGCTCTTTTCATCGCACCCATGGGGTTCGCGATGCCCTGCGCGCGAGGCGTCAGTTACCCGCAGTGCCATTGGCGTAAGCGACGCTCAGCGCGAACGCCTGCGCACCGACTTTGCGGCCGAGCTTGCGGCCTTCCAGGTCGCCGAGGCGGAAATGGATGCCGCCGTATAGACGCGAGATGCCCGCCTCATCGGCCGCAGCCGAGAAGGTCGGCCAGGACAGGGTGATCGGCTGCGCCGGCACCACGCCGGGTTCGACTAACGAGGAACCTGCCGCAACCACCGCAGAGTTTGGGAAGCTGTCGCTTCCGGTGAACAGCTTCAGCGTTTCCGCAGCCGACGAGCTAAAGGTGCTGTGGCCGGAAATATGCTCGGCGAACGGCGGAGTGACGAAGTTGATCGCCTGATACGGGCGCCAGTTCTGGCCCAGGATCGCCTTGGTGCCCTGATTCGGTCCAGCCCAGCCGAGGATCGTTCGATTATTGAACTCGAAGTTGATCAGCGTGATCGGGCGCGAGTTGTCGAACTGGCGCTTGTAGCCCCACACGGCGACACCCGCGTCGAACATGGCATTGGTCAGTGCGAAGTGCATCTTGATGTCTTGCGACAGCGTGTGGCCTTTGCGGTCGGACACTTGCTTGGCGAACAAAATCCACGTGCCGGGCGGGGTTTCCGAACCCGGACCATCCGCCCACCACTCGGCGATCGACTTGGTGCGATCGTTGAGCGTGGCGCTGTAGGCGAGCACTTCCGCCGTTTGGCGCCAGTACTCGAAGCTGGTACGCGGCGCTGGCGGCGCGATCGGGAACTGGTTGTAACGAGTCAGCGCGAAGCCTTTGACGTTACCCCAATGCGGGACGAGGAATTTTTGGATATTGAAACCACCGCTGCCATTGGGCACCGCCAACGGCTGCCAGCGCGTCGGGTCGATGATTTGGAACGGCGTATTGACTGGGGTGTAACCGGTGTAATCGCTGTACGGCGCGCCAGCGTTGAGGCTGCCAAGCTGATTGGAGCCATCGGTACGGCGGAATTGAATCACCGCGGCCGCAGCGACATTGCCAACACCCTGCGGGGTGGAGAGGTCGCCAGTGGTGTCGGTCGGGTCATAACCGAGACGGGCCATTTCAGCGTCGAATTGGGCTTTGCGGGCCGGGAACAGATCGACCAGGGCACGGTAGGCGGCGAAGCTGATCGCTTTACTGCGATTAGCATCGGTACGCTCTGCGGCCGGACGGCGCAGTTCGCCGCCCAGTTGGGTGCCATTGGCCTTGTTGTCGTAGGCGGCCCAGGCGTCGTACATCGCGGTGTTGGTGATCGCGGCGGCGCGGGAGAACATCGGCGGGCCAAGCCGCGTGGCGCGAACGGCCTGAAGTGCCTGATCGTTCCAATCGGTGACGATGGTGGCGGCCTGGGCCGCGCCGATACTGCCGATCGCCAGCGCGCAAGCAAGCGCCAGCTTGGCGGGCAGCTGATTGAATAACATGTGATTTGAGTCCCCGTAGAAGTGAAGTGATGTTGGCAGTTCTTGCCGGCATGAACGGAGCGTTTCGTCATCCGTTTTCCCCATACCCAACAAACTGCCCGCTAATTATACCGTTGCGTAATTTTTTGTGAAATTGGTCGCAAATTACGACGCATCCGTGTCACGTATTGTGCTTCCGACGGACCTAAACGCATCAACGCGAAATCCGTTGGCACACGGCGATCATTCGCCCGCTTGTTAGCCGAATGCCTCTCAAACGGACGGAGGCAAGGCCCGGCAACCGCGTAGAATGCGCGTTCGCCCGATTCAGCGCAGTCAGAACCCCGCATGCCCGACCCCGCACGACCTGCCTTCCACGGCTTCGAACAAATCCCGCTGCGCGAGTACGCCGAACGCGCCTATCTCGACTACTCGATGTACGTGGTGCTGGACCGCGCCCTGCCCTTCCTCGGCGACGGCCTGAAGCCGGTGCAGCGACGGATCATCTTCGCGATGAGTGAGCTGGGCCTGAACGCCGGCGCCAAACCGAAGAAATCCGCGCGCACCGTCGGCGATGTCATCGGCAAATACCACCCGCACGGCGACAGCGCCTGCTACGAAGCGCTGGTGCTGATGGCCCAGCCGTTCTCGTACCGCTATCCGCTGATCGATGGCCAGGGCAACTTCGGCTCCAGCGACGATCCGAAATCGTTTGCGGCAATGCGCTATACCGAATCCAAACTCACCCCGATCGCGGAAGTGCTGCTGGGCGAAATCGGCCACGGCACGGTCGATTGGGATCCGAACTTCGACGGCACTCTGGAAGAACCGACCTGGCTGCCGGCGCGCTTGCCGCATCTGCTGCTCAACGGCACCACCGGCATTGCGGTGGGTATGGCCACCGACGTGCCGCCGCACAATCTCAACGAAATCGTCAGCGCCTGCGTGCGCCTGCTCGACGACCCTGACGCTACCGTGCGCGATCTCTGCGAACACGTGCGCGGCCCGGACTATCCGACCACCGCCGAAATCATCACCCCCATCGCCGATCTGCAGGCGATGTACGCAACCGGCCACGGCAGCGTGCGCGCCCGCGCGACCTACATCCGCGAGCAGAACAACATCGTGATCACCGCGCTGCCGTATCAGGTCAGTCCGAGCAAGGTCATCGAGCAGATCGCGCAGCAAATGCGTGCGAAGAAACTGCCGTGGTTAGAAGACCTGCGCGACGAATCCGATCACGCCAATCCGACCCGGATCGTGATGATTCCGCGCAGTAACCGCGTCGATGTCGAACAGCTGATGGGCCATCTGTTCGTTACCACCGATCTGGAGAAAAGCTACCGGGTCAATATGAATGTGATCGGCCTCGACGGCCGGCCGCAGGTCAAGAATCTGAAGATGCTGTTGGCGGAATGGCTGGTGTTCCGCAGCGACACGGTCGTTCGCCGGCTCAAGCATCGCTTGGAAAAAGTCGAACGCCGGCTGCACCTGCTCGCGGGCGCGTTGATCGCGTATCTCAATCTCGACGAAGTCATCCGCATCATTCGCACCGAGGACGAACCCAAAGCGGTGCTGATGGCGCGCTTTGCGTTATCGGAAGACCAAGCCGACTATATTCTCGACACCAAGCTGAAACAGCTTGCGCGTCTGGAAGAAATGAAGATCCGCGGCGAGCAAGCCGAATTGGAAGCCGAGCGCGACAAGCTCGCCAGCATTCTCGAAAGCAAATCGAAACTAAAAAAACTGATCAAAGACGAACTGTTGGCCGACGCCAAGAAATTCGGCGATGCGCGGCGCTCGCCGCTGGTCTCGCGCGAAGCCGCGCAGGCGATCGACGAAACCGAGCTGGTGCCGAGCGAGCCGGTGACGGTGGTACTCAGCGAAAAAGGTTGGATCCGCGCGGCAAAAGGCCACGATGTCGATGCCGCGGCGCTGTCGTATCGCGACGGCGACGGCGTGCTCGCGGCGGTGCGTGGACGCAGCACCCAGCAGGTGGCGTTTCTCGATTCCACCGGCCGCAGCTATTCGGCCGCGGCGCACACATTGCCCTCTGCGCGCGGCAACGGCGAACCGCTGAGCGGCCGCTTCGCGCTGCCGTCGGGCGCATCGTTTCAGGCGATGGCGACCGGCGATAACAATGCACGTTTCGTACTCGCCTCGTCGCACGGCTACGGTTTCGTCGCGCGCTTCGAGAATCTCACCGGCCGCAACAAAGCCGGCAAGGCGATGCTGTCGCTGTCGCCCGGTGCATACGTGGTCACGCCCGCGCTGGTCGCGAACGCCGAGCAAGGGCGCATCGTCGCCGTCACCAGCGCCGGACATTTGCTGGCGTTTCCGGTATCGGAGTTGCCCGAACTCGATAAAGGCAAGGGCAATAAGATCATCGACATTCCGAAAGGCAAGCGCGGCACCGAGCACGTCGTCGCGATTGCCGTGGTCGGCCCGGGCGCGAGCTTGTCGGTGAAATCCGGCGCTCGAACGATGACGCTGTCGTTCAAGGACTTAGACATTTACATCGGTGCCCGCGGCAGCCGCGGCGGTTTGTTGCCGCGCGGGTGGCAGAAGGTTGAGGCATTGGCGGTGGAATGAGTTGGTATTGAAATATGCGTCGGCGACGACATCATCGATGCGATACTAGAGCCTGTTTACGATCTCCGCACACTCCGCGCTGCGGCGCAACCCGAAGGGCTGAGCCACAGAACGCGCGGCACGGCGCTCTATCCATGACCGAGCGAGGACGCCGTTCCGCGCGTTCTGTGGCTCAGCGCGAAGCATGCGGAGATCGTGAACAGGCTCTTAGAACGATGCAGATGATGCTCGATGCGAACGCGTGCGTTGCAAAAGCTCGCGGCTTGCGCCGCTCCCACTTGAAACCGTAGTTTCCGAGGCGTCATGCAATGAAAAAATGGCTCAAACGCATCGCGATTCTATTGCTTCTGACGATTGTCGTCGGCGCCGGCACCGTTTGGTGGCTGCTGCGCGGCAGTCTGCCGGCGCTGGACGGCGAGCTGCCGCTTGCAGGGCTGTCCGCACCGGTCAGCGTGCAGCGCGATGCCAACGGCACGGTGACGATCGACGCCGCGAACGAAACCGACGCCATGCGTGCGCTCGGCTATGTGCATGCGCAGGAACGTTATTTCGAGATGGACCTGATGCGCCGGGTCGCGGCAGGCGAGTTGTCGGAGCTGTTCGGCGCGATCGCGATCGAACGCGATAAGCAACAGCGCATGCATCGCATCCGCGCGCGGGTCGAGGCCGATCTGCCGACCACCTCCGCGAACAAACGCCCGCAGTTGCAGGCCTACACCGCTGGGGTGAATGCCGGACTGTCAGACTTACGCGCGCGGCCCTGGCCGTATTTGCTGCTTCGGCAGGAACCCAAACCCTGGCAGTTGGCCGACTCCGCGTTGACCGGCTATGCGATGTATTTCGATCTGCAGGATTCGGGAAATCATCGCGAACTGGCGATGTGGCGGATCAAGCCGCATCTGCCGGCGCCGCTGTACGCCCTGCTCGCGAACGACGGCACGCGCTGGGATGCGCCGCTGGTGGGCGCGGCGCGCGGCGATGCCATGTTGCCAACGGCCGCAGAGGTGAATCTACGCACATTGCCGGGGCCGCCGGGCGAACGTCATGGCGTCGCTGCCGACGACATCGTGCCGGGCAGCAATAATTTCGCGGTCGGCGGCGCATTGACCGACCACGGCCGCGCGATCGTCGCCAACGATATGCATCTGGGCCTGCGCGCACCGAATATCTGGTTCCGCGCGCGTCTGCGCTATGCAGATCCGCGCGCGCCCGACGGCAAGGTCGATGTCACCGGCTTCACCCTGCCTGGCCTGCCGCTGATTGTGGTTGGTAGCAATACCCATGTCGCCTGGGCCTTTACCAATAGCTATATCGATACCGCCGACTGGCGCATCCATAGCGCCTGCAAAGCGAGCGATACCGATACTTCGACCTGCGTGAAGCCGACCTCGCACGCCGAAACGATTCGCGTCGCCGGCGCTGCGCCGATCGAAATCAAAGTGGAAGACACCGAGTGGGGCCCGGTCCTGCATCGCGATGGCGACACCCTGTTCGCACTGCGCTGGAATGCGCACCAAAAAGGCGCCTTGGGGTTCGGTTTGAGCGACATGACGATCGCACGCGATCTCGATCACGCGCTCGCAATCACGAATAACGCCGCAATTCCGACGCAGAATCTGCTGATCGGCGACGCGAAGGGCCGCCTTGCATGGCGGCTGATCGGCCCGCTGGCGCAGCGCGCCGAAGGCTGCGCCGCGACACGTCCCGGCACCGATGCCGAACAGGCCGGTCACTGCATTCCATGGACGATGGCGACCGATCGCTCGCCGATGGTGATCGACCCCGCAGCGCAGCGGCTGTGGACCGCGAACAACCGCTCGCTCGATGGCGCGGCGCTGGCGCAGGTCGGCGACGGCGGCTACGCCTTCGGCGCGCGTGCGAAGCAGATTCGCGATGATTTGTTCGCACGCAAGCGCTTGAACGAACGCGATCTGTTCGCGATCCAGCTCGACGACCGCGCACTATTTCTCGGGCAATGGCATCGCCTGCTCGGCGACACCGCCGCACGCGCGAAGTCGCCGGCGCTGCAGGAACTCGCCGCCGCATCGAACACCTGGGAAGGCCGCGCCAGCGCCGAATCGGTGAGCTACCGCATCGTCCGCGCCTGGCGATTGGCGGTGCACGAACGCATCGCCGATGGCCTCACCGCGCCGGCGCATGCGGCGCTGGGCGAGAAATTCGAGATGCCGGCTTTTCAGCAATTAGAAGGCGTGGTTTGGCCGCTGGTAACGCAGCGCCCGATGCATCTGCTTTCGCGCAAGTACGCCAGTTGGGATGCGTTACTCGAAGATGCGGCGAAGCAAGTGCGCGACGATCTGAAAAAGATTGGCCCGCTCTCGGAACGCACCTGGGGCGAGCGCAACACCGCCGACATCTGCCACCCCTTGGCGAACGCTCTGCCCGTGATCGGAAAGAAGCTGCTGTGCATGCCGCCGGATCAGCTCTCGGGCGACGGCAGCATGCCGCGCGTGGTCGGTCCGAGCTTCGGCGCCTCCGAACGCATGGTGGTCGCACCGGGTCGCGAAGCCGAGGGCATCACCCAGATGCCGGGCGGCCAGAGCGGGCATTTCCTCTCGCCATTCTGGGGCGCCGGCCACGACGATTGGGTCCACGGCCGACCGACGCCGTTTTTGCCGGGTAAAGCCGCCCATACGATGAAGCTCGAACCGGGATCGTAGGCCGGGTTCAAGTCCGCCATGAGGTTTCTTCGTCGAAATTCAAATGATCGAAACGAATCGAAACACACAACAACAGGCTTGAATCCGTCGCAAGGCACGATGCGCATAATCGCCATCAGCCGCGCAGGAATGCCAACAGGGCGGCATTGAAGAGCTCCGAGTGACTGGTGTTGCAGCCGTGAGGCGCATGTTTCAATACATGCAACTCGCTGTGTTCGATCGCTGCATGGGTCAAGGCACCAGATCCCTCGAACGGTACAACCGCATCGGAATCGCCGTGCAGGACGAGTGCAGGAACACTGATGCGCTTCAAGTCGTCGCGGAAATCGGTGGTGCTGAACGCGTGCATGCAGGCGAGAGCGGCGATCTGATTCGACTGCAAGCACAATCCGATCGCTGCTTGCCGCTGACTTTCGTCGACGTGTAGTTCGCCGTCGACCGAAAAGAAATTGCGGGTGAAGTCATCGAAGTACGTATGCCGGTCGGCCTTCAGGCCCTGCGCTTTTTCTTCCGCCTTCTCGGGCGTCAGCGGCCCGTGCGGATTGTCGGGCGACTTCATCAGGCATGGCGTCACAGCGGCGGCGAATACGACGCCACTCAAGCGGTCCTGTCCGTGCAGGCTGACGTAACGCGCGACTTCGCCGCCCCCCATCGAGAATCCGACAAGCACCGCATCACGCAGATCTAGATCGACGACGATCCCTGCCAGATCGTGCGCAAGGGTGTCGTAGTCGTAACCATCCTCCGGTTTTTCGGAACGGCCGAAGCCTCGACGGTCATAAGTGATGACCCGGAAACCCGCATCGCGCAGCACGGGGATCTGCGCTGCCCACGACTCGCCTGACAAGGGCCAGCCATGGATCAGAACCACGGGGCGGCCGGCGCCTCCAGTGTCTTCCACATGGAGTTGTACGCGCTGCGGCTGCGGTACGTTGACAGTATTCATCGTTGACTCCTCGCATCGCTGTGAAGTGCATGAGCGACCGAGTCTACGCACGACTGATGCAAATAGATTGAATACGCCCCGAGTCTGCAGATCGCACTGGCATCGCGCAATTCGCACGACTGATGCCCTCGCCTGCGATGAACGGTCATTTCGCGCGTTCGGCATGCGTAATTCTTAGCGAGTAGCCCGGGTGTCCGCGAAGTGGACACCCGGGGTGGGGTGTCGCATATCTCACCGAAGGCCCCGGCTCTCGCTAGGTGCGAGAGCCGGGCTACGTCACTGCGCTCCGCGCTACCGAAGCAACATCAACGCTGTGGCGATTACGACGTCGCCAGCGCCGCCTGATGCACGCCGGCCACCGCGCGGCCCGAGGGGTCGGCAGCGTTTGCGAACGATGCGTCCCACGCAATCGCCGCAGGCGACGAACACGCGATCGACTTGCCGCCGGGAACGGTGTTGGCGCAGCCTTCGCCCGGAAACGCTTCGTCGAAAATTCGGCGATAAAAATAGGCTTCTTTGGTTTGCGGCGGATTGATCGGGAAGCGCTGCTCGGCCAACGCGAAATCGGTATCGCTGACATGCGCTTGGGCATGCGCTTTTAAGCCGTCGATCCAGCCGTAGCCGACGCCGTCGCTGAACTGTTCTTTCTGCCGCCATAAGATTTCTTTGGGCAAATAACCCTCGAAGGCTTCGCGCAGCACCGCTTTCTCCATCCGCCGCGTCTCGGATGATTTGTCGATCATCTTGCTTTGTGCATCCATCCGCATCGCCACATCGAGGAATTCGGTGTCGAGGAACGGCACGCGCGCTTCGACGCCCCAGGCCATCATCGATTTGTTCGCACGCAGACAGTCGTAGTTGTACAGCGCGTCGAGTTTACGGATGGTTTCGGCGTGGAATTCGCGCGCGTTCGGCGCTTTGTGGAAATACAGATAGCCGCCGAACACTTCGTCGCTGCCCTCGCCCGACAGCACCATCTTCACGCCCATCGCTTTGATTCGCCGCGCCAGCAGGAACATCGGCGTGGACGCGCGAATCGTGGTGACATCGTAGGTTTCGATGTGGCGGATCACTTCCGGCAGCGCATCGAGCCCTTCCTCGAAAGTGTAAGTGAAGCCGTGATGCACCGTACCCAGCGCCTTGGCTGCGATTTCGGAAGCGGCGAGATCGGGCGAGCCGTTCAAGCCGATCGCGAACGAATGCAGACGCGGCCACCAGGCTTCGGTCTGGTCGCCGTCTTCGACGCGACGACGCGCGAAGCGTGCGGCGCAGGCCGCAACCAGCGAAGAATCCAGGCCACCCGATAACAACACGCCATAGGGCACATCGCTCATCAATTGACGATGCACCGCCGCTTCGAAGGCTTCGCGCAATTCGCGCGCAGAGACTTGAACGCCTGCGGTGGCGTCGTAATCGCGCCAAGCGCGCTCATAGTAACGATGCAGTTCGCCGCTCGCGCTGTCGTAGTAATGCCCTGGCGGAAATTGTGCGACATCGTCGCAAACGCGCACCAGCGCTTTCATTTCCGACGCCACCCACACGCGGCCGTCGGCATCGTGGCCCCAGTACAGCGGACACACACCGAGCGGGTCACGGGCGATGATGTAGCGGCCCGCAGCGCGGTCCCACAGCACGAAAGCGAAGATGCCGTTGAGACGATCGAGCCACGCGCCGATATTTGTACCGATATTGCTGCCCTCGCGCGATTGGCTCTCGGCGTACAGCGCGTTGATGACCTCGCAGTCGGAACCGCTCTGAAATGCATACGGCTTGCGCAACGCGCCTTCAAGCGCGCGGTGGTTATAAATCTCGCCGTTGACTGCGAGGGTGAGATCGCCGTCCTCCGAATGCAGCGGCTGCGCGCCGCCGGCCGGATCGACGATCGCCAAGCGCTCATGCACCAGCAGCGCGCGCGGTTCGACATGGACGCCGGACCAGTCGGGGCCGCGATGGCGCTGTCGTGCGGAGAGCGACAGCGCAAGCGGACGTAGCGGACCGAGATCGGCACCGGGACGAAGATCGAAGACGCCGAGAATCGAGCACATCGGGGAATACTCCTGTGGGGGTTAGGGCCATATGCCGCGGCGCCGAAAGCGAAAAACCCGCGCTTTCGGCGCGGGTTTCGGGGTTGGGATTCGTCGTTGCTTAAACGTGATCCGTCCGCCGTCCCGCTGCGCGCGCGCGATTATTATTTGCACTGTTATTCGTGCAGCCGTTATTGGCGTGGCCTTTATCAGCACGTTTGGAATTGCGGCTGGCGTTGGGGCGGAAGGTCATGGCCCACCCTAACCCGGCGCGAAGCCGTTTGGCAAGCCCCGTAGAACGGAGCGAAGCTCCGCTAGCAGGCTGCTGAAATACCTGCGGTAGCAGGTTTTCAGCAGCCTGGTCATTCAGTCGTGGCACGCAGCCATGGATGGCTGCGCCGGCGAAACAAGCGCGTAAGCGATTGATTCGCCGTGAGCACGTCCGGACATGTGCCGGACGTGCGAACTGAAATATCACCTGGATGGAGGTATTTCAGCAACCTGCTAAGGCGCCAGTCGGGGCACGGTCCGAAATCGAAGGCCTGACGTACATGGAATGTCTGAAGTGCATGGCATGTCGCCGCGTCTCGATCGGGCTCGGCACCGTTCAGAAAACAGCGGTCAGAGAACAGCAGATCAGAAAATACTGGATCAGAAAACAGCGGAGCTGCGCTCCGCTCTACCGAATCGCCGATCGCCGATCGCCGATCAGGAATGCGCGATCATTAGCCGCTCGATCAATTTCAGATACACATCGGGCAAGCGTTCGAGATCCGCCACCGACACATGCTCATCGACTTTATGGATGCTGGCGTTGACCGGGCCGATCTCGACGCAGTGCGCGCCCAGCGGCGCGATGAAACGCGCATCCGAGGTGCCGCCGCCGGTGCTTTCCTCCGGCGCGAAACCGGCGATCTCGGTCAACACCTCACGCGCGGCCGCGCGCAGCGGCCCTTCCGGCGTGTAGAACGGTTCGCCGCCGCGATGCCAGCGAATCTCGTACTCCAATCCATGCGCATCGAGCACCGCATGGCACTCGCGTTCGAGCTGCTCAGCGCGCCAATTCGGGTTGAAGCGCAGATTGAAGACCACGCCCAATTCGCCAGGAATGACGTTATTCGCGCCGGTGCCGGCGTGGATATTGCTGATTTGCAAGCTAGTGGGCGGAAAGGTTTCGTAGCCATCGTCCCAGCGCTTGGCCGCGAGTTCCGACAACGCCGGCATCGCTTGATGGATCGGATTGCGCGCTTTTTCCGGGTACGCGACATGGCCTTGAATGCCTTTGACCGTCAACGTCGCCGACAGCGTGCCGCGGCGGCCCACACGCACCAGATCGCCAAGCACCGCTTTCGACGAGGGCTCGCCGGTGACGCACCAATCGATGCGCTGGCCGCCTTCGCGGAAGTGCTCAGCGACCTTGCGCACGCCGTCGAGGGCGTCGCCTTCCTCGTCCGAAGTCAGCAACAGTGCGACCGTGCCCGGATGATGCGGATGCGCCGCGACGAAGCGCTCCAGCGCGATCACGAATGCGGCGACGCTGCCTTTCATGTCGGCCGCGCCGCGCCCGTACAGCACGCCTTCGCGGATGCTCGGCGCGAACGGATCGCTGGCCCAGGCCTCGCGCGGGCCGCTCGGCACCACGTCGGTATGACCGAGCAGCACCAGCACTTTGCCAGCGTCTTCGCGCGCACCCATCGCATGCGTGGCCCACAGATTGTCGGTCTCGCCATAGCGCAGGTGTTCGCAGCGGAAACCCGCGCGTTCGAGGCGTTCGGCGATCGTCGCCTGGCAGCCGGCGTCTTCTGGCGTGACCGAGCGGCGTGCAATCAAGTCTTGCGTTAGTGCGAGGACATCTATTGTGCGAGCCGCGCCGTCGATGTCGTGGCGCGTGGCGCCGCTATGTTCATCAATGCTCATTTACCTACTCCGAATCGCGCTTTGAACGCATTGTCGCTGAAGCCTTGAGAAACCGCGCCGTCGTCGCTGACCACCAGCGGCCGGCGAATCAACTGCGGAAATTCCTTCAGCAACAATTTCCACTCGGCATCGGAACCGGGTGTTTTGCGATTTTCGGGCAGTTGCCGCCACGTCGTCGAGGATTTATTGATCATCGCCCCCCAGCCGCCGAGCGCATCCTTCCACGCAATCAGTGTTTCGGGCGCCTGCCGGTTATCGCGGTAATCGACGAAGTCATGCGCGATCTCAAAGCGCTTCAACCAGTTGCGGGCTTTCTTGCAGGTGTCGCAATTATTGAGGCCATACAGCGTGGTCATGGTGCCTGTTCCGATGCCTGTTCTGATGTCTGCCCCGCAGCGTCTTCCCGTCGCGCTGCCAGCTCGATCGCCGAACGCAAGGTATCGCACACCTTGTTCGGTGCGAACAGATTCAGCGTGAATTGCGCGCGCGGGATGAAATACAGGCTGTCGCCATAGACATGCCCCTCGCGCAAGCGCAGCGTGAGATAGCTTGGATTGCTGAAACGAGTGAACGATACGGCAACGACATCGCTCAGCGCGATGCGATGATCCTGGCCGCGCAGGCGCACCAGCAGTGCGCCAGCGACGATAATCACTTGATCGGCCAATCGCCAAATCAACGCGCGAAACGCGAAATAGGTGATTGCGGCGATAAGCATCGGCGCCAGCACGAACGGCCAATACGCGCCGATGTCGCCAGCGAGCGCGCTGTTCACGGCGAAATACAGCAAACCGCCGAACCAAAGCGCAGGCAAGACGCGTTTGACGAAGAACGTCGATTGCGACGAAAGCCGCTCGCCGCTTGACGCAATGCTCGACTCGCCACTCGACTCGCTATTGAAGGCGCCAGTCAATCCGCCAACCCTCGCAGCAAATCGTTGATTGAGGTCTTGCTGCGGGTTTTCTCGTCCACCTGTTTGACGATCACCGCGCAGTACAGCGAATGCGAGCCGTCGGCGGCCGGCAATTGGCCCGAGACCACGACGCTGCCCGGCGGCACCGAACCATATGTGGTTTCTTTGGTCGCGCGGTTGTAAACCTTGGTGCTCTGACCGAGGAACACGCCCATGCCGACTACGCTGTGATGGCCGACGACGAAGCCTTCGACCACTTCCGAGCGCGCGCCGATGAAGCAATGGTCTTCGATGATGGTCGGCGATGCCTGCAGCGGTTCGAGCACGCCGCCGATGCCGACACCGCCGGAGAGATGGCAGTGCTTGCCGATCTGCGCGCAACTGCCGACCGTGGCCCAGGTGTCCACCATCGTGCCTTCGCCGACATGCGCGCCGATGTTGACGAAGCTCGGCATCAGCACCACGTCTTTGCCGATATGCGCACCGCGCCGCGCGACCGCGCCCGGGACGACGCGCACGCCGAGCGCGCGGAACCGCGCTTCGTCGAAACCTTCGAAACGCGAGGGCACCTTGTCCCAATACGGCGACGGCTGCCCGTCCATCACCCGCATGTCCTGGGTGCGGAAGAACAGCAGCACGGCTTTTTTCAGCCATTCATTGACCTGCCAACCGCCCTGCCCGTCGGGCGCGGCAACGCGGAAGTCGCCTGCCTCCAAACCGGACATCGCTGCGTCCACCGCAGGGCGCAGGGTGGATTCGATCTCATCGGCCGCGAGTTCGGCGCGGCGATCCCAGGCCTGTTCGATCGTCGTTTGCAAAGCGGAGCGGGCATCGTGGTTCATGGCGCGATCGGACTCGTTCATCGTATCGGTGGGGAGAACGATTCTACCTGTGCGCATCGGCGGGCGCGGCGATGTGCAGGGAAATGAGCGCGCGAGCTTTACCCCTCTCCCCGCGCATCGCGCAGGGAGAGGGAAGAGCGAGCGCAGCGAGCGGGGGTGAGGGGCGCTGTTCGCGCAGACTTCGACAATTCCTGTGGGCCGCACATTTCTCCCCGCATCCGCCGCTTCGCGCCACCTTCGTCCGGCCCTCGCGCTTAGCGCTCGGGCGCTCATCGCCGCGCGAGACAATGCCTCGCAAGCGCGCCTCTTCGCCCCCGCTTTGCGGGGAGAAGGAGATCCGCGGTCTTCACGCCGCCCCTTGCACATCGGCGGGGCGGGGTTTACCCCTCTCCCCGCGCTCCGCGCGGGGAGAGGGAAGAGCGAGCGCAGCGAGTGAGGGTGAGGGGCGCTGTTCGCGCAGGCTTCGGCATTCCGCGGAGCGATCCCTTCGCCGCTCATCTGTACGTGCAGAATCCGATTCGTTCGCTGCAGGTCACGCTTTGGCGATATCCAGCGCCTGCGACAGCGCCATGCGCAAGCGTTCGGCGTCTTCCGGCGCCAACGCGCGGTCCTCGCGGTTGCTGAGCAAGAACACGTCCTCGGCGCGTTCGCCGAAAGTGCCGATACGTGCATCATGGATGCGCACGCGCTGATAGCGCAGGGCGTGGGTGATGTCGGCGAGCAGGCCCGGACGATCGGTACAAATCACGCTCAAGCGCGTGCGCGTGCCGTCTTCGGCGGTCTCGAACGCGATCCGCGGTGCAACCCGAAAATGACGCAGATGCCGCGGCTGCGCGCGACGCGACGGCAGCAAGCGATCCAACGGCCCCGACAGCGCCCGGCGCAGGCTGGCTTCGATTTGATCTACCGGCGGCGGATACAGCGGCTGCAGCGGCAACACTTGGAAACTATCGTAAATCGTGCGCTGCGGGCCATCGAGCGCACGCGCTTGCTGGATCGCCACGCCGACACGATCGAGGGTGATCACGATCGCCGCGAACAAACTGTCGCGATCCGGGCCATGGATAAACACTTCATAACCGCCGGCTTCATAACCGCCGGTTTCATAAACGCCTGCCCCGTTACCGCCTGCCCCGTTACCGCCGGCCTCGTTACCGCCGGCCTCGTAGCCAGCGGATTGACGGGACGCTTGCCCGGGGATCGGCCGCGCGCGAATCACCATCTCGCCCGGTGACGTCGCCAGCAATCCTTCGGCCTGCCAAGCGATTTGATCCGGCCGGCTGCGCAGGAAATTATCGTCGGGCATACGCGCGAATAGCGCGTCGATGGTCGCGTCGTCGTGGCCGGCATCGCGCAGCAAGGCACGGGCCTTGTCGCGATTCTCGGCGCGGTGTTCTTCGGCCGCGACCGGGTGTTCCAGCCCGCGGCGCAGTGCGAAGCGGGTAGCGGTGTGCAGGTCGGCGAGCAGCCGGTCTTTCCACGCGTTCCACAGCTTCGGTGAGGTCCCGGCGATGTCGGCGCAGGTCAACAGATATAAATGATCCAAGCGCTGGCGATCGGCCACTTCGGTGGCGAAGCGATGGATCACGTCGGGATCGGTGATGTCCTGCTTTTGCGCGGTCATCGACATCAAAAGATGCTTGCGCACCAGCCATTCGACAAGGGCGACATCGGGTTCCGTGAGGCCGTGAGCGAGGCAGAATGTGCGCGCATCGACCGCGCCGAGCTCGGAGTGATCGCCGCCACGGCCTTTGGCGATATCGTGAAAAAGACCGGCAAGCAGCAGCAATTCCGGCTTACGCAGCGAAGGCCAAATCCGATTCGCAACCGAAAAACGTTCGTCCGGCGTATCGCTGGCGAAGATCGCGAGATTGCGCAGCACCGCGAGCGTGTGCTGATCGACGGTGTAGACGTGAAACAGATCGAACTGCATGCGCCCGGACACCTGCGCGAACGCGGGAATCCAGCGACCGAGCACGCCCAGTCGCGCCATGCGTTCGAGCATCTTCACCGCTTGCGGCCCACGCATCATGCACATGAACGCATCGCGCAGCGCAGGCGCGGCGCGATCGTACGCAGGAATACCGTGCAGGGCACTGGCGAGCGTGCGCGCCGTCAACGAATGCAGGCCGCGCAGCGCCGGATGCGCCGCCCAGGTCGTGAACAGCGCGAATACGTGCGCCGGATCGCGCAACAGCCACGCGGTATCGCGCGCGGCCAGATAACCTCGGCGCATTTCGAAATCGGCATCGATCGTTTCGGGCTCGCCCGCACCGTCGAAGTGCTCCTCGAACCGCTGGAACAAACGGTCGCCGATGCGGCGCACGATCGCCGCGCTGCGGTAGAAACCCTGCATCATCTGCTCGACCGCGAGCGTATCGACGTGATCGACGTGGCCAAGTCGCGCGGCTAGGTTTTTTTGATGATCGAAACGCAGTCGCTCTTCGCGACGGCCAGCGACTAAGTGTAAGCCGTAGCGCAGACGGCCTAACGCGCGTCGCTCGCGATCGAGCGCCACCGCTTCGTCCGCGCCGAGATGGCCCAGGCCGATCAGCGGCTCGAGTTCGCGCACGCCGAAACTGCGCAGCGCCAGCCAACCGAGCGTGTGCAAATCGCGCAGCCCGCCGGGACCGTCTTTCAGATTCGGTTCGAGATTGTCGGAGGTGTCGCCGAAGCGCGCGTGACGCTGCCGCTGCTCTTCGACCTTCGCCAAAAAATACTCGCGCGGCGGCCACAATTTGTCCGGCGAAATCGCGGCATGCAGTGCGGCTTGCGCAGCGTCGTCAGCGACGATCGGCCGCGATTCGATCAAAGCGGTGAACACGGTTTGATCGGCGGCGGCTTCGGTGCACTGCGCGACCGAACGCACCGCCTGACTCATCGCGAGTCCCGCATCCCACAGCAGCGCGAAGAACCGCGATAAAGTCTCGCGCTGCGCTTCTTGCGCATCCGATTCCGCGAGAATCAGAGCGTCGATATCGGACTGCGGAAATAATTCGCCGCGACCGTAACCGCCGACCGCGAATAGCGCCAACCCCGAGTCATCGGGCACACAGCGACTCCACGCGCCACGCACGATCTCATCGACCGCGCGCGCGCGCAGTGCGACCAGACGATCGACGATTTCGCCCTGATCGAAGCGTTTCGCGAGGCGGGCGTCGGTTTGCGCGGCATCGGCGCGCGCGGCGGCGGCCCATGCCGCATCGCCGTCCGGCGTCGCCGGAATCGCCGGAATGGGCGCGCTATCGACAGAAGGCTCTGCAGATGCGTTTTCCGCAGACAAGCTCTCCACAGGCGAGGGCGCGGCTGCGGAGGTCATGCTCAGAGGTCGTTATCGTCGCCGGGCAAGCGGGTCAGGATTTCGACGCCGTCCTCGGTCACGGCGACGGTGTGCTCCCACTGCGCCGACAGCTTGCGGTCCTTGGTCACGACGGTCCAACCGTCGGGCATCAATCGCGTATGCCGCGTGCCTTCGTTGATCATCGGCTCAATGGTGAACACCATGCCGGGTTTGAGCACGATGCTGTCGTTGGCGCGGTTGTGGTAATGCAGCACCTGCGGGTCCTCGTGATACACCCTGCCGATGCCGTGACCGCAGTATTCGCGCACTACCGAGAAACGCTCGCCTTCTGCGTAATCTTGAATCGCGCGACCGATATCGCCGAGGGTCGCGCCAGGTTTCACCGTGCGAATGCCGCGAAACATGGCCTCGCGGGTCACGTCGACCAAGCGCTTAGCCATCACCGAAGGCGTGCCGGCGTAGTACATGCGGCTGGTATCGCCATGCCAGCCGTCTTTGATGACGGTGACATCGATATTGACGATGTCGCCATCCTTCAGCACTTTGGCATCGTTGGGGATGCCATGGCAGATGACGTTATTAACCGAAGCGCAGATCGTGGCCGGGAAGCCCTTGTAACCGACGTTAGCCGGAATCGCCTGCTGGGTCTGGACGATGTGATCGTGGCAGATGCGGTCGAGCTCGGCCGTGCTGACGCCCGGTTTGACGTGCGGGGTGATAATTTGCAGCACTTCGGCGGCCAAACGGCCGGCGACGCGCATGCGTTCGATGTCTTCTGGGGTTTTGAAGGTGATCGGCATGCGGACATTATGGCCGATGCCGAGGCTTTTCGGATGCCCCCGACCCGTATCGACACGCTCAGATTGCCGCGCAAGCCCCGCAGCGGCTATACTCCCGCAGCTTTGTCGGGCCAATGCCTGCCGAAACCGCTCACGAGGGGCGTCGCTTCCGCGCGATCTTAATTGGTTGCACCGAGAGCATCGCGCTGGTAGCCACCTCGAATTCACACCCGTCGTAAGCACCCGTGCCGGGGTGTCCTGTATTCATGAGAGCGTTCGTGAATATTGGGATCTGGCCACGGAGGCGACGGGGAGGCCTAACCCCGGAACCCTGCGCCCGCTTTCCCGCCGACGCACCGCCCTCACCTATTTTCTACTCCGGGCGGCTGGGTTCCATCACATCGGAGTTTTGCAATGCCCCAGATCACTATGCGTCAGATGCTGGAAGCCGGCGTCCATTTCGGCCACCAGACCCGCTACTGGAACCCGAAAATGGGTCCGTACATCTTCGGCGCCCGCGGCAAGATCCACATCATCAACCTCGAGAAGACCGTTCCGCTGTTCAACGACGCGATGAACTTCATCTCGGGCATCGCCCAGCGTCGCGGCATCATCCTGTTCCTCGGCACAAAGCGCAGCGCACGCGATTCGGTGAAGGAAGAAGCCGAACGCTGCGGCATGCCGTACATGACCCAGCGCTGGTTGGGCGGCACCCTGACCAACTTCCGTACCGTCAAACAGTCGGTCTCCCGCTTGAAGGAACTGGAAGCCGGCGAAACCGACGGCACCTTCCAGAAGATGGTCAAGCACGAAGTGCTGAACCTGCGCCGTGAACGCGAAAAGCTGTTCGCCTCGCTCGGCGGCATCAAGGACATGGCCCGCTTGCCCGATGCGCTGTTCGTGATCGACATCGGCCACGAAGACATCGCGATCAAGGAAGCCAAGAAGCTTGGCATCCCGGTCATCGCCGTTGTCGATACCAATTACGACCCCAACTTGGTCGATTACGCCATCCCGGGTAACGATGACGCCATCCGCGCCGTGCAGCTCTATGCCCGCGCTGCTGCCGATGCCGTGCTGGAAGGCAAGGCCGCCGCGCCGCAGGCCGCGACGGTTCGCGAAGAAGAGTTCACCGCCGAAGGCGAAGGCAAAGGCGATAGACGCGGTCCGCGCGGTGGCGGCAAGAAGCCGGAAGGCAAGAAGCCCGAGGCCGCTGCGGCCGAAGCTGTTGCGGTCGAAGCCGCTCCAACCGAAGCGCCAGCCGCCGAGTAATCGCAGCGGCGTCATCTGCAAGTCATGCGGCCGCGCGACACTTCGCGGCCGCGTTCCCTATCTCGCCGCGTCCGACTTGCTCCGCATGCTTGGTCGACCGGTGTCTCTATGGCGGGCCTGGGCCCGCCCTACTTAGATTTATCCCTACATTGATTTATATCGAGGTTTGTCATGGCTGAAATCACCGCCTCCCTGGTCAAGGAACTGCGCGAGCGCACCGGCGCCGGCATGATGGAGTGCAAGAAAGCGCTTACCGAAAACACCGGCGATCTCGAACTCTCCGCCGAATGGCTGCGCAAGCAGGGCATCATCAAGGTCGGCAAGAAGGCCGATCGCGTTACCGCCGAAGGCCGCATCGCGATGGCCCAAGACGGCGGCAAAGCCGTGCTGGTCGAGATCAACTCCGAAACCGACTTCGTGGCCAAGGACGACAACTTCCTGGCCTTCATCGACGCCGTCGCCAAAGCCGCGCTGGCCTCTGGCGCTGCCGACGTGGAAGCGCTGAAGTCGGCGACGCTCGCTTCCGGCAAAACCGTCGAAGAAGCGCGCGCTGCCGTGATTTCCAAGGTCGGCGAGAACGTACAGGTCCGTCGCATGGCCCGCGTCGACAGCGCCGACAATGTCGCCGCATACGTCCACAGCGGCAAGATCGGCGTGCTGGTCGAGCTGAAGGGCGGCAATGCCGAACTCGCCCGCGGCATCGCGATGCACGTGGCCGCGATGAATCCGCCGCACAACAAAGCAAGCGACGTGCCGGCCGAATTCATCGCGAAGGAAAAGGAAATCGAACTGGCGAAGATGACCGACAAGGACAAAGCCAAGCCGGCCGACATCCTCGAAAAGATCATCGGTGGCAAGATCGCCAAGATCGTCAACGAGAACACCCTGTACGGCCAGCCCTACGTGCTGAACACCGAGCAGACCGTCGAAGCTGCGGTGAAAGCCGCTGGCGCCGACGTCACCGGCTTCCAGCGTCTGGCCGTGGGCGAAGGCATCGAAAAGGTGGTGGAAGACTACGCCGCTGAAGTGGCGAAGGCGATGCAAGTCTGATCGCTCTCGAACGCTAATCCGAACCCGAAAAGCCCGCAGGCGACTGCGGGTTTTTTGCTGTCTGCACGACCCTGAACACACGCCACTACCCGTGCACGGAGCCCGGAATTTGGCCATGTCGGAGTTCAACCGAAAACCGCGTTGCTCTTCGACAGAAAGCGCTTCTCTATTACATCGCACGCATTCACGCATACAACGACAGGGCTCCGATGCAAGCCAAGCTCGCAATGAACATCAGCGGCCAATTTTGCACGTGATAAAACCGAGTGTTGCGCTTCACCCTGTTTGAACCACGTCAGCGCCGCACATGTTCGCGACTTGCGTCGCTCCCACAGGGCAGGACTGGTTAGAGCCGGAATCGCAGGAAATGATTAAAACTCAATGATCAAAACTCAGGGATAGATCCATCAATCTGCCCGCTATGTGAACCCCAACTTCACACAGACGCCATACTCTGCCCGCACTGCGCCGCAACACTCACTCCGTCCTCACCCACGGAGCCGCCATGGCCGCGCAACTCGAACGCGAATTCGACCTCGTCATCGTCGGCGCCAGTTTCGCCGGAGCCGCCTGCGCCATCGCCGCAGCCCAGTACGGGCTGCGGGTGTGCGTCCTGGAACGTAAACGCGACCCGGGCATGAAGCTGCACACCACCGGCATCATCGTCAAAGAAGCCGCAGAGCAGACCTGGCTTAATCGCGCACCAGCGGCACTCACACAGCGCATTGGTCGGGTGCGGCTGTACGCGCCGAATCTGCGCGATCTCGCGGTCGAGGTGCCGGATTACTACTTTCTCACCACCGACACGCCGAATCTGATGCGCTGGTTGGCCGACGAAATGCGCGCGCAGGGCGTCGATCTACGGCTGATGCAGTCCTTCACCGATGCCGATTACGAGCATGGCCACAAGAACGGCCGCTGGCGCATCGCAGGCGTCGGCCGCACGCCGTGGCTTGTCGGCGCAGACGGCGCGAAATCGCGGGTCGCGCAGCGTGCGGGTTTGGGGCGCGTCAGCGATTTTCTCTACGGCGTCGAGCATGAATTCGAGGGGCTGCAATTGCGCGAACCCGATGCCCTGCACTGCTTCCTCAGCCGCGAGCTTGCACCTGGCTACATCGGTTGGGCCACGCAGAATCCTACCGGGGTGCAATTCGGGCTCGCGTTCCGTCATGGCGGGTCGCGCAAAGGCGTGCCGGATGTCGAAGCCCTACGCTGCAAAGTCGGTCGCATGCTCGGGATTCCCGCGAATGCTGCGCCCAGCGCGATCCGCGCCGGCTTGATCCCCTGCGGCGGGCCGGTCGAACCCTTGTCTGGGCCGGGTGTAATCCTTACCGGCGACGCCGCCGGCATCGTCTCGCCGGTCACGGCGGGCGGCATCCATTCGGCGTGGCAGCACGGCTGGACCGTCGGCGAGGCGGTCGCCCGCCATCTGCGCGACAGCGGTCCCTCACCGGCCATCGTCGCCGAACGCGCGGCGCCGCGCTACCGCGTCAAACGCGCGCTGCGCTGGACGTTCGATCGCTTGCAAATGGATTGGCCGGTCAACCTGATGCTCGGCACGATGCCAATGCGCTGGGCCGCAGAGCGCGTGTACTTCGGACGGCGGGCGGCTCCATGAACACCGCCGCACGCGCATAGGCTCAGCGCAATTCGAACGCATCCCCATCCAGCATCGCCGGAAAACGCTCGCGATGCGCGCTGAGTGCTTTCGCCTGCAGCGTCGTGGTGACGATGATGTCCTCATCGCCGCATTCGCTGACAGGATGACCGAGGAAATCGATCACCGCGCTATCGCCGGAATACTGCAAACCGTTGCCGTCGGTGCCGACACGATTTAGACCTGCGACGTAACACAAGTTTTCGATCGCACGGGCGCGCAGCAGCGTCTTCCACGGATAGGCGCGGGCCGACGGCCAGTTGGCGACGTAGAGCAGCAGATCGTAGTCGAGCTGCGACGGACGCTCGACATCGTAGCGATTGCGCGAGAACACCGGGAAGCGCAGGTCGTAACACACCTGCGGACAGATGCGCCAGCCGCGCCATTCGACCGTAAGCCGATCGCGACCAGCGGCGTAACGCTGATGTTCATTCCCGTAACGGAACAAATGACGCTTGTCGTAGGTGTGCAATACGCCATCTGGCGTTGCGAATAACAGACGATTGTAGACCGCATCGCCATCGCGCAATTGCACACTGCCGCAAACGGCGGCATTGAGCGCACGCGCTTGCTCGCGAATCCAAGCCACGGTCGGGCCGTCCATCGTTTCGGCATTGGCGATCGCATCGTTGGAAAAACCGCTGGTGAAGGTTTCCGGCAACAGCACCAGATCTGCCGTGCCACGTAAGCCGGCGATCATATCGCCGTAATACATGCGATTTCCTGCAGGGTCATGCCAACGGGTATCGCCTTGAACTAAGGTGATGCGAAGATCGTCCATAAAGATGTCAACCTCTCGTAAGAGCGACGCAAGTCGCGAAGATAATCTTTGAGCGCTGTAGGAGCGCTCCAATATTCGCTATTTGAAACGCATGGAATAATCGCTCACAGTTTCAACAAACGCTCGATCGCCGCATCTAACGTGACCTCGTTCTTCGCAAAGCACAGCCGCGCCAAGCGCTGCCCGGCCGGTGGCGTTTCGTAGAACGGCGACAAGGGAATCGCAGTCACGCCTTTTTCGATCGTCAACCAGCGGCAGAACGCGACATCGTCGAGATCGCTCACTGCCGCGTAATCGACCAACTGAAAATAGCCGCCCGGCACCGGCAGCGGCACGAGTTTGGTGTCGAGCAATTGGGTACGGAAGCGGTCGCGCTTGGCCTGATAGAACGCGCCGAGTTGCTCGTAATGCTCGGGCTCGGCGTCGATCATCGCTGCGAATGCGTGCTGCGCTGGATGGAATGTGCAGAAGACGTTGTATTGATGCACCTTGCGGAACTCGGCGGTGAGCGCAGGCGGCGCGATGCAATAACCCACTTTCCAGCCGGTGCAATGATAGGTTTTACCGAAGCTAGAGATGATGAACGCACGTTCGCGCAGCTCTGGGTAAAGCAGCGCGGATTCGTGGCGTGCGCTATCGAACACGATGTGCTCGTAAACCTCGTCGGACAGCAGCCAGATGCCGGTATCGCGCAGCAGTTCGGCGACTGCCTGCATATCCGCTTCGCCTAGCATCGCGCCTGACGGGTTGTGCGGGCTGTTGATCATCAGCATCCGCGTCTTCGGGCCGATCGCCTCGCGCACGCGCTGCCAATCCGGGGCAAAGGTCTGCGGATCGAGCGGAATATGCACCGCACGTGCACCGGCCAAATCGATCGCGGGCTCGTAACAGTCGTAGCAGGGATCGAGCACGATCACCTCTTCGCCTTCGCGCACCACCGCATGGATCGCATTGAAGATCGCCTCGGTCGCGCCGCTGGTGACGGTGATCTCGGTCTCGGCGTTGGGACGATGGCCATAGACGCGCGCGGTCTTGTCGGCGATGGCGCGGCGCAGCGCCGGGATGCCGGTCATCATCGAATACTGGTTGTGTCCAGCGCGCATCGCCTTGTCGAGTTCATCGACCAAGCGCGACGGCACCGGAAAGTCCGGAAAGCCTTGACCGAGATTGATCGCGCCGTGCTCGGCAGCCAGTTGCGACATCACGGTGAAGATAGTGGTGCCCACCTTGGGCAGTTTGGTTTGCGGCATCGGAATTCCAATCCAGGTTTGAACGTCTGCGAAGATGCGGATGAGTTGCGGGCGGTGGTGCAGGCGGTGTGCGACAATCGATCCGCCCCAACGCGTGGCGACACGCGAGATTCCGCCAGTTTACGGGCCGTGGCGCTTCGGTTAAACCATGCAGACCTCCTCACCAACGCTCCTGGGCGAAGCGCGGATCGCCGAACTGGTCCGCGCCTACCTCATTGCCGAGTACCGCTGGGAGCTAGACGGCCATTGGCTTCACGTACGGATCGGCGAACCGACGCCTGAGGTTTGGGCGCACTTCCCGGATGCACGTTCGGTCGGTTTGATAACGGCCTGGGATCCCAATTCCATTCCGCGTCTTGAGGCTGTGAATCGGCAAGCGGATCAGATGTTGCATCGCGAGCTGGTCGAAGCAGGCCTTCTCTGCCGCGCGGCGTTTTCTTCTGCGGCGAACCGGTCCTGGCGCGAACCGAGCTGGTTGGTCGCCGGCATGGCGACGGATCACTTCGACGCATTGTCACGGCGCTATGGGCAATTGGCCACGCTGTACTGGGCGGCCGGCACGCCGGTACGGATGCGGGTCGATGCCGCGCGGCCGCTGGATTTCGAAGGCGATGATGCGATCGACTGGCTAAAATAGGCACCAATCCAAACGTCGCGGCGGGACGACCCGCCGACTGCTGCACACCGCCACCGATACGGCCTTCCGACACCCGATGACCAACCCGACTCACCATGCGCCACCGCTGCTCAGCGCTGGCGGCCTGCGTTTTGCGCGCAACGACGAGCCGGTGTTCGGACCGTTGGATTTCGCGGTGGATGCGAGCGAAGCGCTACTGATACGCGGCGATAACGGCGCCGGCAAGACCACGCTGCTGCGGGTTCTGGCCGGCTTACTCCGGCCGGACGGCGGTCAGATCGAGATCGACGGGCATCCGACCGATGCGCCAAGCCGCACCCGTATGATCGCCTATCTGGGACATCTGCCGGCACTGAAGGCGGATCTCACCGCAATGGAGAATCTGGATTTCCTCTGCGGCCTACAGGGCCGGCGCCGCGCACAGACGCCTGCAGGCGCGATGAACATCGTCGGATTAGGCGGCTATGAGGACCAACTTGCTCGCCAACTCTCCGCAGGCCAGAAAAAACGGCTCTCGCTGGCGCGGATGTGGCTATCGCCCGCGCCGCTGTGGCTGATGGATGAGCCGTACGCCAACCTCGACCTTGATGGCATCGCGCTGGTGAACCGAATGGTGCAAGCGCATCTGCGCGGAGGCGGCGCCGCCTTGGTCACGACCCATGGCGCCTATGCCGCACCGCCGGTGCGCACCCGCGAACTTATGCTGCACCGCGCCGGACAGCCGCTCGGAGCGGCGGCATGAGATTTCAAACGACGATCGTTCGGCCGATCCAGACCACCGGCTCGGTGCCGGGGCTGATGGAAGCAGCCCGTGCCTTGATCGTGCGCGATCTGCGTCTGCTCTGGCGCCGTCGCGGCGACGCGATGCAGCCAGCGCTATTCGCGCTGATCGTTGTGGTCTTATTCGCGCTGGCCCTAGGCAACGAACCCGATCTGCAGGCCCGGGTGGCGGCGGGCGTGCTGTGGGTCGCCGCCTTGCTGGCCGGTCTATTGGCCCTCGACAGCCTATTCCGCAGCGACGCTGAAGACGGCTCGCTGGAACAGTGGATGCTGGCGCCGGTGCCGTTGGCCTGGTTGGTGGCGGTGCGGACCGTCATGCACTGGGCGACGACGGCGCTGCCGCTGTTGATCGCGACCCCGCTGCTGGCCGAGCTGCTGCATTTGCCGCATGCGCAGCTGCCGGCGCTGTTGATCGGCCTTGCGCTCGGCACGCCGCTACTGAGTTTGATCGGCGCCGTTGTGGCTGCGCTCACGGTTGGAATGCGCAGGTCCGGTATCCTGGTCGCCCTGCTTGCTCTGCCGCTGTACGTACCGGTGCTGGTATTCGGTGCCGGAAGCGTCGCGGCGAGCGCGCAGGGGCTCGATCCTGTCGGCGCATGGCTGCTGCTCGGCGCGGGACTGGCGGTCGCCTCGGTGCTGGCACCGTTGATCGCTGCCGCAGCGATTCGGATCGCGACGCATTGATGCCGGTATCGCTGATGCATCGTTTGCGCGCGCCCCGATCGACGCGGCCCCTTTGCGACGCTTGAGCCGGATCATATCGGACGCACGTTGGGTCGGGTAGATTGACTCGCATCGCCGCGAAATCGCAGTCGATCGGTCGTCATTGGTGGTACGTATCTGTTTTTTGTTCTGTTTTTTTGTTCTGTTTTTTTGTTCTGTTTCGTTTCGCTTCGCTCAGCTTCCACATTCAACCTATCTGCATGAATCGCTCTATGACGCGCTCCGCATGAATCCTCTGATCCGCTGGTTCCATCAACTTGGCTCGCCGCCCACCTTCGACCGTTTCGCGGCGCGTTGGGCGCCGTGGTGTTTCGCAGTCGCGCTGGCGGTCATGGCCTACGGCCTCTGGCAAGCCTTATTCGTCGCACCGGCCGATTACCAGCAGGGCGACAGCTTCCGCATCCTGTATATCCACGTCCCCGCCGCGTGGATGAGCATGTTCATATTCGGCCTAATGGCCTTCTATTCCATCATCGCGCTGATCTGGCGGATCAAGTTGTGCGAAATCCTGGCGATGGCCTGCGCGCCGATCGGCGCGGCGTTTACGGTCATCACCCTCGGCACGGGTTCGATCTGGGGCAAACCGATGTGGGGCACCTGGTGGGAATGGGACCCGCGGCTCACCACCGAACTCATCTTGCTGTTTTTGTATCTAGGCGTGATCGGCCTGTATCAAGCGATCGACGACCGCCGCGCCGCCGCGCGTGCCGCTGGGCTGCTGGCGATCGTCGGCAGCGGCATGCTACCGGTCATTCGCTATTCGGTCGTCTGGTGGAACTCGCTGCATCAAGGCCAGACGATCCGCGTCTTCGGCGAATCGAGCATGGATCCCAGCATGCTGCCGGCGCTGATCGCGATGGTGATCGCCACCAAGTTCTGGTTCGCCGGTTCGCTGCTGGCGCGCGCGCGCGCCGACAATCTGCAGCGCGAAGCGAGCAAAGCGTGGGTACTGGAGCGCGCCGGCATCAAGCGCAGCGCAGCCGCGAAACCCGAGGCCGCAACGCACAGCGGCGACAGAGAGATCGCACAATGACCTATCTAGGCTATGTGGTTGCTGCGTACGCCGTCTTCGCGGTCGTGCTGGCTTGGGACTTCGTCGCGCCGAAGATCGCCATCGCCCGCACCCTGCGCGAGATCCGCATGCGCGCGCAGCGCGAAGCGGCACGGGTGACACAGCCGAAAACGACGGAGTTGCAACGATGAATGCGGTTCGCAAGCGGCGCATGCTGTTCGTGCTGGCCTTGGTCGGCGCGGTGGGAATCTCGACGGTATTGGTGACGATGGCGCTGCAGCGCAATGTCGCCTATCTCTACACCCCGAACGAAGTGCTAAGGGGCGAAGCCGGCGCGCAATCGCTGCAGGGCAAGACGCGGTTTCGCCTCGGCGGCATGGTGGCGGCGGGTTCGTTCAAGCGCAGCGAAGGCTCGATGGAAGCGCGTTTCAGAGTGACCGACGGCGACGCCGAATTGCCGGTGAGCTACACCGGCATCCTGCCCGATTTGTTCCGCGAGAAGCAGGCCGTAGTCGCCACCGGCACGATGCGCGACGGCGTCTTCATCGCCGAGCAAGTCCTGGCCAAGCATGACGAAACCTACGTGCCGAAAGAAGTCGCGGACAAGATGGGACTGGCGCACAAGAAGCACGGTATCGCCGTCGATCAAGCCGGCGCGATAAAACCCAACGACGCCGACAATGCACCGTCGGCAACGCCTAGCAAGACCTACTGACACCACTGGCCGACGCATGCCTCTGCATATTCTTCCTGTGCATATTCTTCCTGAGCTGGGCCAGATCGCGCTGATTTTGGCGGTCGCCGTCTGCGTACTGCAGACCGTGCTGCCGATGGTCGGCGCACAGCGCGGCATCGACAGTTGGATGGCGGTCGCGCGGCCCGCAGCATGGATGCAGTTGGTCTTGGTCGGTCTAGCGTTCGCGATCCTGACCTATGCCTTCGTAAGTCAAGATTTTTCGCTGCGCTACGTCGCGCAGCATTCGAACTCGCTGCTGCCGGTGATGTATCGCTACACCGCGGTCTGGGGCGCGCACGAAGGTTCGCTGCTGCTGTGGTCGTTGGTTCTCGCTGTATGGACCGCAGCCGTCGCTGCGTTTTCCCACGCACTGCCCGAGCGCGTCGTCGCGCGCGTGCTGAGTACGATGGGCTTCATCTCGCTGGGGTTCCTCGGTTTGCTGGTATTCGCGAGCAATCCCTTCGAGCGCCTGCTGCCGGCGGCGCTGGAAGGTCGCGATCTCAATCCGCTGCTGCAAGACATCGGCATGATCATTCACCCGCCGATGCTGTACATGGGCTATGTCGGGCTCTCGGTGCCGTTCGCGTTCGCGATCGCGGCGATGCTCGACGGCCATATGGCGCGGCAGTCGGTACAGGATGGGCATTGGCGCGACTGGCTGCGCTGGACGCGGCCTTGGACCAACGTCGCGTGGGCGTTTCTCACGCTCGGCATCGCACTCGGCAGTTGGTGGGCGTATTACGAACTGGGCTGGGGCGGCTGGTGGTTCTGGGATCCGGTCGAAAACGCGAGCTTCATGCCATGGTTGGTCGGCACCGCGCTGCTGCATTCGCAGGCCGTCACCGAAAAACGCGGTAATTTCCGCAGTTGGACCTTGCTGCTCGCCATCGCCGGGTTCTCGCTGTCGCTATTGGGCACGTTCCTCGTGCGATCAGGCGCGATCACCAGCGTGCATACCTTCGCCGCCGATCCAGGCCGCGGGCTCTACATTCTCGCGTTCCTCGCGGTAGTGGTCGGCGGTTCGCTGCTGCTGTATGCGCTGCGCGCGCCGGACGATAGCGGCAGCGATGCCGCGAGTCCCGCAAAACCGTTCGCGCCTTCGTCGCGAGAGACGCTGCTGATCCTCAACAATGTGCTGCTGACCACCGCCTGCGCGATGGTGCTGATCGGCACGCTGTACCCGCTGTTCGCCGATGCGCTGGATCTGGGCAAAATTTCGGTCGGCCCGCCATATTTCTCGCTGATGTTCATCGTGCTGATGGCACCGCTAGTGCTATTGCTGCCGTTCGGCCCGATCACGCGCTGGCAGCGCGAAGACCCGACAAAACCGCTGAAAATGCTGCTGCCCTGGGCCGTACTGGCGCTGCTCGGCGGCGCAGTGGCGTTCTTTCAAGCGCCGCAAGGGCCATGGAAAACCGCAGCAGGTGTCGCCGCAGCGCTGTGGGTCGGCTTGGGCACGCTGCGCTTCGTCTGGCAGCGGCTGCGCAGTGAGGGGCGGCGTTTCACCCCGGAAATGCTCGGCATGATTCTGGCGCACGCGGGCGTGGCGGTCTTTCTCGTCGGCGCACTGTTGGTCGAAGCGCAGTTGCAGCAGCGCGAAATCGCGATGAAACCTGGGCAAACGCTGACGTTGGGACGCGATAGCTTCCGCTTCGTCGGCGTGGAACGTTTGCAAGGCCCGAACTACGCCGCAAGCCGCGGCACGATCGAGATCTTCCGCGACGATCGCCTCATCACCACGCTGCATCCCGAAAAACGCGAGTACGCCAGCGGCGGGCAAGTGATGACCGAAGCGGCGATTCGTCCCGGGATCAGTCGCGACCTGTTCGTCGCGCTGGGCGAACCGCTGGGCGGCGATGCCTGGGCCGTGCGCGTGCAAATCAAACCTTTCATCCGCTGGGTCTGGTTCGGCGCGCTGATGATGACGCTCGGAGGATTCGTGGTGGCGACCGATCGCAGATTCCGCACGGTACGACAAACTGCCACCGATCGTGCCGACGCGAACACCGCCCTCGGCGCCGCAGCGCCGCAGATCGGCGGCTTGGTCGCCGCGCACGCCGGTGCGCACGCAACGAGTGGAGCCGACTGATGCCCGCAAAACGATGGCTTCCGCTCGCGATTTTTTTCGCCATCGCCGTGCTGCTCGCCGCGGGCATCTGGCTGAGCCGCGACGAGAATCGCGACGCCCTGCCCTCACCACTGATCGGCAAAGCAGCGCCCGAATTCGCGCTACCGGCGCTGCATGAACCTGAACGTATCGTCTCCTCGAAAGACCTGCGCGGCGCGCCCTATCTGCTGAACGTGTGGGGCAGTTGGTGCGTCGAATGCCAGACAGAGCATCCGGTCATCACCCGCTTCGCCGAAACCAAGCGTGTGCGCGTTATCGGTTATAACTGGAAGGACGAACGCGAAGACGCGCTGCGCTGGTTGGAACGCTTCAACAACCCGTACTGGGTGGTGCTGCGCGATTACGAAGGCCAAACCGCGATCGACTTCGGCATCTACGGCGCGCCAGAAACCTTCTTGATCGATGCCGAGGGCACGATCCGTTGGAAGCACGTCGGTGCGCTGACCGATGCGATTATCCGCGACGAAGTCGTGCCTGCCTTGGATGCGATGGACGTGCGCCGATGAACGAAGCGCATCGTGACTTGTCGCACTTCGCCGGCTCTGCGCCCACAGCGAGACTGGCCGCGACTCCCGCAGCGCACGCCACTGTATGACCGCGAAACTCAAAACCGGACTATTCTTCCTCGGCCTCGGCGGCGCGCTGATCGGCATCGTCTTGATGGCGGCATACTCGATCAATCTCGCGAAGCGCGCGGCCGAGTTCGAGTCGCGCGAGACCAGCAGCATCGGCACGGTGATGCCCGAATTCTCGATGCCGGTACTGCAGCAACCAGGCAAGGCCACGCCGCGCACCGTCGGTAAACGCGACCTGCTCGGCGAACCCTACCTGCTGCACGGTTGGGCCAGTTGGTGCGTCTCTTGCCGCAAAGAGCATCCGGCGCTGGTCGCATTCGCGAAAAAACAGCGCATTCGTTTCATCGGTTACAACGTCGATGACGAGCCGGAGCTCGCAGTGCGCTGGCTGGAACGCTACGGCGATCCGTATCTCTACTCGCTTGTGCAGGAGACGCAACAAACACCGGGAACGATCCCGTTGACCACGACGCCGCAGCTGATTCTGGTCGATCGCAATGGCGTGGTGCAGTGGCGGCACCTCGGCTTGTCCACCACAGGATTCCTCGAAGAACATCTCGCGCCGATGCTGCGCGAGATGGAGGGCAGCCGATGAATGCTGCGGTATTACCAAAAAAGAAACGCACGTTTTGGGGTTGGATCGCGGTCATTGCGGCTTTTCTGGCATTCCTACTCGGCATCCTGTTAGCCGCATTCTTCGTGTTCATGACCATGGTGGACAGGCATGCGGAAGCAGCAGCCAAGGCGAAACACATCGTCGATGTACCGCTGCCGAATTTTCAGTTGCCAGTGTTGAATACCCCATCAAAACGCGTCGGCAACGTCGATCTTCGTGGGGCGCCGTTTCTGATCACGACCTGGGCCAGTTGGTGCTACGGTTGCGCGCATGAACATCCCGCAATGCTGCGACTGGCGAAGTCCGAGCGCATTCGGATGATCGGACTGAACATGCAGGACGATCCCGCCAGCGCCACGCGATGGCTGGATCGTCACGGCAATCCCTACGCGATGATCCTGGCCGATGAGAGCGGAGCGGTGGCGTATCGCTTCGGTGTGATGGCCACGCCGCACCATATCCTGGTCGACGCCGACGGCATGGTCCGCTGGCGCTTGCGCGGCACGATCGATGACGAACTGATCCGCAAGGAGCTACTGCCTGTGTTGGAAAAACTGAGCTCGACTGCTCATGCTGGAAAAGCAGACGTTTCCGGCGCACGGTGGTCGGCTGCGAACGGTCAGGCAGCAGCAGTCGTCGCCGCTGCCGATGCACCAACGCATGCGCTCTCTCGGTGAGGCTCGGACGATGATCGTATTCCTTCGCCATCTGTTATCGGCCCTGCTGCTGGTGTTCGCCTGCGCGGCGCAAGCGCAGAGCGAGCAGGTGCACCTGCCGCCGACCTTCCAAAACGCGGGCGAAGAGCAGCGCTTCCATGCGTTGCTCGCCGAACTGCGCTGCGTGATGTGCCAAAATCAATCCCTGGCCGATTCCGACGCGCAGATCGCGAAGGACCTGCGCCGCGAAGTGTTGAATCTGATCCGCAAAGGCCGCAATGATGACGAGATCCGCGACTTCCTCGTCGCCCGTTATGGCGAATTCGTGCTGTATCGGCCACGGGTGTCGGCTTCGACATGGCTACTGTGGTTCGGCCCGTTGGCGTTGATGCTGGGCGGTATGATCGTCGCGTTCCGACTCATTCGGCGCGGCGCGCGATCCGGCCGCGACGGCGCTGCGGTTCCCGAAGACGAGTCCCAGGAGTGGTAATGCCGTGGTAATGCCGCTGTTCGTCGCTGTTTCCATCGCACTCGCGATCGCCGTATTTGCGCTGGTGCTGCGGCCGGTATGGCGCGAAAAACCAATGATCGCAGCCACTATTGCGATCGTATTCATCGGCGGCTCCATCGGCTTGTACCGCTTGATCGGTACGCCAGAGGCCCTGGACGCCGACAATTTGCGCACACCGCAATCGATGGCCGAAGCGGTCGAGATGCTGGAACGCAAAATGGCCGGCGCGCCCGAGCGCGAGGGATTCGTGCTGCTGGCCGAGGCGTACAGCAAGCTCGAGATGCGCGAAAAAGCCCGCGATGCTTGGGAGCGCGCACTCGCGATGACGACCGCCGACGCGCCGGCGCAGCCATCGGAACTGGCCGCCGCCGCCGAAGCGCGCATGCTCACCAACGCCGATCGCCGCTTCGATGCGCGCGCAGTGGGCTATCTCGAACGCGCGCTAAAACAAGACCCACAGCATCAACGTGCGCGCTTCTTTCTCGGCCTCGCCCTGCGCCAACAGGGCAACGCCAAGGACGCCGCGATGATGTGGCAGCCACTGCTCGCGCAGCTCGCGCCAGAGCAAGCTGTCACGCTACGCAAGGAAGTGGATGCGGCGCGGCGTGAAGTCGGTCTGCCGCCGCTGCCTTCGCCATCTAACGATGGCGCTGCGAACGACAGCGGCGCCGGCGGCATTCGCGTCACCGTCGCGCTCGATCCCGATTTCGCCGCACGCGTACGCCTGCGCGGCGACGCCAGCGTCTTCGTGATCGCACGCATGCCCAACGGCCCGCCGATGCCGGTCGCGGTCGAAAAACATCCGCTCAGCGCACTGCCGCTGCGGATCGTGCTCGACGATAGCGATAGCCCGATGCCGACGGCGAAACTGTCGGCTTTGAAAGAAGTGGAACTGGTGGCGCGCCTGTCCGCAAGCGGCAACGCGATCCGACAAGACGGTGATGTGGAATCGGAACCAGTGCGCGTCGTTTTACCGACTAAAGCGCCGGTCGCGCTAACGCTAGGCGCACCCTGAGCGCGAACGACGCGCCCGACTGCACATCCCAAAATGCTTGCGATGGCACCATCGTGAATCGATCATCGTGAATCGATCATCGCGATCGCATCGCATCGCCGGTTTCGCACAGTGGCTGATGCCGCTGGCCGCTGCCGGTCTGCTGCTGCCGTGGTTCAATCGTTTGCTGCCGGCCTCGCCCAGCGCGCTCGGCTGGATGCTCGATTTAGCGGCGCACTGGCAAATTCTTTACGCACTGAGCTGGCTCGCGCTCTGCTCGATCGCTGGCATACGCGCGAAACGCTGGCGACTGCTCGCACCGTTCGCACTGCTACCGCTGTGCAGCGCCAGCGCCTCCTTGCCGAACGCGAACGGCGGCGCGCCGGCGCTGACCATCGCGGTCGCGAACGTGCATGTGAGCAATCGCGACCCCGCACCTCTGGTCGCTTGGCTGCGCGCGCAGCCTACCGATGTGGTGATTCTCAACGAACTCACGCCGATCTACGCGAAAGCACTCATCGCCGCAATCGGCGACCTTTATCCATATCGCGAATTCGTGCCCGAGAACTCGCCTTTCGGCATCGGCCTCATGGCACGCAACCCGCTTTACACGATCGAACTACAGCGCAGCGACGACGGTATTCCCGCACTCGGCGCGCATATCGCGTTGAATGGCAGCGAGGTGCGCATCGTCGCCGTACATCCAGTGCCGCCGCTGGGCATTCATTGGCACGACGAGCGCGATCAACTCCTGCGCCACCTAGCCAGGGAAGCGGATCGCGCGCCGCTCATCGTCGCAGGCGATCTCAATGCCACCCCCTGGTCCACGGCGCTCACGACCGCTGCGATGTCGAGTTCTTCAGGCGACGGGCTGCGCCGCGCGACCGGTTTACGCATGACTTGGTCGCACCCATCGCTTGTCGTTCCGATCGGTATTCCGATCGATCATGTGCTAGCGAGTCGGCACTGGCGTCGCGGCATGAGCGAACGCGGTCCCGATATCGGATCGGATCATCGCCCAGTGCGCGCCGAGCTGTATTGGGCAAACAACGCGGCGGCATCATCGCGCCCGCGTTGACGTCGGCTTGCGGCGGCTTCGCCGTGAGCACGTCCAGACAGGTGCCGGACGTGTGCCGGACATGTGAACTGAGACCTCCTGGGTGGAGCTATTTCAGCGAACGACATCAGTACATGCGCAATGCGCATGAGCTATGGCGATAGAAAACAGCGATCCCGCGCAAAGGCTATCCGTCTCGTCTGCGCGGGCCGGTAAACTTCGCAGATGACCGAATTCACTCCTCCTGGCTCGCGCTTCATCGACCTGCCCTCGCCATTGCCGATGAAACGCGGCGGCGCACTGCACGGCGCGCGCATGGCCTACGAAACCTGGGGCCGGCTCTCGCCGAACGCCGACAACGCGATCCTGATCCTCACCGGGCTGTCGCCCGATGCCCACGCCGCCAGCCATGGGGACAATCCCGTTCCGGGTTGGTGGGAGGCGATGCTCGGCCCGGGTAAAGCCATCGACACCGACCGCTGGTTCGTGATTTGCACCAACTCGCTCGGCAGTTGCAAGGGCTCGACCGGGCCGGCCTCGATCGATCCGAACACAGGCCGTCTCTATCGGCTGAGCTTCCCGGAACTGTCGGTCGAAGACGGTGCCGATGCCGCAGCGCATGTCGTGCGTGCGCTGGGGGTCGAGCGCCTTGCCTGCGTGATCGGCAATTCGATGGGCGGAATGGTCGCGCTGTCGTTGCTGCAGCGGCATCCGGGCATCGCCCATGCGCATATCAACATCTCCGGCGCCGCGCGCGCGCTACCGTTCTCGATCGCGATCCGCTCGCTGCAGCGCGAAGCGATCCGTCTGGATCCGAACTGGAACAACGGCGACTACGACGAACAGACGTATCCCGAAGCCGGCATGCGCATGGCGCGCAAACTCGGCGTCATCACCTACCGCTCCGCATTGGAATGGGATGGCCGCTTCGGCCGGGTGCGTCTGGATGCCGATCGCCGCATCGGCGACGATCCGTTCGGCTTGGAATTCGAGGTCGAAAGCTATCTAGAAGGCCACGCGCGCCGCTTCGTGCGCAGCTTCGATCCTAATTGTTATCTCTATCTCGGCCGCTCGATGGATTGGTTCGACCTCGGCGAGGCCTGCTCGGACGAACGCGGCCCAGGCACCTGCGAAACCGGGCTGTCGAAACTGCGTCTCGATCGCGCACTGTCGATCGGCGTGTATACCGACATCTTGTTCCCGCTGCAGCAGCAGCAGGAGATCGCCGATGGCCTGCTCGCGGGCGGCACCGATTCGCGCTTTCTGCCGCTGCCATCGCCGCAGGGCCACGACGCATTTCTCGTCGATATCGCCCGCTTCGACCCGGCGGTGCGGCAGTTCCTCGATTCGCTGCGTGTTTGAGAGCCTGTTCACGATCTCCGGATGCTTCGCGCTGAGGCCAGCATTGCGCCAAGCGTAACTGCAGCAAAGACGCACGTTCTTGCGCGCAACCGCACTACAATCGACGCATGTCAACTCCACTCTCCTTCGGCCGCCGACTGCAGCGTCTATTCCTCACCGGCTTGCTCACGCTCTTGCCGATCTGGCTCACGTGGGTGGTGCTCAAATTCGTCTTCGTCATGCTGTCGAATTTGAGTCGGCCGTGGATCGATCCGCTGTTGCACAACATCGCGGCGACCGCGCCGCGCAGCTTTGGCTGGTTGTCGCAGGATTGGGTGCTGACCGCGATCGCGCTGCTCGCGACCGTCATCGCGATACTCAGCGTCGGCTGGCTCGCGCGCCGCGTATTGGGCCAGCGCATGCTGGGTTGGTTCGAATCGCTGATCAACCGCATTCCGCTGGCCAATACGATCTACAACAGCTCGCGGCAGTTGCTCGACATCCTGCAGAAGAAACCCGATGGCACCCAGCGCGTGGTGCTGATCGATTTCCCGCATACCGAAATGAAAACCTTGGGCTTCGTCACCCGCGTGATGCACGAAACCGGCACCGGCCGCGAACTCGCTGCAGTGTATGTGCCGACCACGCCGAACCCGACCTCCGGCTATCTGGAAATCGTGCCGGTCGAAAAAATCACGCCGACCGACTGGACCGTCGATCAAGCAATGCGTTTCATCATCAGCGGCGGCGCAGTAGCGCCGGATACGATTCCGTTTTCGCCGCCTGAGCGTGCCGAGCGTGAAGGCTAAGAACAGCAGCGGGTCGGAGACCCGCTCTACCGATTCATCGTTCCCGATTTGCTGAATTCCGGTGTGACATCGGCACAGGCCTATTGAACCGCTTCGGCGTTGGCCGTCGTAGCAGCATCGCCAACCCAACCACCACCGAGCGCCTTGTAGACCGCGACCAGCGAGGTCGCTGCCTGCACCCGCGACTGCACGAGTGAATCTTCGCTTTGCAGTAGGCTGCGCTCGGTGTCGAGCACGGTCTCGAAATCGGAAATGCCGGCGTCGTAGCGCATACGCGCGAGCTTCACCGCGTCGGCGCTGGCCTTCGCGGCGCGTTCGCGATGATCGCGTTCGGCAGCGTTGCGGCCGTAGGCATTGAGCGCTCCCTCAGCGTCTTCCAGCGCTTCGAGCACGGTCTGTTGGTACTCGGCCAATGCGCCTTCAGTGCGGGCTTTTTCGGCATTTACATCTTGCAGCACGCGCGGAATATCGAACGCCGCCCAGGTGATACCAGGGCCGAAACGCCAACTGCGCGATCCGCTGCTGCCTAGATCGCCGAGCTGCTCCGCCGCGTAACCGACGCGTCCGCTAAAGGTGATGCGCGGGAATAGATCGGTCATGCGAAAACCGATCAAATTCGTGCGGCCAGCCAAGTTGCGTTCGGCGGCGATGATGTCGGGCCGGCGGCGCAGCAAATCCTCTGGCTGCCCCACCGGCAGCACTTCCGGCAGCGGCGGCGCTTCGTACGCCGCGGACAATTTATTTTCATGCGCAGCCGGCGGTTGCCCGGTGAGCACGCCGATCCGATACATCGCGCGCGCCGCTGCGGTTTCGAGCTGCGGGATCTGCGCCAGCGTCGATTCGTATTGCGCTTCGGCGCGCGCGCGGTCCAGATCGTTGCCGATGCCGTTATCGACGCGTGCGCGGGTAATCGCGAGCGACTGGCGCTGGGCATCCGCGTTGCGACGGGCGACGTCTAAGCGCTGTTGTAGGCCGCGCAGTTCGAAATACTGGCGTGCGATCTCCGCCGTGACCGCGACTTGCGCGCCCCAGACGCGCGCGCGCGCCGCATCGGCGAAGGCAGTCACGGATGCGATACCGCGGACGTTGCGACCGAACAGGCTGATTTCCCAACTCGCATCGAATCCTGCTTCGTAGTAATCGCTACGACGCGCGTCCGGTGGCGCGCCCTGCGTTTCCGGCGGCGCCAACGCACTGCGCTGACGCGAGCCGCTGGCAGTCACGGTCGGAAACTGATCGATAAACGCGCCGCGACGCGATGCACGGGCCTCGTCCAGGCGCGATTGCGCGATACGCAGATCATGATTGGCCTTCAGGCCTTCTTCGATCAGCGCCGTCAGCACTGGGTCGTCGAATCGTTCCCAAAAACGGGCGAGCGCTGCGGTGTCTACAGCGTCGATGCTCGCATCGGCCGATGACTGCGCAGACGCTTCGGGCACGTTGGCGAAGTCAGGCGGAAGCGGCGATTCGGGACGGGCGTAGTCAGGACCAAGCATGCAGCCGGACAGCGCAACTGCAAGCACAGTGGCCGCGAGCGAAGGGGCGAGGCTGCGGTCGATAGAGATACGGTCAACCATGCGAGACCTCCTTCTGCACTTCGGTGTCATCGCGATGACGACGCCGTTCGACGAGTTTGCGGATCACGACATAGAACACCGGCGTGAAGAACAGCCCGAAGAACGTCACGCCGAGCATCCCGAAAAACACGGTCACGCCCATCACGTGCCGCACTTCGGCGCCGGCGCCGCTGGCGAACACCAGCGGCAGCACCCCGGCGATGAAGGCGAAGCTGGTCATGAGAATCGGGCGTAAACGCAGGCGACAGGCCTCGATCGCCGCTTCGACGATGCCCAGCCCCTGATGTTCGAGATCGCGTGCGAATTCGACGATCAGGATCGCGTTCTTGCAGGCCAAGCCCATCAGCACCACTAAACCGATTTGGGTGAAGACGTTCATGTCGATGATCGTGGGTGGCGCTGCGGTCATCGGATTGATCCAGCCGAGCATGATCTGCACCCCGAACCACATGCCATTGATGAAATTCAGCACCCAAATGCCGGCGATGGCCGACAGCATGCACATCGGCACGATCAGGATCACCGCCAGCGGTAGGCTCCAACTCTCGTACAGCGCGGCCAGCACCAGATAGACCAGCAGCACGCACAGCGGAAACACCAAATACTGCGCGAAACCTTGATTCACCTGCTGATAGGTCAGTCCGGTGAATTCCAAGGTCATACCGCGCGGCAATACGTTGGCAGCAGTGTCGCGCGCGATCTGCACCGCGTCGGCGCCGCTGATATCGCTGCTTCTTGGCGCGGCTTGAATATCGGCCGCAGGGAATCCGTTGTAACGCACGACCGGGTCGGGGCCGAAGGCCGGCTCCAATCGCAGCAGACTCGACAAAGGCAACATCTCGCCCTCAGCATTTCGTATCCGCAGTCGCGAGATGTCCTCGGCATCGTCTCGGAACTGCGCATCGGCCTGCGCATAGACCGGATAGGTGCGGCCGAATAAGTTGAAATCGTTGACGTACGCCGAACCCAAATACACCTGCAATGTGTCGTACACATCGGTCAAGGCGAGGCCGGTCGCTTTGACTTTATCGCGATCGACGACCGCGTCGAGCTGCGGCACGTTCGCCTGGAATGTCGAAAACGCCGAGCCAGGGCCGAAACCTTCGAGCTGACCGATCGCGCCGGTCATCGCTTGCGTCTGCGCGTTCAATTCGCCGTAGCCAGCGCGCTGTCGGTCCTGCACATAGGCTTCGACGCCGGCCGCATTGCCGTAACCGAACACCGGCGGCGGCATGAAGGCGAAGGCCAAACCATCTTGGATGCCGCCGAATTTCATCGTCAAGTCGCCGGCGATGGCTGCAGCGGGCATCGGCAATTCCTTGGGCGGATCCAGACCGATGAACATCACGCCGACGTTGGGCGTGCTGACGAAATGGATCGCGTTCAAACCCGGGAACTGCACGACATTCGCGACGCCCGGCGTCGCTAACGCAATCTCGCCCATCTTGGTCATCGCCGCTTCGGTGCGTTCGAGGGTGGCGCCTTCCGGCAACTGCACGCCCGCGAACAAATATTGCTTGTCCTGCGTCGGGATGAAGCCGCTGGGCACTTGAGTGAAACCAAAGACGGTCGCGACGACCAATATCGCGTAGATCACCAGCAAGCGCGGTGCACGGTTGATGGTGCCGCCGATGCGCCCGGAATAACGATCGCTGCTGCGTTTGAACTTCGCGTTGAACCAGCCGAAGAAACGCCCGAAGACGCGATCGATAAATCGAGCTAAGGCATCTTTCTTCGCACCGTGCGGCTTGAGCAGCACAGCCGCCAGCGCCGGACTTAGCGTAAGCGAATTGAAGGCCGAGATCAGCACCGAGACCGCGATCGTGACCGCGAACTGGCGATAGAACTGGCCGGTGACGCCGTCGATGAAGGCGATCGGCACGAACACTGCCGCCAGCACCAGCGAAATCGCGATGATCGGCCCGCCCACTTCGCGCATCGCCTTGTGCGCGGCGTCGAGCGGGGTCATGCCCTCTTCGATGTGCCGCTCGACGTTCTCGACCACCACGATCGCATCGTCCACGACGATACCGATCGCCAGCACAAGGCCGAATAACGTCAGCACATTGATCGAGTAGCCCAGCATCAATAGGGCCGCAAACGTTCCGACAATCGACACCGGCACGGCGATCAGCGGGATGATCGACGCCCGCCAGGTCTGCAGGAAAATCACCACCACCAGCACCACCAGCAACACCGCTTCGAGCAAGGTCGTGATGACGGAGTCGATCGATGCGCGCACGAACACGGTCGGGTCGTAGACCACGTCCCATGAGACGCCTTCGGGAAAGGTCTTCTCCAATTCGGCCATGCGCGCGCGCACGGCGTCCGACAGCGCGATCGAATTCGCGCCCGGGGCCTCGAAAATCACGATCGCCGCCGCTTGCTTGTTGTCGAGCAGCGAATTCAGCGCATAGGTATTGGAACCCAGTTCGATCCGCGCGACATCGCGCAGCCGCGTGAGCGCGCCGTCGCGGCCGGTCTTCAGCACGATCGCGCCGAACTCCTCCGGCGTTTCCAAACGTCCCCGCGCATTGACCAAGTACTGCACGGCTTTGCCCTTGGGCTGCGGCGACGCGCCGATCGCGCCTGCCGACACCTGCACGTTCTGCTCGCGAATAGCGCCGACGATGTCTTGCACGGTGAGCCCGCGCTGCGCTGCTTGTTCGGGATCCAGCCACACGCGCATCGCATAACTACCCGCACCGAACACCTGCGCATTGCCGACGCCGTTGAGCCGCGCGAGATCGTCGCGCACGTTCAGGGTCGCGAAGTTCGACAGATAGAGCCCGTCGTACTGGTTCTTCGGCGAGGTGATGTGAACCACCATCGTGATGTTCGGCGACGACTTCGCGGTGGTGACGCCAAGCGCACGCACCGCATCCGGCAACCGCGGCAGCGCCTGGGCCACGCGATTTTGCACCTGCACTGCGGCGGTATCGATATCGGTGCCGAGTTTGAAGGTGACGGTGAGCGACATCGTGCCGTCGGAGGCAGCCGCCGACTTCATATAAATCATGTTCTCGACGCCGTTGATCGCCTCCTCCAGCGGAGCGGCAACCGTGTCGGCGATCGTCTTTGGATTCGCGCCGGGATAGATCGCCGTGACCTGGACAGTCGGCGGTGCGACTTCCGGATACTCGGTGATCGGCAAATTCGGGATCGCGATCAAACCGGCGATGAAGATCACAATGGACAGGACCGCCGCCAAAATCGGGCGATCGACGAAAATGCGGGAAATATCGGCGCGCGCCATGGTCGCTCCTCAGCCGCCGGCCGCAGGCGCAGCGGCGGCTTGTGGTGCGGGTGGCGGCGTATCGGGCTTATCCATCGGCACCATCAGCGGTTTGACCGGCATACCGGGAAAGAAAATTTTGCGAACACCGTTCACCACCACGCGATCGCCCACCGCTAAACCTTCTCTGACGATGCGCAAGCCATCGACGTTCGGCCCGAGCTTGATGTCTTTACGCATCGCTTTGCCATCGACGCTCACGACGTAGACATACTTGCGGTCCTGGTCGGTCAGCACTGCGGCATCGTGGATCAACAGCGCGTTCTGCTCGCCGCTGCCGATCAGGCGCACCCGCGCGAACAGCCCAGGCGTGAGTTTGCCGTCTGCGTTCGCGACCACGGCGCGGGCGCGGATGGTGCCGGTGCTGGCGTCGATCTGGTTATCGACGAAGTCCATATAGCCTTCGTGCGGGAAACCGTCTTCATCGGCCACGCCGACGAACACCGGATTGCGCGCATCGCGCGAGCTCGGACGCTCGCCGCCGGAGGCCATGCCGCCGTATTTCAAATACGTGCGCTCATCGCCGTCGAAGTAGACGAACATCGGATCGAGCGCGACGATCGTGGTCAGCAAAGTGCCGGCTTCGACCAGATTGCCCTCGCGCAGCGCCGAGGCGCCGATGCGGCCGTCGATCGGGCTTTCGATCAGCGCGTAGTCCAGATCCAACTGCGCAGTCTTCAGCGCGGCTTCGGCCACTTGCACATCGGCCTGCGCTCCGCGATCGCCGCTGATGCGCTGTTCGTACTCTTCGCGTGAAATCGCCTTGGCAGAAATCAAACGATCGGCGCGCGCGCGTTCGCTACGCGCCAATTCCGCCGAGCTGCGCGCACGCGCGAGTTCGGCTCGCGCGCGCGACACCTGCGCCTCGAACGGGCGCGTATCGATCACGAACAGACGCTCGCCCTTGCGCACGATGCCGCCTTCGCGGAACGCGATGTCGCGCAAGTAGCCGGCGACCCGCGGGCGAATTTCGACCGTTTCCGAGGCGACGACGCGTCCGGTAAATTCGTCCCAGACGTTTATCTTCTTCTGCACCACCTGGGCGACGTTCAACTCGGCCGGCGGCGGTTGGAAGCCGGCATCGCCGCCACCGCCGCCGCACGCTGACAGTGTCGCTGCGGCGAAAACGCCTATCGTTAACGAAAAAATAATGTTGCGCGAATCGCGTGCGACGCTCATGGGTATCTCCATCGCGTGAGGCCGCAGCCTCAACCGTTTATTGGACTCGTAAGTATGCTTACACGATAGCAACCTCAGGCTCGCATTTACAATCGCGAAGGCAGCCTGTAGCGCGCAATTTGCGCATCGTCGCACGCAACAATGCGTTGCGGCTCTTGTCGCTTGCTATTGCGACTCGGCAGTGACCACGTCGGTGACTGCATCGCGTCGGTGACTGCATCGCGTCGGCGATTGGATCGCCCCGACGACACATCGCTGAACGCTACTGTCCATCCAAATCAACCTCGCTATCGATGATGCAGATGACCTTCGGCTCATGCGCCACGCTTGGTAGCGGGTGAAGCTAGCAAGATTCATCAATCAGATCCGGAAACCATCATGGCCGCACGCACGACCTCGCTCGCCTTCGCCATCACCCTCGTACTGGCCAGCGCCGCCTCGCCGGGCCAAGCGCACGCCGCAACCGGCTTGATCATCGCTGGCAGTAGCGCAGCAGCAGCAATGCCTGCCAGCGACACTGCGAAAGCCGAGAAACTCGAGCGTCTGTATGGCGAATACTGGGAAGAAACGCTGCGGCTCAATCCGCTGCATGCGACCTTCCAAGGCGACCCTCGCTACAACGACCAATTGCCGAACTTCCTCACCGAGCAATCGCGCCGGGAGAATCGCGAATTCACCGAACGTTGGCTCAAGAAGATCGAAGCGATCGGCCCGAAAGGGCTCGAAGGCCAAGCGCGACTAAGCTACGACATTTTCGTCAAAGGCGCGAAAGACGGGCTCGAAGGCGAGCGCTTCCCCGGACATCTAATGCCGATCAATCAATTCGGCAACATCGCCGGCTTCCTGGCGCAGCTCGGCTCGGGTACCAGCGCACAGCCGTTCAAAACGCTCAAGGATTACGACAACTGGCGCAAGCGTGGCGCGAAGCTGCCGGAAATCTTCGATCAGGCCATTCTCAATATGCGCGAAGGTATGCGCACCGGCGTGGTGCAGCCGAAGGCCTTGATGCAGAAAGTGCTGCCTCAGTTCGACGCATTGATCTCCGATCAAGCCGAAAAGACCCTGTTCTGGGGACCGATCAAGAATCTGCCGGCCGATTTCAGTGCAGACGACAAAACCCGCATTACCGCCGAATACAAGGCGATGATCGAGAAAGAGGTGATGCCCGCCTACAAGCGCCTGCGCCATTTCATCGTCAACGAATACCTGCCGGTCTGCCGCGATAGCGCGGGCATGGGCGGTTTGCCAGGCGGCGAAGCATGGTATGCGTTCAACGCCTATTCCAGCACATCGGTGCGCCTGAGCCCGGCGCAGATCCACAAGATCGGCCTTGATGAAGTAACGCGTATCCACGGCGAGATGCGCAAGGTGATGCAGGAGGTCGGCTATACCGGCTCGCTGCAAGAGTTCTTCAAGTACGTGAACACCGACAAGAAGTTCGAGTTCGCGAGCGAAGAAGCGCTACTGGCGCACTACCGTAGCATTGAGGCAACGCTAGAACCGGGCCTCAACCGCATGTTCAATATCAAGCCGAAAGCCGGCTTCGAGATCCGTCCGATCGAATCCTTTCGCGCGGCATCATCGGCTGGCGGCGAATACCGATCACCGAGCGAAGACGGTTCGCGCCCCGGCGTGTTCTACGTCAATACCTACGACCTGCCCAGCCGCAAAACCTGGGACAGCGAGGATTTGTTCCTCCATGAAGCCAAACCCGGCCACCATTTCCAACTCGCGCTGCAGCAGGAATTGAAAGGTCTGCCTAGCTTCCGTCGCTTCGGCGGCGAAACCGCTTATATCGAAGGCTGGGGCCTGTACTCGGAAACCATCGGCAAGGAACTGGGCATTCTCAAAGACCCATACATGTACTTCGGCATGCTGCAAAACGAACTGTGGCGCGCAATCCGGCTGGTCGTCGATACCGGCTTCCACAGCAAAAACTGGACGCGCGAAGAAGTCATCAAATACATGCTCGAAAACTCGGCGGCGAGCGAAACCGACGCGGTGTCGGAAGCCGAGCGCTACATGGCGATCCCCGGCCAAGCGCTTGCCTATAAGATCGGACAACTCAAGATCACCGAGCTGCGCGCGCGCGCTGAAAACGCACTAGGTCCGAAATTCGATATCAAGGGCTTCCACGACGAAGTGCTGAAGGACGGCTCGGTGCCGCTTGACGTGCTGGAGACGAAAATCGATCGTTGGATCGCCGCGCAGAAGAACACCTGATCTTCTGTTCTACAGAACCTTGCCACAAAGACGCCCGCTTTTGCGGGCGTCTTTGTGATTGCGCTTCGCTTCCCATAAAGTTTCACTCAGTAGCCGCTCTCCCGGCATCAAGCTAATTTCGGCATTCGACGGCGCGTCGATGGATTCAACAAGCAACACTGTCTTATCGTCGTAACAGCCCACCGGGTGAATGCGCGCCGAATCGCCATAACTCGTTACCGAGATCGGCCCTAGAGCCTGTTCAATATCGTTAACCAACGCCGATGAATCCGTTGGCCGTCATCCCGAACGCGTGCGCGGCGGTTGGAGAGACCTGCTTTGTGCTTTTCTGCGGCCGAAACAGCAGGTCCCTTCACCCGCTGCGCGGGCGTTCGGGATGACAGTTTTTTGGGCGGTGCGCGAGTTTGAACAGGCTCTAAGAAAACATCACGATTCTCTTGATAGAAACGCTGCAGGCGTCCTTGCGACAAGCTGCGCTCCGGCGCGACCGCCTGCTCGTGTCCACCGCAATCGGAATCGCAACCGATCAATGCGATCGACAACAACATGCAACAGAGCATTCTCGACGCCCGGATGGGCACGCTCAATACGCCTTGCTCGCCTGAATCGCGCGGATGCGCTCCGGCGGCGCAAAGCTATCGGCGCGCGCAAGCGGCCAATAGTCGCGGAACACCGCATGCTCCGATGTCCCGACGAGCAATTCCCCCGATTCGAGAAAACGATATAACGCCGCCAGCGAGCGCACTTCGCTCTGCGTAACGCGACGCAAGATGTGCTCTGGGCCGAGGTGCGATGGATGCTCCAGTCCCGCCGCGCACAGCAATTCGCGCAGCGCTTTGAGCGTGTTGTAATGGAACTGGTGTACGCGCGTCGCTTTGTCGGGTACATCGAGCCGACGCCAGCGCGAGGGATCTTGCGTGGCGATGCCGGTCGGGCAGCGGCTCGTGTGGCAACTGCTCGCTTGGATACAGCCCAGCGCGAACATAAAACCGCGCGCGGCGTTGCACCAATCGGCACCCATCGCCAAGGTACGCGCGATGTCGAACGCGCTGACGATCCGCCCCGCAGCGCCGATCTTGATGCGCTCGCGCAGGCCCAAACCGACCAGCGTGTTATGCACCAGCATCAGTGCTTCGTGCATCGGCACGCCGACGTGATCGATGAACTCTGCGGGCGCTGCGCCGGTGCCGCCTTCCGCACCATCGACGACGATGAAATCGGGCACGATGCCGGTTTCGCGCATCGCCTTGGCGATCGCGAACCATTCCCAGGGGTGGCCGATCGCGAGTTTGAAACCGGTGGGCTTGCCGCCGGAGAGTTCACGAAGCTTCGCGATGAATTGCAGCAAACCGATCGGAGTGGAGAACGCGGAATGCCGTGCCGGAGACACACAGTCTTGACCCTGCGGCACGCCGCGGGTCGCTGCGATCTCCGCGCTGACCTTGGCCGCTGGCAGCACGCCGCCATGGCCCGGCTTCGCGCCCTGCGACAGCTTCAGCTCGATCATCTTGACCTGCGGATCGCGCGCATTTTCGACGAAGCGCGCGTCGCTGAAACGCCCATGCTCATCGCGACAGCCGAAATAGCCAGAGCCAATCTCCCAGACCAGATCGCCGCCGAATTCGCGGTGATACGGCGAGATCGAACCCTCGCCGGTGTCGTGATAGAAGCCGCCGCGCTCGGCGCCGGCATTAAGCGCGCGGATCGCGTTCGCCGACAGCGCACCGAAACTCATCGCCGAGATATTGAAAACGCTGGCATCGTACGGCTGCGCGGACTCGCCGCCGATGCGGATGCGGAAATCCGATGATGCGATCTCGCTGGGCATCACCGAATGATTGATCCATTCGTATTCCTCGCCGTACACATCGACCTGGGTACCGAACGGCCGCGTGTCGTTCACCGCTTTCGCGCGTTGATAGACCAGCGCGCGCTGCTGGCGTGAATACGGGGTTTCGGCGGTATCCGATTCGATGAAGTACTGCCGCATCTCCGGCCCGATCGATTCGAGACCATAGCGGAAATGCGCGAGAATCGGATAATTGCGTCGCAAGGTGCTGCGCGTCTGCAGCAGATCGACAGTGCCGAGCGCGGCGAACGCTGCGAATACAGCGAAGGCCCAAAGCCATACCGTTCCGAACGAGTACGTTGCGATCGCAGATAGCAAGGTCAGCAAGACACTAGCGATATACGTGGTGTAGCGCGACATCGGCTCTCCAGCAAGGACATGCGAAGTTGTGGTGCGCGCTAACGCGAGACTGCGCGCCGCCGCGCGTGGCGAATCTCAATCTGCGGATCTCAAACAACGAATCTCATAAAACTGGAATCGTATGCACTGGTGCCGCGCCGCGATACGTTCGAACAACGACAGCATCGAACGCGCCGCCGCGCGTGGCGAACCTCGATCAGCGAATCTCAAACAACAAATCTCATAAAAGCTGGAATCGTAATGCACTGGTGCCGCGCCGCGATACGTTCGAACAACGATAGCGTCGAACGCGCCGCCGCGCGTGGCGAATCTCGATCAGCGAATCTCAAACAACGAATCTCATAAAAGCTGGAATCGTAATGCACCGGTGCCGCGCCGCGATACGTTCGAACAACGATAGCGTCGAACGCGCCGCCGCGCGTGGCGAACCTCGAATAACCGACAAACATCGTCAGCACTGGTGCCCGGGGCGGGACTCGAACCCGCACGACCTTGCGATCGGGGGATTTTAAGTCCCCTGCGTCTACCATTTCGCCACCCGGGCAGGCGTGCTTTGCGATGTCGCCTATGTTGCCTCAAGCGTGGCCCGCGATGCACGCATCAGCGTATCAAGGCATGCAATTTTTCGCGTAACGCTTGTGCTACGGAAAGAAAAAAGCCGCGCAATGCGCGGCTTTCGGTTTGGAGGCCTGGGTCGGAATCGAACCGGCGTACGCGGCTTTGCAGGCCGCTGCATGACCACTCTGCCACCAGGCCGGTGACGTCCTTGACACCGTGAAGCCCTTAAAACAAACCCCGGCGAACCGGGGTTTCTTGAATCTGGAGCGGGAAACGAGACTCGAACTCGCGACCCCGACCTTGGCAAGGTCGTGCTCTACCAACTGAGCTATTCCCGCAGGCAGACGCGTATTTTTGGCGATCGGGGCATTTATGTCAACACCCTTGATGCGAACCGGGGCCAAACCCGCGTCATGGCGCGGGTTTCAGTCCTTGCTGATCGTTGGCCATGCGGCCCGCATATAGTCGAAACCCGACCAAAGCGTCAGCGCCGCTGCCGCCGCCAGCAGCCATTCGCCGATCACGGCAATGGGCACGCCGAGCAGGGCTTCGTGAAAAATCACGCAACTGATCGCCGTCATTTGCACGATGGTCTTGATCTTGCCG
>JANMGT010000063.1:0-11035 GCA_031374725.1 Lysobacteraceae bacterium | reverse complement strand
GATGATGTTGGCGAATATGCAGGAAGGCCGCTTCATCTCTGGGCACGACGCTGAGATCGCGACCCGCATCGCTACCGTCATGTGCGGCGGCAATATCGATCGCGGCACGCTGGTCGATGAGGAATGGCTGATCCGCTTGGAACGCGAGCACTTCGTCGCCTTGGCGCAGATGCCGAAGACCCAGGCCCGGATCAAGCACATGCTCGACACCGGAAAGCCCTTGAGGAATTAAGCGATGAAGAAGATCGGGCATCCTGCCGCGACTTCTTCGCAGCCACCGAAAACGTGGTTTTCGGTCGCTGCTGCGGCACCGCATATCGCGGCGCCGCGCCGGCACATCCATGTGCCGGAGAATTCCCACGATGCGGGGAACGGGGCATCCTGCCGCCGCCCCCGCGCGTTTGGCGAAAAGCGTGGTTTTCGCCGAACGCCGCCGCCAGCCGCTCTGCGGCCGGCGTCGCCAAGACATCCATGTCTTGGGAGTCACGCCTCCCAACGACACAGGTAAGACACTCGGAGTGATTACATGAGCAAACACATTCAAGACGCCTACATCGTCGCCGCCACCCGCACGCCGGTCGGCAAAGCCCCGAAGGGCGCGTTCCGCAACACCCGTCCCGACGACATGCTCGCGCACGTACTGCGTAGCGTCGTCGCGCAGGCGCCGGGCATCGACCTCAGTCGCATCGACGACGCCATCATCGGCTGCGCCATGCCCGAGGGCGAGCAAGGCATGAACGTGGCGCGGATCGGCGTACTGCTGGCCGGGCTGCCGAACACCGTCGCTGCGCAGACTATCAACCGTTTCTGCTCCTCCGGCTTGCAAGCGGTGGCGTTGGCGGCGAACGAAATTCGCTTGGGCAACGCCGAGCTGATGCTGGCCGGCGGCACCGAGTCGATGTCGATGGTGCCGATGATGGGCAACAAAGTGGCGATGGCGCCGAGCGTGTTCGACAACGATCACATCGCCATCGCCTACGGCATGGGCATCACCGCCGAAAAAGTCGCAGAAGAATGGAAGGTCTCGCGCGACGATCAAGACGCCTTTGCCCTCGCCTCGCACCAGAAAGCCATCGCCGCGATTCAAGCCGGCGAATTCCGCGGCGAAATCTCGCCGTATGAAGTGATCTCCCGCATCCCCGATTTGGCCGGTAATACCGTGCGCTTGAAGAAGGCGCTGATCGAAAACGACGAAGGCCCGCGCCCGGATTCATCGATCGAAGGCCTGACCAAACTCAAGCCGGTGTTCCGCAACGGCCAGTTTGGCGGCACCGTCACCGCCGGCAACAGCTCGCAGATGAGCGACGGCGCCGGCGCGGTGCTATTGGCTTCCGAGCAGGCGATCAAGGATTACGGCCTCACCCCGCTCGCCCGCTTCGTCAGCTTCTCGGTCGCAGGCGTGCGTCCGGAAGTGATGGGCATCGGCCCGATCGCCGCAATCCCGAAAGCGCTCAAGCAGGCCGGTTTGTCCCAAGATCAGCTCGACTGGATCGAACTGAACGAAGCCTTCGCCGCGCAGGCGCTGGCGGTGATCCGCACCTGCGACATCGACCCGTCGAAGGTCAATCCGCTGGGCGGCGCGATTGCGCTGGGCCATCCGCTGGGCGCGACCGGCGCGATTCGCACCGCAACCATCGTCCACGGCCTACGTCGCCGCCAGCAAAAATACGGCATGGTCACGATGTGCATCGGTACCGGCATGGGCGCAGCGGGTATTTTCGAGGCGCTTTAATAAATCTCACATCTCCCCTTGTGGGAGCGGGCTCAACGCGCAATGCGCTGGGTCGGCAGAGATATTGAAAGGTTCTAGAGCCGAAATTCGTTAGCCGACAACAATTTACGGCAGCCGATCGGTACTGCAACGGGCGCTGCGAAGCGCCCGCTTGCTGTTGGGCATACGGTGCCCGCGAGGCGACAAGCTGATGCCTCGAAGCAAGAACTTCGGCATGCGCTAGTGTAGTGCTTCACCCTGTTTGAACCATGTTGAATGCCGCTGACTTCGCGATTTACGTCGCTCTGGCAACATCGATGGGTGTTTCCTTCTCTCCGCACAGCGGGGAGAAGGTGGCGCGCAGCGCCGGATGAGGGGCGAAGACAGCATGAGAGGTAGGCCGCTGTGATGCGTTGCGAAGAGCGCCCCTCACCCGGCCTTCGGCCACCCTCTCCCCGCGCTACGCACGGGGAGAGGGAACGATGCTTCAAAGAACGATGCTTCAAAGAACGTGTTCATTATTTTTGAAGCACCACACTAGTGTGGTGTCTCAAAAGTACATTGATGCATTTTCGTGAAAGAACGGCTTGATTTGCGCTATTTTTGATTAAAAATTAGCCTGCGTACTTTTGAGACACCACACTAGCGGAGCTGCGCTCCGCTCTACCGACTCTGCTCTACCGATGCGGCCCATTGCCCATTTCAGGGCGTTCACACCACGTCTTCCTGCGCGAACCGCCCTCGCCCGTTGCGCTTGGCGACGTACAGCGCCGAATCCGCGCGCAGCCAGAGGCTGTCGTAATCGTCATCGCTACTTCGGGTCGTGGCGATGCCGACGCTGACGCTAGGGGCGACGCTCGGTGCGAAATCGAAGCGCGCAGCCGCGACCATCGCCACGATGCGCTCGGCGATCGCCGCCGCTGTGTCGCCATCCAAACCGGGAAGAATCACGCAAAATTCGTCGCCACCGAGCCGACCGAGCAGACCGTGATCGCCGAGGCATTCCTGGCAATTACGGACGATCTGGGTGAGCGCGAGATCGCCGGCGCGGTGCCCGTAGCGATCGTTGATCGCTTTGAGGTGGTCCATGTCGATCATCAGCATCGAACTGGCTTGCCCGCGCACCGACGATTGCCGGATCGCCTGCTGCGAGAGATCGACGAAAAAGTGCCGGGTGTAGGCGCCGGTCAGCGCGTCGTGGATCAACAATCGCCGCAACTGGGTATTGTCGGCGTACAGCGTCGGCACAGACATACCGAAATAGCTGGCGGTCGCAAGGGTGATCATCGCGAATTGCATGGTCAATGCGATCTGGCTAAGACCGAGCGCATAGACCATCGTCACGATCGTTAAGCTGAACAAAGCGATCGAGATCAACGACTCACGGATGCCTTGGGTATGCACGATCCACAGTTGCAACACCACGGCGACGAAGATCACGAACATCAGCGGCGCGTTGTCTGGCGCTTGCGCGATCACGATCAGCGAGAGCGCCACAACCGACAGCACCAGCGCCAGCTTCAGCGCAAAACCGCGCGGATTGTGCTGTGGAAGCGGCAGATCGTCGAAAGCGAACAAACGCTCGCCGAAAGGCAGCATCAGCGTTTCGGCCAATGCGCGCAGCGCTAGCGCAAGCAGCGGCCCCATTACGATCAAACCGGTGTAGTCGCCGATCAACCACGGCAACACCAGCGGCCACGCGTGTTCGAACGAAATGAGGCCGATGTAGGCCGTCACCGCAGTACCGCCCAACGCCGCAAGCCCCGCTGCGCACATGCCCGCCAGCAGAAACACGGCGACGGTGCGTACGATCGAAGGCGGCGATTTGGTGGGGATCGAACGCAGTACCGCCTCGGCGACGAGCCAATAGGCGATGCAATGCACCGCGCCATAGAGCACACCGTTGATGATGATGTCGTGGACGCCGACGCTGGGGTCTAACCGTTCGAATGTAGACCAACTGGCGACGAGACTGGCGAGCATCAGCGGCAGAAGTGCGCGCCAACGCAGTACCGCGAACGCAGCGAAGCTGACCGCAGCAGGTGGAAACCACAAGCTCGCCAACGGGGCGTACTCAAGCAAGCGCGAGGCGTGGAACATGCCGATCCAGGCAAGAAAGACCACCATCAGGCACGCCAACCAGCTCAGCACGTTATCGCGGCGGGGTCCGGTCGATCGTTGCGGCATCGCCGTCGCGCTCAAAAAGCCCCCTTTGTGGTGCTATCGGAGCCCGCATCATACTGTAAGATCTGACAGGGTGATCCCCGCCCGAGCGAACCACAGTAGCGTCGGGGCGTGGCATCTAGCAGGTTGCTAAAAAACCTCGTTCCAGGAGTTCAGCAACCTGCTAAGGCAAGCCGTTTCATTCGAGATCGACCACGCCCAGCTCGCTCAGCGCATCGGTCATCATGCGTCGCGCGCCGTCGCTTAGGGTTTCGTGGTCGAGGGCGTAGCGAATGGTCGCCTCGATCAACCCCAGATGGGTGCCACAATCGAACCGCGTGCCTTGAAACCGATAAGCGTCCACACGCTGTATTTGCAGCAGCGCGGCGATCGCATCGGTCAGTTGGATCTCGCCGCCTGCGCCGGGCTTGGTGGCTTCGAGCAAACCGAAAATGCGGCTATCGAGCACATAGCGACCGACCACCGCAAGCGTGCTCGGCGCGACCTCAGGCGCGGGCTTTTCGACAATGGCGCGGATGCGACCGCTGCGACCATCGAAGGCATCGGTCGCGACGATGCCGTAGCTATTGGTCATCTCGCGCGGCACGTCTTGCACCGCGATCACGCTGCCGCCGCTGCGTTCAGCCGCGTCGGCCATTTGTTTCAATGCGCCGGGAGCACCCGCGCCCTGACTGCGATTCCAGATCAAATCGTCCGGCAACAGCACCGCAAAAGGCTCGTCGCCGATGATGGGTTTCGCGCAGAGCACCGCATGGCCCAAGCCCAGCGCTTCGGCCTGGGTCACAAACACGGCGCGGACATGGGAGGGCAGCACGTTACGGACGACAGCAAGCAGTTCGTGCTTGCCGGACTGTTCCAGCTTCTGCTCGAGTTCGTAGGCCTTGTCGAAATAGTCCGCCACCGAATGCTTATAGCGATTGGTGACGAACACCAAGGTGTCGCAACCGGCTTCAACCGCCTCATCGACCGCGTACTGGATCAGCGGCCGATCGACGATCGGCAGCATTTCCTTCGGCACGGTTTTCGTGGCGGGAAGAAAGCGGGTGCCCAGACCGGCGACCGGGAAGACGGCTTTGCGGATACGCGCCATGGTTGCCTTTATACGAGTGCGTGAGCGAACGAAATGCAGCGTCCGCAATTGGATGGGGTGGTCGCAAGCGTCACCGTAACGAGCCTGCGATGCGATTGCGCGTGCGGTGTCACGTCTTGCGTGCGTTGCGCGCGGGGAACGCCACGACCGTCGCCACGTGCGGCAGGGGCTCCGGTGCGACCGCGTTAGGCGCGAACTCCGGCACTGCCTCTCGCAGCAAACTGGCGAGCGCGTCCAAATCGTAACGCGCGCTAGCGTCCCGCAGCTTGACCAGCGACTGCGCGATCGCCTCCACCGGCACCTTGCGCGGTTCGGCCTGCAAGATCTTCGGATGCGACGTGGGCCGATAGCGTTCGTCCGCATGGAACAGGGTTTCGTGCAGCTTTTCGCCAGGGCGCAGGCCGGTGTAAACGATGGCAACATCGCGCCCCGGATGCTTGCCGGCAAGGCGGATCATTTGTTCGGCCAATACCCGGATCGACACCGGCTCGCCCATGTCGAGGGTGTAAATCGCTTGCTGCGAACCGATCGCCGATGCCTGCAGGATCAACTGACAGGCCTCAGGAATGGTCATGAAGAACCGGGTCACGTCGGCATCGGTCACGGTCACCGGACCGCCGCCGCGGATCTGCTCGCGGAACAGCGGCACGACGCTGCCGGCCGAATCGAGGACGTTACCGAAGCGCACGGTGACGAACCGGGTCGAACGCGGATCGCTCAGGCTCTGGCACAGCATTTCCGCCAGACGCTTGGTCGCTCCCAACACATTGACCGGATCGACCGCTTTGTCGGTGGAGATCAGCACGAAGGTGCCCACTCCCACTGCCGCGCTTTCGCGAGCGACGGTTTCGGTCGCCAGCGCATTGTTGCGCACGGCTTCGCGCAATTGCGTCTCCAGCAGCGGAACCTGTTTGTAGGCGGCAGCGTGGAAGACGGCATCGGGTTTGATCATGTTCAGTGCGTAGCGAATCACCGCCGGGTCGCCGCAATCGCCGAGCACCGGCGCGAGTTCGATTTGCGGGAAATCGCGGCGCAAACGCACTTGCGTGGTGATCAGCGCCAGTTCGTCGATCTCCACGAGTGCGATCTTGCTAGCGCCGTGGCGAGCGCACTGCCGGCACAGTTCCGAACCGATCGAACCACCGGCGCCGGTCACAAGCACGCTGCGCCCGCCCAACCAATCGCGCATCGCCTTCCAGTCCGGCACCACTGGGTCGCGGCCGAGCAAGTCTTCGATCGCCACTTCCTTGAGTTCGCCCGGCAGAGAATTGCCTTCGAGAATGTCGTTGAGCCGCGGCACCATGCGGAACGGAAGGCCGCTGTTTTCGCAGATTTCGATCACCTGGCGCATGCGTTCGGCATCGACCGACGGCAGCGCGATCACCAGCATCTTCGCCGCTGTTTCGGGTGCGATGCGGCCAACGTCCTTGATCCGACCGAGCACCGGCACACCGTGCAGATGACTGCCACGCAGCTTGGCGGCATCGTCGAGAAATCCGACAGGTTGATACGCACCGGTCCGGCGCAGATCGCGGACGACGGCTTCGCCGGACTGGCCGGCGCCGAGGATCAACACCCGCACGGCCGCCATGTCGCTGTTGATGCGGCCACGGTCCTTCCATGAGCGATACAGCAGGCGCGGGGCGCCAAGCATCAGGCTCAGGCCCAACGGATACAGCACCAGCACCGAGCGCGGCGCCTGTTCGAGACGGTTGTAGATAAACAGCACCAGCAGAACCGCCAGCAGACCGAACATGGTGGCCTTCAGGATATTCATGAGGTCTGGCATGCTGGCGAAGCGCCAGACGCCGCGATACAGACCCACCTGCCAGAAGACAAGGCCCTGCGCGACCATCACCAGCAAGACAGCCGGGTCCCAAAACGGCGGCGTGACCACGACATCGGCCATCGCGTACCTAAATTGGGTCAAACCGGTCCAGCACAGCCAGACCATGAATAAATCGTGGGCGACGACTGCGGAGCGTGGAATTGCGCCTTCCAGCCGTTCTCTCCAACCTATCATGTGTCGACTCCTTTATCTGATGTGTCTTGTGGACCCTGCCCATTGCTGCGGCGGCGCAATCCGTACCACAACGCGATACCCAAGCCCAACCAAGCCAACACCACCAGCGCGATGTCGTCCGCTTCCCCCCTGCGGTAAGCCAATACCTTGTACCCCATTATTATGACCGCCAGCACGGTCCAAAGGGCATAGGCGGCGGTTACCTTCGGGTGACTGCCGGTTCGCCTGGCCCAGCGCTGGTAGACATGCTCCACATGCGGCAACCACCATTGCTCGCTGCGGACAATGCGCGAGGAGAGGGTCAGGCCAGCATCCAGCAGGAACGCGCTGAGCGGTAGCAGCAGCAAAAGCCAAAGCCGTTCCGGCATGCTCGCCATCGCCAGCGCTGCCAGCCAGGCCAGCACATAGCCGAGCGCGCCGCTGCCCACATCACCCAGGAAAATGCGCGCTTTCGGCAAATTGAACGGCAGGAAGCCGCAGATCGCAGCGATGAGAGCGAGGGCCAGCAACACCGCTGTCGCACCAGCGGCTACCAACCCGAATGCCAGCGCGACGATCGCTGCTTGAGTCGCGGCAATGCCGTCGATACCGTCCATGAAATTCCAGACGTTCACCAACGCCATGCACAGCAGGCCGGCGGTCCCTGCGACTGCGAGATCCGCCCCGCCCAACCACAGACCACTGGCCAGGACCGTCGCGGCAACGGCATGCACCGCCAACCGCAGCCAGGGCGACAAGGGGCGGTGATCGTCGACCCAACCGATCCCAGCGATCAGGCAGAACCCGATAAGACCGGCCGTCAGCGAGACGATCTGCGACGGCTGGCGCGCGATCAGAGCCAGTACCGCGATGCAGACAGCTGCGACGATGGCGATCCCGCCGCCGCGCGGCGTGGCGACGGTATGGCTGCGACGCTCGCCCGGCTGATCGATCAGCCTGCGCTGCAGTGCGTAGCGACGCGCTAGCCAGGTGCCGACGTAACCAATCGCAGCGTACAGCGCGAACCACAGGATCAAATCGTGCCGCAAGCTCATGGCGTATTCACTGCGCAGAGGCCGCAAGCGACGCTTGCCGGCTGCCTCAGAACGTCGCAAAAAAAACCCATCGTCGAACTCACACAACCGCGTAATTGAGCAAGGGCTTCACCGAACCCCACTCCTTGCAGCTTGGACACTGCCAATGATGACTGCGCGCGCCGAAGCCGCAGCGATTGCAGCGATAGCTTGGATTGCGCACCAATAGCTGTTCGGTGACATGCTTGAGATCGTGCAGCGTCGCCATTGAATCGGTTTGATCGGCAAGGCTGAGATCGATCAGGGCCGCTTCGCCGCGCACCGAGGGCCGTTCTTTCAGCTGCCGCGCGAGGTAGTCGCGTGCGGCATGTACGCCATCGGCGGATTCGACCAAGCGCGTCAACGCCAACACCGGAGCAATTCCGCGGTAGTGCTCGCACATCTCGGTGAGGAACGCCCTGCCGCCGGTGGGGTCGCCGACGTGTTCATAGCTCACCAGCAGCGACGGCAGAATTTCCGGCAAATAGTCGGGGTCGTGCCGCGCCGCGCGCTCGAAGGCCCGGATCGCGCCGGGATAATGCGCAGCGTCGAATTCGATGCGGCCTTCGAGCATGCCCGCGCGAACCGAGTTCGAGTCGGCGGCATAGGCGCGCGCGACGGCGGCTCTCGACGCATCGACATCGCCCGCCGAGCGCAGACGCTCGGCGAGTTCGCACTCGAACTGCGCGATGAGCTTGCCCATCGGCTCAGCGGTCGCGACCTCGAAACGCGAGGCCATTTCGATCGCTTTCTGCCACTCGCGTTCGCTCTGATAGATGCCGATCAAATGCCGCAGCGCTTGCGGCGCGCGCTCGTCGAGTTTCGCCAAATCGGTGAACACGGTTTCGGCGCGGTCGAGCAAACCCGAACGCATGTAATCCTCGCCCAGCGCGAGCAAGGCCACGACTTTCTGCTGGTCGCTCAAATCGTTGCGCTGGACCAAACCTTGATGCAGGCGGATCGCGCGATCGACCTCGCCACGGCGGCGGAACAGATGGCCGAGCGCGACTTGGGTCTCGAAGGTGTCCTTGTCCAATTCGGCGACATGCAGAAACAACTCGATCGCTTTGTCGGGCTGTTCGTTGAGCAGATAGTTCAGACCGCGAAAGTACGTCGTCGATAATTTACTGACCTGATTATCGCTATGACGCTCGCCACCGCGACGGCCGATCACCCAGCCGGACAACGCAGCAAGCGGAATCAGCAGAAAAAACCAGAACCAATCACTGATGAAGTCCATGTTCGATGCCCCCTGGTTCTACGGAACGTTCTACGGAACGATCTGCGGAACGATCTGCGGAACGAATCGCCACAATATCCGTCGTTGCTTGCGACGACGTCTGTGTCGAGCTTGGTATCGCGGTTGAGGTTGCGTCCTGCGTGACCGACGTGCGTTCGCGCCGATGACGATGCCGCATTGGCAGCACTACCGACACCGTTAAGACCAGACCGCCGAGCAAGACGCCCAGCAACAACACTCCGAGCAAAATGACGCCAAGCGCCGCCTCGAAACGGAATAATCCTAGATCGACGGTGATCGGGGCCGGGTTCAAAGCGCCCAGCGCAGCGCCAACGGCGAGGAATACGACAGCGAGTATGGTGCGGATCGGACGGATCATCTCGACGGATTCACGCGCATGACGGTGGCGACAGTGTAGAACCTCTCGCGCACTGTCGCATGGCGGCAGCGGTATATCGATTGGGGGGCTCTGGCGGTTGGATCGCAATACGTTGGTAGCGACCTACGCATGATCCTTCGACCAATTGCACGACCCACAACGCGTTCAGCGACATGCTTCGATTTGGATCGACAGGCATTGACCTGTCAGCACGCCGGGTTCTACGTGTTGTGACTACCACTAATCATAGCCAGCTCTGCGCATCAGGCCACGGCACGGCATGTCGCGTTGAACGAATCTAGGTGCCGGATCGGGGCGAGGCTCAATCTTCGGACGGAAGCGGCACAACACCGCTGACGCGGTCGCGCAACTCTTTGCCCGGCTTGAAATGCGGCACGTGCTTCCCCGGCAGAGCGACAGCGTCGCCGGTCTTCGGGTTCCGCCCCGTGCGCGGTGGGCGGTAATGCAGGGAAAAACTGCCGAACCCGCGAATTTCGATGCGGTCGCCTTCGGACAAGGCACTACCCATCATTTCAAGCAGCGACTTGACCGCCAGATCGACATCGTCTGCCTTCAGGTGGCCCTGGCGCTGGGTCAAGATCTCGATCAGTTCGGACTTGGTCATGGGCATTCGCGTGACGGGGTCGGGAGGTCTGTGCTCTGCGGGGCCCGGGGCCGAAGCCCCGAAACCCGCATCGACAGCGGCCGATTCGCGACCGGCGCGGCGATCCGATGAACACCGAATCGCCGCAGGCCGCATGGCCGGTTTACCTATTGCGTGGTGTTGCGACTGTAACCGTTAAGCGCACGCGGATCACTCGGAGCGGCTGTCCAACTGCTGGCGAAGCAGCTCGCCCAGCTTGGTCGTACCGCTGGCGGCGTCCGAGGAACCCTTGTTGTTGTTCTCGGCCATCGCTTCCTGAGTCTCGGCTTCGTCCTTCGCCTTGATCGACAGCTGCAGGGTGCGGCCCTTGCGGTCCATACCAATCAGCTTGGCTTCGATCTTATCGCCGACCTTCAGATGCTGACTGGCGTCGTCGATGCGGTCGTAGCTGATATCGCGAGACGAGACATAGCCTTCGATGCCATCGCCCAAATCGATACCAGCGCCCTTAGCATCGACTTCCTTCACGGTGCCGGCGACCTTCGAGCCCTTCGGGAACGTCGCCATGAACTGGCCGAACGGATCCTGCTCCAACTGCTTCACGCCGAGGCTGATGCGCTCGCGCTCCGGATCGACCGCGAGCACGACGGCTTCGAGGTTATCGCCCTTCTTGAAGTTGCGGACCACGTCTTCGCCGGTGGTGTTCCAGCTCAGATCCGAGAGGTGGATCAGGCCGTCGATACCGCCGTCCA
>JANMGT010000095.1:0-18245 GCA_031374725.1 Lysobacteraceae bacterium | reverse complement strand
CGCTCCTCCTTGTTCCGCGCGTTCTGTGGCTCAGCGCGAAGCATGCGGAGATCGTGAACAGGCTCTAAGCTGCCCTGTTTCTTTTTTTTGGGCAACGTCGGCGGTGATTCGTTTTTCCAGCACGCCGCCTGCCTAACAATTCATTTAAGCCGACGCGACGATGAACCCCCTCGGTGAATGATCGCCCCCGGTTCTGTAGACACTCACGAGCCACGTTGTAGACACTTTTTTTCAGACGCTACCGGAGATAGGGCCTTGGTTGTTGCCATGCCTGCGCACAGTCTCATGCAGTATCACCGTTTCCGGATTGAGCGCGACGTGACCGACGATTAGTGCCGATTGCGTTCGGTTGTTGGCGCACCGTCAGCGCAGGACTGCGCTGGTGTGCGCTGGTGTGTGATTCAATCGATTCGCGATACGTGTTCGATACGAGGATAACGCTCGTTCAGCGCACCAAGCGCTCGCTCACCAACGACATCACGACGCTGGGGTCGGCGAGGGTCGAGGTGTCGCCGAGTTGTTCCGGCCCCAGCTCCGACGAACCCGCTTCCGCGATCTTGCGCAGGATGCGGCGCATGATTTTGCCGGAGCGCGTTTTCGGTAACCCTGGCGCCCATTGGATGAAATCCGGGGTCGCGATCGCACCGATTTCTTTTCGCACATGGCCGACGAGTTCTTTACGCAGCGCTTCGCTGCTGGTTTCGCCCGCGATCAAGGTGACGTAGGCGTAGATGCCTTGGCCTTTGATGTCGTGCGGAAAACCGACCACGGCCGCTTCCGCCACGTTCGGATGCGAGACCAGCGCGCTTTCGACTTCCGCAGTGCCGATGCGATGGCCGCTGACGTTGATGACGTCATCGACGCGGCCGGTGATCCAGTAATAGCCGTCGGCGTCGCGACGGCAGCCGTCGCCGGTGAAGTACATGCCGGGATAGGTTTTGAAATACGTGTCGATAAAGCGCGGATGATCGCCGTAAACAGTGCGCATCTGCCCTGGCCATGAATCGAGCAGCACCAAATTGCCTTCGTTGGCACCGTCGAGCAGGATGCCGCTAGCATCAACTAACGCGGGCTGCACGCCGAAAAAGGGCATGGTCGCCGACCCGGGTTTGAGATCGGTCGCGCCCGGTAGCGGCGAAATCAAAATGCCGCCGGTTTCGGTTTGCCACCAGGTATCGACGATCGGGCAGCGGCCGTCGCCAACGATGCTGTGATACCAGCGCCAGGCTTCGGGATTGATCGGTTCGCCGACGCTGCCGAGTAAACGCAAACTCGCGCGCGAGGTTTTTTTCACAGGCGCGTCGCCTTCGCGCATCAGCGCACGGATCGCGGTGGGTGCGGTGTAGAAAATCGTGACCCGATGACGATCGATCACGTCCCAGAACCGCGAGGCGTTCGGATAACTCGGCACGCCTTCGAACACCAGCGATGTCGCGCCGTTCGCAAGCGGGCCGTAGACGATATAGCTATGCCCTGTGACCCAACCGACATCCGCTGTGCACCAATAAATGTCGTCTTCGCGCAGATCGAACACCGCTTCGTGGGTGTAACTGACCCATACCAAATAGCCACCGGTAGTGTGCAGTACGCCCTTGGGTTTGCCGGTGCTGCCCGAGGTGTAGAGGATGAACAGCGGATCTTCCGCATTCATGCGCTCCGGCGCGCAGACGCTGGCTTGAGCATCCACCACCGCGTCGTACCAGCGATCGCGCGGCATCTGCATGTCCACCGCGCCGCCGGTATGGCGCACGACCAATACGGTTTCGACCGAGTCGGTGCCGGCCATCTTCAGTGCGGCGTTGACGTTTTCTTTCAACGGCACGGTTTTGCCGCCGCGCATACCTTCGTCGGCGGTGATGACCAACGTGCTGCCGCAATCGGCGATGCGGTCGGCGATCGAGTGCGGCGAGAACCCGCCGAACACCACCGAATGCACCGCGCCGATGCGCGCGCAGGCCAGCATCGCGACCACGGCTTCGGGAATCATCGGCAGATAGATCGTGATGCGGTCGCCTTTCTTGACGCCGAGATGGCGCAGCGCATTGCCGAGTTTGCACACGCGTTCGTGTAATTGCCGGTAGCTGATGCGCTGCGGCGCTTGGTTCGGGTCGTCGGGCTCGAAGATCAGCGCGGTTTTCTCGCCGCGCGTGGCCAGATGACGGTCAAGGCAGTTCACGCTGACATTCAATTCGCCGTCGTCGTACCAGCGGATGCGGAAATCGTCCAGCGCGAAACTCACGTCTTTGATCCGCGTCGGCGCTTTGAACCAGTCGAGGCGCTGCGCGACGTTCGCCCAGAAGGCATCGGGATCGGCGATGGAGGCAGCGTAATCGCGCTGGTAGCCGTCGCGACCGATGCGCGCGGCGGCGGCGAATGCGTCCGGAACGGGATAGATCGAAGCGGCGTGTTCGGACTGCGACATGGTCGGCTCCGCAACGATGAGGAAGGGGCACAGTGTGCCGCAAAGAGAGTCGGCTTGGCGCGGGATCTGATCCGAACGCCATCCAATCGTCCTGCGAATGCGTTCGGCCTGTCGATACGGGCTCGATCGCCAAACCCTCCAGCGGCAGCGCGCATGCGAGGACCCGGGTCGGGTCGCGTGCGCTATCACGTGCGCTGTTCTTGATGACCAAGACGCTCAGCATCGATCCCGATGCTGCCGACATCATGATTATGATCGTGATCGTGTTCGCGCTGGTGATCGCCACGCTGGGTTTCGTTTTTTTCGGCTAGCGATCGGACAAGATTGGCGACAAGATTGGCCGCAAGCAGATCGTGACGGCCGGCTGCTTGATCGCGGCATTGAGGTATTTTCCAGCCCTTCCGGGATTCCCGTAGAAGAACTCCTGGGGCGTTGTCCGTGCGCAGATTGTGTTTCAAACGCCTGTTAGAGCCTGTTTAGACTCTCTCCATGCTCAGCCCTTCGGGTTGCGCCGCCGCGACACCCTGAGGCCCGCGCGCCGCATGCGGTTGGACAGTATGACCAGACCACCAGTCTCGCGCTGCGCGACGCTCGAACCTCAGCGTGTCGCGGCGACGCAACGCGGACCATGGAGAGAGTCTAAACAGGCTCTTAATCGTGCTGCTTCGGCGACACCAATTTCGACGCGAGGATGCCGGCCTCGTATAGCAGGCACATCGGAATCGCCAGCAGCAATTGCGAGATGACGTCCGGCGGGGTGATGACTGCGGCGACGATGAAGATACCGACCACCGCGTAGCCGCGCCATTCGCCCAACTGCTTCGGCGTGACCCAACCGAGCAAGACCAAGATGACCAGCGCGACCGGCAGCTCGAAGCTCAGGCCGAAGGCGAGGAACAGCACGATGACGAAATCGAGGTATTTGCCGGGATCGGGCGTGATCTTCACCACCTCGGGCGCGAAACCGATCAAGAAGCGGAACACGCCGTTGAGTACGACGAAAAAAGCGAAGGCGCAGCCGCTGTAGAACAACACCATCGCCGAGCCGAGAATCGGTAGCGCCAAGCGCTTCTCGCGTTTGTACAGGCCGGGGGCGACGAACGCCCAGGCCTGATACAGCAGCCAAGGCATGGTCGCGAACACGGCGGTGAAGAACGCCAATTTCACCGGCGCCATAAACGGCGACAGCACCTCATAGGAATTCAGGCTACCGCCTGCGGGCAAGGCAGTGAGCAAGGGCGCTGCCAGCCACGTGAACAGCCGATTGGAAAACGGCACCAAGCATAGAAACACCGCGACCAAGGCGATCACGCTGCGAATCAGCCGCGACCGCAGTTCGATCAGATGGTCGATGAGGCGGCTTTCGCTGGCCTCGACGCGCTGGGCATCGAGGTCGTTTGGGTCAGCGGCCGACATCGGCGGCGTCCTGTGTTTCGCTCGCGCTGGTTTGCGTCGAGGCGGGAGGTGTCGGTTCGTCTTGCGTCGATTCGCTGTGTGTCGATACGCCAAGCGGCGGCGGGTCGTACGGCGGCGCGTCCTGCTCCGCGGCATCCTGCTGCGATGCGTGCTGTTGCTGCTGCGATGCATGCCGTTGTGATGCACTCAGTGGCAGCATCGTGCCGTCGGCGCGCGCTTGGTCGCTGGTCCCGTCCGTGCGCTCGACATCCTGACGCAGCGCATCGAACTCCCTGCGCATATCGGCGTCGGCCGAACGGATCTCCGCCGCAATGTCGCTCACGCTATCGCGACTCTCGCGCATCGTGCGCTGCAATTCCTCGGTCGCGAGCTCACGCTCCAGCTCGCTGCGCACCGAATACCACTGCGCGCGGGCGCGACGCACCCACAGCCCGGCGAAACGCGCGGCCTTGGGCAAGCGTTCCGGGCCCAGCACGATCAATGCGACGATCGCGACCAGGAAGAGTTCGGAGGCACCGATTTCAAACATAAAGGAGGCCGATGGGCGCGCAGCGACGCCGCACCTGTCTCGGTTCAGCGCGGGACGCTGTCGTCGCTGCGCTGCGACTCGCTCGAGGTCTCTTGCTTGGTCTGATCGCTCAACTGCGCCGGTTTGTCGTCGTCGCGCACGCCTTTCTTGAACTCGTTGACGGCTTTGCCAAGATCTTTGGCGCCGCTGGTCAGGCGCTTGGTGCCGAACACCAAGAGCACGATCACCAGGACAATGATCCAATGCCAAATGCTGAAGCTGCCCATGGGTGTGCTCGGTAGGAGTGAGGTTGCTCAGGATAACGCACCACCACCGCTGAGGTTGAGACGGCGGTAAGGTCGCTGCCGGCAGCGGTGCGCTGGTTACGGCAAAGGCTCGGCCTTGGCCGGGGTGTCCACGGTTTGAAATGTCTGCTGCTGGGCTGCGTCGGCGGGTGTTGTTTGCATTGATGCGGCTTGCATCGGTGCGGCTTGTATTGGTGCTGCTTGTATTGATGCGGGGGCCGCGTCGTCGCTGCGGCGCTGGCCGGCGCCGGCGCTGGCCTGCGCCAGCAAGTCGCGGAAACGAGCCACTGACGCTGGCGCGGCCTGCGGCGCACGGTCCTCGAAGATCATCCGCGGCGTGGTGTCCTGGCCGTAAACGGCTTCGTTGGCTTTGTCGTCGATCGACAGCACCGCGCCGTCCAGGGCCACGCCCGCGAACAAGCCGCGGGCACGCGACCACGACCAAATCTCAGCCTTCATCTGGCCATCGGTGGCGGCGGCGGCATTGCGGCCCATCGGTCCGGCGGCGACGCCGGCATCGGCGCCAAGGGTGAATTTGCCGTTGACGATCGAATCCAGGCCGCGTTCGCTGCGGAACACCAGCACCACGTCGGCCGATTGCACGCCGACCTGCAGGCCGATGCTGCCGCCGGTGAGGGTGACGAAGCTGGGATTGGACCAATCGCCATCGGGCGTGCGTACCGCGAGCAAGCCGCGACCGCGGCGACCGCCGAGAATCAGGCCCGCTTTGACGGTATCGGGCACGATGACGATCGCTTTGGCCTCATCGAGCAGTTTGTCGGGGATGGCCGATTCGGGGATCGCCTGGATTTCCGTGAGCACGCGCGCGGCATTCTCGGCCTGGGCGTCTTCGCGTGGGCCGGCATGCGCGGCGGCCGCGAGCGCGACCGATAGCACCGCTGCGGCGAGCGGAGCGAGGCGATAAGAACGTGTGGACATGGAGCGTGTGGACATGAAAGGACTCCGGCGGGGGAAGCCCGCAGCCTAGCGGGTCAAGGATGAATCGAGCCGGCACGGCAGGCCTGCGGCGAGGTGCCTATCGTACGTCCGACCCTGGCCATCTCCCAAGGTTCAATGTCCCAAACGTCGATCACGACGCTGACGCCGCCGCGCGCGGCTGTCATCCTATGCGGCTATGACCACGACCGCTCCCCACGATCCCATCCCCCGCGACACCGCCCCCAGCGACACCGCCGTATTGCTAGTCAACCTCGGCACGCCCGATGCGCCCACCGCGCCCGCCGTGCGCCGCTATCTGGCCGAATTCCTGCACGATTACCGCGTAGTGCCGCTGAGCCGCTGGCTCTGGTGTCCGCTGTTGCACTTCATCATCCTGCCGCTGCGCGGACCGAAGGTGGCGAAGAAATACGCCGAGGTGTGGATGGACGGCGGCTCGCCGCTGGCGGTGCATACCCGCAACCTCGCCGCCGCGATGCAGCCGCATCTGCCCGAGATGCGCGCGGAATGGGCGATGCGCTACGGCAACCCGTCCGTGCCAGCGGTCGTTGAGCGGATGTTTCGCGAAGGTGTGCGCAAGATCGTGGTGCTGCCGCTGTATCCGCAGTATTCGACAACGACCACGGCCTCGGTCGCCGATGCGATCGACGCGCTGAAAGACAAGGCGCCGTACAAAGACGCTGTCGATTTCAGCGTCATCGACGACTATTACCGCGAACCGGCCTGGGTGAGCGCCATCGCCGGCCGCATTCGCCGCCATTGGGACGAACACGGCCGCGCCGACCGCCTGCTGTTTTCCTTCCACGGCATTCCGCAGCGTTTGGTCGATGCCGGCGACCCCTATGCCGCGCAGTGTCGCGCTAGCGTGGACGCGATCGTCGCCGAACTGGGCCTGGCGCCGGAGCAGTTCCTGATGACCTACCAATCCCGCTTCGGCCGCGAACCCTGGCTGCAGCCCTACACCGACAAAACGCTCGAAGCGCTGCCCGCGCAAGGCGTGAAAACGCTGGATGTGGTGTGCCCCGGCTTCGCGGTGGATTGCCTGGAAACGCTGGAAGAAATTTCGATGGAGAACGCTGCGCTATTCCGCGAACACGGCGGCGAAGCCTTGCGTTACATCCCCTGCCTCAACAGCGACGATGCGCATGCGCAGGCGCTGACGGCGTGCGTGCGGCGCGCGCGCGACGGCGCGACGGCGAACGTCCACACAGGCGCGCAAGCGTGAGTACGGGGATGCGGCTAGACAGTCTTCGCGATATCGATATCGACACGCCGCGCGGACGGTTCGGCGCGTTGACCAATCGCGCGATCGCTGGTGATGTCGCCAGCGATCTCGGCGATGCGGCTCAACACCACGACACGCGTCCGCCGCTGCTGGCGCTGCACGGTTGGCTCGACAACGCTGCAAGCTTTCTGCCAATGGCGCCGCTGCTGGCGCACTATCACTTGGTCGCGCTGGATATGCCCGGCCATGGCCAGAGTTTTCATTATCCCGAAGTAGCGGAATACACGCCGTTTAGCGCGATTCTCGACATCCTGGCCGCTGCCGATGCGCTGGGCTGGACGCGCTTCGCCGTGCTCGGCCATTCGATGGGCGGCGCGCTGTCCAGTTTGCTTGCTGCAGCGGCGCCGGAACGCGTGGCATCGCTGCATCTGATCGAAGCGCTGGGCCCGCTGGCAGGGCAGGAGGAAGGCAGCAGCCAGCGCCTGCGCGATGCGCTCAGCAAACGCCGCAGTCTTCATCTCTCGCGCAAACGCGTGTTCTCGGATATCGCCACCGGCGTGCAGGCGCGCATGTACACCAGCGTGACGACCCTGGATGAAGTCTCTGCCCAAGCGATCGTGCAACGCGGTGTGCGCCCGGTGGACGACGGCTACACCTGGAGCAGCGACGCGCGGCTCACCCTGCCGACGGCGGTACGCATGACCGAAGGCCAAATCCGCGATTGCTTGCGCGCGATCGAATGCCCCACACGCATCGTGATGGCCGACCCATACCCGCCGTACTTGCCGCCTTCGCTGCGCGATCCGCGCGTCGCCTGCGTCCTCGATGTCGTTTGCCGCATCCTGCCCGGTAGCCATCATCTGCACATGACCCATCCGCGCGAAGTCGCCGAAGCGTTGGAGTTGTAGCGCTATCGAATATCGACAACCGTGCCGACTCGCAACCGCAGCGGAGAGTCGCTGCTGCATATGCGTGCGCAAGCACATCCGGTCCGTACTAGCGAAAGAGGCCAGCGTATGCGTCGTACCCTCAAAATTTTCCTCATCGTCGGCCTCAGCGGCCTACTGTTGATCGCGCTCGCCGCACTCGCATTCTTCAAATTCGTCAGCGATCATAAAGACGAATGGATCGCGAAGGGTCGAGATACGCTGCAAGAGGGTATCGAAGCCGGGAAGTCGATGCGCGATGTCGAATGCGTAAAGGACGTGATCGCGCGTCATCGCGATGGCCGCGACGGCTTCGTCGGCATGGGCGCGCGGTTCTGGTTCAAAGGCTGCTTGCAGAGCGCGACGCCGACGGAGCGGTTCTGTCAGGACGTGCCGCGCACCGACGATATCGTCGGTTCGATTCGCTGGCAGACCGCGACGTGCGCGAAGCACGGGTTGTCGCGCGATTCCACCTGCGGCGGCACCGTCGGCGAAATCCAAGTGCATTGCCAAGCGCGGGCATCGTCGCCATGAGCCGCACGTTTAACATTGCGGTTGCGGTTTGTTTGAGCCGCCTGTACTGATCGTTCTGGTCGCGGTGGTGTTCTATGCGTTCGTGAGCGGCCTTCGCGAGGGTTGGGTCGATGTCGATCGCGACGCACTGCAACAGGGTGCGGCTGCCGGGAAGGGCCTGCGTGATGCGGAATGTGTCGAGCAGGCGCTTGCACGGCTACGCGATAGCCGTGCTGGCACAGCGGGCATCCACAGCCGGCCGTGGATCGAAGGCTGTTTGCGCAGCGCGACACCGACCGCCGCGTTTTGCCGCGATGCGCCGCGGCGGGCCGATCGCGAAGCCACGCTGCGCTGGCAGGGCGCGCTCTGCGAAAAACAAGGCTTTCCTACGCGGTCGGCTTGCGGCGCCGTTGCCGATGAAGCGCAGGCGTACTGCGCCACGCGCGCGACTGCGCCATAAGTCGCGTGTACGTAGACGCGGGGCTTTATCGCCGCGTCAGCGCTTATCGCAGCGCTTACCTCAGCATTTACCGAAGTGCTTAGCGCTGCGTTTACCGAAGCGCGTAGCGCAGCATTTACCGAACTTGGGCGATCCAATCCTGCAGGTTGTAGTGATTGCTGACGCGTGCGATCTTGCCGTCGCCCAGCGCGAAGAACGCGCCGCCCGGCAGCGAGTAGCGCTGGCCTCGGGCGGGCGGCAGCCCTTCGTCGGCAATGAGATACTCGCCATGCACGACGTACTCTGCTGCCGCGCGCAGTCCGTCCTGCGACGCCAGCACGACGATATCGCGTAACTGTTCGCGGTAGCTATGCGCCATCCGCGCAAGAAATGCGGCGAACGCATCGCGACCGGTTTCGCGCACGCCTTGATTGAGGTCGTGGATGACATCGTCGGCGAGCAGGTCGACCATGCCGCTCCAGTCGCCGCGATTGAACGCTGCGTAGTAATCCAGAATGAGTGCGGTGGCGCGGTCGTGTGCGCGGGTGCCGTCGATGATCATCGTGAAGCTCCTGGGGGTAGCCGTCGCTATGGCTCGGCGGATTGTCGAAAAATGCGCTGCGCTTGGCTGTTTTTCAAGTTTCCGGCTCCGCGCGGAGTATGCCGGAATTCTAAACAGGCTCTAATCAGGCTCTAAACAAGCGATTGGCCGTGTGACCAAGCGCTCATCAGGGCTTGATGAACAAATCGCGGTGAAAAAAATACACTTCGTTGAGCATGAATCGCCAGCGCGTGCCGATGCTGCGGTAGCGCGTGGTCGGCGTCGGCGACCCAAGACAAACGATTCCGATGTTGTCGCATAGGCGTAGCGCGCGCGACATATGCAGCGGATCGCTGACCACGATCGCGCGACGCAGACGGTGCCCGCGCATCAGCAGCGCGGCTTGGTCGAGATTTTCGTGGGTGTTGCGCGATTGGGTTTCGATCAAGATCGCGTTCGCCGGAACGCCGGCGCGAATGGCGTAGCGACGACCCACCTGGGATTCGGAAAACCGCGCGCCGCGGCCGCCGAAACCGCCGGTGAAGATCAGCTTCGGCGCCAGACCGCGACGGTAGAGGGCGATGCCGTGGCGAATACGTTCCTCGAAGACGGGCGAGGGGCGCGCATCGTAAGCGGCGGCGCCGAGCACGATGATGGCATCGGCCGCAGCCGCGTCGTCGCGATTGCCGACATAAGCGATGTAGGACGCGACGCCGATCAACCACAACAGCAGTAGCGAACATGCGCGCCATAACCAGCCGAAGACGCCGATTCGCCGCCGCGCGCGTTTGCTTGCGCGCCTGCTTGCGCGCGGGGGCTCGCGCAGGCGCGCCTGCCGGCTCATGCCTGCATCCGCCAAGGCAGGGCATCGAGATCGACGTTACCGCCGGACAGTACGATCCCGACGCGTTTGCCTGCGAAGCGCTCGCGTTCGCTCAGCACTGCAGCTAATCCGATCGCGCCGGAGGGCTCGATCACCACTTTCAAACGTTCCCACAGCAGACGCATCGCTTCGATCGTGCGCGCGTCTTCGACCAGAAGAATGCGGTCGATATGCCGCTGCAGCAGGTGCAGCGTGCGCGGCGCGAGATGGCCGCGCAGGCCATCGCAGACGGTATTCGCGATGCGGTCGGTGATGCAGCGGCCTTCTTGCAGCGATACGTGCGCATCGGCCGCGCCGGTCGGCTCGGCGCCCAAGATCGCGATCTGCGGCCGTAGCGCCCGTGCGCTCAGTGCGCTGCCCGAGAGCAGCCCGCCGCCGCCGACTGGAGTGAGCAATACGTCCAAGTCGCCGCATTCGCGCAGCAGTTCCAGCGCCGCGGTGCCTTGCCCGGCGATCACCTGCGCGTTATCGAAGGGATGGATCAAGACCGCGTCGGTATCCGCGAGCAAGGCGTCGGTCGCCGCGTTTCGCGCGGCCATGGTCGGCGCGCAGCGCACGATGCGCGCGCCGGCATCGGCGATGGCCGCGAGTTTCACTGCGGGCGCGCCTTCGGGCACTACCACGGTGAGCGCAAGGCCGCGAATCTTACATGCCAGTGCGAGCGCCGCGCCGTGATTGCCGGAGCTCTGGGTGACCACGCCGCGCGCCGCGTCGGCATCGTCCAGCGCGAATACCGCATTGCAGGCGCCGCGGAATTTGAATGCGCCGGCGCGCTGCAGATTCTCGCATTTGAAGAACAGTTCGCAGCCGGCGATGGCGTCGAGCGAATGCGAACGCAGCACCGGCGTGACGTGCGCGTGCGGCGCGATCCGCGCGGCCGCGGCGAGCACATCGGTGAAGGCCGGCAGCGCGGGCGGCGATGGAATCTGCATGCCGTACATCGTAACAGGCAGCGGTGGAGGTTCGCCGCCGGTGGAGGAGCGCGCCCGGCGCGCGCGGCCGATGCGAACGCACGTCGGCACGAATGCTTGCGCCGACGCCGCGCAGTCATTCGCGGGTTTTGCGCCGCCCCAGCAGACTCACGGTCAACGACCCGACGATCACCAACCCAGCGCCGAGATAGCCGATGCTGCCGATACGCTCGGCAGCGACAAGCTGCGGCCAGAGCGCGTGCGCTATTGCGATCGTGGCGATGCACAACAGCGGCGTGAGCGCGAGGATCGCCGACACCCGCGACGCTTCCCAATGCGCCAAGGCTTCGGCGAAGGCGCCATACGCCGCGATCGTATTCGCCGCGCAATACAGCACCAATGCGACGTGCAGCGGATCGAGCGCGAGCAGCGCGCGCGGCTGCGCGAACGGCGTTAGCGCCAGTGCCGCCAATACATAGATCGCGCACATGATCTGCATCGCGCTCAAGCGCATCAGCAGCTGTTTCTGCAGCAGCGCGTACACCGCCCAGACCACCGCCGCCAGAATCACCCAGGCTGAGCCGGTGCCGTAATCGGCGCTCATGCTGCGCTGGCGCTGATCGTCGAAAAACAGCCATAACCCAAGCGCGAGCAAGGCCATGCCGAGCCACTGCGCGCGGCCGAAGCGTTCGCCGAACACGAGAATCCCGCCCAGCGCCATCAACAGCGGCGCGAGCTGAATCAACAACTGCGCGTTGGCCGGCGAGGTGTCGCGCACCCCGAGCAAATAAAACACGTAGTTGCCCAATAGCATCGCTGCGGCCAATACCAGCCAGCCGCGCTGGCGGTTACCGAGGCTTGTGTAGCTGCGCAATTGTCCGCGCCACCCTAACCACAGGCCGGTGGCGAGCGCGGCAACGACGAAGCGAAACCAGGTCAGAGTGATCGCATCCACGCGCTCTAGCGATAGCTTCAGCGCCAGCGGCAGGGTGGCCCAGAACACAGCGGTCGCTGCGCTCAAGCCCAAACCGAGCCGCCAGCGGCCGGAGGCACGGTGAAGTGTCATCGTGAGGCCGTCATCATGAAGCAGTCATCGTGAAGCAGTCATCGTGAAGCGATCCTCAGGGCGGAGATGCGGCGATGCCAACGGTTGCAGTGACGCATGCTGACAGCCCCGGCTGCGCAGGGCGAGCGTTGCGATGCGGACGCTGGTCCCAGCGCGATGTTTCGCATCCGCGGAATTCTCGCCACCGGCTAGGGTGGCGCTTCTGTGGTCGAGCCGCGACCTCTTTGGCTGTCCGCCGATGCGGCAATCGCTTGCGTGTGCGATTCGCGGACATATTCAGCGTCGCCTTAAGTGTAGATTCAACGCGCTGGGCCGATGCTCTACCCATGCGCCGGCTGCTTCGGGGCTAGAATCGAATCAATCGCTTATTCCGTCTTCTATCAGGGGGTGCGTCATGTTCCATCGAATCCTCATCGCTGCCGCGCTCGCCCTCAGCCTCAGCGGCTGCATTACCGTCTACGAGTACGGTGCCGATGCCAATAGCGATGACTATTACTATTCCGAGCCGTCGATCGACCGCTACGACTACACCTACGGCGGCAATTACGGCCCCTACTACGATCGTTATTACGACCCGTATTACGACCGCTTCGGCTATCGCCGCGACGGGGGCTGGTCCAGCCGCATCGGCTACGGATTCGGTGATGGCGCCTTCGGTCGTTACGGGTTTCCGTACTGGTATTTCGGGTATGGCTACGGGTATGGCCACGGCTATCCCTATGATCTGCATCGGCCTTACCAGTACTACGGCCATCGCAACGACCGTCATCGCCCACCGCAGCAGCGCCCACCGCAGCAGCGGCCCCCGGGCGAGCTGGATCCGCCGCCGGGCACTACGCCGCCTGGCGAACGCCGCCCGCCCCGGCTGGTCGAGCGCGAGGATGTTCCTGGGAGGCGGTTACAGGATCTCGGACGCCCGGTGCCGGAGATATCCACGGCGCCGCGCATCTTGAATGGTTCGATGCCTCGGGTGCGTCCAGCGCGGCCAGAGACCTCGGAAACGGCGCCGCGGATGGTTCTTGCCCGACCATCGCCTTCGCAAGGCGGATTTGAACCGCGTGCGGAAGCACCGCCACCGCCCCGTCCGGTGCCGATGCCGCCGCGACGTGTCGAACAGAGCCAGGATCCGCCGGAATTCCGCCAAGCCCCTGCACCGCGGCAGCGACCGGAAACTTCGGAACGAGAAACCCGTCCCGAACCGGAGTGACAAAAACGCTTGCCAACAGACAAAATTGGTCGCAAGCTTACCGCGCATGACCGGATACGTCGGATTGCGACGCAACCGGTACACCATCGCCGACCCCGGCGGGGAATCACGGATCCCCCCTGTTCCGCATCTCCGTCGGGCGTCGGCACCTAATTTGATAGCGTCGGCAGCTAATTTGATAGCGTTGGCAGCTAATTTGATAATTGCGTCGCAGTTTTAGAAACGACACGCAAAAAGAAGGGGTCGAATGTCCCCCGACATTCGACCCCTGGCTACCTCAACGCGCACGTGGCCAGCCCTGTTCCACCCCAGCCTGCGCTTCCGCGCATGCCGCGTTGAGTGCCTTTAGGTATAAGCAGGTAGCGTGCCAACTTCCGCGCGCACCTCACTCCTGGTGCAACTTCTTTTCCGGTTTTGTCGGATTTCCCCGAGAAATAACCGGTTCTGTGCGCTTGATAACAAGTCGCGGCGCGATATCGCCGCACCGCGATCGCCTGCGCTGAGTTCGTCTTGTGCGATCGAATTTGTGCGATCGAAGCCGCCACCACGCCGAGCGGCATCAGCAAATGTATCGCCTCACCGAATTCGCGGATGCACGGCTTTGCGTTGAAAGACTACAGGCGCGCCGCCATGCTGGTTCGCCTGTCGTTGGATCGCGCGCCCTCGCCGCTTTCCCAAATAGGCACGACGGGTGATGGCATGCGCCACGCGGCGCGGCGACAATAGCCGCCCGTATACCGCGTCGCCGCCAGCAAGCGCATTCGAGATACCGTAATGAACCACACCTTTTATAGCTTCGATGTCATCGTCATCGGCGGCGGCCACGCCGGCACCGAAGCCGCGCTCGCGGCCGCGCGCAGCGGCGCGCGTACGCTACTGCTGACCCATAACATCGAAACCGTCGGCGCGATGAGCTGCAACCCGGCCATCGGCGGCATCGGTAAGGGCCATCTGGTCAAGGAAATCGATGCGCTGGGTGGCGTGATGGCCCGGGCCGCAGATGCCGCCGGCATTCAGTGGCGCCGCTTGAATGCCTCCAAAGGCCCGGCTGTGCGCGCAACGCGCTGTCAGGCCGATCGCAACCTCTATCGCGGTTTCATCCGCCACGCGGTCGAGTCGCAGCCGAATCTGACCGTGTTCCAGTCGGCGGTGGACGATCTCATCATCGAGCAGGACGCCGTTCGCGGCGCAGTGACCCAAACCGGCCTGCGTTTCCTGGCGCCGGCCGTGGTGCTGACCGCCGGCACCTTTCTGGCCGGCAAGATTCACATTGGCGAAACCCACTACGCCGCCGGCCGGATGGGCGACCCCCCGGCGACCACGCTCGCCGCGAAGCTGCGCGAACGCCCGTTTGTCGTCGATCGGCTCAAGACCGGCACGCCGCCGCGGATCGACGGCCGCACGCTCGACTACAGCGTGATGGAGCGCCAGCCCGGCGACGTGCCGCGTCCAGTGTTCTCGTTTATGGGCAGCACGGCCGACCATCCGCGTCAGGTGCCGTGCTGGATCACGCATACCTCCGAGCGCACCCACGAGATCATTCGCAGCGCCTTGCACCGTTCGCCGTTGTACAGCGGCCAGATCGAAGGCATCGGCCCGCGCTATTGCCCGTCGATCGAAGACAAGGTGGTGCGTTTCGCCGAAAAGGCTTCGCACCAGATTTTCGTCGAGCCCGAAGGCCTCGATGTGGCCGAGATCTACCCGAACGGCATTTCAACATCGCTGCCGTTCGATGTGCAGCTCGATCTGGTGCGCAGCATTCGCGGCTTCGAGCAGGCGCACATCACCCGCGCCGGTTACGCCATCGAATACGACTTCTTCGATCCGCGCGGCTTGAAGGACTCGCTCGAAACCAAGGCGATCGCCGGATTGTTTTTCGCCGGCCAGATCAATGGCACCACCGGCTACGAGGAGGCCGCCGCGCAGGGCCTGATCGCCGGTCTGAATGCGGCCCGCCATGTGCGCGGCGCGCAGGCGTGGTCGCCGCGCCGCGACGAGGCGTATATCGGGGTGATGATCGACGATCTGATCACCCACGGCACCACCGAGCCGTATCGCATGTTCACCAGCCGCGCCGAGTACCGGCTGCTGCTGCGCGAGGACAACGCCGACCTGCGCCTGACCGAAACCGGGCGGCGGTTGGGCCTGGTGGACGACGCGCGCTGGGAACGCTTCGCCCGCAAGCGCGACGCCGTCGTCGCCGAAACCGAGCGCCTGCGCGGCGTCTGGGCGTCGCCGAACAACGCCCTCGGCCGCGAGGCCGTGGCCACGCTGGGCATCGACCTAAGCCGCGAAACCCACGCGCTGGATTTGTTGCGACGGCCTGAGATCGACTACACCGCGTTGATGACCGTACCGACGCTCGGCCCCGGCGTGGACGCGGCCGATGTTGCCGAACAGGTCGAGATCGACGCGAAGTATTCTGGTTATCTGGTTCGTCAGCGTGAGGAGATTGCGCGCCAGCAGCGCCACGAGCACACCGAGATCGCGGCCGATTTCGACTATGCTGCGGTCCGCGGCCTGTCGGCCGAGGTGCAGCAGAAACTCGGCCGGGTGCGGCCGCAGACCATCGGTCAGGCGCAGCGCATTCCGGGGATGACCCCGGCGGCGATTTCGCTGTTATTGGTGCATCTGACCCGGCATCGACAGAGTTCTGTGGCATAAGGCCAAACGCAAAGGCGCGGATGGTGGGCGTTCGCGGTCGCTGCGGTGGGGCCCGCAGTGCGGCATACATTGGTTGCTGAAAACCAAGTTGCTGAAAACTCGGTTGTTGAAAACCAGGTGGTTGAACAACCCACGCCATATGCGTTGTTCGAGCCGCTGGTTTTTCAGGGCCGCGCGACTGGGCTGGTTTTCGACAGGCTGGTGTTCAACAGGCTGGTGTTCAACAGGCTGGTTTTCGACAGGCTGTCTTTCGACAGCCTTGCAATATGATTTTAGTCGGCGAGGATGCCGGTTTGCGCGCCGACCGGCTTGAGCCGGCGACGACGCCACGGAGCAGGAGGGCACTGGCTTTTTTTGATGAGGTAGAACGTGCTGCGTGTGTTGACGCTGTTTTTGATCGCGGTGATGGGCTTGACGTCGTTCGTATACGGCTTCGGCGTGTTGATGAGCCATGCCTGGGATTCGGTCGAAGGCCGACGCGTATCGGCCGATACCTGGGAATTATTGCCGCCGTTAACGTCCGGCACCGGCATCGGTCTGCTCGACCAGGGGCTCGACGGCACCTTGACCACCTATCGCTATGAGGTCGCGGGTCGGGTCTATCGCGCGCCGCAGTGGGCGTTGGCCTCGGAATCGACGGCCATCGCCGAGGTTCACTACATATCGTTCGCCCCGCAGGTGGCGGTGCCCAGCCCCCATTTTCCCTGGGCGACGCTGTTCGCTGTCCCGTTGCTGTGCTGCCTGTTAGCGCTGTGGGCGGCGCGTTCGCGACAGCTGACCATCGCCTTGCGCGCCACCGCCGAGGCCCGCGCGCGCATCGCGTCGCGTAAGGCGGTCATGCGCTGAGCGCGGACCTCGTGCGGGGTCGCTCACGCGGGATTCGCTGCGCAGGCCTGTGCGATGCGCTTGGCGTACTCTACGCCGATGCACACCACCACTCGCCTCGTATTCCTCGCTCTGGCTTCCAGTTTGCTGCTCGCCTGTAGCGCCGCGCCGCCGCCCGCGCCGACGCTGATCGGCGAACAGCGCATTGAGGCTTGGCCGTTGCCCACGCAAGACGGCGCCGGGCAGCCGGATCTCACCGCCGCGCCCGATGGCCGCATCTTGCTCACGTGGATCAGCGCCGCCGCCGGGCGTCGTCCCGCGCTGCAAATGGCCGAGTGGTATGCCGATGAACACTGGGAGGGCCCGCGCACCGTGGTCGTCGGCAACGCGCTGTTCGTGAATTGGGCGGACACGCCGCATATCGCCGCCACCGCCGACCGCGCGCTGTGGGTCCACTGGCTGCAGAAATCGGCAGATGCACCCTACGCCTACGACATCAAGCTGGTGCGTTCGCTCGACCACGGTATGAACTGGAGCGCGATCCGGCAGGTCCACAGCGACCGCACCACCACCGAGCACGGTTTCGTTGCGTTCTGGCCGCAGAGCGACAACACGCTTGGCGTGGCCTGGCTGGATGGCCGCGAAACCGCGGACCCGGCGCAGGCAAGTACGGTCGCGAAGACCGGCGCGCAGACCACTGCCGAGCAGCCCGCCGATGAGCATGCTGATCAGCATGCCGGCCATGACGGCCATGGCGGAGGCGCGATGACCCTGCGCGCTGCGGTGTTCGACGCGCAGATGACCCCATCTGCGGAGAGCGTGCTCGACGCGCGCACCTGCGACTGCTGCCAAACCTCCGCCGCTGCGACTGCGAACGGCGCGCTGCTGGTCTATCGCGACCGTAGCGACGATGAAATCCGCGATATTTACGCCGTGCGCTTCGACGGCAAGGCCTGGAGCGCGCCCAAGCGCGTGCACGCCGACGACTGGAAAATGCCAGCTTGCCCGGTCAACGGTCCGGCGGTCGCTGCGCGCGGCGACCGTGCCGTCGTCGCGTGGTACACCGCCGCGAACGATCGTCCAGCGGTCAAAATCGCCACCTCCGCCGACGGTGGCGCCAGCTTCGCCGCGCCGGTCGTGGTCGATGAAGGCGATGCGGTGCTGGGTCGGGTCGCGATCGCGATGGATGCGAATCAGGCCTGGGTGCTGTGGATGCGCGAGCAGTCCGGCCGGCAATCGCTGCAGCTCGCGCGCTACACGCCGGAGCTCAGCAAGCGCTTGCAACAGATCGAGTTGGCGAAGGTCGCGGGCACTGGCCGCAGCAGCGGCTTCCCCAAGATCGCCCTGCGCGACGGGGTCGCCCACATCGTCTGGACCGAGGGCAGCGAATCCGGCCCGTGGCTGCGCGGAATGCGGGTGTCGATGGTGGCCAAAGGC
>JANMGT010000104.1:0-47003 GCA_031374725.1 Lysobacteraceae bacterium | reverse complement strand
CCTGCGCCTACAATTCCGACTACGGCCGCCTCAAAACCCGGGGCGTAAAACTAACGCTTGTTTCTATGAGCCTGTACAATGTCTTCGCATACAGCGGGTTGCGCCGCCGGGCCCCGCCGGGGGGGGGGGGGCGCGCGGCGCCTCACTGCCGGTTTGGTAACGCGACGCGCGGGCGGTGGCGGCCCGCTGCGGCGCAACCCGAAGGGCTGAGCCTATGGGCGCACGGCGCAGCGTCCTCGCTCGGTCGTGGACGGACGTCCACGTCCTCGCTCCTCCTTGCTCCGTACGCCCATAAGCTCAGCGCGGTGCATGCGGAGACTTTGAACAGGCTCTTAGCAACCCATGTCAGCGGGCCCATGTCGACTCCACCTCGACTCCATGCGAATCGTCATCGCCCACTGCTCGCCAGCGTTGCCTCACGCTATACTGTCGGGATTGCGCCAAAGCGACCCATCGGCGCGACGACTCTCGAACTTGCGGACCCTGACATGATGCGATCGTTGTATCGAAATCTGTGCATTGCCGGCTGCCTTACGGTCGCGGCTTCGCTGGCACTGACTACCGATGTTGCTGCACAAACCAATGCGACCGGCGGCAGTACACCCGAAGTAAAGGCCACCACCTCTGCCGCCGCAGCGGTGGTTGGTTCGGCCGAACGCGGCAAATCGTTGGCGTACACCTGCCAGGGCTGCCATGGCGTGACCGGCTACAAAAACGCCTATCCGACGTACTACGTGCCGAAGATCGCCGGTCAAACGAACGAATACCTGCTGGCTGCCCTGAAAGCCTACAAGCAAGGCACTCGCAAGCATACGACCATGCAGGCGCAGGCGCAGAGTTTCTCCGAACAGGATCTCGCCGACATCTCCGCATATCTCTCCAGCCTGAAGAAGAAGAAGTGAGCGCAGCCCTTATGTCGAAGCGCCTCCTCCCGCACGCCTCCGCCCTTGCTCTTGCGCTGGTTGCCAGCGTCGCTCTCGTCGCGTGCGCGCCGAAGTCCGACCAAGCCGCCAAAGAGGGCGAAGCGCGCCCGAAAGAGTTCAGCCACATCTCGCCCAAAGACGGCGACGCCGCCCGCGGCGAGAAGCTGTCGAAAGAAAAGATCGCCGGGCTTCAATCCTGCGTCGACTGCCATGGCGATAAGGGCAATGCCCCCAGCAAGGACATGGCTGCGCCGATCCTCGCCGGCCAGTACCAGGATTATTTGTTCCACTCGATTCAAGCCTACCGGGATGGCGGCCGCGATCACGCGCTGATGGGCTCACACACCAAGGCCCTGAGCACGTCCGGCAAGTTCGACGATCAAGCCATCGCCGATGTGTCCGCGTATTTCGCCGCGCAGGCAAGCGACCTGGGCGATCTCGACGGCGTCAACTGATCTCGGCAAGACTCGCCGATTTCGACCGATCGACGACCGATCGACGACCGATCGACGAACAATCGTTTCGCTAGTGACGACATCGACGGGAGCCGAAAGGCTCCCGTTTTTATTGCTGCAGCGACTTATTTCTTCAAACCACCCTGATCTTCCTGCAAATCGGGTTTGAACGGCACATCCGGCGGCTTGCGCGCTTCCGCCTCTTGGTCGCGCAGATTCAGATCATCGATCGTGCAACCGCCGCCAGCTTGCAATAGCGAGACTTTACAAACGATGCGTTTGCTCGAACCGGGAATCGGCACGAAGACTTCGCGGATATTGCGCCGCACCCATTCTTCCAACAGCGTTCCGCTCGGCACAAAAAAACGTTCGAGCCGGCCGGGGGTGTAATCGACTGGCGGGCGTTTCAGCCACGTGCCCATGCGATCGATTTTCTCGAAATCTTCGGTGATCGTGCCCGGCGGCAACCCGCCGCCGGCTTGGCCGGTCCCTGACGGTAGACGAATGCTGCCGTCCGGGTTGAACAGGCCCGGCCCTGTGCTGCGGCCGGCAGTGGAACTGCCCGGGCGGTTCTGGGCCGCAGTGTCCCAGTCGTCGCCGCGACGCGGGCTGGGCAATCCGCCCGGTCGCGCGGTGGTGGTAGGGCCGACGCCTGCGCCGGCTGTCGCGGGTCGCGCACCGGGCAGTGCTGCGGCACGCCCGCCCGAGGTGCTCGATGGCATCGGCGCAGCACCGCCAGAGGAAGGCGATGCCGGTGCAGGACGAGACTCTGCCGTCGTAGGGCGTGCCGTCGTAGGGCTCGCAGTCGCAGGGCTCGCAGTCGCCGCAGACGGAGCTGGCCGCGTCGCTGCTGGCGCCGGCTCGCGCAGCGCGATCTCACTCGGTGCAGCGCGCAGATCCGGCGTGCGCAACTGCGGCGAAGGCGCGCGCGGCACCGGCGTCCGCGCTTGCACGGCGGGCAGCGGTTCGAACATCTCGATCTCGGTCACGCGCAGTTCCGGCGTCGTCGGCGTGCGCGCCGTTGCGCGTCGCTCGAGCGCGCGTACCGGCGGGCGTGGCTCGATCATTTCGATCTCGGCCGCCTGGGTGCTGAGTTGCGGCACCGCTAGCGCGCGCGCGGCGGTCGGTGCCGCGCGCACCTGCGGCGGCGGCAATGCAAAAACGGGTTCCTCCTGCATCGGCGTGCGCTGCTCGGTCACGACCAGCGGCTGTGCCGCCACAGGTGGTGAAGGAAGCGGAGGCTCCGGTGTCGGTTCGGTCGCAGTTGGCGGCTGTTCTGCGGCAGCGGTCGGCTGCGGCGCGACTGAAGACTCGGGTGTGGGTAGAACTGGCGCTGGCGTCGAGACAGCGACCGATGCGCTGGCGGGCGGTTGCGCCTCGTCCGTGCCCTGGGCGGGGCCGCCACCGGTGTCCTCGGGCGTACCCTCGCCGATGTATTCCACTTGCACCGCTTCGCCGGCCGCGTCTTCTTTTTTTGGCGTGTACTCGATTGCAATGATCGCTACCCACACCAGCAGTGCGATAAAGCACACATGCGTCAGCGCTGACACCGCCGCCGCGAAACGTCGCATTGCGCGATCTTCGCGCAGGCCCGCCTCCCACTGCTGGCGCAGCAGCAAGCGCAGCATGGCCTGGGTGCGGCCCACTTCGGTCGGCGCTCTGGGCGGCGTGCGCAAAGGACGTTTCGCGAGGATCGCGATGAAGTCCTGCGCCGGCGCACCGGTGACGGCGCCGACGCGTTCTTGGATCGAAAGGAACCACTGCCGCCATGTCGGCGGAAACGCGCCGAACGGCCGGCCCGCATGCAGCGGAAAGCGCCGCCGATAGCGGGTTTCGAGCGCTTCGATCAACTCCGCGGCGCTGAACACGCGGGGCGCTCGGGCCTTCAGACCGAACGTGCGATGTAGGGCGCCGCTCCGCTGGCATGGTCGGTCGCGTCGCGCACGGCGATCACCCCCGGAACTTTCTCTAAGAGCGTCTTCTCGATGCCTTGCTTCAGCGTGACATCGGCCATGCCGCAGCCGTGGCAACCGCCACCGAAATTCAGGATCACCACGCCATCAGCGGTCACTTCCTGCACCGAGACGTGGCCTTTGTGCTGGGCGAGCTGTGGGTTGACTTCATGCTCAACCACCCAGCGCACGCGCTCGACCAGCGAGGCGGCTTCACCCGGCACCACGCCTTTGATCTTCGGCGCGCGAATTTGCAGTTGCCCGCCGGTTTGCTGCTGGGTGTAGTCGATCTCGGCGCCGTCGAGGAAGCTCACACTGCTCGCATCGAGCCAAAGCGTGAAGCCCTCGCAATCCATCGACCATTCGTCCCCTTGCAGGTCGCCGGGCTCGGCGAATTCCAAGCGCACATCAGCACGCGGAGTACCAGGATGGAGTGCGCTGAGACGAACGCCGAGACCCGGCAGGGCCTCGCGCTCGATCAAACGGCGGAAATGGGTTTGTGCGGATTCGGAAATCTGGATCATGGCGCTATTCTAACGGGCCACTCGCCGCGCGCTCGTCAGCTTTTCGTTACGCAAACGGAATAACGTTCAGTTTCGGCGCCCTAACCCAGAGGATCTGCCCATGTCCGACCTCATTCCACTCGCCCAAGCCCATTGCCTACCGCTTCGCGGCCAGGACCACCGCCTATCTCAGGCCCGCATCGCCGAACTGATGCCGCAAGTCCCCGGCTGGGAACTGGCCGAAGACAGCCACGCGCTGGTGAAAACCTTCGTCTTCCCCGACTACTACCGCACGATGGCTTTCGTCAACGCCCTCGCCTTCGTCGCCCATCGCGAAGACCACCACCCCGACCTCGGCGTCCACTACAACCGCTGCGTCGTGCGCTTTTCTACCCATGATGTCGGCGGTTTGAGCGAGAACGATTTTATTTGCGCGGCGAAAGCCGACACACTCGCTTGCTGATCGGCTAGCGGGGCTGCAACGATTCGGCTACTGTGAGGTTGATCCGAACGCGCCAGAGATGCCTGTGGGCGACATCACCGAACTGATCGATCAAGGCAATGCCAGCGGCGGCGTGGACAATGCCGCGCTGTTCGGGGCCAGCTACGACGAACTAAAAAAACTCGCGCGGGCACGGCTGTCGCGCTCGGGTCCGCTAACGCTGCTCGACAGCACCGCGTTGGTCAACGAGATTTGGCTGCGGCTCTCAGGCAAACATATCCTGCACGTGGACACGCGGCGACGTTTTTTCGCCTATGCGTCGCAGGTGATGCGAACCGTGATCGTCGATCAACTGCGCGAACGCAACGCGCTGCGACGCGGCAACGGCGAACGTATGCTGACGCTTAATACCGCACTCGGCGACGGCATCGCCGGCGACGACGAGGCACTGCAGGTGCATGAAGCGCTGCAATCGTTGGCCCAGTTGGAGCCGCGCCTCGCCCAGGTGGTGGAAATGCGCTATTTCGGCGGTATGACTGAGATCGAAATCGGCGAAGTGCTTGAACTGACCGAGCGCACCGTGCGTCGCGACTGGGAAAAAGCACGGCTGCTGTTGGCGTCGATGCTGGAGTGAACCGAGCCGCAACACGTGCGTCAGATCGCTGTCCGGTTTGTGCCTCGTATGCCGTTCGGGCGGGCGCACACTCACGGGAACCTAGATGAAGCCCCTGCCCTGCCCGCCAAGCGACTGGCCAAGGTTCTCCGCGCTACTCGACGCCTATCTCGAACTTGAGCCCGGGCAACGCTCGGCGTGGCTCGGCGGATTGCCCGAGAACGATGCGCAGTTCAAACCTTCGCTGGAGGCGATGCTTTCGACCGGAGAGCGTCGCGACGACAGTTGGCTGGAGCGGCCGATGAGCGGCGGCGAAATCGCTTCACCGTACGTTGAAGGCATGCGCCTGGGTCCCTGGCGATTACTGCAACCGTTAGGCAGCGGCGGCATGGGCGCGGTGTGGCTGGCGGCGCGCGCCGACGGCGCTTACGAACGCAAGGTCGCGCTGAAACTGCCGCACACCCATCTGCTTGCGGGCGCGCAGCGCGAACGCTTCCAGCGCGAACGCGACATCCTCGCCGGATTGACCGATCCGCGCATCGCGCGTTTCTACGACGCCGGTGTCGGCGAAGGCCAACAACCGTGGCTGGCACTGGAATATGTGCAAGGCACGCCGATTACCGAACACTGCGAGCGCCGCGCGCTGTCCACCCGCGACCGCGTGGCTCTGCTGCGCGAGGTTGCTGCGGCGGTACAAGCCGCACACGCGCGGCTGGTCGTGCACCGCGATCTGAAGCCGGCGAATGTGCTGGTGACTGCCGCTGGCGATGTGAAATTACTCGATTTCGGCATCGCCAAACTCATTGACGACGACGCTGATAACGACGGCCTGACCCAACTCGGCGGCCGCGCCGCCACGCCCGACTATGCGGCACCCGAGCAACTCGATGGCGGCACGGTCACAGTCGCCACCGATGTGTATGCATTGGGAGTGATGCTGTACGAACTGCTGGCGGGGCAGCGCCCGTTTCCGACCCGCTCCCGACTTGCAAGGATGATCGAAGCGCGCGGCGAAGCGCCGCTGGCATCGACGCGAGTCACCGGCAAACGTCGCGCCGAACTCGTCGGCGATCTCGATGCCATTCTCGTCAAGGCAATGTCGCCCGAACCAGCGGAGCGCTACGCATCGGCGGATGCCTTTTCGGAGGAGTTGCAGAGGTATCTGTCGCATCAGCCGATCCAGGCGCAGCGCATCGGTCGCTGGCGCCGCGCAATCAAATTCGTGCGTCGGCACCGGCAGGGCGTTGCGGTCGCCTGCGCGCTAACGCTCGCCCTCGCCGCTGGTGTCACCGGCGTGCTGTGGCAAGCACAACGGGCGACCGAGGAAGCGCGAAGAGCCAGCGCTATCAAAGACTTCCTGATCGAAATTTTCGCCGCGAACGATCCGCGCAGCGTCTCCGACCAAGCGCACGGCGGCATCACCGCGAAAGCGCTGCTGGATGCAGGCGCGGCGAAGCTCGAATCGCGCTTCGCCGACGACCCCGATGTGCAGATCGAACTGCTGCGCACGGTTGCGGATCTCTACGCGCAGCTCGGCGAAGACGAACGTTATGAAGCGCTGCAGGCGCTGCAACTGAAAAAAGTACGGGAACGCTACGGCCCGCTGCATCCCAACATCCTTGACGGTGCGGTCGAAGCGGCGCAACGCGCATGTTTCAGTACTGATCGCGAACGCTGCACGAAGCGCATAGCGGAGGCGGATCGCCTGCTCAAAGCCGCCGGTGATCGGGACCCCCATCTGCGGGCGCAGTGGTGGCTGGCCCGCGGATACATGCTGCAGGGCGAAGACGGCAAAACCGCCGAAGCGGGCCTCGCCTTTGAAAACGCCGTCTCGCTGTATCGCCGGCATCAGCCGCACTCGCGCGGTCATGTCACTGCCTTGCACGAGCTTGCGGGTTTCTACATGTCGATGAAGCTGGACCATGCGCGCGCTATCGCTACGTATCGCGAGACGCTCGTACTGGCCGAATCGCTTCCCAATCGAAACGATGCCGAGTTGCAGACGCTTTACGGCAATCTGGGGCTGGCATACCAGCAAATCGGGCAGTTCGCCGAAGCGGCCGAGTCGTTCAGGAAATCCGCCGACATCGCCGATCGCACGACCGGCGCCGGGTTTCCGACCGCATGGGCACCTCGCGCCAACGCCGCACGTACGCTGCATCTTGCAGGTCAGCGCGACGCTGCGCATCGCGAGTTTGCGCGGTTGCTGCCATTGCTGACGAAGGACAGTCGCCACGCGAAGGAGGTCGCCAACGTCCAGGAACTGTACGGCGAGCGGGTTTCCAGCGAAGGCCGGCCCGAAGTCGCCATTCCGTATCTCGAAGCCGCTGTTGCCGTTTACGCAAAACAGGCTTCGCATGCATTCAAATTGCGTCTGACCCGCCGCTATCTTGGTGAAGCGTATCGACGCGCCGGCCGCAACCAGGATGCCGGACGCACGCTCAAAACCTCACTCGACGCGTATCTGGAATACCAGCAAGACAGCGAACAGCCGGTGATGGCGATCCGCGAGAACTGGGGCCGCTGGCTGCTGGACAACGACCGCATCGATGAAGCGCGCTCGCAGTTCGAGACGATCGTCGAGCATGCAGATGGTCGTGCGCTGGCGCATATCGCGTTGGCGCACGGAGGGCTGGCCAGCGTGGCGCTGGCCCGCGACGATCGCGCCGCAGCCTTGAAAGAAAGCGCCGCCGCACTAGAGATCTGGAAGCGCGTTACCGGCTTCCGCGATGTGCGCATGGAACCGTATTTGCAGCGGATACGCGCCGATGCACTGGCTGCGGACGGCAGGCTCGTCAATGCGCAGGCACTCGAAGACGCGGCCGCCACAGCCAGCGCGCGCTATGACCATCGCGAAAGCCCGACGGTGGTGCGCCGGAACATGGGCCAGCGTCGCTGAGTACCGACGTCATCCATGCACGCCGCCCCGGGCGGCGGCATCGCCGGCGGAATCAACGACATCCGGATTCAATGACATCCGGATTCAACAACATCCGGATTCAACGGCATCCGGAATCAACGACATCGCTAACCCCTGAAAATAAATTGCGATGGCATGTCCGGTTCGCATGGCCAACTCCCGTTCGGCAATGGTCCCTCACATCATGGATCGCCGACATGTCCCGCAACCGCTTCTCACTCGCCCTCATCCTGGCGCTCGCCGCCTGCATCGGCACCGCCCACGCCAGCGCCAAGCAGCACCTCACCCTGCCGCGCAAGAGCAGCGACGCGCGCGTCGCCGTCGCGATCTACGAATTCACCAGCAATCTGCCCGAAATCTCGCCGCGCGGCGCCACCGAACAGTTCAAAACCGCGCTGGTGCTCGCGAACCTGGGTTTGCTGTGTCTCGCGCACCACGCGTTGCGCAGATCGCCTCCGACACCACCGTCACCCGCCCCTTAGAGCCTGTTTAGCATCTCTCCATGCTCCGCGCTGAGGCTCAGCCCTTCGGGTTGTGCCGCCGCGACACGCTGAGGCCCGCGCGCCGCTTGGCCAGACCACCAGTCTGGCGCTGCGCGACGCCCGAACCTCAGCGTGTCGCGGCGACCCAACGCGGAGTATGGAGAGAGTCTAAACAGGCTCTTATCCCACCTCCAATGGAGAGTCATCATGAAGCTCATCGTCCTATCGCTATCGGCGGGCCTGATGTTCGCAGCAAACACTGCGCACGCGCTGGATCCCACCTGCGAGATCTACCTGCGCGCCTCTGAAAAATCAGCGCAGCAGCCCGCGCGTCACACCATCACCGACACCGGCGGCATGCGCCTGGAAATCATCGTGGCCGGCGGCAAAACCTATATGAAGATGGACAGCAAATGGCGTCGGCACAGCAATACCGATACCAGCCAAGCTGCGGCAAAAGAACTCAACGCAGCCATCCGCTCGGGCAAATACCCGATGAGCGGCTGCCGCAAGCTGGGGCCGCAGAGTGTCGACGGCATTGCGACCACTGCCTACGCTTACACCCTGAAAATTCCGGGCATCGCGGGCGGGGAAGCCAAAGTATTCATCGGTAGCGATGGCCTAGTGCACGCGCAATCCACATCGGACGCAAAAGTCCGCCACCGCTACCGCGGCGTGACCGCGCCGGCACTCTAAGAGCCTGTTTTGACTCTCTCCATGCTCTAAGGAGCACAACGCGATGAACACCATCCTGTCCACAAAACGGCATCTGCTGATGCTGACGATCGCCGGAATCACCACCCTCGCCGCATTCGCCTCCGGCTGCAACAAGAACGCCGATGGGGAATCGGCCGAATGGCCGGCCGTCGAGGCCTCTACCTCATCGGCTGCAAGCAAAGAAACAACGGCCGCTTCGCTGCCGCGCGCATGCACGCTGCTCACCCTGGAAGAAGCGCAGACCGTGATCGGCCAGAGCGCCGGGCAGATGGCCGACGACCCGGAGAACTGCATGTGGGCCAGCAGCGAACACCCGGGCACAATGACCATGCTGATGGTGCAGTTGATCCGCAGTGGAACACCCGCAGAAACCGACACGCTGTACGAGAACCTCACCGGTCTGTCGGGCAATCTCAACATGGCGGCCAACGACCCACTCGGCAAGAAGACTGAAAAATCCGGCCAGCCGATAGCAGGCCTTGGCGATGCGGCATGGTGCTCATCGAGCAATGCCGATCTGATCGGCGCGCAGCAACTGATCGTCCGCAACGATACGGTCATTCTCTCGCTCAACGTCACCGGCATGACCAAGGGCGAGCCGCAAACCTCGCTGTGCCCACGACTGGAAGCCGCAGGCCGTATCGCGCTGGGCCGCCTCGGAGCTGCGCCGTGATCGACCTCGGGATGACCCGAACAGACATGATCCGCCGCGTCGAACGGGTGCTGCCTCAATGCCACTACATCGAAAAATACTGCTCTGGGTCGTGCTCGCGGTGGCGTCCTTCTGCACCGTGCAGTTGGGATGGCGCTTCTGGCTGCTGAGCGCGGGCGAACCCATCATCGGCGACGTCAGGGTAGCCCAGGACAATTGCCGCACGAAGCATCGCGCGAACTGTTTTCTGGGCCGCGCCATCGTGAATCCGCGCATGAACACGCACAAGTTCAAGGTCAGCAAAATTCCCGGCGGCCGTTTCTACTCAGTTGGCGAAACCGTCGAGATGCGCGTCTACCCAGCCGAACGACTGTACCTCGCCGCCGTCTACACCCCGATCGACTGGCTGCTCGGCCCGGTTCGCACCGCAATCGTGGCCCTGCTACTTCTGTTTTCCGCGCTGATGCCTGCGCGCCTGAACATGCTGTGGATACCACCCATCGTGATCGCGATCTTTCTCACCCTGGGTTGAACCCCGGCACCGACTGTTATCCCACCCGCATCGCATCCGCATGCCCCCGCACACATCCATAAAGGAATCACTCATGCATCTTTCGAATCGTTCCACCACTGCGCTCGCTTCGGCCGCGCTCGCTTCGGCCGTGCTCACCATCGCTTGCGCCGCTGTTGCCGCACCGCCCGACTGGGGGACACCCCCCCAATCGCGCGCACCGGCCAAGCCTGTAGACCCAGCGGTTCGCGTCGCCGACGTTGACGTCGATAAAACATCGCATTGGGTGCGCGTGCCCGGCTGCGCGCGCGACATCGCTGGCGGCGCCAACGGGGTGGTGTACGTGACCGGCTGCGATGTCGTGCCCAACAGCCGGGGCGCCTCACGCTTCTATCGTTGGAACGGCGCCGAGTTCACGCTGCTGCGCGTTGCCGGCCACGGCAGCGCCATCGCGACCTACGCCGGCAACAGCTACACCATCGGCGGCGACGCGATGCTGTACAGCAGCATCAACGACGGCGAATGGGTCAAACGCGGCACGCCGGACAACCAAGCGATCACCGATATCGGCGCCGGCCAAGCCGGGATCTGGATCATCACCGCGCAGCCGAACGGCGAAGGCGGCAACGCGATCTCGCGTGCGATGCCGTGCCCGACCAGCGGCGGACAATTGCTTCCCGATAAAGATTTCTGCGGCTGGGAGGAAATGCCCGGTGCCGCAGTACGCATCTCGGTCGGCCGCAGCGCATGGGTGGTTAATACGCAGGGGCAGATCTTCGAATGGTTCGGCAATGGCGGCGGCTACTGGCAGAAGCGCCCGGGTTGCTTCACCGATGTCGCCGCGAACGGCAGTGACGTGTACGCCGTCGCCTGCAAGCGCGGCAACGGCGACGGCAACGCGATCCATCGCTGGAACAACGCCGGTGGCTGGGTGGATGTGCAGGGCGCCGGCAAGCGCGTCGGCGTGGATGCCGCTGGCAACGCCTGGGCGATCACCGACAGCGGTGAGGTCTGGCGCCGCGACCCCCAGTAAGCGCAGTGCGCCGACGCAGCAACCCGGGCCGATAGAACGGCCCATTACTCATACGTCAGTAAATTTTGGAATCGTTCAGGAGAAAAAGGCCTTTTTATTCAGCATTCTTGATTGCCAAGTGTTCCGTAAATTACGATCTTAGAGCCTGTTCAAAATCTCCGAATACCGCAATCGCTTTGGCGTTGTAGGAGGGCCTTTAGGCCCGATCCGACGGCATCTAAGCCGGTGTTCACTATGGTCGGGGCTGAAGCCCCTCCTACAAAGCAAACACCATTCGACCCAAGGCGATGCATTCGGAAATTTTGAACAGGCTCTGAGCGAGAACGATTTCATGTGTGCGGCGAAGGCGGAGCGCTTAACCGGCTAACACCTTCGCGACGATGATGGAAATGTGGATATGCACATTCAACCGCCTCGCCCACAGATGAAACGCAACGGGTCGGGAATGCGCAGACGGAGGAAGGGCGGGATCCAGCTCGGCCACTGGAAGCAACCGACGGCAGCGCCGTAGTACAGCAGCATCGCGTCGAGTATCCCGAAATCAAGCACGCCGAGCAGCCAGCCAACCCAACATGGCCGCCCGCCGGTGGCGACGCCGACGATCGCCGCGATGATCGTGATCACCGTCCACAGCGGTATTAAGACGCCCACGATCAACCAATGAATATTCCAAAGTAATCGGCAATTCGTGCGGCAACTCGCGCAGGCCAATAGCCACAGCAAGAACAAAATGTTTCCGGCAATGGCGATCGCAAGCCCGATGAAAATCAGCACGATCAGCGCGATCACGATGATCAAACTGATAACGCTGGTCGTGCCTGCCGTGACCAGGCCGAGCGCCAACAATGCAGCGATGATCCAATCGGCATAATTCAATACGCAGAAAAAGAACGCCATCATCGCCAGACCGAATGCGATCAAGAACAAGGCTGCGATACCGGCGATCGCGCACCAGGGAATCTCCGGCCGTGTCGTTCCGCCATCATCCCCACCATCGCCATCGTCGTCGCGCGGCGGGTCGCCGCCTGCGGGGCATGTTTCGACCCGTGGCACGTGTCGGGTGGCCCCGGCACAGCCGCGCGGCCGAATCACGATCAATGTCGCGGTGTAAGGACCCGGCGGCGAATACGGATGCGCGGCGAATGCATGTTCGCCAGTGCCCGACACCACAACGGTTTCCGAGAACGTTCCATCGCCATAATCGAGTTGGAATTCGGTGTCGGTATCGGCACCCGAGTAATCCACCGTGAATCCCACTTGCCTGCGGCCTTGAGCATCGCAACCGGCTATCTTCGGTTCGCGAACGGCAACAACCGGACAGACGACATCGCAGGCGATGAGCGGACCCACGGGCAGCATCGGTCCGTCGCAATCGCGCGGTACGATCGAATCTAAAAATGCCTGATACGTTCCAGGCGAATACTCGTGCGTCTCCTCCCATTGCTGGGAGCCGGTATCGATATAGGTCGTATCGGCAGACGAACTGCCATCGCCGTAGACGATGCGATACGCGCTGCCGGCTGGCGCATTTTCGACCGAGGCGGTGAACCTAACCTGGCGCTTGCCATCGCGACAGGACGATGCGATCTCAGCGACGGCCAAGTTCGGTAGCGGGCAACGCGCAGGCTGCACCGTGCAGATCATTGGAACGTTGAATTCTTCGCGACAGTTCGGTTCCTCCACGCAACGGACGTTGATCTTGATCTCATCGCCGCAGCGCAATCTCGGGTTTGGCGGCCAAAACATCAGCGTCCAGAAACCTCCGATCACTGGTACCGGGCCGAAACTCCGTCGATCGTCCGACGCGATCATCGATTGAGAAAAGGTCACCATCACCGATTCGCAATCGGAGCTTCCCTGCACGAGGATGCGCGCAGGAGGAGTACCGGCGGCGGTGAGGATGCCTGTGAGTGAATCGACCGTGATCTCGCACATATCTCGCCCCATCGGCGAGCGCTCGTCCGCGCTTTTCGCCGTCTACATCGAGTCAACGCAGGTACTTCACGAAACCGGACGGACATTCATCGGCGGAGTCGCCTTCAGCGGTTCCGCCCTACCGCAACCGATTCAACCCATCCACCAGCTCCGTCGCCAGCGGCGCAGTGAGCGTGTACTCCGCGCGGCCGCTGTCGAGTGCGAATTCAAGCGAAGCGGCGTGCAAGAACATGCGTTTGAGACCTATCTGCTCGCGCAGGCGCTTGTTGACCGCTGGGTCGCCGTATTTGTCGTCGCCGGCCACCGGGTGGCCGATGTGCTGGGCGTGGACGCGGATCTGGTGGGTGCGTCCGGTTTCGATCCGCACTTCGCAATACGAATGGCCACCCCGACGTTCCAGCACTTTGAAATGGCTGAGCGAGGCTTTGCCCTGGGCGCTGTTCCGATCCGACACGACCTGGACATGGCGCTCCCCGCCCTGGCGCAGGCCGACGTGCAGTGGCGCATCCACGCTCATCACGCCGTCGGGCATACGTCCAACAAGCAGGGCCAGATAGCGTTTCTGTAGGCCGGTTCGGGAGCCGTCATCGTCCTCTTCGCGTATCAACGCCTGCAATTCAGTCAACGCGGAGCGTTTTTTGGCGATGACCATCAGGCCGGACGTGTCGCGATCCAAACGATGCACCAGTTCCAGCGTCTCCTGCGGGCGCAGGGCGCGCAGGGTCTCGATCACCCCGAAACTGATGCCGCTACCGCCATGACTGGCCAGCCCCGATGGTTTGTTAATCGCCAGCAGGCGGGCATCCTCGAACACGATACTCGCGTCCATCGCTTCGAGTAAGCCGCGAGGCACAGCGCCTTTTTCGCCGGGCTCGCTTAGGCGGACCGGCGGGATGCGCACCTCGTCGCCGCCCTCCAATCGTGTATCGGCCTTGGCGCGGCCACCATTCACGCGCACCTGGCCACTGCGAATAATCTTATAAATCAAAGATTTAGGCGCTCCCTTGAGCTGACCAAGCAGGAAATTATCGAGCCGTTGGCCGGCGCGATCCTCGGGCACGCGCACCATCCGCACTTGGGCGGACGGGCGCTGCGGTACATCTGAACCTGGATGTGAGTCGGACATGATTGGCGGTGATCTGTTACACTCAGCGAGCGAGATAAGGGTTTGATTTCGCAGGGAGTTGTTGTCGCATACGATTAAATTGAGCGGTTCAATCGAACAGTTCACTAAATTCTGAGCGGTTCAATCGAACAGTTCACTAAATTCGTTTGCAACAACACCAAGGCCGAAAGCCTGCCTCCCCACGCGATATTCGATAACAGTGCGCAACCACCGCCTCCGGGGCGGCCATGTTAGCGGCTTGTCGACGAATCCGAACATCGCCCGACGAGTCAGACGTTGGAGCTGAACATGTCCCGCGCGGTCGCCCGCGCTTGCGCGTCACGGCGCAGCGAGTGCGAACGCCGGCCCGTAGTAACCGAACTTTAAGAACGAAAGCGCTCCCGCGGCCCGCCGTGATGTCGTAGCGCTGGAAGACCCCCATCCGCCGCCTTGCGCTTTCCAACGGGATGAGCGCGGCCGGCAGCAAGGCAATATCCAGGCGAAACGTCCATCGGCGTTCCGCGTGCCCGCGATGCGCCTAGACAGCGCTCGCGGACTCAAGCGCGCGAGGAACGTGATCCAATGAAACGCATGCTGATCAACGCGACGCAGGCCGAAGAGCTGCGCGTCGCTATCGTCGACGGTCAAAACCTTTACGACATCGATATCGAGCGCCCGTCGAAAGAACAACGCAAGTCCAACATTTATAAAGGCCGAATCACCCGTCTCGAACCGTCGCTAGAAGCGGCCTTCGTTGAATACGGCGCCGAGCGTCACGGCTTTTTGCCGCTGAAGGAAATCTCGCGCGATTACTTCCAAGCCGGTGTCGATCACCACCGTTCCAGCATCAAGGAGCTGCTGCGGGAAGGTCAGGAAGTCGTGGTCCAGGTCGAGAAAGAAGAGCGCGGCAATAAGGGCGCGGCGCTGACCACGTTCATTTCGCTCGCTGGCCGTTACATGGTGCTGATGCCCAACTCGCCCACCGCCGGCGGCGTGTCGCGTCGGATCGAAGGCGACGACCGCGCTGCGCTCAAAGCCGCGATGGATGTGCTGGCGATCCCCGACGAAATGGGCGTCATTATTCGCACCGCCGGCGTCGGCCGCGACGCCGAAGAACTGCAGTGGGACTTGGACTACCTGCTCAGCGTCTGGAAAGCCATCGCCGAAGCGGCACTGAAGAAAACCTCGCCGTTTCTGATTTATCAAGAATCGCGTCTGATCATTCGCGCCCTGCGCGACTACATGCGTGCCGACATCGGCGAAGTCCTCGTCGATACGCCGGAGATGTACGAAGAGGCGAAGGAGTTCGTCGAGCAGGTGATGCCGCAGAACCTGCGCAAGCTCAAGCATTACACCGACGAGATTCCGCTGTTCAATCGTTTTCAGATCGAATCGCAAATCGAGAATGCGTACGAACGCTCGGTGCGCCTGCCCTCGGGTGGCTCGCTGGTGATCGATCAGACCGAAGCGCTGACCGCGGTGGACGTAAACTCCTCCCGCGCCACCAAGGGCGGCGACATCGAAGAAACCGCGTTCAATACCAACCTGGAAGCGGCCGAAGAAGTGGCGCGCCAGATGCGACTGCGCGATCTTGGCGGTTTGGTGGTGATCGACTTCATCGACATGGCCTCGACCAAGCATCAGCGCGAGGTCGAGAATCGCCTGTCGCAAGCGCTCAAACACGATCGCGCCCGCGTCCAATTGGGCCGCATCTCCAAATTCGGCCTGATGGAAATGTCGCGCCAGCGGCTGCGTCCGTCGCTGGGCGAATCCAGTCAGTTGGTCTGTCCGCGCTGCGACGGCCATGGCCGTATGCGCAGCATCGAATCGCTGTCGCTATCGATCATTCGTCTGGCGGAAGAGCATGCGATGAAGGACAACACCGGCCAAGTGCTGGTGCAGGCGCCGGTCGAAATCGCCAACTATCTGCTCAACGAGAAACGCCGCGCGCTGAGCGAGATCGAAAAGCGCCACGATGCGCCGATCGTGATCGTCGCCGACGAATCGCTGCACACGCCGCATTACGAAGTGACGCGCCTGCGCGACAACGAGTTGGGCGAAGAAACCGCGAAGCCGAGCTATCAGCGCGGCACGCCGCGCAAACTGGCGACGATCGCGTTGACCAAGGCCAATCTAAATGTGCCGGTGGCGCCGGCAGTGACGAACGTCAAGCCTGCGCGCCCGGCGCCGCTGCGCGAGGATCGCGAAGAAACGCCGCGTGCGGCGGCGCCCAAGTCTGCGCTGCAGCAAACCCTGCCGCAATCCGCGCCGCAATCGCAAGCACCGCCGCAACAGGTATCGCAGCAGCATGCACCGACCTTCGCACAGCCGACGCAAGCGGGCAAACCGCGTGGTTTCATGGGTTGGCTGAAGGGTATTTTCGCTGCCGATGAACCCACACCAGCACCGACTCCGCCGCCCCAGCCGTCGCAGGGCCAGTCGAACCGTGATCGTCAGGACCGCGGCCAAGATCGCGGTGAGCGTCAGCGTCGCGACGGCCAGCGCAACGATGCACCGCGCGGAGATGGGCGCGCGCAGCAGCAAAACACGCAACCCAAGCAGGGCCAAAACCTGCAGCGCGACCCGCAACGGCCGCAAGAGCGTCAACAAGAACGTCCTCCGCAACAGCAGCGCCGCGGCGAGCAACGCGATCCACTACAGCCCCAGAAACAGGGACAAGCGCAAGGGCAGAAGCCGCCGCAACACCCCGGACAGAAGCCGCAACAGCAGGTCATCAACGCGCCGCAAATCGGCCAAGGGCAGCAAAAGCCCGCGCAAAACAACGGCAACGGCCCACGCCAGCAGCCACCACGCGAAGGGCGCGCGCAGTTTCCGCTGCCAGACAACGCGGCGCAGGCAGCGGCCGCTACCGAACCGCAAAAAACGGTCGCTCCGATTTCGGATAACAGCTCGGATAACAGCGCTGTCGATGCCGCCATCGCGGTCGGTGCGGCGGCTGCGGCGGCCGTCACCGCTGCGGTCGCGGTTGCGCACGCTCCTACAGCGACAGCGACAGCGATGGCGAAAGCGAACGCTGCTGAGGCCGATGCAGACGCACAGGACATTGCGGACGGCCTCGCAGATGCGGCCGATGAACAGGCAGGCGAAGCTGGCGGACGCCGTCGCCGCGGCCGTCGCGGCGGTCGTCGTCGTCGTCGTGGCAACGGCGAAGCATCTGCCGGCAGCGATGACGCTGGTCTCGACAACGATTTGATGCCGAGCTTGGACGACACCCAGCCACTTGACCGTCAGCAGCCTGAATTCGATTTCGACGATCTGCCGGCACCTGCAGCAGTCGTTGCGACCGCGCCGCGCGTAACCGATGTTCCGATCGAAGCGCCCGTTGCGGTTTTCGATGCGGTGCCGGCCAGCGTGGAGACGGCGATCGAATCGAGTGCGTCCGCGACCGATACAATCGGGTCAGATGCACAAACGTACGTGGCCGAAAACGTTGCTGTGGTCAATGACAACGTCGAGACTGCCGTCGTCGAAAGCGTTGCGGTGCAAGCCACTGTCGTGGAATCGACTGCCGTCGAACTCGCCGCCGATACGCACACGAGCGATACCGCAGTCGCCTCCGAAACCGCCGCCGCGACGCCTCTCGCAGCACCTGCGCCAGCGGCCATGCACATCCGCATGCCGCAAATTCCACAGCCGACATCGTTAGCCGCCTCGATTTCGGCAACGATCGCCGCAAGTGCAATGGCGCAACAAGCGGCATCGGCTTTCGCCGCAGCTGCAGCCGCGAAGGCAGAAAGCACGGCTGAACCGGTCGATCCCATTGTGCAGAGCAGCGTGGCGCAGAGCAGCATCGACTCCGCTGCCGATACGGTGACTGCAGCGTCAGCGGACGCTGCTGCCGATGTGGCTTCGACACAGGTTCCGGCAACTCAGCTCGCCATCGTTGATGCCGCTCCAATCGAAGCTGCTCCAATCGAAGCCGCTCCAATCGAAGCCGCTCAAATCGAAGCCGCTTCAATCGAAGCGACAGCAAACGATACGGCTCGCGTCGAATCGGTGGATGTTGTTCCGATGACGGCCGAACCGGTCACCACGGCGCCGATCACGATCGAACCGCAAGGCAGCGCAACGTTCGCAGCAGCATCGCCGGATATGGAAATCGCAGCGCCGCAAGTCGTCGACGAAATCGCACACGAAATCGCGCACGAAATCGCGGCACCGCAGTACGGGATCGGTCGTCAGTTGTTCGAGGACGACGCCGCATTCGTACCGCTGGCTGAAGCCGAGCAGTCGCACGAGGCCTCGAAGCCGCAAGACTGATCGACCGCGAGCGCTGCGCAAACCGAAACCCCGCCCCTGCTTCGGACGAAGCGCGAGCGGGGTTTTTTGCATAGGCCAACCGAAAAAAACGGGCATCGCTTGTGGGCGCGGCGCAAGCCGCGACGCTGACCCGTACTGATGTCGCAGCTTGGGCCGCCGCCACAAGAAAGATCGAAATGCTCACGCGATCGCGCGACATCGCCGTGCAATGCCGTCGCCAATCTCACATCGTCCGCGCGGGGTCACTCAAGCCGTACTGCGAAGACAGCCGCGCCAGCGCGACAACATCCTCGATCCCGAGTTTCTCGAACAGGCGCGATTTGTGCGTGTTCACGGTTTTGGCGCTCAAACTCAAGCGCTTCGCGATGTGCTCCTGACGCAGGCCCTGCACCATCAGCATCGCCACTTCCAGCTCGCGCGGCGAAAGACTGTCGAACGGTGAGGCGTCGCCGCCGATACCGGCCAGCGCCAGATGTTGGGCGATCTCGCTAGCGAGGTAGCGCTTACCGCGCGAGACATCGCGCACGGCGCGCAGCAGTTCGGCGGCATCGCCGCCTTTGCCAACGTAACCGCAGGCCCCGGCTTCCAGCAACCGTTTGGGCATTGGTCCGTCTTCCAGCACCGACACCACCACGACTTTGCAGCCGTACTCGCCCTTGACCAAGCGCTCAGTGACTTCTAAACCACTGATCCCCGGCAGATGCAGATCGCACAGCACCACGTCTGGCTTGAGCTTTCGGATCATCGGCAGTGCGATCTCGCCGGCATCGGCTTCGCCGACGACTTCGATATCGGTTTCGGCCGACAGCATCAGCCGCATGCCGGTGCGCACCAGCGCATGGTCGTCGAGCAAGAAAACGCGAATCGTCATGTCCTAACCCCTAATCCTGGATGCCTTGCGGCGTTTGCGGTGGCGGTGAATTCGACGGTGATGGCCCTCATGGGCCGTAGTGCGGAGGCCGACAATGCAGCAGCCAACCCCAAGTCACAGCGTAGAGATGCAACCAATACCTCGCCAGCAGCGAACGCCGCGCCAGGCTGTAGGAAAAATCCTACCCGACTTCGCGCTGCGCCGTCGCCAGTGCCCAGCGCACGGGCGTGACCTGATACAAACCAGAGCGCCGTGTTGCAGCCGCCTGCCCTGCGACAACGCCTCCTGGCACTACCGACCAGCACGACGCCCGGTCGATTACAGTCCCGGCGGTGAAAGCTACTTTCAAAGCCCTGTGAGCGAAACCCGGTAGAGCGGCTCTCCGAGCCGCTGCTCTCACAACGCCGGTAGAGCGGCTCTCCGAGCCGCTGAACGATTGCGGCGATCGTTATCGGGCCTTCCGGCCTGCCACAAAGCAACGCGCGGCTCCGCCTACAAAAGCTAAAGCTCCAGCCATCTCACAACGCCGGTAGAGCGGCTCTCCGAGCCGCTGCGCGATCGCGGCGATCGTTATCGGGCCTTCTGGCCCTCCCACAGAGATGAAATCGATAGAGCGCTCGCGAAACCTGTGACGACAAACAGAACGACAGGCCTCAACTCACCGGCAAAGCATCACCGGGCCGCCAATGGTCTGCGCTTAGGCGATCCAACAGCGCCGCAACTGCGTCACGGGCGTCGTAACCGTGGACCGGCAGCACCAACACATCGCCGCTGCGCGCCCAGGCGAGGGCTTCGCGAACGGCATCCACTTCATTCAACTGCACGGGCATTGCCGTATCGGCGACGCCGTGGCGAATCAATTCGTCGCGCAGAATCGCCGCGATTTCGCCCGGCGCGCGGCCGCGCATATAGCCGTCGATGTCCTTCAACACCACCAAGTCCGGCGCGAACGCTGCGGCAATCGTCGCCAAGGCGCGAATATCGACATCCTCGCGATTTCCGGCCTGTCCAAGCAGCAAAGCCAGACGATGCCGCCCACGCAGGGTCTGTGCGATGCGCAGCAAACCGGTCAGGCCTTCCGGGTTGTGGGCGTAATCCAACAGCACCTCAACGCCGCCGAGCCGCCAGCGTTGCAAACGCCCGGGGTTGTCGGCCGCTGCGCGACCAAAGTCATTCAGCACGGCGCGAATCGTCTCCGCCGAAACGCCAAGCAGATGCGCCGCAAGCGCAGCGCCAGCGAGATTAGCGATGTTGTAGCGCGCTTCGCCGGCGAGGCTCAGCGGCATCGCCGCGACATCACCGAGCGCGTACTGCGCACCGTGATCGCGCAGGAGCAACTGTCTATCGACGACGCCGCACACCGGCGTGCCGTGCTGTTGTGCGCGCTCCAGCACGAGTGCGCGCGCGCCGATGTCGGTATCGTCCTCGCGCGGCGTATCCAAATGGAACCATGCGATACGCGAGGCCATTCGTGGCCCTTGGGCGCGCAGCAGCGGGTCGTCGGCGTTCAACACCAACCAGCCATCGCCCGCGACGGCGCGGGCGACGGTGAGCTTCACCGATGCGAGATCTTCGACCGTATGAATCCCGTATTCACCGAAATGATCGGCGCTGATATTCGTCACCACGGCGACATCGGCGCGTTCCAGCGCGAGGCCACGGCGCAGCATCCCGCCGCGTGCGGTTTCAAGCACGGCGGCTTCGACATCCTCACGCCGCAGGATCTGCCGCGCGCCCGCAGGGCCGGAATAATCGCCGCTTTCGAGGCGCTCCAACGTATCGCCAGCAGCGCCGACGAACAGTCCGTCGGTGCAGGAGTGCGCGGTGCGCAAGCCGCGCGCGCGCAGCATCGCCGCGAGCAGGCGCACGGTGGTGGTTTTACCGTTCGAGCCGGTAACCAGCGCCGTTGGAATGCGTCCGAGCAGCGGCCATGGCACCGCGTCGGCTGTAGGCAAGGCATCAAGCGGCCATGTGCGGCCATGCTGACCAAGGCCGATGCTGAGTGCATCGTCATCGAACAAGACCGGTAATTCTCGCGCATGCGCCGCATGCAGCAGCGCGATCGCATCGGGCCGACGTTCCGCCGCAGCGAAACAGCGCAATGTTTGTAATGCGAGCGCGTGATCCCACACTGCCGGATGCCCCGGCGCATGCAAGCGACTGTTGCTGTTGCTGTTGCTGTTGCTGTTGCTGTTGCTGTCGCCGTCGTCGATCGCCGCGCGCCAGGCCCATTCGTCGATTTCGGTGGCGGTAAAGAGTTGGTCTGCCGGCGCCGACAGCGCCAAGGATGCGCCGCTGGCGTGCTGGCGCACGATGAGTTGAGGCGTCGGCCAGGCGAGACCGACACACATCGAACCCACGCATTCGCGCCATACATCGTGTGCTTCGCCGTCGCGCGCACGCGCGCCGAGCGTCTCCAATACCGCGCCCGGGTGGACAAAGTACAGGTTAGGACCGGTGAGACGGCGCGAATCCTCGAAGGGGGGCGCAAGGACGGATGGCGAGTGAGGCTGCACGGAACCGCTCAGTCGTCGCTCTCCCGCGAAATGAAGATGCCGCGCTCATCGCGACTGACACCTTCCCATTGCTCCGGCGAGAACACAGGCTCTGCAGCCGCGGCCTCTTCTGCGACCGGCGCAGTTGGACGCGATGCGGGTTTGTCCGACGCGCCTTCGGGTTTGAATTTGATGATCTGCTTCCACGAACGTACCAGCACATCGGCGAAGATCAGCAGCAGATCCCCCGGCTGCGACATCCGCAAGCCGGCGTCGATCGCTTCTTGCTCATCGGGGATGATCGCGATCTTGTCCGCGCTCACACCCGCCTCAAGCAGGGCTGCCGCGATCAGTTTCGGCACTTCCTCGCTTTGGCGGCCGCGTAGGCCATCGTCACGACGGCAGATGTAGTGGTCGAATTCGCCAGTGGCCACCGCTTTGGCGATATCGCGCAGATCTTCGTCGCGACGGTCGCCGGGGCCGGCCACCACCACGATGCGGCGCCCGCTCACGTCCAGACGCTTGGCCAAATCGGCCATCGCGCCAACCGCATGCGCATTGTGGCCGTAGTCGAACAGCACCTTGAACGGATGCTCGTTGAACACGTTCATCCGGCCCGGGGCCTGGAAGAAGGTGCTGTCGAACGTGCGCAAACCCTGGCGGATCGCATCGAGTTTGAAGCCCATTGAGAACGCCATTGCCGCCGCGAACATCGCGTTCTGCACGTTGTGCATCGCTTTGCCTTCCAGCGTCGCTGGAATCAAATGCGTCCACAGCAGCGGGATATGGCTGCCCTTGTCGTACAGCGTAATCATGTGACCGTTGACGCCGGCTTCCAGCGCGCAGGCGCGGCCGCCAGCACGGATATGCTCGCGCACCAGCCCGTGCGAGGGGTTCAAGGTCACGTAGCAAATCACTTTAGCGTCGGTATAGCCGCCCATCTTCAGCACGTTCGGATCGTCGGCATTGAGCACCGCGCAATCTTTGGCCACTTCGATCACGATGCGCTTCACTTCGCTGAGCTGCTCCAGCGTATCGATGCCCTTCATCCCGAGATGATCGCTCTGCACGTTGAGCACAGCACCGACATCGACCTCGCGCACACCCATACCGGCGCGCACCAAACCGCCCCGCGCGGTTTCCAACACCGCGAAATCGATATGCGGATCGGCCAGCACCATCCGCGCCGAGACCGGCCCGGTCATATCGCCTTCTACCGTGCGCTGGCCGTCGATGTATACGCCATCGGTGGTGGTCAGACCGGGCGTGTAACCGGCCATCTTGACGATGTGCGCGAGCATGCGCGATGTGGTGGTTTTGCCGTTGGTGCCGGTGATCGCAGCGATTGGCACCCGCGCTGGCGCACCCGGCGGAAACAGCATGTCGATCACCGGTCCAGCCGCGTCACGGGGTTTGCCTTCGCTCGGCGCAACGTGCATGCGAAACCCCGGCGCCGCATTCACTTCGCAAATGCCGCCGCCGATGTTCTTGTAGCTCTCGGCAATATTGGTGCTGAGAAAATCGACGCCGCCCACGTCCAAACCGATCGCCTTGATCGCGCGCACCGCCATGTCGCGGTTGTCGGGATGGATGATGTCGGTGACATCGGTGGCGGTGCCGCCAGTGGACAAATTGGCGGTGGAACGCAGATAGACGATGCGGCCCGCTTCGGGCACGGTGTCGACGGTCGCTTCGACCCGCGCCATCATCATCTCGGCCTGTGCGTCGAGTTCGATCCGGGTCAGTACTTTCTCGTGACCGACGCCGCGACGCGGATCTTGATTCACGATCTCCACCAGCTCGCGGATGCTGTGCGTGCCGTCGCCGACCACGTGGCCGGGCGTGCGTTTGGTGGCTGCGACCAACTCGCCGTTAACGACCAGCAAGCGATGATCGTCGCCTTCGAGAAAGGACTCGACGATGACCGCGCGCGAAATTTCTTTGGCTTTCAGGAAGCCTTCGACCACTTCCTCATCGGTCGTCAGCCGAATCGAAATACCGCGGCCGTGGTTGCCGTTGTAAGGCTTGGTGACGACCGGAAAACCGATCTTGCGCGCGGCGCGGCGCGCGGCGCCTTCACTTTGCACCAGTTCCTGCCGCGGCACCGGCAGACCCAGCGAGCCGAGAATCTTGTTGGTTTCTTCTTTGTCGCTCGCCAACTCGACTGCGATATGCGAGGTTTTCCCGGTAATTGTGGCCTGGATGCGCTGCTGATATTTGCCGTGACCCAATTGCACCAAGGATTGTTCGTTCAACCGCAGCCACGGGATATCGCGCTCTTCGGCCGCGCGCACCAAGGATGCGGTGGACGGACCCAGCGCGCGTCGCTGCGCATAGCGAATGAACGTGTCGCGCGCTTCGGGCCAGTTCCAGTCGTCGGGCACCGCGTCGGCCGAACGCAGCTCTACCGGCAGCAGCGAACGCAGTAATCTCAGCGCCAGTTCACCGGCTTCGATGCCTTCCTCGCGCTGTACGTATTCGTACACCACCGAGTACACACCCGGGCGGTCGTCGATACTGCGGGTTTTGCCGAAGGTCACATCTTCGCCGGCCATATTCTGCAGCTCGATCGCAACGTGTTCCAGCACGTGCCCCAGCCAAGTGCCCTCGCCCTCTTTCATGCGTCGGATCAAGCCACCCGGCGTCCGATACGAACAGCCGTGCTCCTGCAACCCAGGCACCGCTTCGACCAGCGCATCGACGTACTCTGCGCCCAAGCGGCCAGTCGGCCATTGTTCGAGCACTCCGAGATCCAGCTCCAGCCGGATGACCGGAAAATGCGCGTAAAGCGAAGGGCCGACGAAGACGGAGCGATCAAGAATGCGCATAGGGCAATGGTGTCCTTTCTTATGTCTTGGGTTCGAGTAACTTGCCCGCCGAGGCCTGGCGGGTGTGCAGGTTGAACGTAGCACCCGCGACGAGGATGTGGAAGCGTAAACCGAGCAAACAGACCGCCTGCCCCTCCTCCACCTGGGCCATCGACGAGAACTCCAAGCCGGCGGCATCCACCACCGTCACGCCGCCGCTACCCAGCACTTCAAGGGTGTTGTCCGGGCCGATGAAGGCCGAGGTGTCCTCATCCAGACCGATGCCGATCGCGAACGGATTGAACGCCAGCGCTGCGGTCAGCCGGCCCAGGCGGTCGCGCTGGCGAAAATGCTGGTCGATCACGAAGCGATTGGTCAGCCCCAATCCCGGCGCCAGACGCACCATACCGGCGATCGGCGTCTGGCCTTCTTCGCCGAACGCGATCATATGCTCGCTCAGGAAGGCCGCGCCCGCGCTGGTGCCAGCGACGTGGGTGCCATTGGCGTTGGCCAAGCGGATGGCTTTCGCGACCGCAGTGCCGCCAATGAGAGTAGCGAGGCGCAATTGATTGCCGCCGGTAAAAAACACGCCGGTCGCTTGCTCGATCCGGGCAACGCGACCGGATTCGTCGGCGTCGCGGCGAGTATCGAAATCCATTACATCGACGCGAGCGACGCCCAGGCCGTTAAAAATCTCCACGTAACGCGGCCCGGTGCTGAGCAGCTTGCTGGCGGTCGGGATGACCACGATATCGGCTTCGCCGCCACCGCATAACTCGACGAAGCGCGCGAGGATCGCGCGATCGTTCTCCTTTTCCTCAGCGCCGCCGATCGGAATGATCCAGCCGCGTTGTTCGCCTTCCGGCACTTTACTGGGGCACATCGAGAATCCTGATAAGTCGTGAAATTAAATAAATCATTCGTGATTTAACGGGCCGCTGAAATACCTGGGCTAGCAGGTGTTCAGTGGCCTGGTCATGCATTCATAGCGTGCAGTCATGGCATGCAGCCATGGATGGCTGCGCCGGCAAAACAAGCGCGTAAGCGGTTGATTCGCCGTGAGTACGCCCGGACATGTGCCGGAGGTGCGAACTGAAATATCTGCGGGACGGAGGCATTTCAGCAACCTGTTAAGCGCTGTGCACGAGAAGGCGCAGTCTTGATCTGCCGCACATCGCCTGCAGATCTAAACCCTGCACATCTAAAGAATTAGCGATTAAACAATTAGCGATCGTCGCCTCGCTCGAACAACCCCGTGCGCAGCACGCGACCGTCGCGCACATGCCAGACACCGTGCGCCATGACATCGGCAATGCGGTGATCGTCGTCGAGCAGCACCAGATCGGCATCGGCACCGACCGCGATCTCGCCTTTTCCGGCGAGCCGCAGGGTCTTCGCAACGTTGCGCGTGAAGGCCGGCAGCACAGCGTCGAGGGTATGGCCACGCACAAGCAAGCTGCGAACCGCGTCGGGTAGGGCTTGCGAGGTGCCAACGTCCATGCGGCACATGCGGCCTTCATGATCGAACGTGGGCAGGCAGCCGCCGGCATCGGCGCTGATGGTCAAGCGCTCCGATGGCGCGCCGGAGGCGTGATAGCGTTCCCAGGCCTCGACCGCGTTCCAGGCGTCCTCGCCCTCTTCGACCGGAAATGCAGTGACGTCGATGCTGCAGCCGCGGCGCGCTAAATCCAACGCTTCCTCGAACAGCGCCTTGCGCCGATTGACATGGGTGGGTTGGAACACCTGCGGCAGCAGTTCGGTCTCGTCGAGCGCGCGCCGGACCAGCGCCAATCCACGCGGACCGTCGCCGAGGTGCAAATGCAGGATGCCGGCCTTGCGGCTCATCAAACCGGCCACATGCGCTTCGGAGGCGATACGCACGAACTCATCGAACGTCGGCTGGCTGGAACGATGGTCGCTGATCGCCAACTCGCCAATGCCGATGATCGGGTCCAGATACACGATATCGCCGCGCACGCTGCCGGTCAGTGTCGCTGGCGGCAGATGGTAGCCGCCGCACCAAGCGAAGGCGCTCAAGCCCTGTTCGCGCAGTGCGTACACCGCAGCGAGTAATTCGCCAGGGCTGCGCGCCAGATCGTCGGTGCCGAGCGTGCCGACCACGGTGGTGACGCCTGCACGGGTGAAGCGCGATAGCGGCACGGGCGGCACCCGCGTGGCGAAGCCGCCCTCACCGCCGCCGCCGGTAACGTGGGCGTGGCCGTCGATCAAGCCGGGAATCAGCCGGCGGCCGCCAGCATCGACGACGTCGAGACCGGGCAGCATTGGCGCGGGTGCGTCATGGGCTCCGATCCACAGGATCTTGCCGCCGCCGATCAGCACTTGGCATAGACCGAGGGCATCAGGCGCGAAGACGAGCGTATTTCGGACAAGCGTTGGGGCCGCGTCGAGCGAGGCAGCGGACGCAGAGGACTGGGCGATAGGCATCCGGCTATTTTAGCCGGTCGCGGCGCCGGAACGCCGCCATTGTCATCATCCGACGCTAGAAACTGCGGCCAGCTGCGGTGGTCGATACCGACAGCGCCGAAGCTTCAGCCCCGCAGCGCCGCCTTGATGACGATCGCCATCAGCATCGCGATGACCACGATGGTCGCAGCGCGACGCAAACGAAAAAACCACGTCGGCAATACGCCCCGCGCGTGCAAGCCCACATCAAGCGCGAACAGCAGCGCAAAGCACAGCACCAGCACGACGCAGCCCCACAGGCCGCCGATCCACACACTCGCCCAAGCCGCGAGTGCGATGGCATTGCTGGCAATCAGCAGATTGTGTTTGCAGCGCTGCGCATCGAAAAGATATGCGGCCCAGTGAATACCGGCGAGAAAGGACGCGATGACGGCACCATAGGCGACCGCGACGAACACGGCATCGATGCCCATCGGCCAGCCTGTCCAAACCGCAATCGCACAAGCGATCAGCGGCAACGTGCCGGCATAGGTCAGGCCCTGCGCGAGCGGGCGATGGGGCATGTGGTCCATAGCGTCTCGAATGACGGATGAAAAAACCGTGGATCAATACGACATCATCGCAGCCATCGCCCGCTATTGCGCGGCGTGGCGTTTGAGCGCGTCGAGCGAGACCAGGCCGAGGGCGCTGACATGGGTCGCGCCCAGCCTCACCGGCGGCGCAACGCCGGCCGTTTCGGCTTCCAGCCAGCGCAGCGCACAGACGCACCAAGCGTCGCCGGGTTTCAGGCCGGGAAAATCGTATTCGGGCCGCGGCGTCTGCAGATCGTTGCCCCGGGCACGGCTGAAATCGAGAAAGGCCTGGGTCATCACCGCCGCAACGATATGCCGACCAGCATCGTACCGCCCGGTGCGGCAATAGCCATCGCGATAAAAGCCAGTCATCGGGCTGATGCTGCAGGACTCAAGCGGATAGCCAAGGACATTGAGATCGAATGGTTCGGAATGGTTGGACACGTTCGAGGGTTCTCTCAATGGCTGTGAATAACCAATGGCTGGGAATAACGCAAATTGCGCCGCTGGCGATCTTCAAGTTGCGCGCGGAGAAACCGCGCGCAGCATCGCCATGCCGATGGAACGTGCCGATATCGGCATAACGTTCTCGCCACGAAGCGCATTCTAGCAATGCTTGAAGTACCGCATCCCGAATGAAACGGGGCGATCGAAGCGGAGTAGCGCTTATCTCGACATCGAAGCAGCCTGATCGAATGACGGCCTCGATGAGGGCTTCGTCATTCCGGCGAACGCCCACTGCTGTCCGGAATATGTTGGATGCGCCTTAGCTTCCCTTCTCCCACCGGGAGAAGGTGGTCCGAAGGATCGGATCAGGGTTGGGCATCCTGAACTTCCTTCGAATTTACCGAATGGAAGGTCAGCCAGTCATTGCGATCGCCGCGCGCCTGGCTCTGCGCCAGCGCGAGCGTTAACGTCGCGCAAGCCATCGCGTCGGTCAGGCTGGAGCTGGCGACGGCGTCGGTGCGCACCACCGCTTGCGCCTGCGCCAACAGCGCGGACGTGAGCACTTGGCCGATGATGAAACCCAGGGCTCCCACTGCGCTTCGTCGAAGAACTGATCGCCGGTGGACTGCTGCGGGTATTTCGGATGGCGGTCGGCATACGCGATGACATCGAACGGTAGATCGTCCAGACGCTGCGGCTTGACCACCAAGAGCGTTCCGATCGCACCGCTGCGGTAGCGGATACGCCCCAGCAGGAGCCAGTCGTTCGATGCCTCGGGGCCGATCGATTCGGGTGTGTCGAGATACGCCAGCACGTCCACCGCACTGCCATCAGCGATGTGCTTAGGCGCGATGAACTCGATTTCCGCGCCGAAGTCGATCCGCACTTTGCGGATAATCGATTCGATATCCTCGAACAGATAGTTCGGATCGGCACCGCAATCAGCAACCACGATCAACGCGAGCTCGCGCTTGATCAGTGGATAAACGCCGGTGTTCTCAAAATGGCCGCCGTCGGAAAGATACCACGCGCCGTGCGACCGCCCGCGAAATTGCCCGAACAGCTCGGACACGATTGCCGATACTTTTAGCGGCAATCGCCAGATCAAGCAGGGCGACTGCGGCTGCGGCGCATCGACCCGCCTGCCGTGATGTTCGGAGGAGAAACAAGGCTCCCAAAACCCCAAACGCACCCCCGACAGAAACAGCAGCGCTGAGTAAGCCGGCATGGTTTGGGCAACCATCCCCGAACCTGCGGCCGCGCCGGAAATCGCGATCCACTTCGACAGATAGCCGAGATCCGGCACGGAATCCGATGACACACGCTCATGCGGCGGACACGCATCGATTTCGAGCGAGCCGAGCGAACTTAGAGTCAACGCCACTCCTTTGCGATCGCCGTTGAAATAACGGGTACCGTCGTCGACGGTCTGATTTATACAGCAGTTAATCAGATGGATCGGCCCGCCCTCCGCCTCCGGACGGCATGAGATAACGACCGTTGGCGCGCAACCACCACAGCCAAATCGAGCGCTCGCTCTCAACCCCGCGTTCGACCTCCTCAGCGGAAATACCCTTCCCGAATAGCCGCCCAAACGAAACCCCGACATAGCCGCCACCGGACACCGTGGACAGATAATCGAACCGCTTCAGTAAACCCTTCTTGGCCAAACCACGCATAAGAGCCTGTTCACGATCTCCGCATGCTTCGCGCTGAGCCACAGAACGCGCGGAACAAGGAGGAGCGAGGGAATGGATGTCCATCCATGACCGAGCGAGGACACCGTGCCGCGCGTTCTGTGGCTCAGCCCTTCGGGTTGCGGCGCAACGCGGAGTATGCAGAAATCGTGAACAGGCTCTGAGGCCCAGGCAGAAGGTCGCGCTGCGGATGCCGCCGCCGGAGAAGGCCAGCCCCAATGATCCTGTTCTTGGTCGTGAGTCTGGCTGTGACCTCGGCTCTGATCTTGGCTCTGATCTTGGCTCTGGTTTTGGCTAGAACTTGCGCTCGTGCATGAGCGCGCGGCTCAAGCGCGGCGCATACGCACAGCGTCCTGCTCATTTTGGGCCCAGTCCCGCAAAGACCGGCCATGAGCGTCTTCAGTGTGTTTCATATGCAACGGCCTGCTGCGGCGTTACGCGATTGCGCGCCATAATTCGTTCCCTACCATACGACCACATTGGTTCAACCGCAGGCCGCGTGTCGGCATCGGCGGCGTGGGTATCATCACGATAGAAAACGACAATGCCACGCGCGTTCGGCCATACGGGCTGGTATCCCATCACGGGTTTATCAGGCTTTGAGTCTTGGCCAGATGGAACCCAGACAGTCTCGAACGGCTATCTGGATCGAGAACCCTCCATAGCTAACGGCCTTCGCGGTGCTGTCGGCATAGCAATGGGATCGCACATATCGAATTATTCTGATCCAAATCGACGATTGCCATCGATAGAATCTAATCGAAAAAGCAGACCAAGAGGATCGGCTTTCTACATATATTTTTCGCGCTTTCGATTTTCACTCGAAAGCCGCGAAAAAAAATTGACAATTTCGAATATGATGTGATATCAAAATCATGCGATGTCGCTTCATATCGCATACGAGCTATCCGAAAAAACGTTCAATATCAGGAGTATCGAAATGGCTAAATTGATGCGCGCTGCACGTGTCGCTCTGAACATCCATCCGAATGAGCGCAGCAGTCTTTGGAAAGTGTGGCCGTACTGGGTCGAATTCTGAGCTACCTCGGATTTATCGCCGAACGAGAAGATGGTCAGACTTCGATCACCTTCTCTTTAATTCGAGGACTCCCACTTGAGCGCCGACGCAGAAATCATCGACAACAATCCGGCCGCGCGCCTACTTGATCTTGCACTCCGCGATGGGCCGATCGTGAAGCTACCCGACGGCGTACTCGGCATATTCGATCCGACGATCGCGCTCAAAGTCGATAAAGAAAACTCCCATGACCTCAAGGTCGCGGAATCGTTGGCCGATGTGCTGAAATTACGCAAATTCAGCGAACCCGTCGCTTGGCGCGAGGTGCGCGCGCTCATCGCAGAACAAAGCGGAAAATTGTCCACGCCTGTTCATATGAAAGCGCTTTATTCGCGCATGCGCGCGGATCTGCTTGCACATAGTGGAGAGCGCGAAGATCTGACGAAACTCGTATGGCAAATGATGTCGCGAACGCTAATACCGCTAGTGATCGCCAATATCGACACGCGCGGCGCAAGCGTGCTCGTCGCCGAACAAGAAATGCGATTCCGCATACAACAAACACAGCAGATCAATTTCAGACAGAGATTCTCTGATTTCAAGGTATTGCGCGCTTCGACGCGCGTCATCGCGCGCGAACTCAAGCGCCGAATTAGCGACGGCGATTCCCACGAGGACTATGCGCAATCACTGCTAACGCTGAGCGAGCGGATCGGCGTCGACCGAGTAACCTACCTCGTTACTGTGCAACTTATCGCTATATCCGGAGTGCCAGGCATGATGGCCGCTTGCCTGCTTTACGCATTTTCTCGTTATCCCGAATGGCACGAACGCGTCCGCGAGGAAACCACCGCACTCGATGAACAAGAGCTTTATGCACTGCCTGTGCGAAAATTGCCCTGTACGATGCGCTTCGTCAAAGAAGCGATGCGGCTTTGGACGACGCCGTTCGTCACCCGTCGCGTCGCATCTCGTGATATCGACCTCGAAGGCGTATCGGTGAAAAAAGGCGAGACTTACGAACTTAGTTCATACATTCAACATCACTCGCCGCAGATATGGGACGATCCGGAAACGTTCGATCCCGATCGCTGGCTACCGTCGCGCAGGCAGGCGACCCAGAACGCCTATGTGCCGTTCGGCTTCGCGCCGCGCTCGTGCGTTGGCGCGTCGGTCGGACATGCGCAGTTGCTGTTGTTTTGTGCGCTGATGACGCGCGACTTCACGTTCGAGTTCAGTGGCGAGCGCCGGCCGAGAATGCGCATGGACGACGGCTTCGCCGTCCCGGCCGATATGACAGGCACGATTGCGGTCGTAAGCGAAAAAATATCTTGATGATCGCTTGAATCGATTGCGCGCGGGCCGCTCAGGGCATCCATTAGCGCTATTCCATGTTCACGCACAGCTGTCGACTTGGTCATGTCGAACGTGATCGCCGGGGCGGGTCATCGCCCCGGCCCCAGCGCTAAACACGCTACCGCACCTCAGCGATTAAGCGTGACGTGCCCGGTTTTATTCTTGTAGCTGCGACTCACTGCAAAGCTCATGTGCTCGCCTACGCGCGCAACAGTGACGTGGATACTATTGACCCGGCCAGATTATGTTTGAAATGGCTTGTATTTTTTTCAAGCAGTTTGGTTGCACTTTGAGTTCAAACTTCACTTGGCCGTATCAATAACTCGGTTTGGCACAGTTTCGGCCTTGTCGCCGCCGACAGGCTCCATCTCATGCTGCGCCCGATCGCCTGTAGCGCTCTCGCTCGAACCAGACATACCACGATGGTTGCAGGCCCCCGTTCCCTTGGTGTTGATCGCATGGAACTGTGCTCCGGTCGTCAGTTGAGGATCGAGCCTACTCTCGATCAACAGCCGCTGTATCACCGCTTCGTCGTGTGCTTCGATCGCGGCATCCATCGCAGCGAGTTTCACCGCATCGGCATCGATTCTATCGACCGCGGACTGCACGCCACCGCAGACGCCGCGAAGGACCGCTTGCGCCTGCGCTGCGCGAGCATAGCTGGCATCGGCTGCCCCACTCCCAGCGCCTCCCGCTATAGATTTGATGGAGGATACCGCCCATGTCCAGCTGCCAGCGCCGCCGAAGCAGGAATTCGCGCCGACCGCGGAGTCCTGCAGTACGACGCCATCGGGCGCGCTGCGTTCGTTCGTGTTGTTGCTTTTTGTTTTCGTTTTTTGCAGTGCGTTCGCCCCTGTCGAGGCAAACATCAGTGCCAGCGCGCAGGCGCTCGCGATTTTCAGATACGACATGATCGTTCCTCTTCTGCTGTTGTGTGCCCCGAAGCCTGCGCTCGTAGGCGTGAAGTCGCGAAGGGGAAGGGGCGCGCGCCATCGCCGGGGCGTTTCGTTCAGCTCCGAGGAGACGCAGCTTTTCTTGATTGATTCGACGATCGATCACCTTTAGCGGGCTATCGAGAAATGGCCTGCGAGTACGGCCATCATTGAGTTGAAGTGCCCGGCTCGATCCGCATCAGCGCCATTTACTCTGCCATCTGCATATCGCGAAAATCTTTAAAATTCAGATCAAACTCATGGAAATTTGATAACATCGAGCATCGATTTCGTTGCGTAAGCAGCCATATCATCCTTAGGAACGCGGCCTCAGGAATGCCGCGCTTGGGACGACGCATTTCCGACCTGTTTCGGAATTACACTAAGCAGCCAAAGGGTTCAGTCGAATGCGCCGCGTAGTCATCACAGGGATGGGTCTGGTTTCCAGCCTAGGGAACGACCTGGAAACCGTCAGCAACAGTCTGCGCACTGGGCGCTCGGGCATCCGCTTCAATCCAGCGTACGCTGAAGTCGGTATGCGCAGCCATGTCTATGGCGCTGTATCGCTGGACATGGACCATCTCGATATCGACCGCAAGGTCAAACGCTTTATGGGAGATGCCGCCGCCTACGCTTATCTCGCCATGCAATCTGCGGTCAAAGATTCGGGCCTTGGAAAAAGCGCTGTTTCCAATACGCGTACGGGACTGATTGCCGGCTCGGGCGGTACATCCTGTTTCAACCACATGGAGGCCATGGATATTTTGCGCGCGAAAGGGATCTCGCGCGTCGGACCTTTCCGCATACCGCGCATCATGAGCAACACCGTATCCGCCTGCTTGGCGACGCCCTTTCGGATCAAAGGCGTAAGTTATTCGATCACCTCGGCATGCGCGACCAGCGCACACTGCATCGGCCACGCGATGGAGCAGATCCGTAATGGTAGTCAGGACATCGTTTTTGCCGGTGGCGGCGAAGAAGAGCATTGGAGCCTGAGCTATCTGTTCGATGCAATGGGCGCACTTTCGAGCCAATATAACGATGCCCCAGAAAAGGCGTCGAGAGCCTACGACACCCGTCGCGACGGCTTTGTGATTGCGGGCGGCGGCGGGATGGTCGTGGTCGAAGCGCTAGAGCATGCTTTAGCGCGAAACGCAAGAATATACGGAGAAATCATCGGCTATGCCGCGACCTCGGACGGCTACGACATGGTCACGCCCAGCGGCGAAGGGAGTATGCGCTGCATGCAAATGGCGTTAGCACGAACCAACATGCCCATCGACTATCTCAACAGCCACGGCACCTCGACAGCAGTAGGCGACTTGATCGAAATGCGCGCAGTGCGCAAAGTATTCACAAAAGGGATGCCGCAAATCAGTTCGACGAAGAGTCTTTCAGGGCATTCGCTAGGCGCAGCCGGAGTGCATGAAGTGATCTACTGCCTTTTAATGATGAAGGACCGCTTCCTTGCAGGCTCGGCGAATATAGATAGCCTCGACCCTGAGTTGACGGATATGCCGATACTGCGCGAAACCGTCGAAAACGTGAATGTCGATACAGTGATGAGTAACAGCTTCGGCTTCGGCGGAACCAACGCCACGCTTGTTCTGAAACGATGGAAAGGCGAATAGGCTACGCTTTCAGGCCTCGAGCCCCGTTCCGGCCGTCGCCATCAGTATCTCGCCACGAATCGCAGTTGAACGGTCAGAAGCGAGGAAAGCGACGATATTGGCGATTTCTACTGGCTCCAGCACCCACCGTCGACCGCGCGACTCTAAGCGCTGGATCATCCCCGGCCACATTTCCGACAAATAAGGCAGCATCTCGCTTTTCACCATTCCACCGCACACACCATTGACGCGGATGCCTTTGTCATACAAATCGACATCCATGTAGCGCACCAGATTTTCCAACGAAGCCTTCATTAGGCCCATCGGATAATTCGGCAGCACAGCGTGAGAACCGACACCTGATATAGCGCAGATCGTGCCGCCTGGCGGCATCAGCGGAATCACACTGTTAATGCAGGCGACGTTGCCGATCAAGCTAGTGCCAAAGAGTTCCTTCCAGTCATGGCGGGTCAACTCCCGAATAGCTTTAAACGGCGCAGTGGCGGCGTTAAGTACAAGGTGATCGATGCGATGAATGCCTTCATTCTGCAATTTCTTGATCATTTGCTCGACATCGCGCACTTCGGAAATATCCGCCAGCGCCTTATGCGCTTTCACACCACAGGCGTCTGCGTGCGCGACGATCTTATCGAGATTGGCCGCACTTTTGCCTTGCGAACGTCGATAATTGAGAATCACATCGTAGCCATCATCGATGAAACGCTCGGCGATAGCCGCGCCGATGCCACGGCCGGCGCCTGTAATCAAAACAATCTCGCGCTGCTTGTTCATACCGTTATCCGTTCGTCTATTGATTGAAATACTGAACAAATTCATCCTGCACATGTTCGGTGGCCGCGAGTTCGGCGCAAGCCCGGACTCGCTCCCGCCGCATCAACCACTCGCGTGATCGATGCGCGAGCGGCACATTCCTGCGCCGCGGCAGCGCTGATTTTTCAGCGTTGCCCTGAATACTCACAACTAATGCGCCGCCAAGACCATATCGTTGATCTCAATAGTGGCAGAGCGTCAGACTGTTCATCGAAATGCGCATACTTGACTCCGCTAGCGACAATTTTTCGCACAGCATTGACGGCGATGAAATCGACTGTTTGCGCGGCATTCGACTTCATTCGCATCTCAACAGCCAAGTAGCGCCGTCGCTCTCACTGAGGGACATCAGTGCCGGCGCAGCAGCGCTGGCCGTATCGGCGGCCTTCTGCTCGGCAAAATGTTGAAGCGCTAGCAATGGATTGACGCCCCCACTGTCGCCGAAACGCAGACATATGTTTTCGTATGCAAGCTGTTTTTTCATCGACACCGATGCGCTAGTTTCAACATCTGCTAACAAGCTGGATGGATACAGGCCACCATAGATCAGCGCGGTGGCTTCCGGCAACAACGTTGACCAAGCCTCGCACAGCCTTTGGGCAGCCGCCTCACGGGAGCCGACGATGATGCGGTAATGCGGGGTTCCGATCATGACCGGCGCGATCTTCGCTTTGAATGCAGTTTCTTCGGACTTGAGTACGACAAAGCCGGCACGCTCCACAATGGCCGCATTGTGTTGGCCACCCCTGCCCAGCCAGCGCCTCTCTTGTTCAGTATTACCGAGTGCCTCGGAAAAACCGAGGGCGGGATAGAAACGGAACACGCCGCCGAGCAATACGCTGTCGACATCGCCGCCGTTAAGCAACTCGCTGGCAACACGCAGACCTTGAATGAAACCGGTACGGCCCGCTTGAATCTTGCAGGAATAGGCATTTACGCCATGATCGCGCAGCAGAAATTTTGGGATAACATCGAGATCGAAGTTATCGCGCCAGTTCATGGCCTGCTCAAGATGCGAGCACTGCCCCCAGAAATCGAAATACACCAACGCCAAGCGTTCGCGTGAACTACGCCTGCCGCAGTTGGACTCGGAAGCCGCCATCGCCTGCTTGGCCGCTTGAGCGACTGCAGCGTGAGTTTCGCGGCAACCGGCTTTTGCCGCATCCGGCCCGCCATCCACGCTGAAACGGCTGAGATCCCAGTTTCGGCGCCCTGTCGTACGCACGGCACGTCGATGTAGATCGCTCTCCCACGCGCGAAACCAACGCTCAGAGTAAGGCAACGGCGCGCGTACCGGATGTATGACCGACAGCCCAGTCATGGCCAATCGTGGCGAATCACTCGTGGCTTTTACGCCAACTCGCTCGACATGAGCCGGCTCGCGGTTCACGTCGACTTGCGGATCATCGATTCTCATCGGCGTTTCTTCATGAACGGTCATCGATTACGCTACCCTCGCCAATGTGCAGACAGCCACCGAGCCTTCCAGACCAAGACCGAGCTTGATCACCTTGTCGGAAACTATCGGCAAAGCTTGTGTATCGGCGTGCAGCCAAACTCCGGCGGCAGCGTCCAAAGAAGATTGCGAACGAAATGCGAGCAGCCGCCGCTGCTGCATCGCGTCGGCTAGAATCGCTATATCGGTGAGTCCGCTGGCGGCCACCTGGTATCCGAGCTGGCCCTTATAGGACACAACAGGAATGCCGTTCTCGCCCCACATCTTGCGCACCGCCATCAACTCCGCCTGATCGCTACTGCGGATGCCATTGCCGTGCATGAAGATGCAGCCGATCTGATCAGCATCGGTGTTCGCCTGCTCGAGAGACTCGCTGATCACCCGCGCGATGGATCGAAAATCCGGCGAGAAGGACTGCCCGCCGCGCGAAGAACCACCGCTCTGGCACATAGCGAACCCCTCTATACGCAGACGCCCAGTCGCATTACGGCGAGCAAGATGCCCTGGACTTTCGAGAACGGTCGCCGCAACGCCGCCGCCGAGTATCACGCCCTCGCTATCGGCGGAAAACGGCTGCGCGACCGCACGTGCCAGTGCGTTCATGCCTCCCATGAACATCATGTTGTAAAACGTTACCTGCTGCCAAGACGCCACAACCGCGATATCCGTGCTACCCGATTCAATCGCTTTGCTGGCCAGATACAGCGCCGACATGCTCGAACAACTGGCAGTAGCCAGAGACAGCGGCGGCCGAACGAGCGCGTATCGCCGCATCAATAGCCGTGATAAGAGATCCTCGGAATAACTCTCGCTGCGCATCTGTTTGATAGACGGATTGAACAACATATCCTCGCGGTCGTTGCGCGCGAGATAGCCGGCGAATTCAATCGCGTCCGGCTGCACGCCCTGACCACCGATGTACAACTGCACGCGCTGACCGGATAAGTCTTCGCTGCGCAGCCTGGCATGGCCGATGGCTTCGTCGATCACTCGCTCAAGCAATGAGGCGGCAGTCGGCGCAGCGCTGCGACGACCCTTGACCAAAGGCGGCATGGGCACTTGCTTGGGGTTGAACGACATCGCGTGGCGTGCGGCTTCGCGGTTGTCCGCGAAGTACGGCTGGTAGTCCGCCAATCGCTGCTCGCTAAGAGCTTCATTCATCGCAGACGCATTCAAACCCAAGCCGTTACAAGCGCCGACACCCGAAATCACTGCGGCGTTGGACTTACGCATCCAGCGCACTCTTCCGCAATATCACCGCGTAATTATTGCCTCCGTCGGAAGCGCCGATCAGCATGGCATGACGTACATTGCGTTGAATCGGCTCGTGAACGAACGCGATATCTTGAACACAAAACTCGCGAGTATAAGGAATCGGCGCGATCTCGCCGGATTTCATCGCCTCCAGCACCATCGACAGATTGAGCAACGCCGCTGCCGACTCGACGAAGCCAAAATGAGCGTTGTAATTCACCAGCGGAATCTGACTGCCGGTGAAGATTTCCCGAACAGCTCCAATCTCCTTATCAGCGCTTTCAGCCGAACCCCAACTGGTGCCGCAAATTAAATCGATCTGATCAGCGCTTATGCGAGCCTCGTCCAATGCTTGACGAATCGCAGTACTCATGGCGTTTCCTCTCGACATCGCTGGCTCGCCTGGATAGGCCGCGTCGCATGCGCGTCCGTAACCCACCACTTCAGCGAGTACTTCCGCACCTCTAGCGGCAGCGACTTCAACATCCTCTAACATGGCCACCGCAGCACCCTCCCCCATCGTGAAACCGCTGGGTTGGGCTGCATACACTTGGAAGGCGTCCGCTGCGGTGCCCACGTTCAATCGAGATCGACCGCTCGGCGACATCAGCGACGATGCGTAAGAGTTTTCGTCCGCACCGCCAACCAGCGCCTGAGGTTGCAAGCCCTGACGTACGAGCTCGTACCCATAAAAAAGTGCGCCAAAAGCGGCGTTGTAGCCGGTAGACAGGGTCGTGTTGTAGCCCTTCATTCCCTTCGAGATCGCGCAGAACGTGGCGATTGAATTCATGAGCGCAGAGGGAAATTCGAACGTTCGCGCACGCCTAGGATCAGGGTGCAGGCTTTGCACATATCTAGCCACGGTGGCTTGCGGGCCTTTCGACATGCCAATGATTAGCGCTACGTCGGTATCGCCATGCCGAATTTTTTTTCCGCCGCTCCGCAGTGCCTGCTCAAGCGCCATCAGGCAGTAGGTCGCAATTTTGCTGGCCTTGCGCGGATCGAAATTCTTCAGATGTTTGCGCAGTTCGATATTGCGTATTTCATGAGCGCGGAAATGCCCATCGCGTAACTCGTCATCATTCGAGCCGGAGATGCTGGCGAAGAACTTCTGGTAAAAATTATCTTCGTCGTTCTTGTCGGTGGCCGCCAGCCAGTCTTTTGCGAGAATCAGCGACGACCCCTGCGCTCCTTCGCGAATACGCTGATTGATCTCAGCCGCACCATAACCAAGAGAACTGAGCACCCCCATGCCTGTGATCGCCACGCGACGCGGCCGATACTCGGTCTGCGCGGCTTGTTCGGGCTTCACGGAGGCGACGATGCTGCAGTTATTGCCGCCGAAAGCGTAATTGTTCTTCATGAACAATTTGACATCGTGCCGTTGAAATTCGTTCGGTACGTAGTTGAGGTCGCAGCCGGTACGCGGAACACTGAAATTGAGCGTCGGCAACACCTTACCTGCCGGCAACGTGATCAAGCAGGCGATCAATTCGATGATGCCGGCGGAGCCGATATTATGGCCGAAATAGGACTTGCTCGAACTGACTGGGATCTCGGCGATATTAGGGAACACTTTTTTCATCGCCAACGTTTCAGCGCGATCGTTGGCCTCAGTTCCGGTGCCGTGTGCGTTGATGTACTGAATAGCATCAGGGCCGATACCCGAATTCGTCAGTGCCATACGCATTACTTGGCTAGCGCCTTCCGCCCGCGGATCGGGTGCGGTTTCATGGTGCGCATCGGACGTCGTGGCGTAACCGACGATCTCGCCGAAGATAGTGGCCCCGCGAGCCTTGGCATGTTCGTACTCTTCTAGGACGATCGCCCCAGCGCCCTCACCGATGGATAGTCCCGGCGTGCCCGAGAAGGGGCAGCAGGGCTCGTCCCGCGTAGCCTTCAGCGCATGGAAGCCCGCGAACGTCGGCAGATACACAGGGTCTGATCCGACGATCAGCGCCACTGGATTTTTACCGTTCTGAATTTGGTCGAACCCGATACCGATCGCATTCGTGCTGGCGGTACAGGCCGTCGCCACCAGCTCAAAGCCCCCCTGCAAACCCAGCAAAGACGTCACGACCGGGCAGATCGAAGAAAAACGTCCCGAAACTTCCAGCATGGGCAGAGAAAATTTCTCCGGCTGGTTTTCGATCAAAGGCATAGTGGCTTCGGCGCCCGCAGAAGAAACACCCGCCACGAAACTGGTTTTCTTTAACAGAGGGTCGTTCAGCAAACCAGCCTGTACAAGCGCGTCGCGGCCTACTTTGTAGCCCCAACGCACGGTGCGATCCAATTCAGGCAAGCGTTCGGGTGCGATACCCTCATATTCGACATGCTGCAGTACTTCTGAGGCCATCGCATGATCGAAATAACGCAGAAAATGCTCGCTCGGCCGAATCGACGACGCAGTGGAAAACAACGCTTGACGGAAGTCGTCGATGGTGTTGCCCATGGCCGTCAGCACGCCCATTCCTGTGACTACTACTCGCTTGCGTTTGATCATATTAGGCTCCTAATGCGAGTCAGCCTGCGCGGCTGCATTCGATCCACTCCACGATACTGCTGTAGCTAAAGCGACATATATCGCGACGTCAATTGGTGTACTTCGAAGCTGTTACGCGCGCCAAGATCGAAATGAATAGTACGGCTCGAATACAGCTGACTGGCGGCGAGACCGCCTGAGAACTGTATTCGCTAACGAATACCGTAGAAAGAGCGCTACGCGACCGCGTCGGAACGACGCTAACCATAACCGAAACCGTCTCGGCATAAGCTACATGCCGTCGGCATGTAGCTAACGACGCTTACGGATTGGCTTGGCGCTGCTCGATCAGATTCTTCGGCCGCGAGGCATCGATATAACTATGTTCCGCCGGATTGACCATGAAGCTGAAATTCTGCAAAAAAGGAATTTCCGTAGTGGCTATGGCGACCCGCTCCGCGCTGCCAGCGACTTCGTACTGTTCGATACCGGCATACGCATACTCAACATCGAGCAACGCCTGGCCGATGAAGGCTTCGACTCCGGCTGAGTGGCCAAAAGTGATGACTTTTCCGATTTCGCTGTCGCCGCTGAACACGCTGTCTCCGATATTCAAAGTCGCTCCGTCGCCTTTGACGACAAAACCGACCACGCGCTGCTTAGTTCCATCTTGCAGCTTATTCAGAAGCGCATCTCGACCGATAAAATCCTCTTTGTCATAGCGGACGGCCCACTGCATTTGCAGCTCGATCGGGCAACGGCTGAATGCACCTGCCAGAGCGGGATCCCAGCATGGGTTCTCCAAGCGCGATAACTTCTGAAAGTCGATACCGCCCTTCTTCATGTCGAATTTCACACCAGCGTCTTCTGCGCGCTTCCAAATCGATTCAGCGACGTCATGAGAAGACAGCACCTTGAAGGCAAACTCGCCATGTGTACCGGCGCGCAGCAAGATGGCATTATCGACCGGCATGAACTCCATGAACGGCAGGCCTAATACGTCGAATCCGAACAACTCGGCCATCAATTCCCAGCTATATGGCCCTTCGAATAGCGTGATCGCGCGATCGTTAAGGGCAGCTATCCGAACGTCTTCTTCACCGAGCAATGCCTGTAAGTTAGCAGCCAATTCATCGCCTCTTATCCATTCGGACAGCAGCAAAAAGCGCTCATCGTCGCACATCACCACAAGATCGGTGACGATATGGCCTTCGTCGTTCAGCAGCAGGGTATAGAGGGCCTGTTCGTTTCGAATGACCGACAGATCGCCGCTGACCACCCGATTCAAGAAATCGTAACCGCCTTCGCCCTGGACTTCGACGATCCCGAAATGCGAATAGTCGACCAGAAGGATGTTTTTTCGCGAAGCCTGATGCTCTTCGGCTGGTTGGGAGAAGTGCAGCGGGATAGGGGTACCATTGCGCTCGCCAAGGGTGGCTCCGGCGGCTTCATGCATTGATTGCAGACTCATAAACGATTTTCCTATCAGACATTCAATTGTGGGGTGCAATACAGCCGCTCAGGCTGCGGCTTGACGCTTGAGGATGAAGGAAGCTAGCGAATTGACGTTGCGCATATACGACGGATCATCGCCCTCGGATATGCGCACAGCGAACTCTTCATCGAGCATCACCACAAGTTCGGTGGCATCAACGGAGTCCAGTTTCAAGCCGCTGCCGAACAACGGCGTATCGTCATCTATCTGCTCTTTGGTCTGGTACAGATTGAGGCGATCGATGAGGCTAATTTTGAGTTTGTCCAACACTTTCTGACGCTCGGCAATTACTGATTGCAATTCTTTGTCCATCGTTTTGATCCTTTATAGAATGGTATAAGTGGGGGCAACTAGCCAGGATAAACGGGCGATTTCGACATATCGAACCAGAAATTAGCGATCTTACCGGTCGTCGTGACTCTTCGCCCGACACGCGCCTCGACCTTGAAGTGACTGAACCCGGCAGGATCCTTCATGATCAGCTCGCTGCGCATGAATAGAGTGTCGCCGGGCACAACGACACTCTTGTATTTCAAATCCTGGGAAGCGAGTACGCCGCCCCATTTCTTTCGGATACCGGCGATGATGCCGATACCTTCTTCGGAATGGAGCGCTTTCTGCAGATCGCGGCGAGCCGAAAGATCGCATTCGAAACGCTTTTCGTATTCCTCGCAGAAGGCCGTTAGCAAGGTTAAGTAGTCGCTCGTCTGTCCGATCGCTTCAGCGATCAGTACGCCGGGCATGATCGGGCTGTCGGGAAAATGCCCAGTGAACTGCGGTTCATTGAAGGAAATATTTTTTATAGCAGTAATGAAGCCACGCGAACCGCGTTTGAATTCGCATATCTTATCGACCAAAAAAAACGGATAGCGCCACGGCCCCATTTTCATCAGCAAAGATGGCGCTACCAGACTTTCTTCAGAATCGGACATAAATTTTCCTTGACTCAACGCATGATCAGGCCGCCATCGACGACCAATGTCTGACCAACGACATAGCTCGATGAGCTGGAACATAAGAAAGCAATGACCTCAGCCACTTCACGGGTTTCGCCCATGCGCTGCAGAGGGATTACCGAAAGCGTCTGACGGATCACGTTACGGGGCACGCGCTTGGTCATCACCGACTCGATCAGACCAGGAGCGACGGCGTTCACGCGCACACCTTTGGAACCAAGCTCCGCGGCCAAAGAGCGAGTGAAACCGATCATCCCCGCCTTGGCGGCGCTGTAATTGGTTTGACCAAAGCTATTGGTGATACCAGCGATCGAAGAGACGTTCACTACTGTCGCCAGTTTGGCTTTGCGAAGCATGCGCAATGCCGCTTTAGTCGCCATGAACGTACCATAGAGATTGGTCTTTACGACATCGTCGAACTCTTCGTAAAGCATCGTCGAGAACAAGTTGTCGCGATACTTACCGGCGTTATTGACCAAGACATCGAGTTTGCCATCTGCCTCTTCGATACGGAGCATGACCGCGTCCAACTCTTCTTTGTTGGTAATATCGCATTTAACCGCCTGAAGACGCTCGGCGTATTGTTGCTGATTCGCCAGCTCAGAAAGACGCGCCGGATTGTTGTTGTACGTTGCGTAGACCCTACAGCCGTCTTCAAGTAATTTCTGACAGACCGCTAGGCCGATGTCTCCACTCGCTCCTGTCACTAACGCCGACTTTCCTTGCAAATCCAAATACGCTGCCATTATCAGACCTTTTTCACTGTTATTGTCAACAAAGCACGACTGCCGCCACTGCATGGGTAGCGCAGTGAGAGATACTTAAACTCGAACCACTTAACCCCGATGCCTGCATAAGATCGCGAAATTTGCCGGCGAAAACGATATAGGGCCGCCCCATTTCTTCGTATTCAATTTCTAAATCATGGAAAGCTACTCCCTGCTGGAATCCAGTCCCTAGTGCTTTCACTGCGGCCTCTTTAGCTGCCCAAATGCCCGCTGCTCGCCCAGCATTCTCTTCTGGATCACCGATGTATTTGATTTCTTTCGGCGTATAAACCAGGGCCATAAAACCTTTCCCGCTGCGTTTTGCCGCGGTGAGAATACGGTCTATTTCCACGATGTCGATGCCAACATGCATAACATTTCGCTCAATTGAATTCAGGCATACGGCGCGCCGATGCGACCGGCTGCACCGCTTGCTCGTCGATAAATTGATCCGCTTGCTCTGCGTCGCGTTGCAGCGTCAGTCCGCGCTCGTACCAATAAACGCCACCCAATGCGGGCAATAAGAGCAGGCAGAACAACGTAAACGGCAGCAGTATCGGCAATATCGCAAGCAGCAAGCACAAGCACAGCGTCCACAGGCCCAGCAGCGCGTAATACATCAGAAACCTCTGCAGCGCCGGCCGTATCGAAGGCTGCCCGAGAACGACTGCTTCATGGTTGAAAAGTCGCGAAAGTCGCTCGCCAACAGCCGAAAAAAGACGTGAACGACGCGCGCTGAGCAATGTAAAAAAAGCGGCGATCCAAACCAGCAACACGGAAGCGACGATGAAATCGCGGCTAGCGTAACCTGCGTCTAGACTGAAGGCCGGCTTGCTTTCTAACGGCCAAATCAGTGCAAAATTGATCAGCAGCGCGATCGACATATCTTCTCGACGATATGCTTTCACCTGCCGCCGCCCGTCCGTATCTTTGCCTATTAGGTTTTCGCCGTCGGGACTGGCCAGCACGATATAGTATCGGGCAGTACGCATCAGCACTCCACTCAGCAGCAGCGGCAACAGGACTCCGATCACAGCTAGAGCCAACAGCGTCGCGTGTTGCGGAAACAGTTGATATCCGCCCAACATCAGAAAAAACATACCGATAGCGGCCAAAGATGGCATTGCGAACGGCGTCTGCAGTGGATTTAGCCAACGGATCAGCGGACTGAACTGTAGACTGCGAATCTCGCCGACTTCTTCCTTCGACATGATGAACTTTGCCGTCAAAGTGCTGTAAATCCAATAACCGGGTGCATCCCGCGTGGCGCCGTAGGTCATGCCAGCGGCAATAGCCGTGCCGGCGATCAATAGTTCGGTCAAGCCCAGGGACTGGCTATTTCTAACCAAGGCAAAGCTCAGCATCACGCATAAAAAAGTCAACCCAAACCACATGGTTGCGGCGTAACGACCAAGATGACGTTGAAAAGTGGGAAGCATTTACTGGATTTCCATCTTGTCGGCAGTGAGAAATTCGGCGGCATGCCGCGCCGACATGCGGCCCTGCAGTGTCGGAAAATCGAGTAACAGACGGCTAAGCACCTTCTTCGGGCCGACTTCTAGCAACAGCCGAACTCCGTTGTCTGCGAGACTATGCATAGTGTCTCGCCAGCGCACCGTCGAATAGAGATTGCGCACTAGGTCGCTTTTGATCTGTGCGGCCGAAGTTACCGCTGCTGCAGTCTGATTGGTATACACAGGCAACGTCGGCTCGGCAAAAATCAGGCCATTGATGACCGCCTGGAAGTCGTCGATGCCTTTGCGCATGAGACTGCTGTGCCAAGCTCCGTTGACAGGGAGCCGTACCTGCTCGAAACCTGCCTGCAATACGATCGGCAGAAATGCTTTGATGACAGATTTGCAGCCGGAAATGACCTGTTGCTGCGGCGAATTGTCGTTGGCGACGCTGACAAGGTCTGCCAGATCATGGACATCGATCAACGCAGCGAGCCTGTCCCGATCAATCCCTTTGATCGCGCACATAGCACCCTCGGTCTCTTCCGCGAGCGCATTCATGATTGCGCCGCGGGCCGCAACGCCACGAAATACATCCTCTAAATCCAACACGCCGGCGGCATACAGCGCAGAAAACTCGCCGACGCTGTGGCCTGCCACGCACGCCTCGTCGATCGTGCATCTGGCGCGGAGTGCTTCTAGAGTCGCCAAATTGACCGCTGTGACGGCGACCTGCTGATATTCGGTCTTGTCTAACCGGGGCATCGGCCCCTTCATGCACAAACGGCGCACATCGAAACCGGCAATATCACCTGCACAGTCCCACACGCGCGCAGTCCTCGGCGACTGGTCGCATACTTCTTTACCCATGCCGATATGCTGGGTACCTTGCCCAGGAAACACCAAGGCACAGCCTCGTGTCTCGCTCCCGAACTGCTCGTTTTCGGTCATCTCCAACCCCGTTGGCTCCAAGCCAATTGAAATCACTTACTTGTTATAGACTGGTTAGATGACCGTCACATGCATAAGCCATTGAAGGCCGATTACTGTATATGAAACCGATAAATGCTCGTGTTTGTTCTCACTAGTTTGTGCATCAATCAACGAAAACACATAAATCACGGGCGGTAGACAGACGAAATCCGGTCAATCGATGGAAACCAGAAGCACGTGTACAACCGGTAAGGCTCGTACACGCGCTATATCTCGTAGATACGCAAGAAGCCAATTCGATAGGCCATGTCACGATCTGGCGGAAGCGGTGAGATTCGAACTCACGGTGGGCGTAAACCCACGGCAGTTTTCAAGACTGCTGCCTTAAACCACTCGGCCACGCTTCCAAATTTATTGTCACTGTAGCAACGCGCTCACGCGCGACACGGCAGGTTGACTCGGGACATCCTGTCCCTCGCCCTTCGGGCCATCGTCCTACGGTCGATGAACCCCACCCGCATCCTCCCTTCGCTGTCTAGACTGCTGCCTTAAAACACACGTCCACGAGTCCATATAATTTATTGTCCCTGTAGCAACGCGCTCACGCGCGACACGGCAGTTT
>JANMGT010000092.1:0-31821 GCA_031374725.1 Lysobacteraceae bacterium | reverse complement strand
CACGTGGGCTGCGCAGCGCCAGACTGGTGGTCTGGTCAAGCAGCCCACGTGCCTTGGCGGGCCGCTGCGGCGCAACCTGAAGGGCTGAGCAACAGAACGCGCGGCACGGCGTCCTCGCTCGGTCATGGATGGACATCCATTCCCTCACTCCTCCTTGTTCCGCGCGTTCTGTTGCTCAGCGCGAAGCATGCGGAGATCGTGAACAGGCTCTAAGCCGCCCAGTTGTAAGCCCCACCGGTGCGCGTTATGGGCTGCCCCCGATCGCGCACCGAGCTGATATCGTCAACGTAGCCCGCATAGTTCCCATCACAGTTCGACCCGCCGCCGCCCGTTCAGACTGAACCGCAATGCAGGCAAGGCTTGCCGTCACGCTCTACCGGTGCTAATTTCTCCCCGAAGACTCGAATTACCAGCACGACGCAGACCGCGTCGGATCTTCCCTCCCGCTCTCCATCTCATTCCGGCCTCTATCCGTCCGCGCACCGTGGACGCTCGCGCCCGCGAGGAATTCCGCTTGTCCGACCAGACCCCCGAATCCGGCGATACCGCCGAGAAGCGCGTGCGTAAGCCGCGTGTCGCTAAAACCACGACCAAAGCGGTGCCGGTGAAGACCGCACACGCGAAGGCCGTCGCCCCAAAACTGGGCAAGGCCGTCGCGCATACACCGCTGCAGATCAGCGCGATGCCCGAAGCCCCAGCGCCGCTGCCGACCACGCAGCAGTTGCCGCTGAACGAGCCTCGCAATGAGCCTCGCAACGAGCCCCGCAACGAGCCCCGACGCGCAGCGCACATCCAGCCCGCGCTGCCGCCGCAGCAGCAAGCTGCAGCACCGCCGCCGATGCAGAACACCGCGCCCCCGTCGCCAGCGCACAATGTCCAAGCGCCTCCGCAGGCGCCGCACCACTACCCGCCTGCTCAGACGCATCAGCCTGCCCAGACCCATCAGGCTTCTCCACAGAACGCCCCCGCATACAATCCGCCGGCTCAAAATGTGCCGGCTCAAAATGCGCCGGTCCAGAACGAAGGCGGCAACGTCAGCCCCAACATCAGCCAAGCCGGCAGCGGCGAAGCCGGCGGTGAACAAGGCCAAGGCGGCGATTCCCAGCGCGTCAACCGCCGCGACCGCTTCCGTAATCGTCGCGACCGCTTCCGCAGCAACGAAGGCGAGGGCGGCGGCGAAGGCAGCGGCAATGGCGGCAACAACGGCAACAACGGCGGTAACAATGGCGGCTACCAACAGCAGCAGGCGCCGCAGTACCAGCCGCGGCCAGTGGTACAGGCGGTGCCTGACGGCTTCCCGCAGTATTCGCTGAGCGACCTCAAGCGCATGCCGATGCCCAAGCTGCTCGACATCGCCGAACAACTGAATATCCACGAAGGCGTCGCCCGCGCCCGCAAGCAGGAGGTGATCTTCGCCCTGCTCAAAGTGCTGACCCGCCACGGCGAAGGCGTCGCCGCCGACGGCGTGCTGGAGATCCTGCCCGACGGCTACGGCTTCCTGCGCGGCCCCGAGGCCAGTTATCTCGCCGGCCCGGACGACGTCTATATCTCGCCCAGCCAGATCCGCCGCTTCAACCTGCGCACCGGCGACTTTATCGCCGGTAGGATCCGCTGGCCGAAAGACGGCGAACGCTATTTCGCGCTGTCGGTGGTCGATACCATCAACACCGAACCGCCGGAAGCGTCGAAGAACAAGATTCTGTTCGAGAACCTCACCCCGCTGTTCCCGCGCAAACGCTTCAAGCTCGAACGCGGCGATGGCTCCACCGAAGACATCACCGGCCGCATCCTCGATTTGATGGCGCCGCAGGGCAAAGGCCAGCGCGCGCTGATCGTCTCGCCGCCGAAAGCCGGTAAGACGATGATGATGCAGCAGATCGCCAGCGCGATTACCTACAACCATCCCGATGTGCACATGATCGTGCTGTTGGTGGACGAGCGGCCGGAAGAAGTCACCGAAATGCAGCGCACCGTGCGCGGCGAAGTGGTGAGCTCCACCTTCGACGAACCCGCCGCCCGCCACGTGCAGGTTGCGGAAATGGTGATCGAACGCGCCAAGCGTTTGGTCGAGCATAAGAAAGACGTGGTGATTCTGCTCGACTCCATCACCCGTCTGGCCCGCGCCTACAACAACGTCGTGCCCAGCTCCGGCAAGGTGCTGACCGGCGCCGTCGACGCCAACGCACTGCAGCGCCCGAAGCGTTTCTTCGGCGCCGCGCGCAACGTCGAAGAAGGCGGCTCGCTCACCATCATCGCCACCGCGCTGGTCGATACCGGCAGCGCGATGGACAAGGTGATCTACGAAGAATTCAAAGGCACCGGCAACTCGGAAATCCATCTGGATCGTCGCATCACCGAAAAGCGCGTCTACCCCGCGATCGCGGTCAACATGTCCGGCACCCGTCGCGAAGACCTGTTGATCGAACCGGACATGCTGCAGAAGATTTGGATCCTGCGAAAACTGCTGCACGGCATGGACGAAATCGCCGCGATGGAATTCCTACTCGACAGGATGAAGAGCACCAAGTCGAACGACGAGTTCTTCGCTTCGATGCGGCGGTAAGCCACGCTGTCATCCCGAAGCCCCGCAGGGGCTAGGGATCTGCTTACGGCGATCCAACGAATGCTGCAACAACGAAACGCCCCGCATTGCGGGGCGTTTTTGTTTAGGCAATGACTGGTTTCACCTTATAGATATTCGCGGATTCTTGCGCACTAACGTCTTTCTCCAGCCGTCGCAGCGACGAATGCGGCCATTCGCTCGCATTCTCGACCCAGCCATGCTTGACTGGATTGAAGTGAATGTAATCGACATGGTGTCGAAGATCGTCCTCATCGCGAATCGTATGCTCCCAAAAGCGTCGCGCCCATAACCGTCGCTCGGCATTCGACCGCATCGGCAGACGAATGCCCGCCTGACCAAGTTTGCGCGTGAACAGCGACTTGATCATTCTCCAACGCATCGAATAGGCGCGATCGCCATCGGGTAGCCGCCAAATCGCGTGCAGATGATCCGGCAGCACCACGATCGCCAACGTCTCGAAAGGATGCTGCGCCCGCGTCTCGCGCATCGCTTGACCGAGTAAATCGATGTGATCGGTCAACATCGACGAAGCCCGATTCGCGAGCACGACCGTGAAAAAATAGGTGCCGCCCGGCACGCGATTGCGTCGATAATTCACCATGCCGACAGCATGCGATTCCGGCGGAAACGCCGCTATCGGCGACATTCCCGCCCAACCGTAGGAAAACTCCGACCCCGCCCCGCACCCGTAGCCCGGGTAGAGCGCAGCGACACCCGGGGCTTTTCGCAAAATCAACCCACTCGCGATTGTATTGGTTCGCCCGCATCCCGTTGGTTTGAGGTTTGCTGTGCTTTGTCGTCGAACTCTGACATGGGGCATCGCTGCGGCTTATGTTTCCGGCGAGAAGCCCCGGGTGTCGCTGCGCTCTACCCGGGCTACGGCTCTGACATGGGGCATCGCTGCGGCTTGTGTTTCCGGCGAAAAGCCCCGGGTTTCGCTACGCTCTACCCGGGCTACGTCACTGTTGCGCTCACCAAGCGAACCGCGCGCCGACGATGATCTGCCGCGGATTGCCCAGCAGAATGCCGCGCGTGCGATCGACGATGTACTCGCGGTCGCTCGCATTCTTGACGGTGATGTAGCCGCTCCAACCGTCGAGTTCGGGCTCGTAGTTAAGGGTGGCGCTCCACACCGCGTAGCCGTCGAGTTCGCCGAATTGGCCGCTGGCGTCGGTGGGGTAGCGGTTGTTGGCGAAATCGGCGAATTGGCGGCCGATCTGCTGCACTTCAAGCGAACCGTCCCAGGCGCCGTTGACGTAGCCGATGCGGAAGGTGCTGGTGAGTTCCGGTGCGTACGGCAACCGATTGCCAACAACGCTGCCGTTCGCCGCTGCGCCGGTATCGACGCGGCGCAGTACCGTGGTTTGGTCGGCGGTCGGCATCCACGTCACTGCAAGATTCGCGTAGACCTCGCCTTCGCGGCGCTGCAGCGCGTCGCGATTGTAGCCGAGTGCGATTTCCAGCCCGGAGTATTCGGTTTCGCCCTGCGCCAGCGGCGTGCTGCCGCCGGCGACAGAGCCGACGACGACTTGGTTATCGAAATCGGTGTGGAATATCGCGGTCTGCACGTCGATCTCGTTCCAGCGCGCGCGCAGGCCGGCCTCGAGATTGCGGCTGTGTTCGGCATCCACTGCGGTGCTGGTGCCGTTGCCGGCGATCAAGTCTTCCACGCGCGGCGGGGCGAAGCCTTCGTGCGCCGAGGCGTACACGGCGATGCTGTCGCTGAGTGTCCAATTCGCCGCGAGGCCCCAGGCGGTGTCGCGCACGTTCTCGCTGCCGGCGACGCCGCCGGGAAGGCGGTTACGGCGGCCGAAATCCACATCTTCGTGGCGCAGGCTGGGCGTGAGTTGCAAGCGGCCGAAATCGAAGGTGGTGGTTGCGAACGCCGACAGCGCTTCGGCGCTGCGCAGATTGTTCTCGACCAGCGTACCGGTGCGCGCAGTGGCCGAGCTGCCGTTGCGTTGATAGCGGATTTGCTTCTCGTCGTGCCAACGCACGCCGACTTCGCTGCTGCCGTCGCTGCCGAAGACGCTGCGATCGAAGCGCAGGCGCGAATCCACGCCCCAGGTGTAGTAATTGCGCAGACGGCCTTGGTTGGATGCGCACGCATTCGCGTCCACGCGCTGGCCGGCGAAGCGTGCGTTGCGGAATGCAGTGCCGCACTGCGTATCGGACGTGGTGCTGGATTGCCGCCACCAGTCGCGCTCGAAGCTGGTGTAGTACATCGAGGTCAACAGCCGCGCGCGATCGCTAAGTGTCCAATCATGGCTCAGCGAGAATGCGGTGTGCTCGATATCGAATAGATCGTGCTCAAACGGATAGTACTCGCGGCCGAAGTTGCGTAATTCGGCGTCGGTGATGCCGGAATAGCCGACCTGCGAGCGCTCGCGCAGCAGGTTGGCGCGCACTGCGATCGCATGCGCATCGTTCAACTGCGTTTGGTATTTGACGAACAGATCGCCTTGCTCCAATTCGGTATTGTCGCGCGCGCCGTCGCCGCGTTTGTAGCCGACATCGACCAGCACGCCCTGGCCGCCGACGCTGGCATGCACCGCGCCGAAGCCGCGCGTGCCGGCAGAGACGTCGACATGCCCGGCGAAGTCCTCCGGCGGCGTCGGCGTGATGTAGTTGATCGCGCCGTGGATGGTTTGCGGACCGAAGCGCAGCAGGCCGGCGCCTTTGAGCACTTCGATGCGGTGGTAGCGCTGGATCGGCGCGTGGTAGTAGCTCGCATTGTCGCCGTACGGCGCATACATCGCCGGCAGGCCGTCTTCGAGCAGCAGCACTTTCGTCGAGCGCGTGGGATTGCTGCCGCGAATGCCGATGTTCGGGCGCAGGCCGAAGCCTTCTTCGTCGCGCACGGTCACGCCGGGCACTTTGCGCAGCGCTTCGTTCACGGTGAGCACGCGGCCGGACACCAGCACGCTTTGATCCAGCGCCTCGGCGGTGCCCTCGGCCTCGACTTTTTCGTCGCGGCGGCCGACCACCTCGATCGTCGCCAGCGAGCGGTCGCCTGCGTCTTCGGCGCCGGCAGGGTTTGCGGCGGTGTCGGCGAGGGCCGGCAGCGCCAGAATGGCGAACAAACAGAGCGACACAGCGGAGGCAAGCGGGTGACGGGTGGGCATGGGGGGAAATCGCAGTAAATAAGAATTGTTCTCAATGCTACGGCGCAGAGCGTCTTGTTGCAAGCCATTCTCATTTGGAAGGTGCGGGTTTGGAAGAGACGGGTTTGGAAGAGACGGGCGACGCTGGCCGTGGCCGGCATCTTTCGCCGATCATGACGGCTGGTCGCTGTTTGGAGGCCCCAAACGATACGTCCGGCCCACACCCCCGCTGCGGCAGGCCAGAGGCAACCGCCATGAACGGCTCGGAGACAGACGAATGAAAATTTTGGTGACAGGCGGCGGTGGTTTCCTCGGCCACGCGCTCTGCAGCGGTTTGGTCGAACGCGGCCATGAGGTTAGCAGCTACAACCGCGGACATTACCCATCGTTGGAGCCGCTGGGCGTGCGCCAGATTCAGGGCGATTTGGCCAATCGCGAGGCGATGCTGGCCGCCTGTGCCGGGATGGACGCCGTCTTTCACAACGCCGCGAAGGCCGGCGCCTGGGGCAGTTACGAGAGTTACCACCTCGCAAACGTTATCGGCACCGAGAATGTCATCGCGGCTTGCCGGCAGCACGGCATCGGCCGGCTGATTTACACCTCGACGCCCAGCGTGACCCATCGCGCGACGCATCCGGTCGAAGGCGGCACCGCCGACAGCGTGCCGTATGGCGAAGGCTTCAAAGCGCCCTACGCCACCACCAAGACCATCGCCGAGAAAGCGGTACTCGCGGCGAACGACGCCGATCTGGCCACGATCGCACTGCGCCCACGGCTGATCTGGGGCCCGGGCGATCAGCAATTGCTGCCGCGCTTGGTCACGCGCGCAAAGGCCGGACGCCTGCGCTTCGTCGGCGGCGGCCATAACCGGATCGACACCACATATATCGATAACGCCGCGCAGGCGCATTTCGATGCGTTCGAGCGCTTGGCGCCAAACGCGGCCTGCGCCGGCAAGCCCTATTTCATCAGCAACGGCGAACCGATGCCGGCGCGCGACATCGTCAACGCGCTGCTGCGCGCGGCCGGTGCGCCGGAAGTGAATAAAAGTCTGCCGTTCTGGGCGGCCTACGCCATCGGCGCGACCTGCGAAACCCTGTGGCCGCTGCTGCAACTGAAAGACGAACCGCCGCTGACCCGGTTTCTGGCCGAACAACTCGCGACCACGCATTGGTATTCGATGGCGCCTGCGCTGCGGGATTTTGGATATGCGCCGAAGGTGACGATTGCAGCGGGGTTGGCGCGCTTAGCAGCCTCGTATCCATCGCAGTGAACAGCTCGCAGCCACATCCTACGAACCGCAGGCGCGGCGCGGGCATCGTCATGGCCGAATCTCCTCGCGGGCCGGTGTCACCGCGTAGAATCGACGCATGAGCACATCGCCTTTCGATTGGAAACCCATGGCCGGCCGCGCGCTGGAAGCGGCGCTCAATCGCGCGCTGGCGCTCGACCCCGATACCCGCGACGGTTTACGCCCGCTCGACGGCCGCAGCGTAGTGCTCTCGCTCGACTCGCCCGGTGGCGAGGGCGCGCCGCTGGCGTTACGCCTCACCGTCGCGGGCGATCGCCTGAACGTCGGCCCTGCTGAAACCGACGCATCGCCCGACCTCGCGGTGCGCAGCACCTTGGCCGGCGCCCTGTCGTTCGGCATGCACGCCCTGCTGCCGCGATTGCTCGGCACCCGCGATAACGATGCCGCCGACGACGGCGTGCCGGTGGGCCGCATGCGGATCGAAGGCGATGCCGACCTTGCCCGGCGCCTGCAGCGTTTGGCCGAGCGCTTCGATCCCGATTGGCGGCAGCCGTTCTCGGCGGTGTTCGGCGATGTCATCGGCGTGCAAATCGCAAATGCAGCGGCGGCCGCGCTGAAACAGGCGCGTATCAGCGGCCAGAAATTCGCCGAAAGCACGGCCGAATATCTCACCGAAGAATCGCGCGATGTGGTGCCGCGCGCAGAGTTGGAGGCGTTCTACGATGATGTCGATGCTGTGCGCGACGATGCGGCACGCTTGTCGGCGCGGATCGCGCGACTGAAATCGCAGATCGCGGCATGAAGACCAGCGCGATGATCGCTAGAACCTACCTCAACATCAGAAAAGAAATGCATTCATCCGATGTCGTTATTCCGGCGGCGCTCAACGGCCAGAAGGCCGGTCAAGCCGAAATCTCAGCGTTTACCGATGCTGCCGAAGGCTGGACCCCGGCGTTCGCCGGGGCGACGGCTCAAAGAACGACGCCAACTGATTTTGAGACAGGTGACAGAACGATAAAGACGGCAGCGATGACCATGGCGACGGCCGGGGTTCCGGCATGAGCGCGGTGCTGCGCGCTACCCGCATCGGCCGCGTGCTGTTGCGCTACCGGCTCGACGATTTACTCGACGGCACGCCGGCCGAGCGTTGGCTGAAACTCGCGCGACCGTTCGTACCGCGCGCCTCGGCAGAAGTCGCGGCGCAGTCGCGCGGCGCACGGCTGCGTCTCGCATTGCAGGAACTCGGCCCGATTTTCGTGAAGTTTGGGCAAATCCTGTCCACGCGCCGCGATTTAATGCCGCCGGACATCGCCAAAGAATTGGCGCTGCTGCAGGACCGGGTCAAACCCTTCGATGGTGAGACTGCGCGCGCGATCGTCGAACAGGCGCTCGGCCAAGATATCCGCGAAGCCTTCGAGCATTTCGACACCACTCCGCTGGCTTCGGCTTCGATCGCACAAGTGCATGCAGCGCGACTGCCGGGCGGTCGCGAAGTGGTGGTCAAAGTGCTGCGTCCCGATATCGAGAAGCACATCGCGGGTGACATTGCGCTGCTCAATAGCGTGGCCTCGCTGGTGGAACGCGCGCATCCGCATCCCGATAAAATTCGTCCGCGCGAAATCGTGCGTGAAATCGAGACCACGCTGGCGGCCGAGCTCGATCTGCAGCGCGAAGGCGCGAATGCGTCGGTGATTCGCCGCTTTTGGACAGGCAAGGACGGTCAGGATTCGCCCGATCTGTACGTGCCGGAAGTGATCTGGAGCCACACCGCCGAACGCGCGCTTACGCTCGAACGTGTGTACGGCATTCCCAGCGACGACATCGCCGCGCTCGATGCCGCCGGCATCGACCGCAGCGCGCTGGCCGCAAAGGGCGTGCGCGTGTTCTACACCCAAGTGTTCCGCGATAATTTCTTTCACGCCGATGCGCACGCCGGCAATATCTGGGTCGATGCCGATCCGGCGCGCAGGGCCAATCCGCGCTTCATCGCGATCGATTTCGGCATCGTCGGCCAGTTGTCCAGCGAAGATCAGTACTATCTCGCCGAAAATTTCATGGCGATCTTCAATCGCGATTATCGCCGCATCGCCGAATTGCACGTGCAATCGGGCTGGATGCCGCCGCATACGCGGATCGACGAACTCGAAGCCGCTGCGCGCGCGGTGTGCGAGCCGTACTTCACTCGGCCGCTGTCGGAAATCTCGCTGGCCGAGGTGTTGATCAAGCTGTTTCGCACCGCGCAAAAGTACGAGCTGACCCTGCAGCCGCAGTTGATCCTGCTGCAAAAGACGCTGCTGAATATCGAAGGCGTGGGCCGTTTGCTCGATCCCAAACTCGACATCTGGGCGGTCGCAAAGCCGGTGTTGGAAAAAATCCTGGTCGAACGCTATAGCCCGCAGCGCTTGGCCGGCGAATTCCGCAAACGTCTGCCGGAATTGATCACGCGCGCGCCGGATATGCCGCAATTGCTGCACGCATGGTTGAATCAACAGGTCGGAGGCAAGCACGAATTGTCGATGCGCTCCAGCGATCTATCCGAATTGACGCGCACCTTACAGGGCATGCAGCGCCGCATCGTCTCGGCGATTTTGGGCACCGGTTTGCTGGTCGTCGCGGGCGTGCTGTACGCACTGGAAGCCGGCGGCCCGACGCTGCTGAGCGTGCCGGCTGCGGCGTGGATCGCAGGCCTCGGCGGCCTGTGGGCGCTGGTCGCGGCCTGGCCGCGGCGGTAGCGCGGGCCCCGGCCCGCCGTCGCAATCTTGCCTTTCAACGTTGCAATGATCGAAGCGGTTTCGATCATCGTAACCATGTGCATCAATGCCGTGGGCATCAATGCGGTCATGGCGGGCCGGGGCCCGCCCTACTGTTTATTTGCCGGTCACCGCTGGTTTCGCAGCGGCTTTCGCGAAATCTCCGGCCTTGAACACGCTCAGCCCATCGGGTTTGAAGTGCTTGCCGATCGCGGCATTCACCTGTTCTGCGGTCAGCGCTTTCGCTTTTGCGTCTGCCTTCGTCCACCACGCCATGTCGCGGCCGCTGCGCAGGCCGTTGGCGAGATAACCCAACAAGCGCGGGTCTTCCCCACGCGCTTGTTCGCGTTCGGTCAGCAGCGAATTCACCGCATCGCGCACTTCGGCCTCGGTCACGCCGTCCTTGATGAAGCGTGCGTACTCCTCGCGTACCGCTGTTTCGAGCTTCGCCGTGTTTTCCGGCGCGACGATCGCTTGGATCGACAGGTTGCCGGCGTCGTTGCGGCCACCGACGCTGTCGTCGAAATCGATGTTGCTGGTCGCGCCGTAGCTCAAGCCGTCTTTCTGGCGTAAACGGTCGCCCAAACGCGCTTTCAGCGGGTCGCCGCCGAAGATTTTATTGGCGACGATCAACGCTGCGTACTCCTCGTCGTTTTGGTTGAACGACAGATTGGTGCGCGCCATGAACACGGCATTGGCCTTGTCCGGCGTTTCGCCGCTCTCGGTCTTCGCCGGCATTGCGATGTGGCGGGTCGGTTCGCGTTTGTAGGCCTGATTGCTGCGCCAATCGGCGAACAGCGTCTGCAACTGCGCTTTGACCGCGACCGGGTCGAAATCGCCGACGATCGCGATTTCGCCTTCCGCTGTACCGTAAAAATCGCGATGGAAGGCAACGAGATCCTCACGCTTCAGTGCGCGGAGTGCGGCAAGAAATTGATCGATCGACATGCCCCTGAACGGATGATTGTCTGGCCAAGGGTCGAAATACAGGCCCATCGCGATCCCGGCGACGGTGCCTGGCTCTTTGCGCGCGGCCTCGATGCTTGTGATCATCTGCAGCTTGTATTGATCGAACTCGTTTTGCGGAAAGTTGGCGTTGCGCAGGATCTGCGCCGATAGCGCCAATGCTTCGGCCAATTGGTCGCGCTTGCTTTGCAGACTGATCGAGGCCGATTGCATATCGCCACCGACGCCACCGACGGTTTTAAGTTCATCCATCTTCTTCGCGATCTGCTCGCGGCTCATGTCGCTCGTGCCGGTCATCAACAATGCGCCTGCCGCATTGGCGGCAAATTTCGGCACACGCTTGAGCGCCTCGGTGTCGCCGAAGCGGAAGGTCGCGCTGACCAAGACTGCATCGCCGCGCGTGTCTTTTGGCAGCAGCGAGACTTTCAGTTTTTCGCCGATGACGAATGTCTGAGTACGTGCGGCGATATTGGCGTGACTGGCATCGAAGGTTTCGCCCGCAGCGACCGCGGCTTTTCCGACGAAGCCCTTCAGCGCATCGGCGGCAGCGGGTGCCGCAGCGATCTGCACCCGGTCGGCGCTGTCGGTGGGGATGAAGCGGCCGAGCGTACGACTGCTTGGTTTGAAATACGCTTTCGCGACGCGATTGACATCGTCGGCAGTCACTGCGGCGATGCGGTCGCGCTGCAGGAAATATAAACGCCAGTCGCCGCCAGCCACCGCTTCGGTCAAGCTCATCGCAGCGTTGTTGACATCGCTGAAACCGCGCTCGAACGCGTTCGCCATCCGCTGCTTGGCGCTGTTGACCTCGGCTTCGGTCATCGGCGATGCGGCCAAGCCTTCGGCGATGCGCAGCAGTTCGGCCTCAGCGTTGGCGATGTCGGCGTCCTTGGGCGCATACAGCGCCAACGATGCGAGGCCGCTATCGCGGAAGTCGTCGTTGCCTGCGAACGCACCCGCTGCGATCTTGGTTTCCACCAGCGCTTTGTGCAGACGGCCGGTCGGCGTGTCGCTGAGCACGTTCATCAGCACACTCAACGCAGCGGTGTCTGGATGCGTCATGCCGGGAATGCGGTAACTCAGATTGATGATGCGCATGTCGCCGCTACGGCGGACATTGACTTCGCGTTCGCCGTCCTGCACCGGCTCGACGGTGTAGAACCGCGGAAGTGCGATCTTCGGTCGCGCGATCGGGCCGAAATAGGTCTGAATTTTCGCCAGCGCTTTCTGCGGATCGATTTTGCCGGCGACGATCAGCGTCGCGTTATCCGGGCGGTACCATGTGTTGTAGAACGCCTGCAGACGATCGATCGGCACGTTTTCTACGTCCGAACGCGCGCCGATCGTACTATTGCCGTAGTTATGCCAAAGGAAAGCGGTGGAGCGCACGCGTTCGTACAGCACGCCGAAGGGGTTGTTTTCGCCTTCCTCCATTTCGTTGCGGACGACGGTCATTTCGCTATCGAGATCTTTCTTCGCGATGAAGGAATTGACCATGCGGTCGGCTTCCATTCCCAGCAGCCAGTCGAGTGTGGCGTCGTTGGCGGGGAACGATCCGAAATAGTTGGTGCGGTCGAGCCAGGTTGTTGCGTTCTTCTCGATGCCGCGCTTCTTCAGTTCGCCTGGAATATCGGTGTGCTTCGGCGTGCCCTTGAACATCAGGTGTTCGAGCAAATGCGCCATGCCGGTTTCGCCGTAGCTCTCGTGCACCGAACCGACGTTGTAGGCGATGTTGACGGTGATCGTCGGTTTGCTGCCGTCGGGGAACAGCAGTACGCGCAGGCCGTTGCCCAAGGTGTATTCGCAGATGCCCTCGACGCAGGGGCCGGCGGTGATGCCTTTGGGCGAGGTCATCCCGTCGGCAGCCGAGGCAATCGTAGGCAAACCGCCGAAGGCGAGCGCCCAACTCAGGGCACCGGCGATCGCGAGGTGGCGCTGGCGGGGGAGTGCGGGTGTTCCGTACATGGTGTGTCCTGTCTGCGTCTGGGCGAGAATGCGGATGGATTGTTTCAGAGTGGGCAGCGGCACGTATGGACCAGAAGTCCCGGTTAGGCCTCGATTTGGCGCCGCTGTACTGCGACGATCGGCTCGCGGTGGTCGATAAGCCCGCTGGGCTGATGGTGCACGACAGCGCCCTTGCCCGCGGCGAGACCGACTTCGCCGCCGACCGTCTGCGCGAACAGTTCGGCAAACCGATCTTCCTGGTGCATCGCCTGGACCGCGCCACCAGTGGCTGTTTGCTGCTGGCTTTCGATCGCGAGACCGCCTCAGCGTTGGGTAAGACCTTGATGTCTGGGGACTTCGAGAAAGACTATCTTGCGGTGTGTCGCGGCTGGCCGGAGCAGGCATTCGTTGTCGACCATCCACTCGATGGCGGGCCTGGGAAACCGCAGAAAAAACCAGCGAGCACGCACTTCAAGCGTTTAGCGACCTGCGAACTCGCGTTGCCATCGGCCGGTTTCGACACGTCACGCTACGCTCTGCTGCGCGCGCAGCCGCAGACCGGGCGCTTTCGCCAGATCCGTCGACATTTAAAACATCTGTCCCATCACCTGATCGGCGACACCAGTCACGGCGACGGTCGCCACAACCGCGCGTTCCGGATGATGGGCATCCACCGAATGTTGCTGCACGCCGAGCGTCTGCGTTTCGATCATCCCCATAGCGGCGCACGGATCGAAGCGGTGGCGCCGATGGATGCGGAGTTCGTCAAGGTATTGGCGTTGTTCGGGGACGCATCGAGCGAAGAGGGATGTTTCGTCAGCGTTCGCGCTGGAACAGCGAGTAACGCTTGAAGACATAGCCCCATGGCACGATCAGGGCGACCAGGAACACTGGGAAAAACACGATGGCGATGCCTTCCGCCGATGAGCCCGCAAACGTGCCTTTGGACCACAGCGGGTACGCCACAAGCACAAGTCACAATGTCGGTTCTGGCGCCGCTCAGCGCTTGATCGCAGCGTTGCGCAGTTCAGTGTCCATGGCCTTCTTCACGTCTTGCAGTATCGGCGTGAGTACATCGCCGAGCCGGCGCATGCCGTCTTCGGCCTGCTGCCGGCCGAGGTTGTAGGCCGCATTGGGGTCGTCGTACAGACGACTGCCTAACGCGGCTTGTTCATTCTGCTGTTCTTGATCCAGCGCATTGAGTTCGCGATACAGCGCTTGGGTCGAGGGTGACAATTGGTTCCAATTGCCGCGCACCAGCGCGTCGGTCTGCTTCATCATCGTGTCGTAGCGCGTTTGTTGGCTACGGTCGAACGGGCTGCGGGGTGAGGTGCCTGCCGCATCGTAGAGCTGTTCGATCATGCCTTCGAGCTGCTGGGCCACGACTTGCGGGGGCATTTGGGTGGGGGCGGGCGCCTCTGGGGGGCTGATGCCGGGCGGTAGATTGCGGGAGTCGAAGCGCGGCCCTGAGGACGCGGCGCGCTGACTACCGCGAAACTGGAGGTTGGCCGGGTCGTTGCGGCTGCTGCCGCCGATGAAGGCGGGATCCTGCGCGACGGCGGTAGCGGCTGGCAAACTCGTGGACAGCGCCAGGGCGACACCGAGGGCGGGCATAAGGCGACGGGAACCGATCATGGCGAATCTCCTGGGGCGTTTTTCGTCGAGCGAGGCGGGCACTGACGGGCAACTGACGGGCAACTGACGGGCAGTAGATAAGGGTGCGATCGACCGCGGCGGGGTGATGGAGCCTCCGAATCCGTCCAGCGATCATCCCGGGATGATCGGAAGCGGTCAATCCTAACCGCTACAATTGTTCACGGAGGAGCCAGTGGACGCACACATCGATATTCCCGAGTCCGAATTGGTTGAGCGCTTCGTGCGCGCATCCGGGCCTGGCGGGCAAAACGTGAACAAAGTCGCGACCGCCGTTGAACTGCGGTTCGATGTCGCGCGCTCGGCGGTCTTGCCTGAGCCGGTGCGCGCGCGGCTGCTCGCCCGCCGCGACCGGCGCATGACCAACGACGGCGTGCTGGTGATCAGCGCCCAGCGATTCCGCACCCAGGAGCGCAACCGCGAAGACGCCCGCGTGCGGCTGGCAGCCTTCGTCGCTGCAGGCGTGGAGGCGCCGAAACCGCGGGTCGCTACCAAGCCCAGCCACGCCGCCAAGCAGCGGCGCCTCGACAACAAACAGCAGCGCGCCACGGTCAAGCGGCAGCGTTCGACCAAGCAATGGGATTGATCCGCGCATGAGCGACGACGACATCGTGCTTTCCCTGCCGCCGCAGGTGCCGCATTCGGCGCCTGGGCCATTGGCGCAAAAGATCGCCCGCGGCATCCTCCGCGCTGGCGGTTGGCGGATGGTCGGTGCCGTCCCCGACGTGCCGAAGGCGATCCTCCTCGGCGCCCCGCATTCGTCCAATTGGGATGGCCTATGGGCTTTCGCCGTGAAGGTCGCGATGGGGCTGGATGTCCGCATCTTCGCCAAGCACCAATTGTTCTGGTGGCCGCTCGGACCGATCCTGCATCGCCTCAGAGTGATCAAGGTCAATCGCGATGCCGCGCACGGCATGGTCTCGCAAATCACCCGGCGCTTCGACCAGGAGCCGCAACTGTGGATCGGCATCGCGCCCGAGGGCACTCGCAGCAAGGTCGAGCGTTGGAAGCCGGGGTTCTGGAAAATCGCCAAAGCGGCGAACGTGCCGGTCATTCCGGCGTATTTCCACTACCCCGAGAAAATTATCGGCATCGGCGAGCCCTTCGTGCTGAGCGACGATATGGACGCCGATATCGCCCGAATCCGCGCGTGGTACGCGCCTTGGCGGGGTAAGAATCGCGGGGTTTAGCCTTGGCCGGTGGCCGCTGCGTGAGCCCGTTTGCACGCGATGCCGCGCCGTGCAGGGATGACCCAGGCCGCTTGCCACTGGATTTGTTGCCCCTATTCCGTATTCTTGAGCGCTGCGACAGCGTGTTGGGGACCCCATGGCGACATTGAAGAAGATTCTCGAAGCGGCCCGTCTCATTGAGCGGACCGATGTCGGGGGCGAGGCGCCATCGAGCGCAGGCAGCAGCGCTGGCGGCAGCAGTGCAGGCAACGACGACGATCTGGATGCGCTGATCCGCCGCGCCGCCGCCGCCGAGTCCGCGCCGCCGCCGTTGCCGGCGTCCAATACCGCAGCGGCTTCGCCCGGCGATGCTGCCGAGTCCGCGCCCACAGTGACGATCGAAGAGGGCCTGGAGTTCGCCGACATCTACGCCCGCCAGGGTGTGGCCGGCGCGCAGTTTCCGGTCGAGCGACTGCTCAAGCTGGTTGACGGTCTGCGCGCGCTCGACCCCACCACCCGCCGCGCCGCCATCACCGCGATGGACGTGGCGGACGAAACCTGGTCTATGGACCAGGTGCTGGCCGATGCCGACGCCAAGATCCTCGCCCTGCGCGGCCATCAACAGGCGTTGAAGGCGATTGCCGAGAACCTCGGCAACGTCAATCGCGAACGCATCGCCTCGCTGGAGAGCGGCCGCGACGGCGCCGTCGCCGCGCTTCGCGAGCAAATCGCCACGCTGGAAGCGCAAATCCACGAGGCCGTGGGCAGCACCGCAGCGGAAGTCGCCAAGCTGCAGTCGCAGTCGGAATCCGCCAAGGCTGCGCTGCAGCGCGAGACCCAGCGCATCGACGCCCACATCATCAATGTCGAAGAACTGGTCGCGCAATTCCGTCCGGGTGCGAAGGCATGATCCGTTTTACTCAGGTTGACGCAGCGCCGAAGCGGTCGGCTCATGCGCTGCGCGGATCGCATCCAATGTGCCGCCGTTAGGCATCGCGCATCCCGACCGCACGTCCATACCGCGCACCCGCATCACCAGATTGTTCGCCGCGACTTTCCCCATCATCGTCAACTTACTCCCAGGAGTGCTTCATGGCCGTCAAACTCACCCCGTTCGCCAAGCTACTGATCGGTGCGATCGTGCTGGTCGGCGCCGGCTCCGTGCTGTGGAATCTCTACAAGAACCGCAAGCCCGATACCGATGACAAGGTCGCGGTCGCGACCAAAGGCGGCGACAGCGCGCCCGCGTCGACGGCCGGCGCAGCGCTCGGCAAGGGCAATGGCCCGCTCGGTTCGGCCGACAACCCGCTCAAGGTCAGCATCGTCAGCTTCCACGGCTATGCGCCGGCCTTGGTCGCCAACGGCCAGAGCTTAAAAACGCAGCCCGGTTCGCTGTTCGATCAAGAAGGCCTGAACGTCGAATTTATTATCCAAGACGATATCCCTACGATTTCCACCGTATTCGAAGCCGGCACCGCGCAATGCATCTGGCGCACCTCCGACTTCTGGGCGCAGGAACAACCCAATCTGCGCAACAGCGGCCACGATGCGAAAGCGGTGATGATCGTCGATAACACCCGCGGCGCCGATGCGATCATTTCCAACAACCCGGCGATCCGCACGGTCGAGGATTTGGCCGGCCGCAAAGTCGCGATGCTGCAGTTCACGCCCTCGCACGGCATGACCATCGACGCGATCGACAACTCCTCGCTGTCCGCGCGCAAGAAGCAGACCGTGCAATACGTGTTCATCAGCGCCGAAGACGGGCTGGCCGGCGTGCGCGCCGCGCTGGAATCGGGCAGCGTCGATGCCGCCGTGCTGTGGGACCCGGATTTGTCCTTGGCGGTTCGCAGCACCCGCTCGCGCGTGATCTATTCGACCAAGACCGCGTCGAATTTGATTTTCGATGTGATCGTGTGCGATCAGCGCGTGCTCGACGACAGCAACGGCCGCGCAGCGGTGCAAAAACTGGTCAACGGTTGGATGAAGGGCGTCGATGCCGCGAAAGCGAATCCAGACGCTGCGGTCGATGCGCTGGTGAAGACCGAAGAATTCTTCACGCTGTTGGCGAAGGACGAAGGCAAGCCGTTCGTGAAAAAGCTGTTCGACAATCTGCTGTGGACCGGCGTCGCCGATAACGCGCGCATTCTCGGCATGTCCGGCGGCACCAACCACTACGGACGCGTCTATCAGCGTTTCGATCAGATCTATCGCGAAGCCGGCGCGCTGGCCAATCCGAAGTCGCCGGTGATCGATCCGAGCCAGAGCTTCGACACCAGCTTCATCCGCAAGCTCTACGATGCCAGCACCACAGCGCAAGCCGAAGCGGTGAAGACCGAAACCTTCACCGTCGCCGAGCGCGAACAAGCGGTGCAAGCGCCGGCCGAAGTGACCAAGCCGGTGACAGTGAATTTCAGCAGCGGCCAAGCGGCCTTGAGCAAGCGCGCCGAGCGCACGATCGACACCGACATGGTGCCGTTCATCGAAAACAACGGCACGGCCTATTTCGAGATCAGCGGCAATACCGACAGCACCGGTAACGCCACGGTCAACGAGCGTTTATCGCAAGCCCGCGCCGAAGCGGTGGCCGACTATCTGTCCAAACAGTGGGAATTCCCGCGCGAGCGTTTCAAAATCGTCGGCAACGGCCCGCGTAAGCCGCTATGCAACGAAAACAATCCTGAGACCGAGGGCCTTAGCATCGACGCCTGCCGCGAAGCGAACCGCTCGACCCGCATCGCCGTCTACGGGGCACGCCCCTGATGGCGCAATCCTGGAACCCGTATGCCGCCCTGCCTGGGCGGCTGCGGCATCAGCTCGGATTCGGCGGCGTCGCCTTCGTCATCGCGCTGTGGTGGGCCTTGAGTTCGACCGGTTGGATCAGTCCGAACAAGCTACCTTCGCCGGTGGCGGTGGTGAAGGCCTTGGCCTATCTGAGCTGGCACGACGGCAACAGCCTGCTGTTCGACGCAACGCTGTGGTCCGCCGCGCGCGTGGCGATGGCCGGCGTGCTGGTGGTCGCGGTCGGCGTGCCGCTCGGCATTTTGATGGGCGCCTCCGCGCGCTTGAATGCGCTGTTGTCGCCGCTGATCGATCCGTTCCGTTCGGCGCCGGTGGTGGCGCTGCTGCCGATCCTCGTGATGTGGCTTGGCATCGGCGAAGTGATGAAAGTGGCGTTTTTGTTTATCGGTGCAGTGGTGTACTTGGTGCCGATGGTGCGCGACGCGATTCAAGCGGTGCCGCAAAGCCATTGGATCGGTGCGCGCGATCTCGGCGCCACGCCCTGGGAATGCATTCGCCATGCGGTGGTGCCGATCGCGATGCCGCGCATCGCCGATGGCGTCATCGTCAGCGTCTCGGTGATGTGGACCTACATCACCGTCGCCGAATACGTGAACGCCGAAGTCGGCCTCGGCCAGCTCATTCAGAACTCGCGTCGCTTCAGCGCGATGGATCAGGTGTTCGCCGGCATCGCGGTCATCATCGGCTTGGCGCTGATTACGTATCAGTTGATGCGCGCCTTCAAGCGCCGGATGTACCCGTGGGAGACGCAAACATGAGCACGCCGGCAGCACAGGCCGCGCCCGCTGCACTCGCTGCGCAGGCCAGCACGCAGATCAAGCCCGCCGTTATCACTCTCGATCGCGTGGTGCAGGAATTCGCGCGTCCCGAGGGCGGCGTGAATCGGGTGATCGACGAACTGTCGCTGAGCTTCACCGGCCCCAGCATCAATATGCTGCTCGGTCCATCTGGCTGCGGCAAAAGCACTCTGCTGTACATGATGGGCGGCGTGCGCCCGCAGAATCTGGTGATACCCACCAGCGGCACGGTCACGATCGACGGCCAGCGCTGCGACGATGCGCACGACGATGCGGTGATGGTGTTTCAGCGCTACGCCAATCGCCCCGATTTGAGCGTCTACGACAACGTCGGTTTTCCGTTTCGTTTGAAGTTGTGGCGCGACCGCGTGCCGAAAGCCGAACGTCGCGACAAGATTCTGCACATGCTGGAAGCCGTCGGTTTAGCCGATAAAGCCAAGCTGCTGCCGAACCAACTCTCCGGCGGGCAGAACCAGCGCATCGCGCTGGCGCGCGCGCTGCTGCTCAAGCCGCGCATCTTGCTGATGGACGAACCCTTCGGCGCGCTGGACGCGCAAACCCGCGAAGGCATGCAGCGTTTGCTGGTCGAGCTGTATCGCGAAAATCCCTGTTTGATCGTGTTCGTCACCCATGACGTGACCGAGGCCCTGCTGCTCGGCGATCGCGTCGTGGTGCTCTCGACCCAGCCGGCGCGCATCGCCGACGATTTCGAGATCAACACGCCCAAGCCGCGCGACAGCGGTTGGCTGCGCATGCCCGAAGCGATGGCGCTGGAACAGCGGATTCTGAGCCGGCTGCATCAGGCTGCGGGCCGCGGCAATGTGCGAGTCACTGTCTGACCATGCAGCAAGCACCGAAGCCGAGCTATTTGCGCGCCTGGCTTACTAGCCAAGCGAATGTGACGACGCTGCTCGGCGGCGGCTTGGCGGCGGCGGTCGCCTCGTTTCCGGCGGGGGTCGCTGGTGCGATCGGCGCGTTAGTGATCCTTGGCGCGGTGCAAGTGCTGACGGCTTTGGTGGTCCCTGATTTGCCGAAATTTCGCAGCAAAGTCGATCGCCAGGCGCGGCGCGGCGCGATCGATGCGCGTCGCGCGCAGTTGCAGCGCGAATTGTTCGTGCTGCACGGCGGCCTGGAGCGTACTTCAGGCATGGAAAAATGGCAGAAATACAAAGCGGTGGTTGAACGCGCCACCGTGCTCTATCGCATCGCCAGCGAAGCGACAAGTCAGCTCTCGTACGACGACGCCGAGCGCGTGGATAAAGCATCGGTCGATTATCTCGCGCTGTGGCTGGCCGAAGTCACGATCAAAGACCGCCTGCGCAGCGGCGAAGAGGCCACGATCGACCGCCGTCTGCGCGAAGCCGAGCGCGCGCTTGCGGCCGTAGAGGCAACCGACGATCGTTACCGATTATTGAAAATGGCGCACGACGACTACGCCGCGATCAAACAGCGCCACGACAAGTTGGCAGCGCGGCGGATGTCGATCGAGGCCGCCTTAGTCTCGCTGCCCGATCAGGTGGAAGAAATCTACCAAATCGTCGTCGCCAGCCCGTATTCCAGTTCGCTGGGTTCCAAACTCGGCGAATCGCTCTCGCGCCTGCAGCTCGAAGAAGACATCGAGCTGGAGCTGTCGCAGAACGATCTCAACAGCGATTACTTCAAGACCGGCGCGTCCGGCGCGCAGCCTTTAGCTGCGCGGCAGGCTGCACGACAACCCACAAATGCCAATCAATAACCCCTTCACATACCAAGCTGCCCTCTAGGAGACCTTATGAATATCTTCAGCCGACTGGCCAACCTCGTGCGCGGCTTCTTCTCGCTCTTCGTCACTGGGCTTGAACAGCAGCATCCAGAGATCGCCTATGAAAACGCGATCAACACCATGATCGAGAAATACAACAAGCTCAAGAACGCCACTGCGGGCCTCATCCGCCTGCGCGAAGACGCCGCCGACCGCCTGCAGAAAGCGCAGGCGCAGCAGAAAGAACTGAGCGCGATGCTCGAACAAGCGATGGCCACCGGTGAGGACGATCTCGCGGTCGAACTGATCGAGCGTAAGGAAGCGGTCGACGCCGAGATCGCATCGCTCGAAGCCGAAATGGCCGCCGCCGAGAAGGACGTGGACACCGCCAAGACCGCGCTGACCGAGGTCAAGGGCGAGATCGCCAAGCTCAAGACCGAGAAGGATCGCATGCTGGCCAAGATGCAGAGCGCGCAGGCGCGTACCCGGATCAACGATCAGCTCGAAGGCCTATCGGTCGATGCCGAACTGCGCGCGTTGGAAAACGTGCGCACCGGCATCAAGGACACCATGGCGAAGGCCAAGCTCGGCGACGAATTGCGCGAATCCGACCTCGATGTGCGCCTCAAATCGCTGAAAGCCGGCAGCAGCAAATCCACCGCGCGCGCGAAGCTCGAAGCCATGAAGAAGGAGCGCGCGGGTCAAGCCGATGCCGATCGCACGATTTGATCAACGTTCGCTTCGCCGCGCACGGTCGACGCCGTGCGCGACGCGAACCGTCGATTCCCAGCGCGAGGATGCCACATGCACGCAAAGCCCATTTTTTTTCTCGCATTGCTCGCGCTCGCGGTTGGCATAGCGCATGCCGCCGGCCCCGCGCCTAAACCCGGCCTCGCACCTAAATCCGGCCCCGCGCCTAAATCAGGCCCCGCTCTTAAACCCGGCGAGTACATCGCCGACGGCGGATGGGGGACGCTGTCTATTTCGAATCCGCAAAGTAAAGGCTTGGCGTTCAAACTGGATTCGTACGGTGGCAATTTTCATACCTGCACGCTCGAAGGGCGCATCGTCGATGGCGAAGCCAAGCTCGACTCTTCCAGCGATGAGTCCGCGTGCTTGGTGCGTTTCGCGCCGACGGCCGAGGGCATCGCCGTTTCCGGCACCAAATCCTGTCGCGAATACTGCGGTGCGCGCGCCAGTTTTGAAGGACTCTATCTTCGTCCCGCCGCCGGCTGCGGCGGCGAGGCCATGCGCGCGACTCGCGCCGAATTCAAGCGGCTCTACGATCGCAAGCAATACGCGCCAGCGCTCGCCAAACTCGCGTCGCTGCCCGAACGTTGCGCACGCACGCTCGATCGCTACGAGAACGGCGAAATCCTCAACGACATCGCGATCACCCAGTACAAGCTCGGGCAGCGCGACGCTTGCTTGCGCACGTTAGCGCCGCTCGCAGAAGACGCCGCAATGAGCGACGACGCGATCCGCGAAGGCTACCCGCCGTCCGATGCCGACGTTTGGTTGCCGATCGTCAAGGCCGCGCGTTTCAACCTCGGCCTCTGCCGCAAAAAACCGCGCTGAGTCGCCAGTCGCGCATCGGCACGACGCGCTCACCCACCGCATTCGCGCCACGTAATGGAATCATGCAATGGAATCCCGCATATGACCACGCTTGCCACCGCCGCCTTACCGCCCTGGGCCGATGAACTCAAACGCCGCTATCTCGCTGGCGAAGCGGGCCTGTTTTTGGTCCACGGCAATGTCCACGACGCCATCGCCCACGACGGCAAGCTGCTGCCCTTCGTCGAATTCGTGCATACGGTGGTGCTGGCGGCCAAGCCGCAGCGTTACGAGTTGGCGCTGCGCCATGCCGGGTTGAAGCAATACGGCGAGAAAGGCAAAACCATCGAGCCGGGCGATACGCTGCTGGCGAATCTCGCCTACCTCGAAGCGCGCATGCGCGCCAGCGAAGGCCTCGCCTTGGTGCTGCCGCATGCCGGCGATTTGGTGCCGAATGCGGAAACCACGTTCCTCAGCACCGACGAACGCGGCCTGCTCGAAATCTTCCACGACTGGTCGCTCAGCGGCCTGCTGCTGCAGCGCAATCACATTGTCGTCATGCTCTGCGCATCGCTGTCGGAGCTGCATCCGTCGCTCAATACCAACCCGCGGATCGCCGCGATCGAAGTGCCGCTGCCCGACGAAGCCGCGCGCGCGCGCTTGGTCGCGCAGTCGGCGCCGCATATGTCCGTTGAGCAACAGGCGCTGGTCGCGAAGCACACTGCGGGCCTGCGCTTGCTCGAAATCGACAGCATCGTGGCCGAGAAACCGGTCGCCGGATTGCCCGAAGACGCGCGTAAAGCGCTGGCGTTGCAATTGCTCGGCGATGCGCCCGATGCGAAACAACGCGCCGAAATGTACGCGGGCGTCACCGCCGGCAAAACGCGCGAAGAAATCGCGTTTTTGATCTTGGGCCAGAACGCGCCCGCGACGAACGATAATCCGGTCGATGCCATGCTCGGCATCATCGGCACGCGCAAACGCGAAATTCTCGAGCGCACCTGCGGCGATCTGATCGAATTCCTCGACACCGGCTACGGCCTCGATGCCGTTGGTGGCTACGATCAGATCAAGCAAGAGTTGATGAAGATCGCCGCGACGATCAAAACCGGCGACCGCCGGCTCTCGCCGATGGGCTTGCTCGCGGTCGGGCCGATGGGCGTGGGCAAGACCTTCGTGATCAAGGCATTCTTGAAAGAAGCCGGCTTGCCCGGCGTGGTGCTGAAGAACTTCCGCTCGAAGTGGGTGGGCTCGACCGAGTCCAATCTCGAACGCGTGCTCAAGATCGTGCGCGCGATGAGCCCGATCGCGCTGGTGATCGACGAAGGCGATCGCAGCTTCGGCGGCGGTGGCGAAGGCGGCGAAACCGACGGCGGCACCTCGTCGCGAGTGATCGCGCGGATCAAGGATTTCATGTCCGACCCGGCCAATCGCGGCCACGTGCTGACGATTCTGATGACCAATCGCCCCGACAAACTCGATGTGGACATCAAGCGTCCCGGGCGGCTCGACCGCAAGATTCCGTTCTTCTACGCCGATAACGCTGACGACCGCTTGCGCGTGGTGCGCGCGATTCTCACCCGCAATGGCGCTGCGCTGTCGGACGAAGCCGCGGCCGCGCTCACCGAATCGCTGGACGGGCTGGACGGCTATTCCAACGCCGACCTCGAAGCCATCGCGCTGCTGGCGCTGGACCTCGCGCGCGAAGATGCCGCCGCTGCGGTGGGCGGCGGTGGGAACGTCGTCGGCAATGGCCTGACGGCGGACCACCTGCGCCGCGCCATCGGCGATTTCATTCCGCCGCAGCACATCGACACCATCCAACTGATGGAGCTGCTCGCGGTGCAGGAGTCCTCGCGCCGCAGCCTGCTGCCGGAACGCTTCGCGAAGCTCGCGCCGTCCGAGGTCACGGAGTTGATCGCGGAGTTGAAACGGCGTCTGCGTTGAGCCGTCCGGGGTAGCCGGCCGCGTGATTTTTCCGGCAAGCTGGCCGGTCCCATCGGGTTTGGCCGTTTTCCTGACATCGATCAAAGCTCCCCAAAAAATCGCATTTCTTCAACAAGGAACCGTAATGACTGCAGGATTGGATCCCAAAAAGCTGGGCGCATTGGCGCAGGCCCTGTTGCAGGCGGCAAGCGACCAGAAGTTGGAGCATCGGGTCCGTTCGCAGGATCTGCCGAAGCACTATTTCGAAGAGGCGTCCGGCTGCACCGCCCCCGAAGTCGCGCAGGGTTTCAAGGAATTGAAGCTGACCTATCTCAACGATGGCGGCTCGATCATCTTCCACCCGGAAATACTGGAAAAAGCCGTTAAGCACGGCAGCTGAGCCGCCGACGCCAAGCGTCCGCCGCCTGCTTTCGAAAGAACGATCGATGGGGCGCCGCCTGCCCGGGGCGTCTTTTGTGGAGCGTGTACGGCAACTACTGGGAGAATGTCTATGAGTGTCGAAGACAGAAGCAATTGGACCGACGACAGGGTCAAGAAAGATCACGCGATGTGGACCGAGATCATCGGTGGCGGACGGGTGCTGACCGAAGATCAGCAGAAGCGCTACGACGCAACGCGCGAAGAAGCCTCCAAGCGGCACATCATTCCGGTGTCCGCGCAGGGCTGAACCCGGGCAAGTGGATTGCGGGTCCGGGCGCCGGAAACGATGCCCGGACCCGATGCGTAGGCGGGCGGCCGCGACATGCGGAGCGCCCCCGCCGCCGTCCATGCGGCGGTCAATAGCAGCGGGCTGAAGCGCGCTCTACAGGGTGTTCACACCACCTCGAACAACCCCGCCGCGCCCTGGCCGCCGCCGATACACATCGTCACGACCACGTACTTCACGCCGCGCCGCCGACCTTCGATCAGCGCATGGCCGACCAGGCGCGCGCCCGACACGCCATACGGATGACCGACCGCGATCGCGCCGCCGTTGACGTTCAAACGCTCCATCGGAATGCCCAGCGTGTCGGCGCAGTACAGCACCTGCACAGCAAACGCTTCGTTGAGTTCCCACAAGCCGATGTCGTCGATCTTCAGGCCCGCGCGTTTCAGCAATTTCGGCACCGCGAACACCGGGCCGATGCCCATTTCGTCGGGTTCGCAGCCGGCGACGGCGAAGCCACGGAAGATGCCGAGCGGCTGCAGGCCGCGCTGCTCCGCCAGCGTCGCGCTCATCACCACCGCAGCCGAGCTGCCGTCGGAGAACTGGCTGGCGTTGCCGGCGGTGATCACGCCGCCGGGCGTCGCCGGACGAATGCCGCGCACCGCGTCCAGCGTGGTGTCGGCACGGATGCCTTCGTCGGCGCTGATGGTCACTCCGCGGCTCGATAACTGCCCGCTGGCTTTGTCTGCGATGCCCATCGTCACCGTCATCGGCACGATCTCGTCGTCGAATTTACCGGCCGCCTGTGCCGCCGCCGCTGCGAGTTGGCTGCGCACGCCGTATTCGTCCTGGCGTTCTTTCGCAATGCTGTAGCGCTTGGCCACCTGTTCCGCAGTCTGCAGCATGTTCCAGTACAACTCCGGCTTGTGCGCGGCCAGCCACGGGTCGCTGAGCATGGTTTGATTCATCACGCCCTGCACGCAGGAAATACTTTCGACGCCGCCGGCAACGAAGACATCGCCCTCGCCGGCGATCACCCGCTGCGCCGCCGTGGCAATGGTCTGCAGGCCGCTCGAACAAAAACGGTTGATGGTCATGCCCGGCACGCTCACCGGGCAGCCGGCGCGCAGCGCGATCTGGCGCGCGATGTTCACACCGGTGGCGCCTTCTGGATTGGCGCAGCCGATCAGCACGTCCTCGACTTCAGCCGGGTCGATGCCGGCGCGCGCGATCGCGTGCTGCACGCTGTGCGCGCCGAGGGTGGCGCCGTGGGTCATGTTGAAAGCGCCCTTCCAGCTTTTCGCCAGTGCGGTGCGTGCGGTGGAAACGATGACGGCGTCGGTCATGGTGGATTCCTTGGTCGAAGATGAGGCGTGTCGGCAATGCGCCGAAGCGATCAGGTGAAGGTCTTGCCGTCGGCGGCGAGTGCGGCCAGCAGCGGTGCCGGTTCCCATGCGCCGGCCTGACGGTTGTCGCGGTCGGCTTCAGCGTAGCGGCGCATCGCGCGCACCACGTTGAACGCGCCGACCTCATCGGCGTAACGCATCGGCCCGCCGCGGAATGGCGGAAAGCCGTAGCCGAACAGATAGACCATGTCGATATCGCCGGCTTTTCCAGCAATGCCTTCTTCGAGAATCTTCGCGCCTTCGTTCACCAGCGCATAGACCAAACGTTCGACGATTTCGGCATCGCCGATCTTGCGCCGTGCGATGCCGGCGTTTTTCGAGTGCTCGACGATCAGCGCATCGACGATAGCGCTGGGGTGCGCCTTGCGGTCGCCGGGTTTGTAGTCGTACCAGCCGGCGCCAGTTTTTTGGCCGAAGCGGCCCTGTTCGCACAAGCGATCGGCCACCGCCGAATACGTCAGTTCCGGTTGTTCGACATAGCGGCGTTTGCGGATCGCCCAGCCGATGTCGTTACCGGCCAGATCGCTCATCCGAAACGGCCCCATCATGAAACCGAAGCGTTCCGCCGCCGCATCCACTTGCGCCGGCAGCGCGCCTTCTTCCAGCAGGAACATCGCCTGACGGCTGTATTGCTCGATCATGCGGTTGCCGATGAAACCGTCGCACACGCCGGACACCACTGCGGTTTTGCGAATCTTTTTCGCCACCGCCATCGCAGTCGCCAGCACGTCTTTTGCGGTGGCCTTGCCGCGCACCACTTCCAGCAGTTTCATGATGTGCGCGGGGCTGAAGAAATGCAGGCCGATCACATCTTGCGGGCGCTTGGTGAACGATGCGATTTTGTCGAGATCGAGCGTCGACGTATTCGAGGCCAGGATCGCGCCGGGTTTGGCGACGGCGTCGAGCTGCTCGAACACCGATTGTTTGACGCCCATCTCCTCGAACACCGCTTCGATGATGAGGTCGCAGTCGGCCAAATCGGCATAATCCAGCGTCGGCTGCAGCAGCGTCATCCGCGCTTCGAGTTTGGCTTCGCTCAGGCTGCCCTTGCGCACATTGCCTTCGTAATTTTTGCGGATGGTCGCGACGCCGCGATCGAGTGCGTCCTGTTTGGTTTCCAGAATCGTCACCGGCAAACCGGCATTCAAGAAATTCATTGCGATGCCGCCGCCCATCAGGCCGGCGCCGATCACGCCGACCTTGCGCACCTCGCGCTGCGGGGTGTCGTCGGGCACATCGGCGATTTTCGAGGCCGCGCGTTCGGCGAAGAACGCATGCCGCAGTGCGCGCGATTCCGGCGACATCATCAGCGCGGCGAAGGTGTTTCGCTCGAACGTCATGCCATCGTCGAAACGCTTGCGCGCAGCGGCTTCGACGCAGTCCACGCAGCGCTGCGCGGCGGGATAGTCCTTCGCCATCGCACCGACGGTGGTACGGGTGAACAGCACGAAGCCTTCGACATTCGGATGCTCGACCCGGCGGTCGCGCATGCGCGGATGCGGGCCTGGTGCTGTACCGCTGGTCCCGGCAGCACGCTCGCGGGCGAATTGTTTTGCAGCCGTGAGCAGATCGCCATCGACGATGCGATCGAACAATACTTGCCCCGGAATCGCTGCGAGCGCTTCGCTAGCGACCGGGTTGCCGGAGACGATCATGTTCATCGCCGGCTCCAGCCCGATCGCGCGCGGCAAGCGTTGCGTACCGCCGGCGCCAGGCACCAGGCCGAGCTTCACTTCGGGTAGCGCGACCTGCGTGCCTGGCGAGGCGAGCCGGTAGTGGCAGCCCAATGCGAGTTCGAGCCCGCCGCCCATGCACACGCCGTGGATCGCAACCACCACCGGCTTGGTGCTGGCCTCGAACGCCGAGATCACCGACAGCAGATTCGGCTCATGCATCGCGGCCGGCTTGCCGAACTCGCGGATATCGGCGCCGCCGGTGAAGGATTTACCGGCGCCGTTGATCACCACCGCCACCACGGCGGGATCGGCCAGGGCCTGATCGAGCCCGGCGACCAGCGCGCGGCGCGTCTCGTAACCGAGGCCGTTGACCGGCGGGTTGTCGAGGGTCAATACCGCGACGCCATCGTCTACCGCGTATCGGGTCGTCATCGCTTGCTCCTAGAAGTCGTGTTGGAAGTTGAGGGATTACGCGGCGGCGAAGCGTTCGCCGACGCGGGAATGTTTGCGGGATGACCGACAACACGCCGAGGCGCGCGGCGTGGCATCACCCGCCCGGACAACAGCAGTTCGATCGCGAGCCCGGCATCGGCGACATCGACCTGCTGCTCACTGGTGACGTCGGCGTAGACGAAGGACTCGCACAGCCGCACGATGAGATAGGCGAGGGTGTCCACCGCGAGCGGCAGCGCCAGTGCGCCGCGATCGGCCTCGTACTGCAGCAGCGCGCGGACCCGTTCGATTGCGCGGCCCTGCACCGGGCCGAGTTTGGAGGTGAGCAGGCGCACGGCGTATTCGGGATCGCTGCGCACGAAGCGGCGCAGCGGTTCGAACTCGACCAGGGCGCGGACGGCGGCCTCGCAGATCGCGGCCACCCGCTGCGCGCCACGGCCATGCTGGCGGGCCGCGGTCGCGGTCATCAGTTCATCGCACAGCGACCACAGAATCTCGCTCAGCAGCAGATCGCGGCTGCCGACCCAGCGGAACGCGGTCGCGCGGCCGATGTTCAGCCGTGCGGCCAAGGCGCCGATATCGATGCGCTCGCCGGCAAGCCAGTCGCGGCGGGCCAGCTGGTACAGGTCCAGCGGCGTGACCTTGATGGGCGGCGCCTCGCGCAGGGCCTTGGCCAAGCGGGTTGCTGTCTCGGAGCTGGCGGAGCGCGGGTGCATGGCCGGAGTGTAGACATTTTTATCATTTGACGCCAGATGAGTCGTAATGATCAAATGACTCATCTGCCATGACTCATCAACCCAGGACGATCCCAGCCCATGAACGCGAGCCCGTTGACCAACCGCCGCAACCTCGACTTCATGCTGTACGAACTGCTGGGCGTGGATCGCCTGTGCGAGTACCCGCGCTTCGCGGAGCACAGCCGAGACACGTTCGGCGCGGCGCTGGATCTGGCCCATCAGATCGCGCTGGAAAAATTCCTGCCGCACAACCGTAAGTCCGACCTCAACGAGCCGCACATGGTCGATGGCAAGGTCGAACTGATCCCCGAGATCGGCGAAGCGGTGCAGGCGTACAACGATGCCGGCTTTGCCGCCGCGCTCGCCGATTTCGAGGCCGGCGGCATGCAATTGCCGTTCGTGATCGCGCAGGCCTGCGACTCGATGTTCTCGGCCGCCAACCCCGGCACGATCGCGTATCCGGCACTGGCGCGCGGCGCATCCAATCTGCTCGCCGAATACGCCACGCCGGAGCAAAAGCGGCTGTACATGCAGCCGATCATCGAAGGCCGCTATTTCGGCACCATGTGTTTGTCCGAACCGCACGCGGGCTCGTCGCTGGCCGATATCAAAACCACTGCCGAACCGCAGGCCGACGGCAGCTATCGACTCACCGGCGCGAAGATGTGGATCTCCGCCGGCGATCACGAACTCGGCGAAAACATCATCCATCTGGTGCTGGCGAAGATCGTCGGCGCGCCCGCAGGTGTGCGCGGCATCAGTCTGTTTATCGTGCCGCGCTGGAAGGTCAATGCGGATGGCAGTCGCGGCGCGCGCAACGACGTGCGCCTCGCCGGTCTCAACCACAAAATGGGGCAACGCGGCAGCGTCAACACCTTCCTGAAATTTGGCGAAGCCGGCGACTGCGACGCGTTTCTCGTCGGCGAACCGCACCAGGGTCTGGGCTATATGTTCCACATGATGAACGAGGAGCGCATCGGCGTGGGCATGGGCGCGGTGCTGCAGGGCCTCGCCGGCTATCTGTATTCGCTGCAGTACGCGAAAGAGCGCAAGCAGGGCCGGCATCCCGATCAAAAAGATCCGACCTCGCCGCCGGTGGCGATCATCGAACACGCCGATGTGCGCCGCATGCTGCTGCAGCAGAAGGTGTATGTGGAAGGCGCCGAACACCTCGGCTACTACGCATCGATGCTGGTCGATCATGCGCGCGACCCGGACGAAACGGTGCAGCGCGACAGCCATCTGTTATTGGAATTGCTGACGCCGATCGTCAAAGGCTGGGGCTCGGATTATTCGCTCAAGGCCAACGAACTCGCGGTGCAGGTGCTCGGCGGCTACGGCTTCACCCGCGAATACCCGGTCGAGCAGAACTACCGCGATAACCGGATCAACCCGATCCACGAAGGCACCAACGGCATCCAAGCGCTGGATCTGCTGGGCCGCAAGGCGATGATGAACAATGGTGCCGCGCTGACACTGCTGATGGGCAAGATCGCGCAGACCTGCGCGGATGCGAGTGCCGATGACACGCTGAAACCGCTCGCCGAACAGCTCGGCGCTGCCGCGAAACTCGCTGGCGAAGCCACGTATGCAGCAGGCAAGCGCATGCAGACCGGCGACGTGCGCCGCGCGCTCGCCAACGCCTCGCACTACATGACCGTACTCGGCCATCTCGCCATCGGTTGGGTGTGGCTGCAGCAGGCGACGGCCGCACAGAGAGCGCTGCCGAACGCCACCGGCGACGACCGCGATTTCTACGCCGGTAAACTGCAGGCTTGCCGCTTCTTCTTCGCCACCGAGTTGCCGCTGATCGAACATGCTGCGCGTCTGGTGCGCGAGGCGGAGCCAAGTGCGTTCGACATGCAGGTCGAGTGGTTCTGATCGCTCAGCGCAAATCCGGCTCAGCGAAAATCCGGCTCAGCGAAAATCCAGGTTAATCCAGGTGTTCACCGCGATCTTGATTTTGGTTCTCATAGAGCCTGTTCAATATCGTTAACCAACGCCGATGAATCCGTTGGCTGTCATCCCGAACGCCCGCGCAGCGGGTGGAGGGATGACAGTTTTTCGGGCGGTGCGCGAGTTTGAACAGGCTCTTACAAACAAGCGGCCCCTCGCATCGCTGAGGGGCCGCCGATTTTTTGCCGCGGCGCGCTATTGCTATCGCCGCTGCCGCATTCGTCAAAGGGGATACGAATCCTCTATCCCAATGTCATCACGAATCACTGCCCGACCACGTCGATGGTGAATCCCTCCGTGGTTGCGTTGATCACTTGGACCCTGAATCTCCTGCCGGCCGCTTCGGGTGTGCTCCAGCTCTCGCCGACCTTGAACATGCTGCCTTCGTTGTTGGACACCGTGGCCGGGGGCGATGCAGCATCCACGCTCCAGGCCGGCGAAGCGCGGGTGGTATCGACGGAGTGAATGATCACTGCGTTCCCGGCAAGATTGCCGTCATAGGTGCCGCGACGCCCGCGCGCCTCAATGGTGTAGTAGCGGGTGGTGGTGCCCGGTATCACCAACGTGACCATTCTGGTCTTGTCGCCCGAGAACAGGTCGGCATATGCGAGCTCAAAGCGCTGGCTCGTCGTGCTGTGATTGATGGTCCGCTTGCGTGCCGCGGTCAAGTAGCCCAGCCGA
>JANMGT010000073.1:0-31971 GCA_031374725.1 Lysobacteraceae bacterium | reverse complement strand
TGAAGTCTCGTTCCCTCTCACCGTGCGTAGCACGGGGAGAGGGTGGCCGAAGGCCGGGTGAGGGGCGCTCTTCGCAACGCATCACAGCGGCCTACCCCTCATGCTGTCTTCGCCCCTCATCCGGCGCTGCGCGCCACCTTCTCCCCGCTGTGCGGAGAGAAGGAAACACCATCAATGTTGCCAGAGCGACGTAAATCGCCAAGTCAGCGGCATTCAACATGGTTCAAACAGGGTGAAGCACTACACTAGACGCGCTAGCGACGGCTTCGTCGCGCTAGTCGCGCTTTGGCAGCAGATCGACCCACACCAGATGGTGGTCGGTGGCGAGCGTCGCGGCGTGCAGCGGGTCTTCTGATGTCGGCCAGAACACACCGCTGCCGATGGCACGGTAGCCGCGCGAAGGCAGCACGTAATCGATGCGCAGATTACCCACGCGTGGGCCGAAATTGCCGGTGTCTTCGGCATGCGGGGCGCGATGCTGCAGATTGCTGCCGCCGTCGCGCAGCGCTGCGGGCTCGGCGCCGATGCTGCGCGGCGCAGGCATCGGCAATACCCGCGGGTGCTCGATCAAGGCGCGTATCGCTTCGTGCCGGCCGTCGCCGTCGATGGGGTCGCTGTTGAGATCGCCCGCGATCACGAACTCCGCATCTTTCGCCAAGCCGCCGCAATGGCCTTGATCGTCGCAGAGCCACGCGGCATCGGCCGGTGTATGGTCGAGATAAGCCTGCCACAGCCGCAGCTCATCGGCATTGCGTGCGCCGTTGCGGTCTTCTGGGCCGTCGTACACCGGCGGGGTGGGATGCGACACCAGAAAATGCAAACGCCCGTGCGGGGTGTCCACCGGCACATCGAGATGCGTCTTCGACGACAGCCGCAGCGCGCGCCAGATCGGATCAGGATGAAACGGTGCGCGCAGTTGTACGCCGCGCGCCGAGGTGCGCAGCGGCCTGCGCGCATCGGGCATCGCGCTCCATTTTAATAACTGAAAACTGCGCACGGCTGCGGCATCGATCGGATAGCGCGAGAGCACCAGCAAGCCGTACTGGCCGGGATGCAGGCCATAGCCCCAGGCATCATCGCCGCGCTCGCGGCCTTCGCTGCCGACCTTGCCGTCTTGGTTCAGATCCAGCCCGCTCGGCACACCGGTATTCACCGGCGCGAAATAACGATACGGATACCGCAGTGGCGTCAGCTCGTCGCCCTGCGCGATGTCGAGATAGCGCTGTTGCAGCAGATCGGCCGCGCGGCCTTCGGCGTCGTAATCGAATTCGTTGAGCAACACCAGGTCCGGGCGCACCGTTTGCAGCACCTTCGCGATATTGCGCGCGCCCTCGTCGCCGGCATCGAGGCGACGGATCAGGCCGCCGTCGGCTTCGTCGTACAGCGAAACGTTATAGGTCGCCACGCGCAGCGGCAGCGTCGCGTTCAGCGCATCGAGCGCACGCCGCGGCAACTGCTCCGCGGCGGCGGAAGGGTCGCCCTGGACCTGGATACGAATGCAGCCGGCCGTCAGTAGGCATAGCGATAGCACTGCGACGATCGCGATGTGATCGGTGATACGGCGTGGCTTAGCAGGCTGCTGAAATACCTGCGACAGCAGGTTTTCCGCAGCCTGATATTGCAGCCATGGATGGCTGCATCGGCGAAGCAAGCGCGTAAGCGATTGCTTCGCCGTGAGCACGTCCGGACATGTGCCGGACGTGCGAACTGAAATACCGCCTAGATTGAGGTATTTCAGCAACCTGTTAGCGTCGCCCTGATCTTGCATATGAATCCTCGTGCGCGGTGTCATCGTGGCGTTGCGATCAAGATGCGCTATCGTCATGTGCGCATCATGATGCATGACGCATTCATCACGATGTTCCATTTATCACGATGTTCCGTTCATCGCGAGCCAAGCGTGGCCATCGAAGCGTTCGAGCGCATCGAAACGCCGTTTGTAGTCCATCTTCGGATGTCCGTCGATCCAGTATCCGAGATACAGATGACGAAATCCCTCGCGCTTGGCCCAGGCGATCTGGCGCAGAATCGCATACGTGCCGAGCCCGCGTTCGGCGTCTTCGGGATCGAAAAACGTATAGACCGCAGACAAGGCATCGCCGGCGACATCGGTGACGGCCACCGCGCGCAGCGACGCCTCGCCGTCATCGCCTTCGGCTGCATGCAGTTCGAGAAAACGGGTGTCGCCCCATTCGCCGATCAGAAAACGATCGAATTCCTCGGCGTCGTGCGCACTCATGCCGCCGCCGGGATGACGTTCGCCCAGGTAATGCCGGTACAGCGCGAAATGCGCCTCCTCGCGCTGCGCCGGCACGATGCGTTCGTGCAAGTCGGCATTGCGCGCGAGGCAGCGGCGCTGACTGCGATTAGGCACGAAGCGATCGATCGCAATCCGCACCGCGACGCAGGCGCGGCATTCGCGGCAGTGCGGGCGATAGATCAGATTACCCGAGCGGCGGAAGCCCCACGACAGCGCCAGCGGAAACGCGCGCTCCAATCGCGGATCGTCGGGATCGAGCACTAGATCGCGGGCTTGCCGCTCGGGCCAATAGCCGCAGGCGTGATCGGCGGTGTGGAACAAGCGCAGATCCTGCAGATCGCGGCCGTCGGTGCCGCTCATATGCGCGCACCGGACGAGAGCGCGGCAGTCTGCGCGATGATGAAGTGCGCGACCGCTGCAATCGCGCCGAACGCTGCGCCGACTGTGATATCGCGCGGCTGATGGCGAGCGAGCGTCAAACGCGACCATGCGATCGCTGCTGCGAACGCGAATGCAGCGCAAGCGGCGAATGCGGACAGCGACCAAAGTAAGCCGGCTGCGTACACCGCAAACGCAACGTGCAGCGATAGTTTGCACCAGCGCGCAAGCGCCAACGCCGCGACGATTAGCGATGCGGCCAGCGCGAGGCCGAGCGCGAGTTCATCCATGCCGCGCAGCGCTGCCAACCCCGCTAACACGACGAGCAGCAGCAACAGCGTGCGATTGAGCCCCGCGCGTTCTTGCGGATGGCTGGCATCCACATGCGTCCAGCGTTCGCGCTTGACCTGCCACCAGGAAAAGCCCATCACGCCTGCCGCGACGAGCACGACGCCAATCACAACCATGCGCAGGTTGCTCGGATCGCGCGCTGCGACCAAGGCCAGCGCTGCCAACGGCAGCGTTAGCAGCGGATGGCCGAAAATCGAGATCAGTCGGGCGAGGCGTTGCGGCATGCGCACAGAATAGCGGTGCGGCTGTGCCGGTCGCGAGTGCTTTGGCAAAAACGCGCTATGCCAGCGATCAAGCCGCCCATGCCGCAGATCAAGCCAATACTTGCCCCAAGCCAACACTGAATGCGTTCGTAGGAGGGCCTTCAGGCCCGACCTGTCTGCCGGTCGTTGTTATCGATATTGTTGTTCTCGACACTGCGATCGGGGCTGAAGCCCCTCCTACGCGGGCACAGTCGGCCAATTTAGAGCCGTGCGCTCACTGCGCCCGATGCGCGTAAGCGAAGAACAGCGATGCGATGACGATGATGTTGCCGATGATCACGCCGCTGGGGCCGAACGACAGACGGTACATCAGTTGTCGGCGTGAGGCGCCTTGCGGGCGGCGCGCGGCGTCGCGTTCGAGGAAGGGTGCCATCACCCGTCCGATCACCACCAACGACTGATAGCTGTACACGGCCGTGCCCAGCATGATCAGCGTGGCCGCGACCCAAAAATGCTGCAGTAAGGCCACGCCCAGGCCCGCCAGGAAGCCCATGGCGAGCGTGGTGATGATGTAGATGTTGTAGCTGCGGGCGATCACGCGCCGTTCGTCCAAGCTGTCGGCGAATCCGAGCAAGAAGCGTCGATAGATATACAGACTGAGCGCGCCGCCGATCACGCCGCCGTCGAGAAAACCGATCGACCCGAGCAGGGTTTTTCCGGAGACTGCCGAACCGGTACCAATCACCGCAGCAGTGGCTGCGCTTGCCGTAGCCGGTTTGCCCAGCGCGGCGATCCCTGCGGCGACGCTGGCGACGAAGGTCGCCGAGGGCGCGGACGCGCGCGCAAAGTCGCCGAAGCGGGTCAGCAAGTCGTCGCGAACGAGCTGGCGCGCACGCGACAGCCGTTTACGTACCGCCGCATCGGTGATGCCGAGCAGGATAGCGACTTGCTGCGAGCTTTGGCCCTCGCGGTAGAACAGCAGCAGCGTTTCGCGGCTGTCTTCAGGCAGTGCGGCGATCAATTCGGCTGCGGCCTTCTCGTGTTCGGTTTCCAACAACTGTTGCATCGGCTGCGGGCCGGGGTCGGCCGCCATCGCCATCGCCAGTTCGGCGTTCGGGCCATCCATCGGTTGGTCGTGATGCTTGCGAAGGTGGTCGCGGGCGAGGTTGCGCGTGATCTGCCGCAGCCAGGGCAGGAAACTATCCGGGTTTTGCAGCCGTTCGAGATGTTGCCACGCGCTGAGGAACGCATCCTGGGCGATGTCCTCGCTGGCGGCGACATCGCGGGTGATCGCCAGCGCCACTGCAGTCACGGTGTTCTGACAGGCCACGACGATCCGGCCATAGGCGGCATGGTCGCCGCCGCGGGCTGCGGGCAGCTCGCGTTGGATCAGCGTATCGACGGGTAACGGCAGGGCGGCGACGGACATAGTGGACTCGAAGCTTGCGATGGAGTGTGTCGGTGGCTGTTGCGGGCGGTTACGGGCTGCGTCGCAGTGTTGGGCGCGTCTCGCGGCGCGTCTCGCAGCCGTCAGAAGCCGACCACATCAGCGCGATCCATGCCGCAGCGATCAGTATCGGTGGAACGCCGCCGCTCGGCCTGGAGCCGCTTTGCGCCGTGATCGCCGCCGCCAGCGTCAGTGCGATCGAAATGATCACCGTGCTTGGCGATATCGTCCACGCCCCGTGATGCAGGCGCTGTTCCAAGCTGTCAGCGAAGATCATGATCAGCCCCAGCAGTGCGGTTTCGATCGCGCCTTGAAGTGGAGAGGTCGGCGGCCCGAGCGATGTCAGCACCGCCGCCGCCACGCATGCGCAGGCAAGCAGCAGGCTGGGGACGAGGCGTACCCAAACGATCCGAGACATCGCGCGCTCCTGAACGCCGGCTTTGTTGCCGGATACGACTTGGACGGCCGGCGCCAAAGAATGTGACCGCATGTGCAGCGGGTCGTGTCAACCACGCGGCATTGCGCGTTCTTAGAGCCTGTTCACGATCTCCGCATGCTTCGCGCTGAGCCCCAGAACGCGCGGCACAAGGAGGAGAGAGGGAATGGATGTCCATCCATGACCGAACGAGGACGCAGTGCCGCGCGTTCTGGGGCTCAGCCCGACGGGTTGCGCCGCAGCGGCCTGCCAGGGCCCGCGCGCCGCTGGACCAGACCACCAGTCTGGCACTGCGCGACCCACGGGCCCTGGCAGGCCACTGCGACGCAACGCGGAGTGTGCGGAGATCGTGAACAGGCTCTTATCCGCACGGTTGCCGATACGGATGCAATCCCGCATGCAATCCCGCATTGCCGCATCGGTGCCATCGCCGCTCGACCCATCCTTCCCTCCGGCCGCAGCCCTCGTTGCCAGCGGCCTTCATCGCCAGGAGCTCTTCATGAACACACGTACTCTGCTTGCGACCGCGTTGATCGCCGCCAGCGTCGCCTTCGCCACTGCTGCGATCGCGGGCGAAGGCGCCCCCGGCGGCGGTCGCGCCAAGATCGATACCAATGGCGACGGCGCGATCGATCGCAGCGAAGCCGCTGCGAATCCGAAGTTGGTCGAGAACTTCGACCGACTCGATCAAAACAAGGACGGCCGCATCGATGCCAGCGAGCGCCCGCAGCGCCAGCGCAAAGGCCGCAACGGCGAACCGGGTCAACAGGGTCAACGTGGCGAACGCCTCGCCAAGCTCGACAGCAACGGCGACGGCCGCTTCAGCCGCGACGAACTTGCCGGCCGCGAACGCGCCATGCAGAACTTCAGCGCCATCGATGCGAATCGAGACGGTTTCTTGACGCGCGAAGAAATGCAGGCCTATCGTCAAGCGCAGCGCGCTAAGAAAGGCGAGATGCGCTGAGCGCGATGTTCCTGGCGCGTGGAACCTCGGTGTGAATCAGCGGCTCCTTTGGCGTTACTGCAACACCTGCAGCACACGCCAGCGCTCATCGTCGCGCTGAACTTCGAGCGTTCGCGCATCGACGCGAGGCTTGCCGTTTTTATCGCGATCGGTGATCTCGATTCGCACCGTGCCGACGCCCGAGCCGTCGGTGCGGTATTGATCGATCGCGACCGTCAGCGCGCCTTTCGCTTTCGCGTTAGCGCATTCGGATGTAGGCGATGCGCGCACCTCTTTCGGTAGCTGCAGCGCGTTCAGTTGCTCTCGCGTCGGCGCTTCGCCGTCGATCGACAGACACAGTCGCGACGCCGGCTGCGCAGCCAGTTCGGCGCCGACCAGCATCGCCGCTAGCGCTTTCGGCGTCGCAATGATGTAAGTCTGCGTTGGCGCATCTGCGGTCGCGGCGATCACCGTCGCGGCGGTGAGCGTTCTGGGTTTCGCCGCTGTCGCTGCCGCTGCCGGTGTTGGTGTCGGTGTCGGTGTCGGCGCGCGCAAAGCCAGGATGCTCATGCCAACCGCTGCGGCGATGCCCACGAACAGCGCCACTTTAAAGCGGAACGCGCGTCGCCTTGCCGCATCGCTGCCGTCGTCGCCGCGCAACTGATGCACGGTCGGCGTCGCGAGATAGGTCGTCGCCGAGCGGCCGGAATCGAGCAAGCCCGCCTCGCGCAGCAAGATGCGCGCCTTCGGCTGGTCGTCGGAGCGCACCACCCACACCGCTGGCTGTTTGCTGCGGTCGGGCGGCTCGCGATAGCTGAAATTGCCGCGAATCGCGCCGCGAAAGGTGCGGCCGTTGGTGATCTTGACCTCGATCTCGTTGTCGCGCAGCAATGTCGCCACGCCTTCCACGTTTTCCAGCCGTGGGCTGGTGAATACCTGACGCATCGTTCAACCGCCCTTTATCGAATCTTCGGCCAGCACCCGGATCATGCCTTCCTGCGCGGTGCTCGCCACCAAGCGTCCATTGCGATCGAAAATCTGCCCACGCGCCAAACCCCGCGCGCCCTGCGCACTGGGGCTGTCGATCGAATACAGCAGCCAGTCGTCGGCGCGAAACGGGCGGTGGAACCATAGCGCATGATCGAGCGAGGCCATCTGCACGTTCGGCTGGTAGTAGCTGATGCCGTGCGGAAATGTGGCTGTGCCCAGCAGATGGAAATCCGAGGCATAGGCGAGCAGAGCGCGATGCAGCTCCGGCGCATCGCCGACGGGTTCGCTCAGCTTGAACCACACCTGCTGGAACGGCGGGCGCTTCGGCGGGTTCAGCTCGTCGCGCGGATAGATCGGCCGGAACGCGAATGGCCCCATACGACTGAGCCAGCGCTGCACCTTGGTCGGCAATTTCGCCAGCGCATCGGCGGAGATCGGCGGTGTCGGTTCGACATCTTCGGGCATCGGCACCTGCGGCATCGGCAGTTGATGCTCGACGCCGGGCTCATGCACTTGGAACGATGCCGCGCAGACGAAGATCGGCTGGCCGTGTTGAATCGCGCTGACCCGCCGCACCGAAAAACTGCCGCCGTCGCGGGTGCGATCCACGTCGTAGACGATCGGCGCCTCGATGTCGCCGGCGCGCAAGAAATACGCATGCAGCGAATGCGCCGCACGCAGACCTCGAACGGGGTCGTAACTGGCCGAGTCCAGCGTGGCCTGCGCCGCCGACAGCGCTTGGCCGAGCACCTGGCCGCCGAAGACGTACTTGGTGCCGATGTCGCGGCTCTGGCCGCGGAAGAGATTGTTCTCCAAGCGTTCGAGGGAGAGCAGCTCGATCAGCTCGGAGACGGGCGAATTCGCGGAAGAGGTCGCAGGCGATGTCATGGTGGGGCCGGTTCGGAGCGCGCTGCGATTATAGGCCCCTGGCGCGTGCACGTCGGGCGTCGTGCGCTGGGCGGCGCGCGCTGGGCGGTCTTGCCCAAGCGCTCGCTGCGCCCGCGACACAGCGTTGCCTACGTGTGGTGGTCCCACTGCGCATGGACATGCGACCCTGCGCCCCCTGTTCACTGCGACTACGTTGGCCATGACCCGCATCGTCACTCCCCGCGTCCACGACATCGGTGGTTTTGAAGTTCGCCGCGCCGTGCCGTCGATTCAAGCCCGCAGCGTCGGGCCGTTCGTGTTCGTCGATCACATCGGCCCGGCCGGTTTCGCGCCGGGGCAGGGCATCGATGTGCGCCCGCATCCACATATCGGCCTCGCGACCGTGACCTTTTTATGGGAAGGACGGCTGCGCCACCGCGACACCCTGGGCACGGTGCAGGACATCGGCCCGGGCGATGTGAATTGGATGACCGCCGGCCGCGGCATCGCGCATTCCGAGCGCACGCCACCCGATGACCGCGCGGCAGGCCAGCGCATGCACGGCCTGCAAACCTGGGTGGCGTTGCCCAAAGCGGACGAAGAGACCGCGCCTGCGTTCCATCATCATCCCGCCGCGAGCCTGCCGCAGCAGCGACGCGCGGGCGAGACCCTGCGCATCGTCGCCGGCCGCGCGTATGGCGACGAATCGCCGGTGCATGTCTTCGCCGACACGCTCTACGTCGCGATCGATTTGGACGCCGACGCCGAGATCGCGCTCGATGCCACCCATCGCGAACGCGCACTCTACGTACTGCAAGGCCAAGCGCAGCTCGACGGCGCGGACGTGCCGGCGATGCATTTGATTCTGCTCGACGACGGCGTGCGCCATCGCCTGCGCGCGAAGACGCCGCTCACCGCGATGCTGCTCGGCGGCGAACCGCTCGACGCGCCGCGCCACATGTGGTGGAACTTCGTGTCCTCGTCGAACGAGCGCATCGAACGCGCCAAGCAGGATTGGATCGCCGGCAAGTTCGGCGACGTGCCGGGCGAGACCGAGTTCATCCCGCTGCCGGATCGGTGAGTGTGCTGTGGGAGCGGCGCAAGCCGCGATTCGCGATGAAGCGATGAAGCCGGTCGAATCAGCGCCACAGACGCCAAAAATCGCTTGCCGATTTCAACAGGAACGGCACCTGGGAGGCGGTTTGCCAGGGGTCGAAACTCGCGCGACGCTCACGTTCGCTGGCGATGTCTTCTGCTATCGGCGAGATCTGACGGCTGTTGCCGACGTTTTCGACAGCCCAGCGCACGATTGAAGCGAGTCGTATCGTGTCATTTGCTTGTGCAAGCACCTGGTTTTCCAGCAGCTCGTCGCAGGAACGCCGATCGCACGGCGGCGCGGGTTCGTCTGCCGGCGTAACCGGTTTGCGCTGCATCGACACCAGAAAGGCGGCACGTCGTTCGGCGTCGCCCTGTGCGTAGGCGTTCGCAAGGTCGGCAATCGAGATGCTGATGACGTTGCCGTCCGACCCTGCTAATTCGACCGTGTCCGTCGCTTTGTCGATGGACACGGTCATCGTCGGGCGATCGTCCGCGACCAATAGCGCCGTGATCCGTTTGGTGTGCGGGTCGATAAACGAATAGATGCGATCGGCCGTGATCGTCATGTCCGCCGAATGGCTTCGGGCGCCCCGATCGTTTGTGTTTCCAGCGATGACCTGAGCACTGAGCAAGGTGAAGCTCAGGCCGAGGGCCAGCGCAAGCGGTTTGATGTGCTTCATGCGATCCATTCCTTAATGCGTGCTACTTAATACGTGCTGTTTAATGCGTGCCCATGTTTCCGTGCTACTTAATGCGTGCCCATGTTTCCGTGCCCATGTTTCCATGCGCGTCGTCGATGATAGAAAACGTGCTGGTACGGTTGTTTCAACGCATCTGTTCAGGTGCTGGCTGAGGGAAGAACCGCTCCAGTTCGAGCCGCTCCAATTCGATCCGCTCCATCACGCGCTGCCAGGGAAACAGCGGCCCCGGGTCGCGCTTGCGCGGCACCTGCACCTTCGGGTCGTCGAGCGCTTGCTCCATCTCGCGATCTAAATCCTCATGCCCGGCGATGTAGCGCACGTTCGGAAACTCGCGCTGAAGTTGTTTCAGCAATGCCAGCAGCGCGGCGATCTGCGCTTCGGGATACGGTTCGTTCATCGCTTGATGGGTGGAATCGCGCCAGTGCGGGTAGCGGCCGGTATTGACCAGTTCGATGCCGATGGAACGCGGGTTGTAGCCGCGAACGTGGTGGGCGACGCGGTCCGGGCGCACATACAGCACGGTGCGGCCGTCGCGGTCGATGTAGTAATGCCCGCTGTTACCGGTGCCGCTGCCTGCATACAGCACGCGCTCGCCGAATTCGCGCGCCGATGCGAGCGTCGGCGTTTCGGTGCAGTGGATGACGATCAGATCGATCTGCGACAGCGGGCGGGCGTCGAGTTTCAGCTCGTAGGGCAGGGGATCGATCTGAACATCGTCGAGCGAAGCTGATTTGATCGTAGCAGCTTCGACTGCGGCCGGCGGCATGGGCGGAAAGTCAGGGAGCATGTCTCGGATGCTAGCATTACGCGATGAGATTGCCGCCCCCCGAATCCGAATTGCACCGACTGATGACGCAATTCCCGCGTGCCGGGCGGGTGCGTTGGATCGGGCTGCGCCCAGCGCGCGATGTACCGATGCGTGCGGTGGACAGCGCCGAGGCCATCGCCGGTAAGGGCCTGCGTGGGGATCGCTATGGTTCGGGCAGCGGCAAACGCGGCATCACCTTGATTCAAGCGGAGCATCTGCCGGCGATCGCTGCGCTGGCGGGGCGCGAGACGGTCGAACCGTCGCTGCTGCGACGCAATCTGGTGGTCGAAGGCCTGCCGCTGATCGCACTGAAGGGCCGGCGTTTCCGCATCGGCGACGTGGTTTGCGAAGGCACAGCGCCCTGCGACCCGTGCTCGCGGATGGAAGCGGCGCTCGGCCCCGGCGGTTACAACGCCATGCGCGGCCACGGCGGCCTGTGCGTGCGTATCCTCGAAGGCGGCACGCTGCGGGTTGGCGATGCGGTTGCGTGGATCGACGACTGAACGCCGAGTTAGCACGCCCACTCGAACCCAATTGCCGCTCGCCCACCCCGCTCGTCCACCCCGCATGCGCAACGCGCGACCCGCGAGCAATCGAGCACACCCCCAGTACACGACACCGAGACTCCCCATGCGCGGCCACTGCATTTTGTCCCACGGCTTCGAAAGCGGCCCCGACGCCACCAAAGTGACGGCGCTGGCCGAAGCGGCCGAGCGCTTGGGTTGGACCCATGAGCGCCCCGATTACACCGATCTCGACGCCAAGCGCGAGATCGGTCCGCTCGGCGATGTGCCCGCGCGGCTGCAGCGCTTGAGCGCGCTTGCGCAAGCGGCCGCCGCGCGCGGCCCGCTGGTGCTAGCGGGCTCCAGCCTCGGCGCATACATCTCGGCGCGCGTCGCGCTTGAGGTGCCAACGCAGGCCTTATTTATGATGGCGCCGCCGCTGACGATGGGGCCGCTGCCCGCGCTGGACGCGCCGAAGATTCCAATCTCGATTCTGCACGGTTGGGACGACGAATTGATTCCCGCATCGGCCGTTGTGGATTGGGCCCACGCGCGTCGCGCACGTTTGTTGATGGTGGACGATAGCCACCGCTTGTCGGCCAATGTGCGTACATCCGCCGATGCTTTCGCCGCACTGCTCGCGAGTTTAGCCGAATGAAATTCTTCGTCAGCTGCGGCAAAGGCCTGGAATATCTGCTCGTCGACGAACTCATCGCCCTAGGCTGCGCGCAGGCCACCGCCGCGCGCGCCGGCGCGAACGTCGAGGGCACGCTGCACGATGCGCAGCGCGCGGTGCTGTGGTCGCGATTGGCCAGCCGCGTGCTGTGGCCGATCGCCGAATACGACTGCCCCGACGAGCACGCGCTGTACGCCGGCGCCGCTGCGGTCGACTGGTCGCAGCATTTGCGCGTGGGCATGAGTCTCGCGGTCGATGCGCACGTCTCGGGCAGCACGATCACGCATGCGCGCTACGCGGCGCAGCGAATCAAGGACGCGATCGTCGATACCTTGCGCGGCCCGGATGGCGAACGTCCGAGCGTCGATCTGGAGAATCCGGATCTGCGTTTGAATCTGGTGGTGCGTACCAACAAGGCTGGCGCATCGAAGGCGATTCTGTCGGTCGATCTCGGAGGCGGCCCGCTGCATCGCCGCGGTTGGCGACACACGCAGGGCGAAGCGCCGCTGAAAGAAACCTTAGCCGCGGCCGTGCTGATGCGCGGCGGATGGCCGAATCTATACGCGGCCGAGAGTGCAGCGCTGGAGCGTGCTTCATTGGAGCATGGTGCATTGGAGCATGCGGCGCTGGAGCATGCAGCGCTGGAGCATGCTGAAGCGAAGCACGCTGCACCAAAGCATGCTGCACCAAAGCATGCCGCACTGCTCGATCCAATGTGCGGCAGCGGCACGCTGCTGATCGAAGGCGCTTGGATGGCGGCCGACATCGCACCCGGGCTGATGCGCGAAGCGAAAGCCGTGCAAACGCCGTCGCGTTGGCGCGGTTTCGATGTGTTGCACTGGCGCGCGTTGCTTGAAGAGGCGCAGACGCGCGCGAACGCGGGCCGCGCAGCATTGTGTGCAGTGTTCTACGGCAGCGATGCCGATCCGCATGCGATCCGCGCCGCGCGCGAGAACGCCGAACGCGCAGGTGTGGCCGATAAGATCGTCTTCGATGTGCGCGACGTTGCGCAGACGCCGGTGATGGCTGAGCCGCGTGGACTCGTGGTCTGTAATCCGCCCTATGATGCCCGTCTCGCCGCCGACCCGATGCTGTATCGCGCGCTCGGCAATGCGCTTAAACACGCGGCGCCGGCTTGGAAAGCCAGCCTGCTTTGCGGCGATGCCGAATTGGCGCGCGCCACCGGCCTGCGCGCGGCGAAGAAATATCAGTTCTTCAACGGTGCGATCGAATGCGCGCTGATCGTGTGCGATCCGCTGCTGCAACAGAAGCCCGCCGCGATCGCGCAGGCCGAGGGAACCGTCGTTGCTGTGCCTCAGGCGCTGAGCGAAGGCGCGCAGATGGTCGCCAATCGCTTACGCAAGACGGTCAAAGCGACGAAGGCGTGGCGCACGCGCGAGGGCGTGAGCTGTTATCGCATCTACGATGCCGATTTACCCGAATACGCGGCAGCAATCGACGTGTATACCGAAGAAGCGAACGCGACCCGCTGGCTGCACGTGCAGGAATACGCCGCGCCTGCGGAGATACCCGAAACGACCACGCGCAAGCGCCTGCAGGAATTGCTTGCCGGCGCGCGCGACGCGCTGGAGGTGCCGCGTGAACGCGTTGCGGTGAAGACACGTACCAAAGGCAAGGGTGGCAGCAAATACGCCGACAGCGGTGTGTTCAAACGCGGCGAAACGCTGGACGTGCGCGAAGGCGATGTGCGGCTGCGAGTCAATGTGTTCGACTATCTCGACACCGGTCTGTTTCTCGATCATCGGCCGATGCGGCTTCGCGTCGCGCAGGAAGCGAAAGACGGGCGTTTCCTCAATCTATTCGCGTATACCGGCGCGGCCACGGTGCATGCCGCAGTCGGCGGCGCGGCGCAGACGACCTCGATCGATCTATCGGCCACCTATTTGCAGTGGTGCTCCGACAATCTGCGCCTCAACGGCCTGGGCGGTGGGCAGCACCGTTTGGCGCAAGCCGATGTGCTGCAATGGTTGCTCGCCGATCGCGGCGAATACGATCTGATCTTCTGCGACCCGCCGACGTTCTCGAACTCCGCGCGCGCCGACGATTTCGACGTGCAGCGCGATCACGTGCGGCTGCTGCATGCGGCGATGGCGCGGCTGTCGTTCGGCGGCACCCTGTATTTCTCGAACAACTACCGGCGTTTCAAACTCGACGAAGCGACGCTGGGGACGTTTGCCGTGGTCGAAGACATCAGCGCCGAGACTATCCCCGCCGATTTCGCCCGCAATCCGCGCATCCATCGCACGTGGCGAATGCGCGCGCGCTGAGAGCTGATGGCGCTCGTCCAAAATCTACGAAGGCCGTACTGGTTTTATCTCGTAGGAGGGCCTTCAGGCCCGATCCGACCAGATCAACGACGTTCTTCAGCATGATCGGGACTAAAGCCCCTCCTACAAAGCAAAACCAATGCAGCGCAAGGCGGCGTATGCCGAAATTTTGAACAGGCAATTGAACAGGCTGCGAACGACGCAACGATACGTTCCACCTCCGGGGCTGGGGTGATGCGCATCGTGTCCGCATCCTGCATGCATCCAAGACATCGATCGAAGACATCGATCCAAGACGCTCAAGGAGCGACCATGCCGCAGCAGACCGATACCTCCAGCCAATTCGCTCGCATCGTGCGAACGGTGCAAGGAATACCCACCTCCGATGGTGCCGGGGTCAAACTGCGCCGCGTGATCGGCACGCAGCAGTTGCCGGATCTCGACCCGTTCCTGATGCTCGACGAATTCGGCACCGATCGCGCCGAAGACTATATCGCAGGCTTTCCCGATCACCCGCATCGCGGGTTCGAGACCGTGACCTATATGCTCGATGGGCGCATGCGCCATCGCGATAACCACGGCAACGAGGGCGTGCTGGTGCCGGGCGCTGTGCAGTGGATGACCGCCGGCCGTGGATTGGTGCATTCGGAAATGCCGGAGCAGCAAGCAGGCCGTATGCGCGGTTTTCAACTGTGGGTGAATCTTCCCGCAGCGCAGAAAATGACCGCGCCGCGCTATCAAGAATTCGCGCCTGAGCAGATGCCGATGGTGCAGGCCGCTGAAGGCGTACGAGTGAAGGCGATTGCGGGCGAGGTGGCCGATCGCGACGGCGTGCGCGTGCGCGGGCCGATCGAACAGCCGGCGACCTCACCGCTGTATCTCGACATTGCGTTGGATGCGGACGCACAGTGGGTTTTCGATCTCGCTGAAGACCACAGCGCTTTCGTCTATGTATATGAAGGTGATGTCACGGTTGGCGACGGCGAACACGCGCGGCAGGTCAAGACGCAGGCGTTGGGCGTGCTCGGCGGTGGCACCCGTCTGCAGCTGCGTAGCGATAGCCCAGCGACGCGTCTGATTCTGGTCGCTGGCAGGCCGCTGCGCGAACCGGTCGCGCGCTACGGGCCGTTCGTGATGAACACCCGCGAGGAAGTGATGCAGGCGGTCGTCGATTTTCAGGAAGGCCGGTTCTGAGGCGTGCCTGACCACAGGCGCGCGATAGGCGAGCTAGACGATGGCCGATCCATGCGCCGCCGTCGCACTGCGGCGGCATCGATGGGTTTCCAGTGCAAGCGATTCGGCTGAGCGACGCCCCCAGCGGCTTATCGCTTGGCGATGTCCGGCGCCGCGAATTGCAGGCCTTGCACGACCTGCTGATAACGTGCGACTTCGCCCGCGTCGTCGCTGCGGATATAGATGTGGACGACGCGATCCGAGTCGAGCCGCAGCAGCGTTTCGCGCACCACTTCCGCAGGACGCCCGGCGATTTCGCCGCTATGCCACCAGACCTTCTGCCCTTGGATTTCGCCTCGTTCTTTGCGCATTTTGCCTTCCAGCTTGAAGCCGACTTTGTTGGTTAAGGTCAGCGCGAACACCTCGTTACCGTCGTCGCTGCGTACGGCTCTGCATAACAACGAGTGGTTGGTGCGCAGGCTGCTCCAACGCAGACTGCTATCGGCAGTGCTGACGGGAAATATCGGGCAGGCGCTGTCCGCAGGGGCGGGTGGGGTGGACTGGGCCGCTGCGCCGGAGGCGCAGAATAGGGCAGACAGGGCCAGCATGAGCATGAATCGGGCGCGCATAGGAACGAACTCCAAAAAGTGAGGGTTGTTCTTCCTTGGAACAGGCTAATCCTTTCATCGATCTACAATTAGAGCAAAAGCACAAAGCATGCCAATGCGTGCGCAAAAGCGATCGCCATCAATGCAAACGGTTGTTTCTGCGGATGGCGTGCATCCAATGCGTCACGGTCTGAACGTTCGCGGTGGCGATGCAAAGATTGAAGTGGTATCGATCTGCCCCGGAGCGGCAATGTTGGGCGGTTGCGGTGCACGCCTGCGTCACATCGCGAATGCGTGGCGGGGGCGCTCGCCGTTCGCTGAGCGGCCGCCCTTCCGAGTCATGTTTGGCGGGCAAGCTCTGCGGTTTGTTCGGTCAGGATCAAACACGACGTTCGCGATGAATCGGCGCTGCGCAATTCAACCGGAGTTAGCCACATGACCCAGTTGCGATCCACTCCTCTGTTGGTAATCAACAGGTTGCTGCGTTGACAGAGGCACTGCCAAAAGCAGGGGAACGCTGAAAGATCGAGGGGAATACGGCTGTGACTGCCCCGCAACTGAATCATATGGCTAATCAGGAACTGTTTAGAGACTCCCTTGCGTGCCGCTATCGCTGCGTTCCCAGGCGTCTGAAAAGCTGCAGCCGCAGCGATGTCAACAGCGTGTTAGGGAAGATGCCCGTAGATAACCCGTTTCCACGTGGCGTTTCGCTTTTCGTAATCCGCGGCAGTAATCTTTTGCAAGGTTTGTAGCTTGGCGAGCGTCGCTGCGCTGGGGTAGACGCCCTTGTCTTTCGCCAGTTCTGGGTTCAGAAACTCGATTGAGCCGCTGTTGGCGTTGGCATAGGCCATGCTATTGCTGATCGCCGCGATGACCTGCGGCTCCATGATGTAGTCGATGAAGGCGTGTGCATTGACGCTGTGTTTCGCACCCTTGGGGATGGCCATCACATCGGTCCAGCGCAGGGCGCCTTCCCGAGGCACGATGTAACGTATGTCGTTACCGTTGTTCAGTTCGGTCGCCCGCGTTTGCGCCTGCAGGATATCGCCAGAGAAACCGAGTGCGATGCAGATATTGCCTTCGGCCAGATCGGTGATCAGCTCGGTCGAACCGCTGAATTTGCGGATGTGCGGCCGTATCGTCATGAACACGCGCTCGGCGGCAGCGTTCGCGGCGTCTGAGTGGTCGTTGACGCTGTAGCCGCGCCAGATCAGCGCTAGCGATAGGGCTTCCAGCGCATCGTCCATCACTCCGACGCCGCATGACGACAGCTTCGCGGCGTTAGCGGGATCGAACAGCAGCGACCAGCTATCGAGCTGTGCGTTTTTCCCGAGCGCCGCCCTGACTTTCCCGACATTCATGCCCACGCCGGTCGTGCCCCACATGTAGGGCACGAAGTAGCGATTACCCGGATCGATTTTGTCCAGTTCGGCCAAGATCGCTTTGTCGAGGTGCTTCCAATTATTCAGCTTCGTTTTGTCCAGGGGCTGCAGTTGGCCGTTGGCCAGCATCTGCTGCGCGTTTGGCCTTGCCGTTGGAAAAATGACGTCGTAGGCGTCTGGAGTTTCTTTCAAACGTGCTTCAAGTACTTGATTCGACGTGTATTCGTTGTACTCGACGCGCAGCCCGCTGCGGAGCTGAAAGTTCGAGATCGTGTCTTCGGCGATGTACTCGGACCAATTGTAGACACTGACGATGCGTGCGTTAGGGTTGCCCATGGCGGCTGCGGGTTTGCCGCGATTGCCCGTCTCGGTAGATGGCGTGGCCGTTGGCTGGGCACAACCGCTCAGCAGCATGGAGAAGAACGCTGCCACTAGTGCGGCGCCGTAGACATGTGGTGCGCTTGTCCGAAGCATCGAAGGTCCTTTTTCGCTCATTATGATGGTCTGCGCCGAGGGTCGGCCAACCGGGAGCGGAACCTTAACCGAAAACCGCCGGACCTGAACGGAACCGTATCGCGAGTCTGCCTCTCGAGGCTTTGCCCGTTCAGCGTCGGATGGCCTTTCCCCTAGTGCCCTGTCTGCCACGTGCCATCGGTGAATTTCGGAGTCTTTCGCCGCCTTGTTGGCTGTGCTCTGGTCGTCGGGCCTTCTCCAATGGCGAAATCCAGCCGGAACTCCGTTGTGCCCGCTTGCGGTAAGGACGCTCTCGCGAGGGTTAGAGACCGGCGAGTTTCAGCGCTTCCGCCATCTTTAAGCGCGCCGCGAGGGTTTCGGCGTCCGGCGCGCGCATGAAAATATGGACGATGCGGTCGTTTTCGAGTTCGATCAGGGTTTCCCGGATCTGCGCGGTGGGCTCGTTCGCGACGTCGCCCCGGTACCACTGCACCTCGCGACCGTCGAGCACTCCAGTTTCGGCCCGAAGACTGCGTTTGGGGCGAAAGGGGGTGTCATTGCTGATCGTCATTGCGAAGGCCTCCGTGCCGCTCTCGTTCAGGATCGCGCGGCACAACAGCATGTTGGGGATCCGCATCGCATCCCAGCGAACGGCCTTGGCAACATCTTCGGGCATGGAGGGACAACCTGCGGCAGCATCCGTTGCGGCCGTCTGTGCAACAGCTACACCCGTCCAAAGACAGGTGAGCCCGACAAGCCTCATCAATTTCATCGTGCTCTCGTGGGAAAGGAACCGTGTAATGCTTTGAAATTAATCTAGGCGGGATCATTGCGCAATGGGATTTCAGAAAAAATCCGACCACAGGCTACGTCAGCCGACGATCACCTGTTGGTGGGCTTTTTTTCGCTGTTCAGCTCAGCCTGTACGGCAGCATCTGCACACCCGGCGATGCGGCTACATGCATGCGCATCCGCAGCCGGCGGATGCGACGAACCGTGGCCCGCAGCTAGGCCGCTGATGCGCGAAATGGATTCGGGCAACGCTGCAGCAGTCAGCGTTGCTGCGGCACAAGGACGTGCCGCTCGCGAATCGACCGCATATATGTTCGATTTGGCCGGAGCGAAGCGAAGCGCAGCAGGTGCCCGGACGGCGCTGCCTGCCCTCGCATCCCAAGGATTCGGTGCGCGAATGCCAGGCTCTTACCGAACAAGCGATTACCGAACAAGCGATTACCGAACAAGCCCACGATGGACTTGTTCGGTGTTTCCAGCATCAGGGTGGATTCCGAACCGTTCAGCCGCCGACGTCGCAGCCGCAGGCCTGTGCGCATTCCACGTACTGCGGATAGCAGTTTTCGTTGGCGAAGCCGCCGCACTGCATGAATTGAGTGAAGCAATAGGTTTCGCACTGGACGTTGCACACGCCCTCAGCAGCGGTGGTGTTGAACGAGAATGCAAGACCGAACGCGAAGGCGCATGTCGCCGCGAGCGTCAATCTGCCTGTGGCGAATGTCAAACCGCGTTTGCTACTGAGCAAGTGTGTGAAGGGGGTGTTCATTGATGTCGCTCCCGAGGTCGTCTCGATAGGCGCAGGCGGATGCCTGCAAGCCATCTAGCGTCAACCATCGGAAATCAGGATCGCAGAGCGAGGTTGATTGTTCAGCGGCTCTGGCGTGGCGGTGATCGAAGCGATCCGCAACGCAGCCATGGCATCAAGCGGCTGTACCAAGCGTCTGTGCCGTGCGGCTGTACCAAGCGTCTGTGCCGTGCGGCTGCACCATGCGGCTGCACCATGCAAATCACGCTGGAGGGTTACATCAGGCGGCTTATCGCCGTTTCAGGATCAACTCCAACACCGCATTGCTGCCGAAATAGGCGAGCACCAGCAGAGCCATGGCCAGCAGGGTCCAGCGCACTGCGGTGGTGCCGCGCCAACCGCGCAGGCGCCGCCCGAGCAGCAGGGCGCCGAACGCGAGCCAAGACAGCAGGCTGAATACGGTCTTGTGGGCCAGATGTTGGGCCAACAGGTCTTCGACGAACAGCACGCCGCTGAGCAGCGCACCTGTTAACAGCACGAAGCCGGCGCCGATCGTGCGGAACAGCAGGGTTTCCAGTTCGACCAGCGGCGGCAACGCGCGCAGCCAGCCGATAAAACGGCGCTGCCGCAGCGCGCGTTCCTGCAGCCACAGCAGCATGGCAAGTAGCGCGGCGACCGCCAGCGTGGCGTAGGCGAGCAGGGCGCTCCAGGCATGCAGTTGCAGGCGCCAATCGAGCGTTCCAGGTTCGTGGCGGCCGAGCAGGCCATAGGCGAGCGCGGTGAGCGCAGCGATCGGAAACACGATCACGCCCAGCGCCGCCATCCGTCCGCGCATGCCGACCAGCCACGTCAACATCGCCATCCCGATGCCGACGATCGACAGCGCCGAGACGATATGCAAATTGGCGCCGCCCGCCTCGCGCCACGCCCACAAGTGCGCCGCGATATGCAGCGCGATGCCGGCCGCGGGTAGCGCCCAGATCGCGAGCGGAATTCGCCGCTGATCGCCGCGCAAACTGCGGACCAATGCCGCTGTGGCGAGCAAATAACAGGCGATAGCGATGAGAACGATTGTCATCGCCGCAGTGTCGCATATTCGCGAAGTGGTGGTCTGAGCCGGATGCAGAGCCCGGTAGAGCGGGTCGCAGACCCGCTGCTTTTCTCCACCCGGCGCTTGCCATTGTGGGAGGGCCGGAAGGCCCGATGAAGATCGCCGCGGAGCATGCAGCGGCTCGGAGAGCTGCTCTACCTTGCGACTGCTGCTGTGGGAGGGCCGTAAGGCCCGATAAAGATCGCGGTCATGCATGCAGCGGCTCGGAGAGCCGCTCTACCTTGCGACTGCTGCTGTGGGAGGGCCGTAAGGCCCGATAAAGATCGCCACGATGCATGCAGCGGCTCGGAGCGCCGGCGCTTTACCGAGCAATGCCCTTCACCATCCGCCGCAGCATCGTGGCCGGCTATACTTCCGCCCCTTTCCTGCGTGCCCGAAACCGCCATGTTTGAATCCCTCACCCAGCGTCTGTCCGGCACCATCGAGCGCCTCCGCGGCCGCGGCCGGTTGACCGAGGAGAACATCCGCGAAGCCACCCGCGACGTCCGCATCGCCCTGCTCGAAGCCGATGTGGCGCTGCCGGTGGTGCAGGCCTTGATCGAGCGGATCAAGGTCCGCGCAGTCGGCCAGGACGTGCTGAAGTCGCTCACCCCGGGCCAGGCGCTGATCAAAGTGGTCCGCGACGAACTCACCGCGGTGATGGGCTCGGCCGCGACCGATCTGAATCTCAACGTGCCGGCCCCCGCCGTCATTTTGATGGCCGGCCTGCAGGGCGCGGGCAAGACGACGACGGTCGGCAAGCTCGCCAAACACCTCAAAGAAAAGCGCAAGAAAAAGGTGATGGTGGTGTCGGCCGACGTCTACCGCCCGGCCGCGATCGAACAGCTCAAGACGCTGGCGCAGCAGGTGGACGTGCTGTTCTTCCCGTCCGATGCGTCGCAGAAACCCGAAGCCATCGTTAAAGCCGCGATCGACGACGCACGTAAGTCGTATGTCGATGTGCTGATTATCGATACCGCCGGCCGCCTCGCCATCGACGAAGCGATGATGGCCGAGATCAAGGCCCTGCACGCAGCGGCCAACCCGGTCGAAACCCTGTTCGTGGTCGATGCGATGACCGGCCAGGACGCCGCGAACACCGCCAAGGCCTTCAGCGAAGCGCTGCCGCTGACCGGCGTGGTGCTGACCAAGACCGACGGCGATGCCCGCGGCGGCGCAGCGCTGAGCGTGCGCTACATCACTGGCCGGCCGATCAAATTCATCGGCGTCGGCGAGAAGCCCGACGGCCTGGACGTGTTCCATCCCGATCGCGTCGCCAGCCGCATCCTCGACATGGGCGACGTGCTGTCGTTGGTTGAGCAGGTTGAGCAGCAAGTCGATAAGGACAAGGCACAGAAGCTGGCCGAGAAGGTCGCCAAGGGTAAAAAATTCGATTTGAACGACATGAAGGATCAGCTCGAACAAATGCAGAACATGGGCGGCCTGAGCGGGCTGATGGACAAGCTGCCAGGCATGGGCCAAGTGCCCGAGCATCTGAAGAATCAAGTCACCGGCAAGGAAGTGCCGCGGATGATCGCGATCATCAATTCGATGACCAAGAAAGAACGCCGCCATCCCGACCTGCTCAACGGCTCGCGCCGTGCCCGTATCGCCAAGGGTGCCGGCATGACCCCGGCCGATGTCAACAAGCTAATGAAGCAGTTTCAGCAGATGCAAAAAATGATGAGCAAGCTCAGCGCCGGCGGCATGAAGGGCCTGATGCGGGGCATGCAGGGAATGATGGGCGGCAAGGGCGGCGGTATGCCGTTTCGCTGATCTGGCCGTGCTCAGTTGATTCGGTAGAGCGGGTCTACGACCTGCGGCCTGTTCTCATGATGGTAGAGCGGGACTCCGACCCGCTGCCGTTCGCGTCGAGATCGAACATCGCAAAGGCCAAGCGGCCCTCCGACCCGCTCTACCGACACAAGAGGCGCGCAGGGTTCCTTCAAGCGGACCGGGCCGCTATACTGGCCGGCTTACCCTGCCACCCCGGCAGCTGGGCTCCACAGGAACGATCGTCTCATGGTCAAGATTCGCCTTACCCGCGGCGGCGCGAAGAAGCGCCCCTTCTATCACATCATCGTCACCGACAGCCGCAATGCCCGCGACGGCCGCAACATCGAGCGTCTGGGCTACTTCAACCCGATCGCCGCCGGCAACGAAAAGCGCGTGGAGCTCGATATCGAGCGCACCAAGCACTGGCTCGGCACCGGCGCGCAGATGACCGACAAGGTCGCCGATCTCTACAAGCAGGCCGTGAAGGCCGCCCCGGCCCCGGCTCCGGTTTCTGTCTGATGCCCTTGGCCGCGCTTCGCGCGGCCAGCTTCGATAATCGAGTTCTAAGATGAACGACCCGACGCGCCGCATCCTGGTTGGCAGGATCCACGGCGCGTTTGGCGTGCGCGGGGAGCTGAAACTCGAATCTCTAACTGAGCCGCCGAGCAACCTCATCCGCTATCAACCGTGGATCCTGCGCGATGCGTTGGGCCGCGAGCGCGAAATCAGCGGCGCGCGCGCCAGATCGGGCGGCAAAGGCCTGATCGGCACGCTTCCGGGCATCGACGACCGCGACGCCGCGGAAGCACTGCGCGGCGCCGAGTTGTACGTCCTACGCAGCGCCTTGCCGCCGCCGAACGACGGCGAATTCTATTGGATCGATATCGAGGGCCTGCGCGTGTTCAACCTCGAAGGTGTCGATTTTGGCAAGGCCGCATACGTCTTCCCCAACGGTGCCAACGACGTGATGCTGGTCAAAGGCGATCGCGAGCGCATGATTCCCTTTGTCCGCCCAGGCTATGTGCGCGAATTGGATTTCGACAACGGTCGCATCGTGGTCGATTGGGACGCGGATTTCTGAAGCGCGGTGGGTAGACGGCGCGTCGATTCTCTTGGGCGCAATCCGCTGCGACGAGAGTGCCAGCCGCTTTCACTAAAGCCAAGCCGTTCCCATCAGAGCCTCCATGCGCATCGACATCATCAGCCTGTTCCCCGAGTTCGTCGCCCAGGTCGCCGGGCACGGCGTGGTCGGGCGCGCGCTGGAACGTGGGCTGCTGTCGATCCACGGCTGGAATCCGCGCGACTACGCCGAAGGCAACTACCGTCGCGTAGACGATCGCCCCTTCGGCGGCGGCCCGGGCATGGTGATGATGATCGAGCCGCTGCGCGTCGCGATCCAGGCCGCCCGTGCCGCCGATCCGCGCCCGGCACGCATCATCTATATGAGCCCGCAGGGCGCGCCCTTGACCCAGGCCAAAGCCCGCGCACTGGCGGCGCCGGCCGATGCTGGCGGCAGTGAGCGCCTGATCTTGCTCTGCGGCCGCTACGAAGGCGTGGACGAGCGCCTGCTGCAGGCCGAGGTGAATGAGGAACTGTCGATCGGCGATTACGTGCTGTCCGGCGGCGAATTGGCGGCGGCGGTGGTGATTGATGCCGTCGCCCGGCTGCTGCCCGGCGCGCTCAACGACGCCGAATCTGCCGTACAGGACAGTTTTGAGGGCGAGGGCGGTTTGCTGGATTGCCCGCACTACACGCGGCCGCTCGAACACGCGCTCGGCGCGGTGCCGCCAGTGTTGTTGTCCGGTAATCATGCCGAGATCGCGAAGTGGCGGCGCAAACAGTCGCTGGGCCGCACCTGGCTGCGGCGGCCGGAGTTGATCGACCGCGCGGCCCTGTCCAAGGCCGATCGGGCATTGCTGGCGGCCTTCCTGGCCGAGCGCGACGCGGCTTCGGCCACCGATACGTTGCCAGAGCAAGACCATCGTCCCGATTCCGAACAATGAAGCCCTAGCATCGGCCGCAAAAGGACGGCTATAATGCGCGGCTCTGCGTTATTCGGGCTCCGTCGGCAGTGTCGACGCCGCCAAGGCGCGGTCGGTTTCAACGGCAGGTCGCCGCACGGAACTCGCCCGTTCCGCTCCCTCTTTCGACATTTCCGCAAGGTTGCACCATGTCCAAGCCCTCGCTCAACACGCTGCTGCAGCAGTTCGAATCCGATCAGGTGCAGCGCCAGCTGCCGGAATTCGGCCCCGGCGATACCGTTATCGTCAACGTCAAGGTGAAAGAAGGTAACCGTGAGCGCGTGCAGGCCTATGAAGGCGTGGTCATCGCGAAAAAGAACGGCGGCCTGAACGCGGCCTTCACCGTCCGCAAGATCTCGCACGGCTACGGCGTGGAACGCGTGTTCCAGACCCACAGCGCCGCGATCGAATCGGTCTCGGTCAAGCGTCGCGGCGACGTGCGCGCAGCCAAGCTGTACTACCTGCGCAACCTCGAAGGCAAGAAGGCGCGTATCAAAGAAGATTTGTCGATGCACAGCAAAGCCAAGGCCGCCAAGGCCGAAGCCGCTGCCGGTTGATCCACGCCGCAAGCCGCATCGAAGTGCAGAAAAAGCCGCCGAAAGGCGGCTTTTTCGTTTGCGGGGTTCTTGTGCGGGATTCCTGTGCGCAATTCAAATGTTCGACGCGAAACACTAAATTCGAAGCCGATGCCTCATGCATCTGTTTATTGAATGCTGACGACGTTGCCGCGCATGTGTCGAAGCAGCCACCACGCCGTCACCGACGACGGCAAATACAACACCAATGCCGCGACGCGCTGCATCAGCCCGCCGTAGCGATTCAAATCGACCGGCGTGATGCCGCTCATAATCGGCGCCAGCGCCGCGAACGCGATCAGCGTGAACACCAAATAGCCGCGCATCGCGCGACCGTCGCGCACGTTCCAAAACGCCGCGAGCAGCGCCAGCGGCCCCAGAAACATGCCGATGCCGATCGCGCCCGGGTTGTGCTGCGGATCGGGCGTCGGATGCAGCCCCGCCCAGATCGCCGCCGCAGCGATCGACACCGCGCACGCCGCGCTGATCCAAGCGAACCACGGCTTCGCGCCGGATGCCTGCAGCCCCGTGCCGATGCCGTAGGCCGACAGCAGGCCGAGCACACCGCTGAGCATCGCGCCGCCGTTGAGCAAGGCCGGAAACGTCGATATATCGGAACCGAGCTGGCTGGCCGAATTCACCAAGAAGCTGTAATTGGGATAGAACGGCGCGGCGATGAGCTGCGCGCCGAAGTACACCGCTGGCACCAGCACCCCGCACCACAGGCTGAAGCCTTGCATCGTTCTGCGTATCGGCGACAAGAGATCACTCCACGGCGGCATCGGAACAGCAGCATCGCCCTGCGGGCGTCGCGGCGCATGTCACCGAAGTCATGGCGAATGTCATGCCGCATGAGCGCCAGGTTGTCTCAAGCATGATGTCAAAGCGAGATCGATGTCATCCCGAGCGCAGCGAGGGACCTGTTTGCGCTCGGCACATCACATCGTCGCAAGCAAGCAGGTCCCTCTCTGCGCTCGGGATCACAGGGCAGTGAGGCGCGCTCAGTCCGCCATCGCATTTCAACAATGACGCCGTGAACTTCGACATCGCGCACTCGCTGTCGAAATCCTTGTCGGCGCGATGGCTGGCCGGCAACTCTGCTTGCGCTGGTGGCTGGATTGCCGCAGTCTCGCGCCTCCGTTCTGATCTTCTTCGCACATGGAGCCGACCACCCCCATCCGCCTCGACCTCTGGCTCTGGGCAGCACGTTTTTACAAAACCCGCAGCCTCGCGAAGCAGGCGATCGAAACCGGGAAAGTCGATGTCAACGGGCAGCGTGCGAAGCCGTCGCGCGGTGTGCGCGTCGGCGATGCGATGCGGGTAACGCGCGGGGATGAGGTATTCGAGATTACGGTCGCGGGGTTGAGCGATCAGCGCGGGCCGGCGACGGTGGCGCAAACGCTGTATGTCGAATCCGATGAATCGAAAGCGCGTCGCGCGGAGGTCATCGCGATCGCGCGTGCATCGCGCACCGGCTATCGCGCGCCGGAGAGTAAGCCGGATAAACGCGCGCGGCGCTTGATTCGCGCGTTGGGGGATATTGATGCGCTGTGATGCTGTGTGAGCGAACATCGCAGCATAAGAATCATCATTAGAGCCTATCGCAAAATAGGAATCGAAACATGTCTGGCCGTCATCCCGACGAACCACGGAAGCGTTTCTTAGCAGCCTGATCCTGGTCATCCATCATTTGGAAATCCGCTGCAGACAATCTGGGTTCCGGCGTTCGCCGGAACGACGAAGCCATCATCCGATCAGGCTGCTTTTTATATTGAGATAGATGTTAAATCGCCATAAAGAAACGGCCGCATTGCGGCCGTTTCTTACGTAGCGATCAATGGCCGTTGATCGAAAATCGGCGGTCAGCGATCAATCATCCAACGATCAATCATCCAACGATAATCAGGCTTTCGCCGCCTTCGACGCTGTCGCGAAAGCATTGCCTGCTGTCGCGACGCAGGGTTGGAAGCCGTATTCCGCGTCCGGTGCGATCAACTGCCAATACACCGTATCGTTCGGGTTCAATCGCTTGGTCGCGAACGATTCGCCAGCGAAGCCGCCGGTTGCGGGGTTGGCGCGGCCGTTGATCGACCAGAACCAGAACACGTAATCAGCACTAGGATTGCTGGCGAAGTCGTAGCACGCGTTGCTGAGGTCGGCGGTGATTTCGTACGTGCTCAGCGGCGTGAGCGAACGCACGTATGACTGCCCGCCGATATTGACGGTGCTGTACGGCATGTAGCCGAAGTAGACGCGATTCACTTCGTCCATCACCTGCTGGATCGTCGGGTTCGGTGTATTGAGGCTGATGGTGTACGCCGGTGTGCTGATCGCATACGGCCCGCCGTACTGCGGCTGCTCGACGTATTGGTTGGTTTTGCAGGTGAAATCGACCGGTCCCGTTACTGCGATCGGCAGGTTGTAGACCGCGGAGAAACGATACGCGCCTGCTGCGTTCTCCTGCGGGCCGGCAGCGGCGATATGCACGTCCTGCACCATCTTCGAGCCGACGTTGTGAAGCACGTTTTGCAGCAAGCGCAGCGAGCGCCGATACGAGCCGAGGTGGCGTGCGACGGTGTAGCCATTGAGCGCGCGGTTGCTCAAATGCGCGACGCTTCGGCGCAGCACCGCGCGTTCGGCTTTGGTGATGCCGTGCGTGCCTTCGGCGTCGGTGATGGGGTCGATCAAGAAGCGCTGAAGCGCTTCGTCGTTGGATAGCAAAAGACCGATGTAATTTAAGAGATTCGAGTTGGATTTGTTCACGGGCGAGGTCCTATTGTTGACGTAGATAAGTCTTCCGTATTGCATGCATCTGTACCGCACATCGCCGGTGGCGGTAGCGAACCGGCACGACGGGCGCATGCCCGCGGTGCCGCCCCTCGTCCGGCCGCCGTCGAATTGTTTGACGGAGCTTCCGATTCACGCAGAGGTTTTTGCGCCATGGCGGCCGCACGCGCTACAGCATCCTGCTCACCAGAGCGCAGCCCTAAATAAACCGCAGCGCTGAGCGATTGCTGTCTCGCGATGTCGATTCCAGCGTCATATCCCCTGTCGAAAACCGCGCCTACACATGCAACTGCGCGCCTGAGCGCCGCGCGTGCGCGAGCAACCATCGCTGCGCATTCGGCAAAAGAAACTGCGTGTACAGGCTGCCCGTTGTTGTCGCTAACTCATGATCGCAATCCTTGATCTGTGCGGTCGATTGTCCGTGAAGCGGCTGCGCGCGCGGTGTCGATCCGGTGCCACTGCGGTGCGTTTGAATATTCGAATCGGTGCTGTCTTTACCGGCTACTGGCGTCAACGATGCAAAGGTTGCGTGACTGTGACGGCTGTTTCACGATGGATGAATCGCGGCTGCGATCCGACGCGACCGCTGGCGTTGGGTCGCAGGCGTTGATCGATCCGGTGAACGGAGCGTTGAGCCTGATGTCCATTCGTAGGAGGGCCTTCAGGCCCGACTCTTTTGCATGAAAAACGCGAGGCTGCGTGCATTGCTGTCACTCCCGACCCTCATCCGGCCCTTCGGGCCACCTTCTCCCGGTGGGAGAAGGGTGACGTGCGGATGCCTGCGTCTATTTCGGCTGATCGTGCGTTGACCTCTCGGAGAAGCTGAGATGCGAAATCGATATATCGCCCATAAAAAAGCCGGCGCTTGATGCGCCGGCTCGGTGTGGTGCGATGAAGCGGTGATGGCGCGTTACGGTGTTGGTATTGAACGCATTGATGATGCGTTCAATACCTAGACGCTTGCGCGTTGCGATCAGGCGAGATCGAAGCGATCGTTGTTCATCACCTTGGCCCACGCTGCCGCGAAGTCGTGTACGAACTTCGCTTGCGCATCGCTGGTGGCGTAGACCTCGGCGAGCGAACGCAGCTGCGAGTTCGAACCAAACACCAGATCGACAACTGTGCCGGTCCACTTCAGTTCGCCGCTCGCGCGGTCGCGGCCTTCCAGCACGTTGGCGTCGGCGGCGGTGCGCTTCCACGCGGTGCGCATGTCGAGCAGGTTGACGAAGACGTCGTTGCTCAGCGTGCCCGGGCGCGTGGTGAACACGCCGTGTTTAGCTTGGCCGACGTTCGCGTCGAGGGCACGCAGGCCGCCGATCAGCACGGTCATCTCCGGCGCGGTCAGATTCAACAACTGCGCTTTATCGACGAGCAGTTCGGCTTGCGCGCTTTCGAAGCCCTTCTTGACGTAGTTGCGGAAGCCGTCGGCCTGCGGTTCGAGCACTGCGAACGACTCGATATCGGTCTGGTCCTGTCGCGCATCGGTGCGGCCGGGCGTGAACGGCACGGTGATGTCGTGGCCGGCCTGCTTCGCCGCCGCTTCGACTGCGGCGCAGCCGCCGAGGACGATGAGGTCGGCTAGCGACACTTTCTTGCCGTCGGTTTGCGCGCCGTTGAATCCCGCTTGGACGACTTCTAGCTTCGCCAGCACCCCAGCCAGCTCAGCCGGCTGATTGACCTCCCAATGCTTCTGCGGGGCGAGGCGAATGCGCGCGCCATTGGCGCCGCCGCGCTTATCGCTGCCGCGGAAGCTCGATGCCGATGCCCAAGCGGTGGTCACCAATTGCGACACGGACAGGCCGGATGCCAGCACTTTGGCTTTCAGGGCCGCGATGTCCTGCGCATCGATCAGCGTATGGTCCACGGCCGGCACCGGGTCCTGCCAGATCAACACTTCGGAGGGCACCAGCTTGCCGAGGTAGCGGGCACGCGGGCCCATATCGCGGTGGGTCAGCTTGAACCAGGCGCGGGCGAAGGCGTCGTGGAATTCCTGCGGGTTAGCCATGAAGTGGCGCGAGATTTTTTCGTAGGCCGGGTCCATGCGCAGGGCCATATCGGCCGTGCTCATCATCGGTGCGTGGCGCACGCTCGGGTCGTGGGCGTCCGGCACGGTGGTCGCGGCGGCGGGGTCTTTCGGCTTCCACTGTTTGGCGCCAGCGGGGCTCTTGGTCAGCTCCCACTCGTAGCCGAACAGGGTTTCGAAATAGCTCATGTCCCACTGGGTCGGCGTGGCTGTCCAGGCGCCTTCGACACCGCTGGTGGTGGTGTGCACGCCCTTGCCGCTGCCGAACTTGTTGATCCAGCCGAAGCCTTGTTCTTCGATATCGGCGCCTTCCGGCTCGCGGCCGACAAGGCCCGGGTCGCCAGCGCCGTGGGCCTTGCCGAAGGTGTGGCCGCCGGCGACCAGCGCGACGGTCTCTTCATCGTTCATCGCCATGCGGCTGAAGGTGTCGCGGATATCGCGGCCCGAGGCGATCGGGTCGGGGTTGCCGTTCGGGCCTTCCGGGTTCACGTAGATCAAGCCCATCTGCACCGCGCCCAGCGGGTTGGCCAGCTCGCGGTCGCCGCTGTAGCGCGCATCGCCGAGCCAGGTGGTTTCCGGGCCCCAGTAGATCTCGTCTTCCGGCTCCCAGATGTCCGCGCGGCCGCCGCCGAAGCCGAAGGTTTTGAAGCCCATCGAATCCATCGCGACGTTGCCGGTAAGAATCAACAGGTCGGCCCAGGACAGTTTGCGGCCGTACTTCTGCTTGATCGGCCACAGCAGGCGCCGCGCTTTGTCGAGGTTGCCGTTGTCCGGCCAGCTATTGAGCGGGGCGAAGCGCTGCGCGCCGGTGCCGCCGCCGCCGCGGCCGTCGTGGATGCGGTAGGTGCCCGCAGCGTGCCAGGTCATGCGCACGAAGAACGGGCCGTAGTGGCCGTAATCGGCGGGCCACCAGTCTTGCGAGTCGGTCATCAAGGCGGTCAGGTCCGCAACCACGGCATCCAGATCGAGGGTTTTGAACTCCTCGGCGTAGTCGAACGCCTCGCCCATGGGGTCGGACTTGGAGGACTGCCCGTGCAGAATTTTCAGATTGAGCTGTTCGGGCCACCAGTCGGAATTCTTCTGTGTGCCGGACACATTGGTGTGGCTGCCTGCGCCCGCAAATGGGCATTTCGATTCGGTTGACATGGTGTTCTCCTTGGGTGGTGTGGATCAAGCGACTCGGTGGTGTTGCAGCCGAGTGGCGATGTGTGAGCGGTCTTGCGACGGCGAAGCCGGTGGCCGAGCGCGCTAGGCTGTTGCAGTGGTTGGGGCTGGCGCTCTGATGTAAAGGCTTGTGTAAAGGCTTGGCCCGTCGAAATTACTACGTGGGCAGGCGCTTGCGATTGTGCTCCGTCAGTTTCCGATTGATTGAATATGCTGAAATCGCGCGCCGATGGAGCTGGTGCTCGCGATCGCTATCGTTGCCGTATTGGGCGAGTCCGTGGTGATTCGGGGTGGTGACACGTCGAAGCAAGGTAGCGTCTGGCAGTGATCAATGGAATTCGATTGTTTGGACCGTTTCGATAGTCAGTGGCTATCGACTGATCGAGTTCGACTTTGCGAAACAGCGGCTGCGTTCAAACCAGGGCGGCGGGCGAGGCTGGGATGAGGCGTTTAATCGGGCTGTGGTGGGTGTCGATGCGTGCATCGCATTCAGCCGCCGCACTCGGCGAGGATGGCTTGGGCCTTGGCGAGGTTGGGATGGTCGAGGCGGGTGTAGATCTCCACTGCGCGCTGGGCATGGAGCAGGGCTTCGGCGGCGTTGCCTTGACGCACGAGGGCATTGGCGAGGCGGTGGTTGTTAATGGCGATCAACTCCTGGCGGTGGACCCCTTCGGACAAGGAGAGGGCTTCGCGCGCGAGGGATTCGGCGGCCGGCCAATCCTCGCGATCAAGAGCCAGAGAAGCCAGATTCCCGGTGATGTAGGCAACGCCCTCGGCATAGCCGACAGCGCGAGCCACGCGCAGCGCTTCGCGAAAATGCGCCTCGGCAGCTTCAACGTCGCCAGATAATTTTGCGGCACGTGCGAGCTCGTTCAAGCAGATGGCTACGTCCACACTCTCAGCGGCGAGGCTGCGATCTAGGTCGAGGGCTTCTTGGTAAGCGGCGATGGAAGCGGAATATTCGCCTTTCAACAGATGGCCCATGCCACGCAAGGAAATGGCCATGCTTTGTTCGCGGGCACTTACCTTCTTCGTGGCCCAGTATCCAGCGGTGCGATCGGCACAGGTGAGCACGGCGTCGGCCTGTTTGCGCAGATAGTGAATGTAACCGGCGTCATAGGCGCGCAAACCTGCAGTGTCGTGGTCGGCAGCAGCTACAGCTTGGGCTTCGGCTTTCTCGCTGAGCGCGAGCAATTCATCCCAGCGGCCCTGAAAATTGAGGAAGCCCCCCAGCGCAGTGCACACGGTTTGTATGCGCAGGTTGTCTCCCGCGAGAAACAACGCCAAAGCAGGGGCGATGCCGGGCCAAGCGGCTTCGAGCACGGGAAAACGGTCGTAACTGTCGTAGCCGTTTTCGATGATGAGCGCGTATGCGCGCTGTTCCAGCCGGTTGCCGGTGTCCGCCACCACCTCGGGTTTTTTCTTGCGCAGGA
>JANMGT010000072.1:0-158718 GCA_031374725.1 Lysobacteraceae bacterium | reverse complement strand
GCGTGGCGGTCGGGTCTGACTCGACGATCTGTGTGAGCACGGTTTCATGCTCGGCTTGAAGCTTGAAGGGGCGGCCCATCTTGATCCTACCGGTCATTGGATGGGGCGTAGTTTACTATTTTTGTAAACACCCTCTTAGAGCCTGTTTAAGATCTCCGCATACTCCGCGTTGTGTTGCAGCGGCTCGCTGGGGTTCGTGCGTCGCGCAGCGCCAGACTGGCCGTCTGGTCAAGCGGCGCGCGGGCGCCAGCGGGCCGCTGCAGCGCAACCCGAAGGGCTGAGCCCCAGAACGCGCGGCACGGCGTCCTCGTTCGGTCATGGATGGACATCCATTCCCTCGCTCCTCCTTGTTCCGCGCGTTCTGTGGCTCAGCGCGGAGCATGCGGAGATCTTAAACAGGCTCTTACGGACGCTGCTTGAGTCGAGCGTAGAAGAGTCGTACAAAAAAGATCGCCGCCAGTATGCCGGTCCACCCCCCGACATCTTGGCGGCGATTGCAACGCTTATGTTTCAGTGCAGATCATTGCCTGCTCAGCGAAAAGTCCACCGGCACGATGCCGTAGACCTGGATCGCTTGGCCGTTTTGCATCGCGGGGCGGAATTTCCACTTCTTCAGCACTTGGCGCCGAGCCGCGTCGTCGAGCTTGCGATGGCCGCTGCTGCGCTGTATCTCGACCGACAGCGGTGTGCCGTCGACATCCACCAGCACTTTCAGATACACCGTGCCTTGCAGCCCATCCATGATCGCGTCGCGCGGGTAGGCTGGCGCGGGGGCTGAGGCGTATTCCAGGCGCGTCGCGGGCGGTGGGTCGGTGTTGACAGGTAGGCTCGTTTCTTGAGTGACCGTTTCGTTATGTTGAGTCGGCGGCGTGTATTCGGTGCCGTCGGGGACGATGGTCGCTGTCGTTGTTTGTGTTTGCGGCGGTGGCGTCACCGCCGTCTGACGAATCGGTGGTGTCATGGCTTGCGGTGGCGTGATCGGAACCACCGGCGGTGGTGGCAGCGGCGGCGGTTTAATGGGATCGCGCCATTGAAAGGTGATTGGATCGTCCTTGATCTGAATCTCCGATGTGGGTGCAGACACCGGCACCAGCAACAGCATCAGGGCCGCGATATTGATCGTCATCGCGACGGCCATGCCGGCGATGCGATTGGCGTCGAGTTTGGCATCGTGTTTGGCATCGGGTGTGATGCGCGTCGTCTGCAGGCGAGCGTGCGGCATCGATGTACGGCGTTGGCTCAGGACCATCTTGCACCTCCGGCGGGTTGGGAACGCTGCTTCCAACGCGCGGGTTCGCGCTGCGGGGTTGAAGTCGATCTAAAAAATTTTTCTGCCGATCGAAAGGCAGGGCGAGGAGGCAGGGCGAGGACATCCAGCGTGGCGGGGATATCGAGGCTGTTGTGCAGGCCGATGTCAGCAGCGAAAACGATTGCCGGTCTTCGGCGAGGTAGTGAAGCAATCCGATGGGCCGCAAACGACGACACCCGCCGCAGCGGGTGTCGAAGTGTGACTGGCTAGCGCTTGGGATCGGTGGCGATGCTTCACCTCAACCCGGCGGCGCCTGCGGTGATATGCAGCCTGCGACGCGCTGATGAACGTGTCAGCGAGTGAAAATCACGGTCCCAAATCGAATACGACATTCAGATTCGCGGTCAGAGTGGTTTCGCCCGGCGAAACTGGGCTTTCCATGGTGTCCATCGCCATCGTTTTCATCGCGGCACCGCGCAACATCACCGGCGGTTGGTAGCCGGTGCCTTCGTCGATGCTGACGATCTTGCGGACCCGCAGGCCGAGGGCCTTGGCATACATCTCCGCGCGTGTCTGCGCCTTTTTCAGCGCGTTGCGACGGGCTTCGTCGTATGCCGCTTCCGGCTCGTCGATCTCGAAATTCGGACCATTGACCTGATTGGCGCCGCTGGCGACCAGCGCATCCAGCACCTTTCCAAGTTTGGAAATATCGCGGACCTTGAGGCTGACGGTGTTGCTGGCCTGATAACCGTTGATCTTGGGCGGCTTGTTCTCGATGTACTGGTATTGGGGATAGATGCTGATGCCGGATGTTTGTACGTCGCGTTCAGCGATTCCGGCCGCTTTGATCGCCGCCATCACTTTGTTCATTTCTTCGGCATTCGCGCGCAGGGCGCCGTTGGCGTCAACGGCTTGAGTGACGACGCCGGTGGACATCGTGGCGATGTCGGGGACGCGGCTGGCCTTGGCTTCGGCCGAGACCGAGAGGAGAGTGCCGTCGCTGGTGGCGGGAGCGGTAACTTGCGCGGAAGCGTTCATGGCGGAGCCCAAAACAAGAAGGGTGGTGAGCGAAGAAGCGACCAAAAGCCGCAGGGGGGAGGGACGTCGATGCATGAAAATCTCCATTCGATGGTGGGCGGGGCGCCAGACACCGCGAGTTAGCGGGCGAAACGCCCGAGGCCGCGAGTGAACGGGCGGTGAGCCGGTTCGGGGTCGTATCGAGCCAGTGACGGCATCCCGCTCGGGTCGAAGCGGCGTCGGGGTATCCTACCCCGATGCTTCATCTTGCCTCGAAATCACCCCGGCGTCGCGAACTGCTGCTCAGGCACGGCTTCGACTTCGGCATGCTCGACCTCACTATCCCGGAACAGCCAGCGCTCGGCGAAGTCGCGGAAGACTATGTGCGCCGCGTCGCTCGGGAGAAAGCCAGTGCCGGCTTGCTGCGGCTGGCGGGGCAGCCGAATGCGGTGGTGCTCGGTGCCGATACCGAAGTGGTCCTCGACGACCGCATCTTCGGCAAGCCCGCCGATGCCGCCGAAGCCGCAGCGATGCTGCGCGCGCTGTCGGGTCGGACCCATCGGGTGATCTCTTCGGTGGCCCTGGTGTCCGCAGTGCGCGAGGCCCAGACCACGAGCGTCACCGAAGTGCGTTTCGCATCGCTTGAGGATGCCCGCATCGCTGCGTATTTGGCCACCGATGAGTGGATCGGCAAGGCCGGTGCGTACGCGATCCAGGGGTGCGCTGAAGCCTTCGTTGCCCATCTTTCGGGCAGCTATTCTGGGGTGATGGGTCTGCCGATGTTCGAGACCATCGCCTTATTGCGCGACTTCGGCCTGCACGGCGATTCGCAGCGCGGCGGAGGGGCTGTCAATGACGCGCCTTTATCGCGCGCCACCGCTAGTGCAGGAGCCGCTGAATGACCGAGGAAATCCTGGTCAACGTCACCCCACGCGAGACCCGCGTCGCCGTCGTCGAAAACGGCATGCTTCAGGAATTGCATATCGAACGCGGCTGGAGCCGCGGCGTCGTCGGCAATATCTATAAAGGCCGGGTGCAGCGGGTCATGCCCGGGATGCAGGCCGCGTTCGTCGAGATTGGTCTCGATCGCGCCGCATTCCTGCATGCGAACGATGTTTTCCGCGCCAATGCGGCGCCTGCGATCGAACGCTCGATCGAGCGCACCCTCGACGGCGGGCTGGAAGCCGGGGGCGGAGAGGGCGTCGCCGTTGCCACGCCCGCCTTCGCGCCGCAGGCAGTGCCGTCGATCAGCGAGTTGCTGCGCGAGGGCCAGGAGATCGTGGTTCAAGTGGTCAAGGATCCGATCGGCAGCAAAGGCGCCCGCTTGACCACGCATGTCAGCATTCCTTCGCGTTACCTCGTGTTGCTGCCGCAGTCGCGGGTGATTGGCGTGTCCTCGCGCATCGAAGACGACGCCGAACGTCAGCGCTTGAAGTCGCTGGTCGCTGCGCAAGGGCAGCAGGTGGGTGCGGGACTCACAGCGCCGACGCCGCCGGGTTATATCGTTCGCACCAATGCCGAAGGCCAGCCCGAAGAAGCCTTGGCCGAAGATGTCGCTTATCTGCGCCGCGCCTGGGCCTTGGTCGAACAGAACGTGCGCGATGCTCGCGTCGGTAGCTGCATCTATGAAGATTTGACCCTGCCGATGCGCGCGGTGCGCGATCTGCTGCGTCGCGACGTGGAGAAAGTGAAGGTCGATTCGCGCGAAACCTGCGATAAGTTGCGCAGTTTTGCCGCGCAGTACATGCCGGCGTTGGCCGAGAAGATCGAACACTACAGCGGCGCGCGCCCGGTATTCGATTTATACGGTGTGGAAGACGAAATTCAGCGCGCGTTGCACAAAGAGGTGCCGTTGAAGTCCGGCGGCTATCTGGTGATCGACCAGACCGAGGCGATGACCACCGTCGATGTCAACACCGGTTCGTTCCTGGGCCAGCGCAATCTCGAAGAGACCGTGTACCGCACCAATCTCGAAGCGGCGCAGTCGGTGGCGCGGCAACTGCGGCTGCGCAATCTCGGCGGCATCATCATCATCGACTTCATCGATATGGTCGATCCCGAGCACCGTCGTCAGGTGCTGCGTACCTTGGAAAAATCGCTGGTCAAAGACCACGCCAAGACCACGGTCTACGATTTCTCGCCGTTGGGTTTGGTGGAAATGACCCGCAAGCGCACGGTCGAGAGCCTGCAGCGGCAGTTATCCGAACCCTGTCACGAATGCGGCGGTCGCGGCACGCTCAAGACCGCCGAAACCGTGACCTACGAAATTTTCCGCGAGATCACCCGCGCCGTGCGCCAATTCGAAGCCGCGCGGCTGTTGGTCATCGCATCGCCCAAAGTGGTCACGCGCATCACCGAAGAGGAATCGTCTGCGGTCGCGGAATTGGAGGAGTTTCTCGGCAAAACCATTCGTTTCCAAGCGGATGAGCAATACACGCAGGAGCAATTCGATGTCGTGCTGCTGTGACGCGCGATGGCCGCGCCGTGTTCGCATCGCGATGGGCCGAAGGGCGAAGATGATAGCGACGAGCGCGATCGCTTGGTCGCAGCCCAGCGGCCATGGCCCACAGCGTCGCCGCGCTGCGGCCGTGTCTTCGGCCATGTCTTCGGCCATGTCTTCGATCGTGCGTTCGATCGCCTCTTCGAACGATCGATCCGTCGGGAGACAGGGGGAGCGTCGCTGATGCCGAGCAAGATGCGGCGTCGTCTGCGCCATGCGCGCCGCGGCCTCTGGTACGCGGTGGCGGTGTCGCTGGTGCTGGTGGCGCTGGCGATCGGGATCGTGAGTCAGTTGCTGCCGCTCGCGGAGCGGCATCCGGACCGCATCGCCGAATGGCTAAGCGCGCGTGCCGGGCACCCGATCGCCTTCGACCGCGTGCGCACGGCATGGACGCGACGCGGCCCGCTGCTGCGCCTGGACGGTTTGCGCGTCGGCGAGGGCGAGAACGCGATTTCGATCGGTGCGGCCGAAATTTTGGTGTCGCAATATGCCGGCCTGCTGCCCGGACGCTCGTTCACCGAATTGCGCGTGCGCAATCTGGCGCTGACGTTGGAACGTCAAGACGACGGCCGTTGGCAGGTGCGCGGGCTGCCTGGGCAATCGCAGGGCGGCGATCCGTTGGCGACGCTCGAAGGGCTCGGCGAACTGCAGGTGATCGACGCGAAGCTGGGCATCGTCGCGCCCTCGCTGAACATCGACGCGAAAATTCCCGATATCGACCTGCGCTTGCGCGTGGATGGAAACCGGCTTCGCGCAGGTGCGCGCGCAGCGATGAAAGACGGCATCGCTCCAATCGATATCGCGTTCGATTTCGATCGCAAGCGTGGCGATGGCCGCCTATATGCTGCGGCCAAGCGCGCCGATCTATCTGCGTGGACATCGCTGCTGCGCGCGCTGGGCGTGACCGCCACCGCCGGCCGCGGCCGTGCCGAAGCGTGGGCGACGCTGCGCGCACATCAAATCGTGGCGGTCAGCGTAGATGCGGATCTCAAAGACGTGCGCTTACGCGGCGCGCCCTTCGATACGACGACGCCAGCAGGCGCTGCAATTGGCGCCCAGCCGGTGCCGCAGGCGGCATTCGCTCAAGTTGAAACGACGATGCACTGGCGCGCCGAAGACGGGCGCTGGCGTTTGAATGCGCCGCAACTGCGCGTTCACCTTGCCGAACAGAGCGAACCTTTACTACTGGATGGTCTGTTGATCGCCGGCGGCCGTCGCTACGGTTTGCTCGCTGAGCGCATCGACGCCGCGCCGTTGTTCGCGGTGGCCGCGCTGAGCGATCGGCTCGATCCGAAATTGCGGCGGTGGTTGATCACTGCGCGCCCGGGTGCGGTGTTAGAACACGTTGTCGCCAGCGGCGAACGCGATGGCGCGCTGACGGTGCACGCGGATATTCGCGATCTAGGTATCGCCGCCGTGGGCAAAGCGCCCGGCGTCTCCGGCCTCGGCGGTCGATTGCGCGGCGATGCCGACGGCTTCGCATTCGAGTTCGATCCGAAAGCGAAAACCCGTTTCGATTGGCCGCATGGTTTCGGCGCGCCGCACGACATCCGTTTGCGCGGCGAGCTCGGCGGATGGCGCAAAGGCGCGGGCTGGCAGGTCGCGACGTCAGGCTTGCGCATTGACGGCGACGCATATGGCGATGCGTATGGCGCCGATGTGCGCGGCGGGCTGTGGTTCCAAGGCGACGGCACGCGGCCAGTCATCGATCTCGCAGCCGATGTAGACGACACCCAGTCGCCGACCGCGAAACGCTTCTGGACCAAACACGTGTTCGCACCATCCTTGGTCGATTGGTTCGAGATGGCCCTGCAGGGCGGGGTGGTGCACAACGGCCGCGCGGTGATTTCCGGCGATCTCGACGACTGGCCGTTCGTGGCGCGCGATGGCAAGCCGGCCAAGGGCGTGTTCGACGCCCGTGCGACGCTGCAGAACATGCGGGTGAAATTCAGCGCGGATTGGCCAGCGACGGTGATGGATGCCGATATCGCCTTCATCGGCAACGGCTTTGAGGTCGCGGGCAAGGCGATGCTCGATCAAGTCGCGATTCGCGCGTTCAGCGCGCGGATCGCCGATTTCGGCCACGCCGAGCTGGAGCTCGATGTCAACACCGATGCGGACGCGGCGAAACTTCTGGCGCTGCTAAAACAAAGCCCGATGCAGCGCGATCACGGCAAAACGATGCAAACCCTCGTCATCAGCGGCCCGACGAGCGTCGATTTCGCGATGCGCTTGCCCTTTCACACGCCCGGCGTCGCGCCGACCATCGACGGCCAGGTCGCGCTGCGTGGCGCCAAGCTCGCCGAGTCCGAATGGAAGCTCGCCTTCGCGAACGTCAGTGGCGTCGCGCGTTACGACCGCAGCGGGTTCACTGCCAACGGTTTGAGCGCGAGCTACGACCAGCAGCAAAGCCGGCTCTCGCTGCGCGCCGGCGCGGGCCACGTCCGCGACCGTCGCCAAGGCTTTGAGGCCGAACTCGAAGCGACAATGAGCAGCGACGATCTGCTCGATCGCAGCGGTGACTTGGCTTGGCTCAAACCGCACATCAAAGGTCGATCGCGATGGACTGCGGGCATTGCCATTCCGGCGGCAGCGCTGCAGTCGAGCGGCAAGGCGCCGACCGCAAGCATCAGCCGGCTGCAACTGCGTTCGGATCTCGTCGGCACTGCATTGTCGCTGCCGGCGCCGATGGACAAAGCGTCCGGCACGGCTTTAGCGACGACGATCGATCTCGATCTGCCGATCGGCAAGGGCGAGATCGCGGTCGCATTCGGCCAGCGCCTGGCGTTGCGTGCGAAACAGACCCAGGGGCGCACCGGCATTCGCGCGCAATTCGGCGCCGATCGAGTGGCGGAGCTGCCGCCGGCCTCGGGCTTGGTGTTGACCGGACGCAGCCCGACGCTGGACGCGATCGACTGGATCGCCCTGCTGCGCGGCGGCGAGAAGGGCGGCGGCGAACCGCTAGCGCTGCGGCGCATCGAAGTTGCGGTCGATCGTCTGCAATTGCTCGGTGGCGTGTTTCCCGACACGCGCCTGCAGGTCGCGCCCGCCAGCGGCGGCCTTGCGGTGCAGCTCGATGGTGCTGCGCTTGCGGGCAGTCTGATGGTGCCCGATGCCGAAGGCGCGGCCATCGCCGGCCGGCTGCAACGCCTGTATTGGCGCAGCCCGAATGCCGCTGCAAAGAATGCCGTTTCAAAGAGTGCAGCGACGAAGAATGCCTCTACAAAGAATGCCTCTACAAAGAATGCCGCTACAAAGAATGCAGCTATAAAGAATGTCGCTATAAACAATGGGCCTGCGAAGAACGAGCCTGCGCCGGCATCTGCGCCTGCTTTAGTGGCGTTAACGGCAGTGCCGCCCAGCGCAATCGGCGGCGACAGCGTCGATCCGACCAAGGTGCCGCCGCTGAATCTGAAGATCGACGATCTGCAGGTGATGGACGCGACGCTCGGTGAGACCCTGTTCCGCTCGCGGCCCACTGCGGCGGGAATGGAGATCACGCAATTGCAGACGCGGGCGCCGAAACGTCGCATCGATGTCAGCGGCGAATGGAACGGCCGCGGCGCGGCCGCGCGCACGCGGCTAATCGCGACCATCGCCAGTGAGGATTTCGGCGCGTTGCTCGGCGATTTCGGCGCCGGCAGTCGTATCGCTGGCGGCAAAGGCGACGTTCGTTTCGATGCCGCGTGGAGCGGCAGTCCGATGGCGTTCCAAGTGAGCGCACTCGAAGGCACGCTGCAGATTAACGTCAAAGACGGGCGTTTGGTCGAAGTCGAACCCGGCGGCACCGGGCGGGTGCTGGGTTTGCTCAGCATCGCCCAACTGCCGCGACGCCTAACCCTAGATTTTCGCGACTTTTTCAGCAAAGGGTTCGCGTTCAATAAGCTCGCCGGCAGCGTGCGTTTCGGCGGCGGCTTGGCGCGCAGCGACGACATGACCATCGATGGCGCGTCCGCGCAGATCAATATCCGCGGCGCGGCGAATATGCGCACCCAAACCTTCGATCAAACCATCGAAGTGCTGCCGAAAGCCGGAAATCTGCTGACTGCGGTGGGTGCGATCGCGGGTGGGCCAGTAGGCGCAGCGGTTGGCGCCGTCGCCAATGCCGTGTTGCAAAAGCCGATCGGACAGATGGCGGCGAAGAACTATCGCGTGACTGGCCCGTGGAAAGACCCGAAGGTGGATGTTGTCGAGCGTCCACCATCGACCAGGGCCGAACGTCCCGCCAAACCTGCCTCAGGTTGATTCTGCATACGATCGTCGCCATACATTCGCAAGCCTGCCGTTCACCTCCCCATTCCCTACCGGATCGCCCGATGAGTTCGATGCTGCACCTTTCCGAAGCGCGTTTGCTCACGCCCGCTGGGCTCGATACGGCTGCGCTCGAACGCGGCTTCGATGCGCTGCTTGGCCCGGGGATCGATTTTGGCGACCTGTATTTCCAACACACGCGCCGCGAGAGTTGGACGATCGAAGACGGCATCGTCAAAGACGGTACGCATGCGATTGACGGCGGCGTCGGCGTGCGCGCGATCTCCGGCGAAAAGACCGGTTTCGCGTATTCCGATGAAATTCACGCCGATGCGCTGCTGGCGGCGGCACGCTCGGCGCGCGCGATTTCAAAAGGTACGATCGGCAGCAACGACGCCACGGCCGGTGCGCTTGTCTTCCGAGGCGGACGGCCGAGCCCACTTTACGACGCGGCCGATCCGATCGACGCCTATGCGCACCCCGATAAGCTCGAACAAATGCGCCGCGTCGATCGGTTGCTGCGCGCGGCCGATCCGCGGGTGCAGCAGGTGATGGTGACACTGGTCGCGAGTAGCGACACCATCCTGGTCGCGCGCAGCGACGGCATCATGGCCGGCGATGTGCGGCCGCTGGTGCGCATGAACGTGCAGGTGATCGTTGAACAAAACGGTCGTCGTGAATCCGCGACCGCTGGTTTCGGCGGACGTTACGGCTACGAGACGCTGTTCGCCGACGGTAAGCCCGAGCGCTTCGCGCGCGAAGCCTTACGTCAGGCGCTGGTGAACCTGGACGCGATCGACGCGCCCGCAGGCGTGATGCCGGTCGTGCTCGGCCACGGCTGGCCGGGTGTGCTGCTGCACGAAGCCGTCGGCCACGGCCTGGAAGGCGATTTCAATCGCAAAGGCACCTCGACCTACAGCGGTCGCATCGGTAAGCGTGTCGCCGCGCCGGGCGTGACCATTGTCGATGACGGCACGCTCGAAGGCCGCCGCGGCTCGCTCAACATCGACGACGAAGGCACACCCACCGCTTGCACCACATTGATCGAAGACGGCGTGCTCGTCGGCTACATGCAGGACACCCACAATGCGCGGCTGATGGGCATGGCGCCGACCGGCAACGGCCGCCGCGAGTCCTTCGCGCATCGGGTGATGCCGCGGATGACCAACACCTATATGCGTGCCGGCCAAGACGCACCCGAGGACATGATCCGTTCGGTCAAAAAAGGCCTGTATGCGGTGAATTTCGGCGGCGGTCAGGTCGATATCACCACCGGCAAGTACGTGTTTTCGGCGACCGAGGCGTATTTGATCGAAGACGGCAAAATCACCGCGCCCGTGAAGGGCGCGACCTTGATCGGCGACGGCCCGGAGACCATGCAGCGCGTGCGCATGATCGGCCACGATCTGAAGCTCGACGATGGCGTCGGCACCTGCGGTAAGGACGGACAGAGCGTGCCGGTCGGCGTCGGCCAGCCGTCGCTGCTGATCGAGCAACTGACGGTGGGCGGGACGCGTGCTTGATAGGATCGCGACCCGGGGATTGAGCTTCGGGATGGCAGGCTCGACCACCGGAAAATTTGATGCCACCGGAAAACTCCACACCCAATGTCATCCCTCGCCGACGGCGATGGACCTGCTGCCCGCTTTCGGAAATTTCAATGCAGGTCAGAACAACAGGTTCCTCACCCCGATGCAGCCGGGGTTGGGAATGACAGAGGATTCAGGCGTTGTCGGTCTCGTCGGCTGCATTCGACCCATCGACCTCCGATTTCCCATCCTCGGATTCGGTGTCTTGAAACAGCTCCCGCAGCTCCCGAAACAATTCGCGATACGCATGCGGCGGCTTGTTGCGCAGGCGCTCCTCGTGCGCGTTGCGCGCGAGTTGGCGCAAATGCTGGCGATCCGCCTGCGGGTAGGCGTCGAGCAATTCGGCCAGGGCCGCGTCGCCATCGGCGATCAAACGGTCGCGCCACTGCTCGGCACGGTGCAGCATCGCGGCTTGTTCGCGCGCGGCGTGGCCGTTGGCGTCGACCGCATCGCGGATGGCCTCCAGCGTGTCGTCGTCTTCGCGACGCATCTGTTTCGCCAGATACTGCAACTGCCGTTTGTGCGCGCCGTGCGAGGTGATGCGGCGGGTGTCGTCGATATGCGACAACAGGCGCTCCGGCACCGGCAGCCGCGCGATCTGCTGCGGGGTCATTTCCGAGAGCCGCCGCGCCAATTCCAGCACTTCCAGCGCCTCGCGGCGTTGCTGACTTCGGCTCGGCGACAGAAATTCGCCAGTGTCTTGATCTTTGCCTCTCATCGTCGAACCGACATGTTTCGTTTCCAGGGGGTTAGCAGGTTATTGAAAAACGCGCATCCTACGCGGTTTTCAAGTCTCGAGTCCGGGGCAAGCCCGGACTCGCTCCCGACAAATCAAGCGCTTACGCGCTTGACTCGCCGTTGCAGCCATCCATGGCTGCGCGAGCAAGCTGTCTTACAACAGTGTTTTACAACAGCTTGCTCGCCCGCTCGAACAGGATAATGCATTGAACGCAGCCACTCCCGCCCGCCCACATCCAGCCACCGACATCGCCGCCTCGGCCGACGACAGCCGCGAACGGCTCGATCGCCTCACCGATCTCTCCCAGCGCCTGCTTGAGCGCGCCAAGGCGATGGGCGCCACCCAGGCCGAAGTCAGTTGCAGCGAAGATCGCGGCTTCAGCGTCGGCGTGCGCATGGGCGAGGTCGAAACCGTGGAATCCAACCGCGACCGTGGTATCTCGGTTACGGTGTATTTCGGCCAGCGCAAAGGCAGCGCCAGTACCGCTGATCTGCGCGAGGACAGCCTCGAAGCCACCATCGCCCAGGCGTGTTTGATCGCTCAGCACACCGAAGACGACGAGGCGGCCGGCTTGGCCGACGCGGACCGCATGGCCCGCCCTGGAGCGGACGGCACCTGGCCGAATTTCGACCTCTGGCACCCCTGGGCGATCGACCCCGATCGCGCCATCGATTTGGCGATGGCCTGCGAAACCGCCGGCCGCGATGCCGACGCGCGCATCGCCAACTCAGACGGCGCTTCGGTGTCGACCGGCGAATCAGTCGGCGTCTACGCCAATTCGCACGGTTTCGTCGGCGCCGACCGCGACACCCAGCACAGCATTAGCTGCAGCCTGATCGCCGGCGAAGGCGGGGACATGCAGGGGCAGTACTGGTACAGCTTCGGTGTGTGCGGCGACGATCTGGAATCGCCCGAGTCCATCGGCCGTCGCGCCGCCGAGCGCACCGTGGCCCGATTGGCGCCGCGCTCACTGCCCACCGCCGAGATGCCGGTGCTGTTTCATGCCGAAGTTGCGCACGGCCTGATCGGCAGTTTGGTGAATGCGGTGTCGGGCAGCTCGCTGTATCGCCGCGCCAGCTTTTTGCTCGACAGCGCCGGCACCCGGATCCTGCCGCCGTGGTGCGGGCTGATTGAACGCCCGTTCCTGCGTCGCGGCTTTCGCTCCACCGCGTACGATGCTGAGGGCGTGGCCACTTCGGAAACCAGCCTGGTCGAAGCCGGCATCCTGCAGCGCTACGTGCTGGGCAGCTACTCAGCGCGCAAACTCGGGCTGCGCAGCACCGGCAATTCCGGCGGCGTGTTCAATCTCGAAGTCGCCGCCAATGCCGGCGACCTGAAGGAGTTGATCCGCGGGATGGGCGACGGTTTGCTCGTCACCGAGCTGATGGGGCAGGGCGTGAACATCATGACCGGCGATTACTCGCGCGGGGCGGCCGGCTTCAAGATCGAGGGCGGCGAGATCGCCTATCCGGTCGATGGCATCACCATTGCCGGCAATTTGCGCAATATGTACCTGGCGATCGAAGCCATCGGCAGCGACCGCGACCCGCGCTCGTCGATCCGCTGCGGGTCCATCCTGATCGGCGGGATGACCGTTGCGGGCGCCGAATGACGTTATGATCTCAAGGCCGCCGTGGTATCGACTACGGCGCCGCATCCTTCCACCTGGGGAATCCCTCGATGAGCTACCAAGATCCAGCCGGCCAATCTTCCGGCGAACTGTCCTCCGATGAGAAGAACATGGCCATGGTTGGCCATCTTTCCGCGTTTGCTGGATTTCTCATTCCTTACGTCGGCAATATCGTTGGGCCTTTGATTATGTGGCAGATCAAAAAGGACACCATGCCGTTCGCTGCCGAGCAAGCCAAAGAAGCGCTTAACTTCAATATCACTATCAGCATCGCTGCCGGTATCGCCACCGCGCTGTTGTTTGTGATTATCGGCATCTTTCTGCTGCCGATCATAGGCATCGCCTGGATTGTGTTCACGGTCATCGCCGGCATTAGCGCTAGTAAGGGCGAGAACTATCGTTATCCGTTCACCTTGCGCTTGGTGACCTAGCGGCATTGGGGCGTTCGCGCCCCGCTTGCAACCTTCAGCACCCCGGCCGGCGACGGCTGGGGTGTTTTGTTTTGGGCACCGCTCGCGATGAGGCCTACGGTTGAGCGCGCATTCGCCCTGTCAACCAATGCATCGGCCGTGCGTTTGCCTAGACAAGTCTTATGTCATGGGAGCGCATCATGTCGCTGAAGTCGCAAATCGCTGCGGTCAATCGTTTCGGCCTCGGCGCGATGCCGGGAGAACTCGAACGCGTTGGCCGCGAGCCCCGAAGCTGGTTGCAGGCGCAACTCGACGCAAAGCCCGATCTCTCGGCCTTCGCCGATCTGCCGGATGGCCTGCAATTGCTGCAGCGTCGCGCCGCTTTGCTGGCGATGCGACGCACCGACGGCAAGAATAACGCCGGCAACGCTGCAGTGGGCAACGCTGCAGTGGGCAACGCAGCATTGGGCAACGCCGCATTGAGCAAGGATTCGATGTTGGATGCGCCGCAAACGCAGATGGCGGATGCGGGCACATCAATGGAACAAGAACGCACCGAGCAGGTGCGCCGCGGCCGCCGCGGCGCGATGCCAACGGAGACGGCCGCGATGCGCGCGCAGAGCGATATGGAGCGAAAAAACTACGGCGTATCGCGGATGCAGATCGCCCGCGACGGCTTGGCCGATATCGCTGCGCGTTATCGCGTCGGTGCGACGACGACGACGCCTTTCGTCGAGCGACTAGTACGATTTTGGTCGAATCATTTCGCGGTGTCGGCCGATAAGAACGCCGCCCGCCTGCAGGCCGCACCGATGGAGCGCGAAGCGATCCGCCCGCATGTGCTGGGCAATTTCGCCGATCTGTTGCTTTCGGTCGAACAGCATCCAGCGATGCTGCTGTATCTCGATAACACCGTGTCGGTCGGCGGCGACTCGCGTATGGCGCAGTTCGCCGAGCGTCGCGCCGCCGCACGGCCGAACAAACCGCCGCGAAAATTAGGGTTGAACGAGAATCTCGCCCGCGAAATCCTCGAACTGCACACGCTCGGCGTGGACGGCGGCTATGCGCAGACCGATGTACAGGAACTGGCGCGTGCGATCACCGGCTGGAGCACGCCCGGGCCGCGTGAGCTCGCCAGCGCGACCTCCTCTTTCGTATTTCGCGCCAATGCGCACGAACCCGGCGCCCGCGCGGTGCTTGGTAAGCGCTATGCCGATGCCGGCGAAGCGCAGGGCCGCGAGATCCTGCGCGATCTCGCGCTGCATCCGGCGACGGCGAGACATCTGAGCTTCAAACTCGCGCGGCATTTCGTTGCCGATGCGCCGTCGCCCGCGCTGGTGCAGCGCATGTCTGCGGCGTATCTGCGCAGCGGCGGCGAACTGCGCGCCCTGTATCGAGCAATGATCGACGACGATGCGGCTTGGTCGAACGAGGCGCGTAAATTCAAGACGCCGGACGATTTCGTGGTCTCGGCGCTACGCGCCAGCGGCAATGGTGCGCAAATCGAGACGCGCACCCTGATCCGGCTGCTCGCAGGACTCGGCCAACCGGTGTTCACGCCGCGCTCGCCAGCCGGTTTTCCCGACACCGCCAGCGATTGGGCCACTGGTGATGCGCTGCGCAAACGGATGCAAGCGGCCGCGCAGCTCGCCGAGCGCGTGCCGCAATCGCAAACGCCGTATGCGCTGGCCGCATCGGTGTTGGGCATAGCGGCCGCAGATAGCGGCCTCGGCGCGCTGCTGCGTCGTGCCGGCTCGCCGCAAGAAGGTTTCGCCCTGCTGTTTTCCAGCCCCGCGTTCCAGTGGAGAGTGTGATGCGCACCGCCGACACCAACCTGAATCCTTCACGTCGCCGTTTCCTCGCTGGCCTCGGCGCCACAGCGATGCTGACCCTGTACCCACGGTTCGCATCGGCCGCCGCGCCTGCGGATAATCGCCTGCTGGTCGTACTGCTGCGCGGTGCGATGGATGGCTTGCATCTGCTGCCGCCGATCGCCGATCCCGGCTACGCGCGCGCGCGCGGCGCGATCGCGGTCGCCGATGCGCTGAAGCTCGACGGCAGTTTCGGTTTGCATCCGAAATTATCGTTCGCGCACAGTTTGTACGCGCAGAAACAGTTGTTGCCAGTGCTCGCGGTGGCACCGCCGTACCGGCAGCGCTCGCATTTCGATGCGCAGGATTGCCTGGAAAACGGCACCGATCGTCCCGGCGGCGCGCGCGACGGCTGGATCGGCCGCTGCATTGGCGCGATGTCAGGCACGCGTACGAACGCGGCGGGCGTCGCGATCGCGCAAGTGATGCCGCTGGCGATGCGTGGCACGAGCCAATCCGAGATTTGGTCGCCGCCGTTGCCGCGCGCATTCGATGACGAGATGCTGCGCCAGTTGCAGCCTTTGTATGCGGCCGATTCGCAGTTGGCTGCAGTGTTCGCCGATGCGATGCAGGCCGACGAGGTCGTGCTAAACGAAGGCATGTTTAACGAAGGCATGCTTAACGAGGGCATGGCCGGCAACCCGCGTCGCGGTCAAGGCAATCGCTTCGGTCTGCCGCAGGCGATGGCCGCCGCTGCGAAACTCATGCACGGCCCCGACGGCATGCGCATCGCCTTCGTCGAGGACACCGGCTGGGACACGCATCGCGGCCAAATCGCTGCGCTCGACCGCAAGTTCGGCGAACTCGACGCCGGTCTGCGCGCAGTGCGCGAGGGCTTGGCGACCGACTGGAACAACACCGTTGTGGTCGTTGTCACCGAATTCGGCCGCACCGTCGCGGTGAACGGCAGTGCTGGCACAGATCACGGCGTCGGCGGCAATGCGTTGCTGGCCGGCGGCGCGGTACGCGGCGGTCGCATCGCCGGCGATTGGCCGGGGCTCGGCGCGGGGCAGTTGCTCGATGGGCGCGATCTGCGCCCGACGACCGACATGCGCGCCTTGTTCAAAGGCGTGCTCGCGGCGCATTTGCGCACGCCAGAAGCCGCACTGGAGCGCACAATCTTCCCAGGCAGCGCCGCGATTCGGCCAATGTCTGGGCTGGTCGTTGGCTGAATGCGCGCGCGGCGACTGCGCGTGCTTGAAACTCACGCGTTCGGAGCAAGACGGTGTGCAGCAAGACGGTTCGGATCAAGACGGTTCGGAGCATGCCTGCTCGGAGCATGCCTGCTCGGAGCATGCCCGCTCGGAGCATGCCCGCTCGGAAGAGGATGGCACCCGGCATAGGTCTTCGGTTGGGTTGCGCGCCTGCGCGGCGGCCCCATCATGAGGGTGTGACGCAAGCTTGCGCACGATCCCATCCTCCCCATTGCGAGGGCCGCGAAGATGACCAATACCGAATTCCTCACCGATACATCGCACGATGCCACCGTCGTCGAGCCGGCTGCGGCCGAATCGAGCGCTGGGCTCAGCGCGAACGATCGCCAGATGGCCGCCGCAGCGCATTTGATCGCATTGCTCGCGGCGTTGGTGACCAGTTGGTTCGCCGGCATCGCCGGGGTGATCGGCGCACTGATCATTTGGTTCGTCGTGCGCGACCGCTCCGCCTTCGCCGCCGAACACGCCAAAGAAGCGATCAACTTCAATCTCAGCATGTTCATCTACGCGGTCGCGACCGTGGTCTTGTTGGTGTTCACGCTGGGCCTGGGCATCGTGATCGCGCTGCCGCTGTGGGTTGTGCTGGGCGTGGCGTGGATCGTTTGCACGATCATCGCTGGCTTCAAGGCCTACGATGGGCAGACCTATCGCTATCCGCTCACCATGCGTTTTGTCTGAGCTTATGACTCGAAAAACGAAAGATTGAAGATACGGTAGAGCGGGTCTTCGACCCGCTCGCTGTTTAATCGAAGCTTTAATCGAAGCTTTAATCGAAGCATTCAGCGGGTCTGCGACCCGCTCTACCAAATAACAAGCGGTAGAGCGGGTCTTCGACCCGCTTTATTTTCTACCAAAGAAGCAGTAGAACAGGCCGCAGACCCGCTTGCTTTTCGACAGAGATGTTCCGCAGCTCGCAGAAATGCTCTAGCGAGCGAATGCGATCGCTCGGTCTCGCAAATCCTCAGCTCAGCGATCCCGTTCGACGACCCGATGCGCGAGTTCGGCGAGCAGCGCACTGCCTGCGCCGAAACCGACGATTGATGTGCGCATTGTTTCGGCAAGTTCGGATAGTCGTGCGCGCGAGCCATCGATACCGAGTAGTGCGGGAAACGTCGCTTTGTTCTGCGCGACATCTTTGCCGGCGGTCTTGCCTAGCGTGGCGCTGTCGGCTTCGATATCGAGCAGGTCGTCGCGAATTTGGAAGGCAAGCCCGAGCGCATCGGCATAGCGATCCAGCGCGGCGCGCGCACCCGTGTCGGTTTCGTGCGTAACCCCGGCGGCAATCGCGCCCAAGCGCACCGAAGCGCGTAGCAATGCGCCGGTTTTCAGCGCGTGCAATCGCTGTAGGTCGGCTAAAGCGATGTCGCTGCCGCGACCTGTTGCGTCGATGTCCAGCGCTTGTCCGCCGCACATACCGGCGGCGCCGGAGGCGACGACCAGTTCGTGAATCAGCGCGATGCGTGCATCAGCCGAAAGCGGTGCTTCGCTCAGCGTTTGGAAGGCGAGCGTTTGCAGCGCATCGCCGGCGAGGATCGCGGTGGCTTCGTCGAACGCGATGTGCACGGTGGGCTGGCCGCGACGCAGGGCGTCGTCGTCCATCGCTGGCAAATCGTCGTGAACGAGCGAGTACGCATGAATCAGTTCAACCGCGATTGCGGGCGCGTCCAGTGCATCGTCGTCGGCACCGAGCATATGCCCTGTGGCATAGACCAGCAGTGGCCGCATCCGCTTGCCGCCGAGCAGTGCCGCGTGCCGCATTGCGGCAAGTAGACGCATGTTGTCGGGAGTGTGCGCTTGCAGTGCGTCCAGCCGCATGGCGATGGCCGCATCAATGCGCTGACGCCAGCGCGTAAGAAGCTCAGTCATCGCCGCCGAAGGCTTGCGCACTTTCGGGTTTGTCTGGATCGCTCAGCAGCCGCACCCGCAGTTCGGCCTGCTCCAGCGCCTGCTGGCAGCGACGATAGAGACCGACGCTGCGTTCGTAAGCGGCGAGCGAATCTTCCAAGCTCAGTTGCCCGAGTTCCATGCGTTCGACCAGGGCTTCGAGTGCGTCGAGCGAGCTCTCGAAATCGGCGACGGGCGAGGCGTCCACAGGCGTGGGCGGGGCATCGGCGGGTGCGGTTTTTTTGCTCATGGCGGAAGTGTAGGGCCTGACGTCGTTTTTTTCATTGCAGGCTGCCGATATCTGTACGAGTAGGTTTTCAGCGGCCCGATCGGTCGCGGTGAGCAGCGGCGGCATCCGCGCGCAACCAGCGCAATTCCGCGCCGGATGCCCGCAGCCACTCGCTGAATTCGGCCGAGACGATGCGATCGCCCGCAGCGACGAGTGCGCCGTCCGCGCGGCTGAGCAGCGGCATCCGCGCGCGCTGCCACGGCGGAATCGCGAGATCCTGCAGCACGTGTTTCAGCGCATGGTGATGTTCGCGCTGCGGCAGGCGGATGCGTTCGCCGCCGCGGCGCGCATGCACGCGCACCGGCCAGGGCAATGCATCGGTACCGACGAGTTGTACACGATCATCGTTCGGCAACTTCAGCGGCAAGCGACCGTCCCAGAGCGCGGACCAGTCTAGCGGCAGCGCGCGCGACGCGCGTTCGCGATGTTCGATGCAATACAGCCCATCGCGCCAGGCGACGATGTCTCGGCCCTGCCATGCGAATGCGGGCAGGCGATCGCGCGCAGCGGGTAATAGATCGGATTCGATCCGCGCGATCCCTTCGCTCGGCAGCGGTGGCGCGCCGCAGGCCTGCACCCAGCGCCGCAGCACGCGCGCCCGACGCTCGGGTGCGAGCGCGCGTAGCGCCGACCGCGACAGTGCGTCGCCGCCATCGAGCCGCATGCGCTGCAGCACCGCAGCATCCTCATTGTCCAAAAGATCGCCGGCTTGCGCCGACAATTCGGCCGAGCGCGCCAAACCGGCATCCGCATGCGGCCAGCGTTCGCGCAGTAGCGGCAAGATACGATGGCGCAGGAAATTGCGATCGAGGCTTAGATCGCGGTTGCTGGGGTCTTCGATCCAACGCAGACCGTGGCGCTGGGCATAGGCGAGGAGGGCACTGCGCGGGGTGTCGAGCAGTGGCCGCCATAACCATCCGGCAGCGAACGCGCGCCACGGCCGAATCGAGCCGAGGCCATCGGGGCCGGAGGCGCGCAGTGCCCGCAGCAGAAAGGTTTCAGCTTGATCGTCGCGATGCTGGGCTAAGGCGAGGACTTCACCTGCGCGCAGTGCCGCCGCGAAGGCCGTGCGGCGCGCATGTCGCGCGGCGGCTTCTGGGCCTAGGCCGCTGTCGCGCGGCACGTGCACCGCGATCGTTCCGAAGCCGACGCCGAGGGCATCGGCAATGTCTTGGGCCTGCGCGGCCCAGTCTCGCGAATCGGAGTGGAGGCCGTGATCGATATGCAGCGCGCGAACACCTTGCGTACGCAGAACGGCATCGTTGGCGAGCACATGCAGCAGTACGGTCGAATCCAAACCACCGCTGAAACCGACGACGATCGACGCCGTGGCGCGGTCGGGCGGACGCGGAAGAAGGGCGATGGCATCGTCGTGCATGCGCGCATGCTACCCGGGAAGCGTTGGGGTCTGCGCCGCTGGTCGCTGCACCGCGTCTTCGTGCGCGCAGCGGCGAGTCGGCGTCAGCCGCTCGCTTCGCGCCGCGCGATGTCGATCCATTCGCGCTGCTCGCGCTGGTAATAATTCGGCGCCGCGCGCGCGCGCTTGAGCACCTCAGCGAAGACTTCGCCGGCTTTCGCGGTTTGGCCGTTGCGCTTGAGCAATTGCGCGTAGCGCACTCGCGCTTCTTCGCCGCTGAACCCTTGGACCACCGCTTCGTATTCGTGCAGTGCGGCGGAGGTATCGCCGCTGGCTTCGACGCAGCGCGCGTACAGCAGATGGCCTTCGTCCGAGCGGAAGTTCGGGTTGGCGGCGATCAGATCGTCCAAGGTCTGTTTCGCTTCGGACGGCAGATTCAGCGCGAATTGCGCCTTCGCCAAGCCCAGCATCAAGTGAGGGTCGGTGCCATACAGGCCTTTGAGTCCGGAGCGATACAGGTCCGCCGCTTGCTGAAAATCGCCGCTGCGGTAGCTTTCGTCGGCCAAGCGGCGGCGGTTGTCGAGGGTGTCGGCCACATCCAATCGTTGCGCCGCTTTGCGCTTGTCGCGCTCTGGATCGACCCGGTTCTGCGCGCCCGATACGAGTCGCCGCGCAGCGCGGTTATCGCGCAGCCCGGGAAGCACTTCGGCGAAGAGGTAAATCGCGACCGCGATATACGTACCGATCAACAGCAGAAAAATCCAATACATCGGCCGGCCCGTGCGGATGACATGTATCGCACAGCCGATCTGCAGCACGAGCGAAAGGATCAACAATGGATGCATCGGCAGCGCCCTCGTGGCTGTGGCGAACTGCCAGTGTATTCGGGCCGACCCGAACCTTCATCCCTGCATCACGTTATGGAAACACTGCACACGTCCCGGTTGGACGTGTTTTGCGGGCGGCGCATCCTTCTGTCGCGGCAACGCTGACTCGCAGCGCTGCCGCAATCCTCGCGCCTGTGCTGGTATCGTTCGCCCTCCCTAGTGTGGTGCTTCACCCTGTTTGAACCACGTCAGTGCCCCGCATGTTCGCGACTTGCGTCGCTCCTACAGAGCAGGACTGGTTAGAGCAGGACTGGTTAGAGCAGGACTGGTTAGAGCAGGACTGGCTGTTGTGGGAGCGACGCAAGTCGCGAGGCTAGAAAGTAACGTGGTCATTATTTTTGAAGCACTACAGTTGTCTGCGCAAAGTTTGTTCGTTGTACGCGCGCCGAAGCATCTTGCCCGGGCTTGCCCATCAGAAGGATTCGCTCCTGTGACCGCACCTGCGACCATCGCGTATACCCCCGGCGTCGAAATGAGCGAGCAACAGCGGATTGATCGCGCCGCCGCCTTCGCCGCTGAGCTCGGCACGCGGCGCACAGTGCGCGATTACGCGCCGACCCCGGTATCGCGCGAAGTGATCGAACACTGCCTGCGCGCGGCGGGGACGGCGCCCAGCGGCGCGAATCAGCAGCCGTGGCGCTTCGTTGCGGTGCAGGATATTGCGCTCAAATCCCGCATTCGCGAGGCTGCCGAAGCCGAGGAACGCGAGTTCTACGAACATCGCGCGCCCGATGAATGGCTGCAGGCACTGGCGCCGATCGGCACCGATGCCGAAAAGCCCTTCCTCGACATCGCGCCCTGGCTGATCGCCGTGTTCTACGAGCGCTTCGGTTTCGATGCCGAGGGGAACAAGGTTAAGCGCTACTACCCGCATGAATCGGTCGGCATCGCCACCGGCATGTTGATCACGGCCTTGCATCGCGCGGGTCTCGCGACCCTGACCCACACGCCCAGCCCGATGGGATTTCTGAACGAGCTGCTCGGCCGTCCCAAGAATGAGATGCCGTACTTGCTGCTGGTCGTGGGGCATGCGGCGGCCGACTGCCGAGTGCCCGCGATCGAGCGCCTTCCGCTCGATCGCTACGCGAGCTTCCTGTGAACGCGCGCGCATGAGCGACGCGGATGGGATCGACTGGACGTTCGTGATGGGCCGCGTCCGTGGCCGGCTAATCGATGCGACCGACTGCGACCTGTATCGCAACCTTTACGCGGCGCCCGAGGTGATGGCGCATATCGGCGCCGCGATGAGCGTCGAAGCCGCGACCGAGACGTTCCAGAAAGCGCTGGGTCACAATCGCGACGCCGCCGCCCGTGCGCGCTATTGGCAGATCACCGATGCGCGTTGCGATGAGGCCGTCGGTATGGTCGCCCTGGTCCGCGCCGCGCAGGCACCGACGCATGCCGAACTCGGGGTCATGCTGCTGCCGCGTTGGCAGAACCGCGGCGTGGGGTTGCCGGCGCTGGCGGGGGTCGTCGATGGCGTGATCCACGGGCGCTGGTCGCGCGACATCGATCGTCTGATCGGCCGTCATGCCATCGCCAATCCGAACGCCGGGCGTCTCACCGCAGCGCTCGGTTTCGACCGCCAGCCCGATGATGACAGCGACCACGTCAGTTGGTGGCTCGATCGCGCGACCTGGAATGCGCGACGGGACGCATGGCCGAGGGCGGCGCGTAATCTCCGAAATTCTCCCGAGAAAGAATCATAAGTTATGGAATCCAGAAGCATTTTTGTTGCGGTTGGTCTTGGCATGATGCTCGGTGCCCACCTCAGCCCGCGTTCGCGCAGCGAGATCGAGCAGGCCGATGTCGTCTTCGCCCTGGTCTCCGATGCCATTGTTGAACTGTGGCTGCAGCAGATCCGTCCGGATGCGCGCAGCTTGCAGCCCTACTATGCCGAGGGCAAACGCCGCACCGACAGCTATCGCGAGATGATTGAGGCGATGCTGAACGAAGTCCGCGCCGGGAAGCGCGTCTGTGGCGTGTTCTACGGCCATCCGGGTGTGTTCGCTCAAGTGCCGCATCACACCGTCGCCCAGGCCCGCGCCGAGGGGTTCGAGGCCGAGATGCAGCCCGGTATCTCCGCCGAAGATTGCCTGTATGCCGATCTCGGCATCGATCCCGGCACCTTTGGCTGCCAGCACTACGAGGCCAGTCAATTGATGTTTTACCGGCGGCGGCTCGACCTATCGGCCTATCTGATCTTGTGGCAAATCGGCTTGACCGGCGATCGCACGGTATCGCGCTACAGCACAGGCCCGGCCTACCGCCGGCTCTTGGTCGATCTGCTGATCGAAGAGGGGTACTCGCCGGACCATGCGGTCGTCGTCTATGAAGCCGCGACGCTCCCCATTGCGGCCCCCAGGATGGAGCGCCTGCCGCTGTTGGGGCTGATCGACGCCGATTTACGCCTGCAGAGCACCCTCGTCGTACCGCCCGCACTGGCGATGCAGAGGAACGAGCCCATGCTCGCGCGGATCGCCGAGATCGACGCAGCGGAAGCTAAGAAACCCCAATGAGTTGAGTGAAAGCCCAAGTTTCTAGCGTCCGGGCAGGCCTTTCACCACATCTGTCGTGCCCCAAACGCGAGCGATACTGTTCAGATTCGATAAAAAATTACAGAATCTTCTCGAAGTGATTGATGAAAATGGACTTTTCGCATAGCCTGCGATGGTGTGCAGCAAGGAGTTGCGGGCGGTTCAGAGGAAATCGGACGCGAGACAGACTGTTTTCCCTGAACGAGACGCCAACGTCGCAATCCCGTCCGACAAACGGCGGAAATTCCGTCTTCACCTCAAGACAAGATAGGGGGACCAATGTCAAATGTGATCCAGTTTCTCGAAACGATGGGCGGCAATGCCGCAATGGCGCGGATGTCGGCTGTCGATTACCTCGCTGCGGTCGCGGCACTTGGTACCGATCCTTCCTCGCATCAAGCCTTGCTCGCTCGCGATAGCGGCAAGCTCAGCGAGGCGCTCAATGCCAGGCCGTTCATGATGTGCATGGTGGTCGCGCCTGAAGGCAACGAACCTAAGGAATCGCCGGCCCAAGATTCACCCGAAACGCCCGATGAGAACCCCGCGCAAGCCAACTGAGTCTGCGTTTACCCAGTGAGAGTGTCGATCATGCAACGGAAGCTTTTGTTCGCTCTATTCCTTCTCGTGGGTTTCGCGCTCGCGGGTCAAGTCTTCGCCTCATCGTCATCGATCGACGAGCAGCTTGCGGAAGCCGAGAAAATTAAGAGTTCCGGTGCACAGCGCCTCGCGGAGCTGCTTAAGCAGCTCCGGATCGACATCGACGATGCCGCTTCAAGCGCGACGACTCTTCAGCGCCAGCGCCTCAAGTATCTCCAGGCCTACGATCTGGGTACGTATAAAGACAAACGCCAGCAGGGTATCGAACTCGCGAAACAGCTGATCGCCGAGACCAAGGATCCCGGGCTCAAGTACCGCACCAACGCTCTCGTTGCGAATTTCGCGGCGATCAATCGTCGCTTCGCCACCGGCTTGAGTTACCTGGATCGAACGCTGGATATGCGCAGTAAGGTCGCAGACAAAAATACCCGTCACGAAGGCATCGCGGTCGCGGCGATGCTCTACAACCAATACGGACAGCACAACATCGGTTTGCGCTACGCGGAGGAGATACTCCGCGAAGAACCTAGCAATCGTATGACCTGCGTCGCAGGGCTTTTCAAGATCGAATCGAAGTACGAACTGCGCTCGCTGTCCAAAGACAGCCGAGAAGTTCAAGAGTTGATCGATTTTTGCTCCTCGATCGGCGAGCGGATTCCAGCGAATTTCGCTCGGTTCATCCTTGCAAAGAAACTGAGCGGCGAAGGTCGCCTCGGGGAAGCGGTGAGCTTGCTGGAAAAGGCGTTGCCTGAGGTCGAGTCGATCGGCTATCCGCGCCAGAGTGCCGAAGTTCATTCGATTCTCGCTGAGCTGAAGTTGGCGAAGCAGGATGTCGCTTCGGCCGAATCGCACGCTAGACAGGCTATCGCCTTCGGTGGCGACACCGTCTCGCTGCTGTCGCTGATCAGCGGTTATAAGACGTTGTATCAAGTCGCCGAAGTGCAAGATCGTCCGGAAGAAGCCCTTGCGATGTATAAGCGCTTTGCCGAAGCGGACATGGCCCGCGAACGCGACGTAAAGACGCGCGAACTCGCTTACGAAATGTACCGTCACCAAACGCGCCAGAAAGACCAGAAAATCGAACTGCTGCTGCTCGATCAGAAGCTGGAGCGCGAAGGCGCACAGAAGGCGCGTCTGGCGATGGTGCTGTTGATGGTCGCACTCGCTGGTTTGGTGTTCTGGGCACTGCAGATTAAACGTCATCAGAATCAATTGCGTCTTTTGGCGCAGACCGACACCCTCACCGGCATCGGCAACCGTCACTACTTCACCCTGAAGTCCGAACGCGCCCTGCAAGAGACCGCGCGCGATGGTGAAGTCAGCTCGCTGATCATGTTCGATCTCGATCACTTCAAGGCGATCAACGACACTTACGGCCACGGCGCCGGCGACTGGGTGCTGAAGCAGGTCGGCAAAACCTGCTCTGCGCATTGTCGCAAAGTGGATTATATCGGCCGTCTCGGCGGCGAAGAGTTCGCGGTGCTGCTGCGCGGTGTCGATCTGGCGAGCGCAGCGCGTACGGCGGAAGACTGCCGTTCGAAGCTGGCCCAGCTCGATACTCGCGAGTGCGGTTATTCTTTTGTGATTACTGCGAGCTTCGGTGTGACTTCGACTGCGCAATCGGGTTACGACCTGTCGCGTCTGTTGTCGCATGCCGATCAAATGCTCTACCGCGCCAAGAACGAAGGCCGCAACCGCGTATGCGCGTATTCGATCGAAGCCGTCGCTGCGGATCAGCGCATTAAACGTTCGTCGCCGACGCTGACCGTGGTCGGTGGCTGACGAACGTACAACCAACGCAGCGACCTCGGCCGCCGAGCCGTTTCCCGAGCACCTGCTGCCGTTTTTGCTGCCCGCCGACCAGCGGGCAGCGCTGTTTTCGGCTTATGCCGAGCCGCCACGCGCGTATCACCATATCGGTCATGTCGGCGAAGTGCTGCGCCATTACGCGATGGTCGCGCAGAGCATCGGATGGCGGCACCCGCATGAGGTCGCTTGGGCCGTGCTCTACCACGACGCGATCTATCGCCCGGGGCGCAAGGACAACGAAACCGAGTCGGCGAGGCTCGCTTTGTCGCATCTTGATCGATGGCCTGCAGCCGTCCAACTTGACCGCGCGCGAGTCGTAGCGCTGATCGAACTGACCGCTCAACATGGCCGGCTGCGACGCGAGAATCTCCTGGCTGCAGCCGGCGCCGCTGCGGACGCGGACGACACCCTGCATTTCCTCGACTGCGATATGGCGATTCTAGGCGCGCCACCGCCGCAATTCGCAGACTACGACCGCGCCATCGCCGAGGAATACCGCGCGGTGCCGCGCTGGCTGTATCGACGCAAGCGCCGGCAATTCTTCCGCACGTTGCTCGATAGCGAGCGTATTTTCCTCAGCGATCTCTTCCACGATGGGTTCGAAGCCGCTGCGCGCGACAACCTCGAACACAGCCTCGCAGCAGGCTGAACAAGCGCATATCCAGTGTCGCTGGATCGCTCGATAAACCCGTCCGCCGACGCTCGCGGATCAATCGCCACGCGCTCAGAGCCTGTTTAGACTCTCTCCATGCTCAGCGTGTCGCGGCGGCACAACCCGAAGGGCTGAGCCTCAGCGCGGAGCATGGAGAGAGTCTAAACAGGCTCTCAGAGCAGGCTGTGAGCAAGCGTCCGCGCTAAAATGCCCGAATGATCAAGAACATTGCCGCCTACAGGTTCGTCCGCATCGACGCACCAGACCTACTTTCGGTGCGTCTGCGCGAGTGGGCTGAGGCTCTCGATCTGCGCGGCACCGTGCTGGTTGCGCCTGAAGGCTTGAACCTGTTTTTAGCGGGGGAACCTGCAAGCATCGATACCTTCGTAGAACGCCTGTGCGCGGATACGCGTTTCGCTGAGATGCAGCTGAAAGTGAGCGCGTCCGCAACGGTGCCGTTCGCCAAACTCAAAGTGAAGGTCAAACCGGAGATCATCGCCTTCCGTCACGACGATGCTTCGCCATTGGTGACGGAGCGCGCGCCTGCAGTGTCGCCGATCGATCTGCGGCGATGGATCGAACAGGGGCACGACGACAGCGGGCGACCCCTGATGTTGGTCGATACCCGCAATCGCGAGGAAGTCGCTTACGGCAGTTTCGCCGATGCACTGTTGTTGCCGATCGACAATTTCACGGAATTACCTGCTGCGATCGATACGCATCGCGAGACGTTCGCCGATGCCGCCGTGGTCGCGTTCTGCACCGGCGGGATTCGCTGCGAGAAAGCCGTGCTGTGGATGCGTGCCAACGGCATCGCCGATGCGCTGCAGCTCGAAGGCGGCATCCTCGGTTATTTCGAGAGCGAAGGCGGCGTTGGATATCGCGGCAATTGTTTCGTCTTCGACGACCGCATCGCGCTCGACCCGGCGCTGCGGCCGACGCATGGCGCGATCGCGGTTGACGGCGCGTAGCGAAAGCATTGCGTGTCGGCACTGACACCGAACGCGCCAAACGAAGCGACGCGCAGCCGTGGATCGACACTCATTTTCTATACATTTAGATTCATATAACCCAATCAAGGGAGATCGCGATGGAAGATATCGCCAGCATGAGTTGGATCGGATTGGTCCTGGCGATCATCGCCGCCTATTTCGCGATTAAAGTCGTCAAATTCGTGCTCAAGACAGTGCTGTGGCTGCTGGTGCTCGCTGGCGCGTATTGGTACTTCGGGCCGATGATCGGCCTGCCGCTGCCCTGGTGACGCGAATGCATACCTCACGTTTTTTGTCGCATGGCTTGTTAGCGGATGCCGCCGATGCGTTTCGATAATCGCTTCCTTGCCGAATTGCCGGGTGACGCCGAGACCGGTCCGCAGCGCCGCCAGGTCGCTGCGCTGTGGTCGCGAGTCGCACCTACGTCGGTGTCCGCGCCGCGCTGGGTCGCGCATTCGGCTGAGGTTGCCCATGCGCTCGGCCTTGATGAAGCGACGCTGGGTTCCGAAACATGGTTGCAGACGCTCGCAGGCAATGCGCTGCAGCCGGGGATGGATCCGTTCGCGAGCAATTACGGCGGCCACCAATTCGGACATTGGGCGGGACAGCTCGGCGACGGGCGTGCGATTTCGCTCGGTGAGGCGCTTGTCGATAGCCGACGCTGGGAACTGCAGCTCAAAGGCGCTGGCCCGACGCCTTACTCGCGTTCAGCCGACGGTCGCGCGGTGCTGCGTTCGTCGGTGCGCGAGTTTTTGTGCAGCGAGGCGATGCATCACCTCGGCGTTCCGACGACGCGCGCGCTCTCGCTTGTCCTCACCGGCGACGATGTGATTCGCGACATGTTCTACGACGGTCATCCGCGTCCCGAGCCGGGCGCGGTGGTGTGTCGCGTCGCGCCATCCTTCCTGCGCTTCGGCCATTTTGAGCTGCCGTTCTCGCGCGGCGATATCGCGCTGCTGCGGCAATTGGTCGATTTCGCCATCGATCGCGATTTTCCTGAGCTGCGCGAGCCACGCGGTTCGCAGTCTCTCTACGCCGAATGGTTCGGGCAAGTCTGTGAACGTAGCGCGCGCATGGTGGCCGAATGGATGCGCGTCGGTTTCGTGCATGGCGTGATGAACACCGACAATATGTCGATCCTCGGGCTCACGATCGACTACGGCCCTTACGGCTGGATCGACGATTACGATCCCGACTGGACGCCGAATACCACCGATGCGCAGGGGCGACGCTATCGTTTCGGCTGGCAGCCGGCGATCGTGCGCTGGAATCTCGGCAGGCTCGCGCAGGCGATTTCGCCGCTGTTCGATGATACGAGTGCCCTGCAGGCGGGCATTGCGCGGTTCGGCGCCGTTTATACCGCCGCCGATCGCGAAAACACTGGGCGCAAACTCGGCGTATGCGACTGCCGCGATGAAGATGTCGTCGCGATTCGCGATCTTTACGCATTGCTCCACGAAAGCGAAGCCGATATGACGCTCGCGTTCCGCGCGCTGGTCGATATCGATCTTGATGCGCCCAGCGTCGAAACCCTGGACGATGCGTTCTACGACGCGACTAAACGCAACGCCTTGCGCGAGCGCTGGCAGGCGTGGCTGCACGCGTACGCGACGCGAGTGCGCGATGACGCGCTGCCGAAATCGGAACGCCGCGCGCTGATGCAGGCCGCGAATCCCAAGTACGTCTTGCGCAACTATCTCGCGCAAGAAGCGATCGATCGCGCCGAACAGGGCGATCTTGATGGCGTGACCGACTTGCTCGACATCCTGCGTCGGCCCTACGACGATCAACCGCAGCGCGCGAAATTCGCGCAGAAACGACCGGAATGGGCGCGCTCGCGGGCCGGTTGTTCGATGCTGTCGTGCAGTTCATGAGACCGCATTGCGATCGGTCGATGGCGTCGATTCTCACAGCAACAACGGCGTCATTGCGCCGGGTTCGCACTGATCTTCGCGCACCGAAATGGACGCATGTCGGCGCGCGCATCGGCGCGAACGGATAAACTAGACGCATGCCAATCATCACTCTTAACGCCGTCGATTTCAGCGTCGGCGGCCCGCTGCTGCTGAATGCCGTTGATTTTTCGATCGAACCGGGCGAGCGCGTCGCGCTGATCGGCCGCAACGGCGCAGGTAAGTCCACGCTGTTGCGCCTGCTCGCGGGCGATGCCAAGCCCGACGACGGCGATATTCGTCGCGAAAGCGGCACGCGGATCGCGCGCCTGGAGCAAGAAGTGCCCGCTGGCGCTGAGGGCAGTGTGTTCGATGTGGTCGCTGCGGGTTTGGGCGAACTCGGCGCGATGCTCGCCGAATATCACCATCTCATCCACGACGATGTGATGGATACCGATGCATTGGCGCGCGTGCAGACCGCAATCGAAGCCGCCGACGCGTGGTCGCTGGATCAGCGCGTTACCGAAACGCTAGCCCGGCTCGATCTCGACGGCGATGCCGATTTCGCGCGGCTGTCCGGCGGCATGAAGCGTCGCGTGCTGCTTGCGCGGGCGCTGGTGTCGGCACCCGATCTGCTGTTGCTCGACGAACCGACCAACCATCTCGATATTGCCGCGATCGATTGGCTTGAAGGCTTTCTCAAAGCCTGGCCAGGGGCGGTCATTTTTGTCACCCACGACCGTCGCTTCCTGCGCCAACTCGCGACCCGCATCGTCGAGATCGATCGCGGCAAACTCACCAGTTGGCCCGGCGATTGGGATAATTATTTGCGTCGGCGCGAAGAACGTCTCAACTCGGAAGCGCAGGAGAACGCGCGTTTCGACAAGTTGTTGGCGCAGGAAGAAGTCTGGATTCGCCAAGGCATCAAGGCGCGCCGCACCCGCGACGAAGGCCGCGTACGTCGTTTGAAAGCGATGCGCAACGACCGCGCCGAGCGCCGCGACCTCACTGGCAACGTGAAGATGGAAACCGCGCAAGCATCGGCCTCCGGCAAAAAAGTCTTAGAGGCGAAAGAGGTGAATTTCGCTTATGCGCAACGCAATATCGTCCGCGATTTTTCGACCACGATCTTGCGCGGCGACCGCATCGGTTTGATCGGCGCCAATGGCAGCGGCAAGACCACATTGCTGAAGCTGCTGCTGGGCGATTTGACGCCGCAAAGCGGCGAGGTACGGGTTGGCACGCAGCTTCAGATCGCATACTTCGACCAATATCGCGCGACCTTGCGCGACGATTGGAATGCGATCGAGAACGTCGCCGAGGGCAAAGATTTCGTCGAAATCAATGGCAAGAATAAGCACATCATCGGTTATCTGCAGGATTTCTTGTTCACGCCGGAACGCGCCCGCGCGCCGATCACGCGGCTGTCGGGTGGCGAGCGTAATCGGCTGTTGCTCGCCAAACTGTTCGCGCAGGCGTCCAATTTGATGGTGATGGACGAGCCGACCAACGATCTTGATGTGGAAACGCTGGAATTGCTCGAAGATTTGCTCGCGGAGTATCCAGGCACGTTGCTGCTGGTGAGCCACGACCGCGATTTTCTCGACAACGTCGTCACTTCGACGATCGTCATGGAGCCGGACGGTAGCGTCGGCGAGTATGTCGGCGGCTACAGCGATTGGTTGCGGCAGCGGCCGGCGTTGAATGAATCGTCGAAAGCGTCGTCGAAGTCGGCCTTGGCGGCATCGGTGCCTTCGCCATCGGTGCCATCGGCCGCAGCCGCAGTCGCTACGGCGGTTCCCGCAGCGAAACGTAAGCTCAGTTACAAAGATGTTCGCGAATTGGAGCAACTGCCGCAGCGGATTCAAGATCTTGAAGCCCGCATCGCGGCGGCGACCGATGCGATGCATGCGCCGGGTTTCTTCGCGCAGGCGCGTGATGTCGTGACTGCGCACGAGCAGAACCTCGCGGCGCGGCAGACCGAGCTGGAGCGGGCGTATGCGCGTTGGGAAGCCTTGGAGTCGGGTAGTTAAGCTGCCGAAGCTTCGTTCACGGGAATAGATGCTTAGACACGGCTTAGAACAGGCTCTTTTAGAACAGGCTCTTACTGCAGCTCCAAGGTTCCCTTTCCCGCCCAGCGGGGGAGGGTGGCGCGCAGCGCTGGGTGAGGGCGCTGTTCGTCTTTCAACTCAAGGCGCAGTGTCGGTACGCAACACTGGATACAGATTAAAGCGCTCGTCCCATGCGCTATGCCGGCGATAGAAGAAATCGAGCCTTGCGTTGGGATCGGCGGCGAATGCGCCATCTTCTTTGAGCGTGCGTTCGAACGCTGCACGCAGCGCGGGGTCGTTGGCGAGCATCTGGCGAGCCACGTCTTCAGCGACATAATCTTCCATGTATTCCTTGCGTTCGAAGGCGTTGTTGAAACCACCCCAGGCCAGCAGCGAATCCGGCGCCTGCGGTTCCAGCAGGGCCATCAGCAGGCGCGCCTTGGGCTGTGCGATCGGGACGAACAGCGCGCCTGCGCTGAGGTCGCGGCTGTCGTTCGCCCAACTGCCTTCGACCGTCAATCGGTGACGTCCTTCGACCGTGCCGGTTGAAAACTTCGTCGTATCCGCGCGAAAGCTTTCGACCTCTGCAGCGTTCAGCGCACGATCGAGCCGACGGAAATCGATGCCGTGAATCGTAAGTTTCTTCGCCACCATGTCCGCATGCGCAGCCGGCACTAAGTAGCCGGCTTTCGGCGCGTTCACGGTGCGGCCCGGTACGATTTCGTCGCGCAGCGGCAGTTTCCATAGCTGCGGTTTCGCGTCGTCGTAGCGCGTCATCAGCGCGCCGGAAATCTCCGATGGCGTGCGTGTGTAGGCGTAGCCGCGGAAGTCGATCGTGCGGCTGCGCTCGGTGGTTTTGTAGTCCAATGCGATCGGTTCACCACCGAGCGCGCTCGCGGCGCGATCGGCGGCGTCCGCCAGCGCGCGCCAGCGGGCGCCATCGCGAGCGATCAGCTCCAGCGCGCCGATCACGGTGTTGCGGGTGATGCGAACGCGGGTCGGGTAGTCTTTCCACGAATGCGTTTCCACCAGCATGCCGAGGCGGTTGCGCGTGTAGAAATAACCGGTGGAAAAGCGCGGCGCCGATACGCCGTGAGCGAAACCCGACGCCGGATTGTCGTCCTCTACGAACGCCGGGTAGAACGGCACCGGCAGCGAACCCTGTTTGGCGAGCTTCGCGATCGTGCCGTCGCGGAACTCGCGCCCAGCCGCGCGCAGGCCTATATCGCCCGCGTTGATCGGCTCGACCATGATCGAAATATCGTGCTCGAACTTCGCGCCATTGGTGACATGCAGATCGACCGTAGCGATCGGGTCCCATGCGTTCACCAGCGCGAGCATCGCTTGCATTTCTGGGGAATCGGCTTTGGCGTAGTCGCGATTGAGGTTGTAGTTCTGCGCAGTGGTGCGCCAGCCCATCTCGGCCGGGCCGTTCTGGTTCGGACGGTTCCAGGCCTTGAACCGCTCGTGGCCGTCGATGTTGAACACGGGCACGAAAATGAGCACCAATTTGTCGAGCGCGCCGCGAGCCGCGTTGCCTTCGAGCACGTCGCGCAAAGCCCAGAATCCCGCGTCTTTGCCATCGATTTCGCCGGCATGAATACCGCCTTGAATCAGGACGACCGGCAGATTCGCCGCGCGCGCTGCGGCGGGTTCGAATATGCCGGTTGCGGTGACGAGCAAGGCCTTCATCGGGCGACCTTCCGGGGTGGTGCCGAAATCGACGCAGCGCACGCGTTCTGAATAGCGTGCTGCGAATGCGCCGCACAGGGCGACGACTTCGTCGTAGCGACCGGTGCGCGCGAAACCGCTGCGTTCGGCCAGCGTGATAAGCGCGGCGTCGCTGCTGCTCTTTGCGGCAAGGGCGTCGCTGGCTGGCAGCAAGGGCAGGGCGAGTGCGAGCAGGGCGGCGGTGATGCGCATGAAGGATATCGCGGCGAAGGACGAGGCGCGATTGTGCCCCGCGCTGGGCGCGGGCGCTATGCCGATGGCGGGACGGAGTGTGCGAAGATCGCCCGGTCGTCCCTCGTAGCCTCAGCATAGGAATCGCGATGTATCGTTTGTATTACGCCCCCGGCGCGGCCAGTTTGCTCGTGCATTGGTTGCTCATCGAAACCGATGCGCCGCATACGTTGGTAAAGGTCGATACCGCTGCCGGCGAACATAAGCGCCCCGAGTATTTGGCGATGAATCCGAACGGTGTGATTCCGACCCTGCTGATTGAAGGGCGACCCCACTATGAAGCTGCGGCATTGGCGATGCATTTGGCCGATGCGTTCCCGCAGGCCGGATTGGCGCCGCGCTTGGATGCCCCCGCGCGTGCCGACTACACCCAGTGGATGTTCAACCTCGCCAATATGGTGCAGCCGCTGCTGCGGCAGTGGTGGTATCCGCAGGAGCCTGCAGGCGACGAGCACGCCGATGCGGTGCGCGAGCGCCTTGATGGCCGTCTTGGCGCGCAGTGGGCCCGAATCGATGCGCATCTCGCCGCGACTGGGCCGCATCTTTTGGATGAGCGTCTGAGCGCTGCCGACTTCTTTCTAGTGATGTTGATGCGTTGGTCGCGCAACACGCCGCATCCAGCGACCGACTGGCCGCAGCTCGCGGCATTGGCGGCCCGACTCAAATCGCGGCCGTCGTTCGCGACGCTGTACGAACGCGAAGGGCTGACGGAATGGGCATGATCGGCCTACGATTCGACACTTTCATTTCCACCGCTTTCATTCCGGAACACACATGAGCGCACAGACCATCGCACGCGACGCCGATGCTTCGGCCCGATTGCCCCGCCAAATTCCCTACATCATCGGCAACGAAGCCTGCGAACGCTTCAGCTTTTATGGGATGCGCAACATCCTGGTGTCGTTCCTGACCGGCAGCGTGCTGCTGGCCTATCTGCCCGAGGCCGATCGCGAGGGCATGTCGAAGGAAATCTTCCACAGCTTCGTGATCGGCGTGTATTTCTTTCCGCTGCTCGGCGGCTGGCTATCGGACCGGTTCTTCGGCAAATACAACACGATTTTTTGGCTATCGCTGCTGTACTGCGTCGGTCACGCCTGTCTTGCGATGTTCGAGGACAATCGCACCGGTTTCTATACCGGCTTGTTCCTGATCGCGCTCGGCTCCGGCGGCATCAAGCCCTTGGTGTCGTCGTTCGTGGGCGATCAGTTCACGCAAAGCAATAAGCATTTAGCGAAGATCGTCTACGACGCCTTTTATTGGACGATCAATTTCGGCTCGTTCTTCGCCTCGCTGCTGATGCCGCTGCTGTTGCGCAACTACGGGCCGGCGATTGCGTTCGGCGTGCCGGGCATCCTGATGTTCATCGCCACGGTGATCTTCTGGGCGGGGCGGCACAAATACGTCAACGAACCACCGTCGCCGCCCGATCCAAATTCCTTCATGAATGTGGTGAAGACGGCGCTGCGCGGCGGCGGTGCCGGTGCGGGCGGCGGCAGCTACGTCGCCGCGTTCGGTGCGGCGCTAGCGCTGGCGTTGCTGGGCGGTTGGGGCACGTCGGCCGGCTGGTGGCCGGAAAGCCTCGGCTTCGTCACCACCTTCTGCCTTGCGCTCGGCGCAGTGCTGCTATTGGGCGGCGTCGGCACCGCGATGCAGCTCGAACGCGCGCGCGGCGTGCATCCGGATGCTGCGGTCGACGGCGTGCGCGCGGTGCTACGGATCTTGATCGTGTTCGCGATCGTCAGTCCGTTTTGGTCGCTGTTCGATCAAAAGGCGTCCACCTGGGTGCTGCAGGGCAAGTCGATGGTATTGCCGCACGATCAGTGGTGGTGGCCGAGCTGGCTCGTGAAAGATGCCGGCCAAATGCAGGCGCTGAACCCGCTGCTGGTGATGCTGTTGATCCCGTTCAACAATCTCGTGCTGTATCCGCTGCTGACGAAGCTTGGTTTCAACGTCACCGCGCTGCGGCGCATGGGCTTCGGCATCGCGTTTTCGGGATTGGCCTGGGTGTTTGCTGGCGTCATTCAACTTTGGATCGATGGCGGCGATCCGGTATCGCTGGCGTGGCAGATCGCACCTTACGCGCTGCTGACCTTTGGCGAAGTGTTGGTGTCGGCAACGGGTCTGGAATTCGCATACAGCCAATCGCCGCCGTCGATGAAAGGCGTGATCATGAGTTTTTGGATGCTCTCGGTGACGTTCGGCAACGTCTGGGTGCTGCTGACCAATGCCGCGGTCCGTAACGATGCGGTCACGGCGCAGATTGCGTCCACCGGCATGAGCGAGAACGCGTTCCTGATGTTCTTCTTCGCCGGCTTCGCGTTCCTAGCGTCGTTGATTTTCGCGTGGTATGCGCGACGCTACCCCGTACAGGATTACTACCGTGCTGCTTAATCGAGATCGTCATTACGTTGGAGTCTATTGAAGTGAACGCGCCGATTACGCTGCTGCTGGTTGCGATCACCTGCTTAGTCTCTTGGCAGGCCTGGGAGCGCCAGCGCCTGTTCGATCGCTTGATCCTGTGGCCGCCGGCGATCGATCGTCAGCGCCAGTTCGACCGCTTGGTCTCGCACGGTTTCATCCACGCTAACGGCGTGCATTTGGTCGTGAACATGGTGACGCTGTATTCGTTCGGCGGCGCGATGGAGCGATTCTTCAGCGAACGGATCGGGATGGTCGGCTACTTGGCCTTCTACCTGTCCGCGATCGTGATCGCGATCCTGCCGACCTATTTGCGCCATCGCCGCGACGGTCGTTACCGAAGTCTCGGGGCCTCAGGCGCGGTCTCGGCAGTGCTGTTCTCATCGGTGTTGCTCAACCCATGGTCAGGCATCCTGCTGTTTTTCATCGTGCCGATGCCTGCGATCGTGTTCGCGGTACTGTATGTCAGCTACAGCATGTGGATGGACAAGAAGGGCGGGGACAACATCAATCACAGCGCCCATCTGTGGGGCGCCGTCTACGGGCTGGTGCTTGCGCTGGCGGTGGAGCCTCACCTCGGCGCGCATTTCCTGCAAATGCTGTTCAACCCCGGCGGCCAGGGTTGAGATTTCGACGCAATCTGCGGTGAGCATTCGTGCAATCGTGCCTGTCAGACGTGCATTCCGACGAACGGTCAATCGCCTGCACTATGCCAGGCTCTAGCCCGTAGCCTGCTGTGTCACCTGCATCCGCTGAATCCGCTCAGGCTGCTTGGGGTTAGCCTCTAGGCAATACCTTGGTTCAGGCCGCTAAGGTGTTTAAGCGGTGGATCTCGCCGCCGTAGGTTTCCTGCAGACGGTCGAGCATGAGGTGACCGAGTTGTGGGAATTCGCGACTGTCCGTTTTGCCATTGCGGCACAAATCGTAGAGGCGGCAAACGACGGCATCATCATCCGTGACCGCCGGAGTATTCGAATATTCCATCGGTTTTCTCCTGTGTCTTCAGTGAATGGAAGTCGGTGTCTCGACTCGGCTTTCTGAGCTTTCTTATGCTTTGAAGCATAATTCGCGCCAGCTTCTCGGCGGTTCTCATCGAAAGCTCAGATGCGATCAGGTGACGTTCTACGGTTACATCGCGCCGATGACCGCCCAGCGCTGACCCTCGCCGCCGACGCAGCCTGAGCTGCAGCCGAATTCGGGGGGATGACGCCTCACTTCGGGCTCTTGGAGGGCTCAGTGCGAAAAGTTCCCTGGACACCTTCACAAATCGGGGGCGTTGTGGTGTATCGTGCGCGTACTGTTCCAAGCGGGATCACGGTACATCGTGCCCCGATGCGGTAGATCCAAGGTTTGCAAGCCGGAAACGGCCCGCTACAAAGGTATGTTCTGTCCTCGGCCACAAGCCTAAAGTCCGAACCGCCTGCCCAGACGATCAACTCATCGCTCGCGTTACCCCTGGCTAGACAGTCGCGGCGCCGCAAGGCCTCGTGTATTTACCCAACTGTTTATGTTTTAGAGGAGTAACACACCATGTCCGATCGTCAGACTGGCACCGTTAAGTGGTTCAACGATGCTAAAGGCTACGGCTTCATCACCCCGGAAAGCGGACAGGACCTGTTTGTCCACTTCCGTTCCATCCAGGGGTCTGGCTTCAAGTCGCTGAAAGAAGGTCAGAAGTGCACTTTCAAGGTTGTGCAGGGCCAGAAAGGCCTGCAAGCCGACGAAGTACAGCCCTTGTTGTAATACCGCAACCACCAAATACGGCCCTGGGCGTCTGTGCCTGGGGCTTTTTCTTGGTTCTATCGGGTATCGGAATCCTGTCAAAAAAGGCCCGCATACCCTTCCATCTTTTATATTTTAGGAGTAATACACCATGTCCGACTCTCGTCAGATTGGCACCGTCAAGTGGTTCAACGATGCGAAAGGCTTCGGCTTCATCACCCCGGAAAGCGGCCAGGACCTGTTCGTCCATTTCCGCTCGATCCAGGGCAACGGCTTCAAGTCCCTGGCCGAAGGCCAGAAGGTGAGCTTCAAGGTCGTGCAGGGCCAGAAGGGCCTGCAGGCTGACGAAGTCCAGGCCGTCTAATAACCCGCTTGTGAAAATACGGCCCCGGGCGTTCGCGCCCGGGGTTTTTTATTGTCTGTTAGTTCGCTGGCCCCTCGTGTGGCCGGTGAGTGCTCGGTTCGCTGGCCTGATCCGTTATCCTGACGACCCGAATGCTGTCACGGTAGGCAGAGTAATTCCTCATGAATCACGCCATACCCATATCGATATCTTTCAAGCCAAGCCACTTCAAGCCAAACCACTTCAAACCAAGCCACTTCAAGCAGGTCAGGCTTCCGCTGGTGGCTGCACTGAGCGTTACGCTACTTCTGGCCGCTTGTAAGAAGGAACAAGACGCCACCACCGAGCAGGCCCAACCGGGCACGCCGGTCGTCGCGCAGACCCAGCCCGCCCCGGTCGAACTCAAAGACGTTATCGAAAACGATCCGCGCTACATCCTTGGCATCAGCTATCCGCCCAACGCGGCGAAATACCCGGTGCTTGCCGCCGAGCTGTTGCGCTACGCCGATGCCGCGCGCCAAGATTTGATGAAGGCGGTGGCCGAGAGCGATCCGAAGAAGCAGGCCGCGCCCTTTGATCTCACCCTCAATTTCACGCTGCTGGCAGAGACCACGCAGATGGTCGCCGTTGGCGCCGACGGCAGCAGTTTCCTCGGCGGCGCGCATAGCGTGCCGATCATCGCGCGATTCGTGTGGCTGCCGCAGGCGAACAAGATGCTGCGCGCCGACGCCTTGCTGGCTGATCCAGCCGGTTGGGGGCCGATTTCCGACTATGTGCGTGAGCAATTGCACGCAGCGCTGTCGCAGCGGATCGATGCCGATGAGTTGCCGGCCGAAGAGCGCGCAGAACTGATGCGCTCTGTCGGCAAAGCGATCGACAGCGGCACCGAACCCAAGCCCATTGCCTTTCGCTGGTTCGAGCCGGTGCTGATGCCTGAAGGCGGCAAGATCATGGCGCTACGCTTTGTGTTTCCGCCGTATCAGGTTGGGCCGTATGTGGATGGCACGCGCTCGGTCGAAGTGCCGGCCGCGATATTGATGCCGCATCTGGCGCCCGAGTATCGCGCCATGTTTACGACCGAAGCCCCGCCGCCATCCGCATTGCCGGTGGGGTCGCCGACGGACGTGTCGCCGCAGTTGGATGCGTCGGCATCGGGCGGCTAAGCGTTTCTTGAACGCGATGGCAGTGGGCGATGGTCGGCACCCGCGTCGGGCGAGTGCATCGCGACTGATGTCGCCAAGTGCGTCGCCAACTGCATCGCCAAGTCCTGGCATCCGCTCCAACAGAGCGAGCAATTGATGCTCTAGTTTGGCGTCTCGCGCGACGATCAGCCGCACATCGCAGCGCTGAGGGTGTCGCCGCAGTCCGCGTCGAGTCTGAGGCTCGCGAGCGCATCGGCGCGGGTGATGCCGCGATTGAGGATCGCCAACGGTGTGCCGCGTTCATGGGCCATGCGCGCGAAGCGAAAGCCCGAATACACCATTAGCGACGAACCGACGACGAGGACGGCGTCGGCCGCATGCAGCGCGTCCAATGCACGTGCGTAGCGCTCGCGCGGGACGTTTTCGCCGTAGAACACCACGTCTGGTTTCAGCATGCCGTCGCAAATCGCGCAGTGCGGCGGTGCGAAATACGCGATCGCTGCGGCGTCGATGTCGGCGTCGCCATCAGGTGCGGACACCGCATCGCCGGAGCGCCAGTCGGGATTGGTGCGCAGCATGGTCGATTGTAGATCCATGCGCGCCTGCGCAGCGCCGCAGGACAGACAAACCACTTGGTCCAAACGCCCGTGCAAATCGATCACGCGGTCGCTGCCGGCGCGTTGATGCAAACCATCCACGTTCTGGGTCACGAGCGCGGCGATGCGCTCAGCGTTGGGCCACATCGCCAGCGCGCGATGCGCTGGGTTGGGATTGGCGCGGGAAAAAATCGGCCAACCGACGAAACTGCGCGCCCAGTAGCGGCGATATGTCGTGCCATCCCCGACCAGCGCTTGATAGGTGACCGGTGGCGTTCGTTTCCAGGCGCCGCTGGTATCGCGGTAGTCGGGAATACCCGACGCAGTGCTTACGCCCGCGCCGGTCAGAATGAAGATGCGTTCGTGTCGATCGAGCCACTCGCGCAGGACGCCTGCGCTGGTGCGATCGTCGGACATGTCGGTCGCAATATGCATACAAAGGATGATAGCGCTGAGATGTGCGTAAAGCCCATAAACCACACCGCCCGGGCGAGCCGGGCGATGCGTTGCGACGATGTCGGCGACGATGCGTCGCAGACGGTTGCGGATGGATTACTTCGTAGTCAAACCGCGACGCGTCAGCAGCGGCTCGATCTGCGGTTCGCGGCCGCGGAACTGTTTGAACGCGGTCACGGCGTCCTCAGAGCCGCCGCGGCTGAGCAGTTTGGCGCGGAACCAGTCGCCGTTTTTGCGGCTCAAACCACCGTTTTCCTTGAACCATTCCACGCTTTCGGCATCCAGCACTTCCGACCAGATGTAGGCGTAGTAGCCGGCCGAATAGCCGCCCATGATGTGGCTGAAATACGTGGTGCGGTAACGCGGCGGAACTGCATAGAAATCGACGCCGTCGCGCTTGAGCGCATCGCGCTCGAATGCGATCACGTCTTTGCCGGCCGGCACTTGCTCGACGGTCATCTGGTGCCAGCGCTGGTCGAGCATCGCTGCGGCCAGATACTCGGTGGTCGCATAGCCCTGGTTGAACTTCGCTGCCGCCTGCACCTTGTCCAACAGCGCTTTTGGCATCGGCTCGCCGGTCTTGTGATGCTTAGCGTAGTTGGCCAACACCTCGGGCCAATCGGACCACATTTCATTGACCTGCGACGGATACTCGACGAAGTCGCGCGGCACGCTGGTGCCGGAGAAGAGCGGGTACTTCACGTCCGAGAACATGCCGTGCAGCGCGTGTCCGAACTCGTGGAACATCGTGGTCACTTCGGCCCAGGTCAGCAGGGTGGGTTCACCGGCCGGCGGTTTCGGAATATTGAGATGATTACCGACCACCGAACGCGTGCCCATCAGTGCCGATTGCGAGACGTACTCGTTCATCCACGCGCCACCGCGCTTAGAGGGGCGCGCGTACATGTCGGCGATGAATACCGCCAGCAATTTGCCGTCGGCGTCGAAGACATCGTAGGTGGTCACATCGGGGTGATAGACCGGCAGGTCGGTGCGTTTTTTGAACGTGATGCCGTACAACTTGGTCGCCGCGAAAAATACGCCGTTCTCAAGCACGTTATTCATTTCAAAATACGGCTTAAGCTGCGATTCGTCGAACTTGTAGCGGGCTTGACGCACTTTTTCGGCGTAGTAGGCCCAGTCCCAGGGTTCCAGCTTGAAGGTCGGCTCGCCCTTGGCTTTTTGCTCGGCGTCGATCACCGCCTGCATATCGACGGCTTCGCGTTTGGCGTTCGCCACTGCTGGCGGAGCCAGCTTCGACATCATGTCGTTGACGGCCTTCGGCGTGCGCGCGGTTTCGTCTTCGAGCACGAAGGCGGCGTGATTGGCGTAGCCCATCAGCTTCGCGCGTTCGGCGCGCAGCGTCATCGTGCGCGAGAAAATCTCGGTATTGTCGAATTCATTGCCGCGCGCGCCGCGAACGATCGACGCGTTGTACAGCCGTTCGCGGATCGCACGATTGTGCAACTGCGCTAACGGCGGCTGGCCGGTGGTGTTGAGCAGCGAGATGGCGTACTTGCCTTCGAGTTTGCGCTTCTTGGCGGCTTCTGCGGCGGTGGCGATCTGCGCATCGCTGAAACCGTCGAGCTCAGCTCTGGTGTCGACGACGACCGCCGATGCATTGACCTCGCCCAGCACATTTTGGCTGAACTTGGTGCTGATCGTCGCCATCTCGGCGTTGATCGCTTTGATCCGCGTTTTCTGCGCTTCAGAAAGATTGGCGCCGGCGCGAACGAAATCGGTGTAGTAGCGTTCGATCAGACGCACGCCTTCCGCGTCCAGGCCGAGGCCGGCGCGCTTGTCGTACAGGGCTTTGACGCGGGCGAACAGTTTCGGGTTCAGCTCGATCGCATCCTGGTGCGCCGACAGTTTCGGCGCGTAGTTCTCTTGGATTTTCTCGCGCGTCTCGTTCGTATCGGCACCGGTGAGATTGAAGAAGATCGCGGTCGAACGACCGAGCAATTGTCCGGACTTCTCCATCGCGACGATGGTGTTGTCGAAAGTCGGGGCGTCGGCATTGTTCGCGATCGCCTCCATTTCCTTGATCTGCTCGGCCATGCCGCGATCGAAGGCTGGACCGAAGTGGCTGTCTTTAATTTTGTCGAAGTGCGGGTATTTCAGCGTCAGCGTGCTTTCGGCGAATAGCGGATTGTCTTGGGCAGAGTCGGCAGGCATTGCGGGCATGGTGGCCTTATCGGAGACAGGTGTGGCGGCGATTGCGGTGGTCGGGGCGGTGGCGTAGCCGATCAAGCTGGTGGCGATGGCCACGGCCAGGGCGCAGGCGAGCGGGCGATTCATGGGCGAGTCTCAGCGGAGCAAAATGACCACTAAGCGTAGCCGAAGCCGGCACGTCTGACCCATGACGAAAGACATGGCAGGGCATGTACCCCGACCGTTGGCGATCCATCAGCGCGATCCATCAGCGCGATCCATCAGAGCCTGTTCACGATCTCTCAGGTGCACTGATTAACGGAAGCATTACAATAGCCTACCGCCGGATGGTCCGGCGTAGTCGTCCCTCACCCACTTGGACCCCCTATGACCCTCACTTCTGCTCCCGGCCGCCTCGGCCTGCGTTTCGGCAGTCTCGCTGCCGCGATCTTCATTGCGTTGCCTGCGATGGCCGCCCCTCAAGATGCAGCGCCTGCAGAAGGCGACGCCCGTACCCTCGACACCATCACCGTTACCGCGCAGCGCCGCGTGGAAAACATCCAAGACGTGCCGATGGCGATCACCACAATCGATCGCGATAAGCTCGATGCGATCACCGCCGGCGGCGAAGACATCCGCCTGCTGTCGGGCCGCTTGCCCAGCTTGAATATCGAATCCTCGTTCGGTCGCGCCTTCCCGCGTTTCTATATCCGCGGTCTGGGCAATACCGACTTCGATCTCAACGCCTCGCAGCCGGTGTCCTTGGTGTACGACGGCGTGGTGCAAGAGAACCCGATCCTCAAAGGCTTCCCGCTGTTCGATTTGGATCAAGTCGAAATGGCGCGCGGCCCACAGGGCACGCTGTTCGGCCGCAACTCGCCGGCCGGCGTCATCAAATTCGAATCCGCACGTCCGCAAGACGAATTCGGCGGCTACGTGCGCGTTGGCTTGACCGAGCGCAATGGCGTCAACGTCGATGGCGCGCTGACCGGCGCGATCAACGACACCACCTCGGTGCGCGTGTCGGGTCTGCATCAGCGCCGCGACGATTACGTCGATAACACCTTCAACGGCCCCGGCGACGATCTGGAAGGCTACGAAGAAAGCGCCGCCCGCGTGCAATTGCTGTTCAAGCCTAGCGATACGTTCGAAATGCTCGCGAACGTTCACGCGCGTAAGCTCGACGGCACCGCGCGTCTGTTTCGCGCCAGCATCATCAAGCCCGGCACCAATGAACTGCGCAACGATTTCGACCGCGATCGCGTCTCGATCGATGGCCGCAACGAGCAGAACCTCGAACAGTTCGGCGCCAATCTGCGCATGCGCTGGGACCTCGGTGCGTACACGCTGTACTCGATCACCGGTTACGAAAACGTCGAAGTCTTTAGCCGCGGCGATATCGACGGCGGCTCGGTGTATGCGTTCCCGACCAACGATCTGGGCGAAGCGCTGTTCCCGGCCGAATCCGCCGATGGCCTGCCGAAGCATCGCCAGTTGAGCCAGGAGTTCCGCATCGAATCGAACGAACTCGGCCGCTTCGATTGGCAGGCGGGTTTGTTCTGGTTCGACGAAGACATCACCGTCGATAGCTTCAGCTACAACACCTTCGCGCCGGGTAATCCGCAGAATGGTTACGCTGTGCAGCGCCAGGACAACACCGCTTGGGCCGTGTTCGCCTCCGCCGATTTCGATGTGACCGACAAGCTCAAACTGCGCGGCGGTCTGCGTTACACCGACGATCAGAAAGAGTTCGTCGCCGCGCGTTTGATCGGCCCGTTCGGCCCGCCGATCGCGCCAATTAAAGTCAGCCCCAGCGACACCGACGTCAGTTGGGATCTCAGCGCGGTGTATGCGATCAACGACAGCGTCAATGTCTACGGCCGCGTCGCCAAGGGCTTCCGCGCGCCGAGCGTGCAGGGGCGTTTGATGTTCGCGAACGCGTCGTTGCCGAGCAATCAGTTAGTCACCGTGGCCGACACCGAAACCGTGATTTCCTACGAGGCCGGCGTGAAGGCGCAGTTGATGGAAAATCGTCTGCGTTTCGGTTTCTCCCTGTATCGCTATACCGTCAACGACCAGCAGCTCACCGCCGTCGGCGGCGCCAGCAATATCGCAACGCTGGTCAATGCCGATAGGACCATCGGCCAAGGCGCAGAACTCGATCTGCAGGCTTACATCACCGACAACCTGTACGTTACTTTCGGCGCCAGCTACAACGACACCGAAATTCAGGACAACAACCTGACCGTGTTCGGCTGCGGCGGCGGTTGCACCGTTAACGATCCGGCCGGCACCGTGCCGGGCACGTTCCGCATCGACGGCAATTCGCTGCCGCAGGCGCCGAAGACCGTGTTCAATATGACCGCGCGTTACGGCATTCCGACCAGTCACGGCGAGTTCTTCGCATACACCGATTGGAACTACCGCAGCAAGGTCAATTTCTTCCTGTACGAATCGACCGAGTTCACCGGCGATCCGCTGTTGGAAGGCGGCCTGCGTTTGGGCTACACCTGGAACGACGGCGGCTACGAAATCGCGCTGTTCGGCCGCAATATCACCAACGAAGAAGCGATCGTCGGCGGCATCGATTTCAACAACTTGACCGGCTTCCTCAACGAGCCGCGCACCTTGGGCGTCGAGTTCAAAGCGCAGTTTTAATTGATGTCACTTTGTTTGTATCAAAAAGCGCCGAACAGCCTGAGCTGTTCGGCGTTTTTTATGTAGCGCCATCGAATTTGCTCAATGTTTCTAGAGCCTATCTCAAAATCGAATCGGCGGGAGCCGATCGTCATTTCGTCATTCGCAAGCATCCGTCCACTCCATCTGTCATCGGCAAATGACCAGGCCACTAGAACACCTGCTACCGCAGGCGTTTCAGCAGCCTGTCACGCCTGTTTTCATGCCCGATACCACAAGCGGAAGTCACAGCAGCATGCGCGATCCCGTTCATTTCGGGAAAGTGCTTGTTCCCGAGGCTTGCGGCGGTACATCGGCGCCAAAAAAATCCCACACGATTCCGCGATGAGCCACAAATGGTTTAATGCCTCAAGATCCCCAGCATCCTTACTCCAATGGTGCAGTCATCGGCCCTCATAGGCCTGTTGGATCAACGGCTTGACCGCATCGAGGTCACGGATCTCTGTCAGTGACAGCTCAAGATCGCCAGTGCCCCAATGACCGATGGTCCTGACATCGCGCGCATTAGCTGGCAGCGCAGCTAGCGTGGCTGGATTGATATGGAGAAACAGCAGCAACTTATTTTTCTGCAGTACGACTGTCGCGAAGTTCTTGAGGCGCTTGAATGCGGCGTACAGCTTTAATTCTTTGCGCTGCACGTCGTCGCCCAGCGACAGCAGGTAGTTCTCCAGCGATGCCAGCAATTCGCTTTGCGCAGGTGGCAACAGCGTGAGCCATTCTGAGTAGGGGCGGTCGCCGCCGGAGCGCATAGCAAGTGCGGGCGTCATTCCAGCCTCGGTTGCCGGGACGATGCCCGTCTTACTCGACTTGGCGGCCTTACCCGCCGCGTTGGTCTTTGCGCTTGATGTATTCGCGCTGGTTGCATTAGCCAGTTCCAGCAATAGCAGATCGTCACCGAAGCGACGGTAGCGGATCAGCTCGATATTGCGATTGATCTGCTGCACGGCGTGGCCGTCGTACTTGGTGAAGTCGGCGGCGATACACACCAGCCGCGGCGCGCTCCAGTCGATCAGTTTCGCAATGTCCACGCCGAGCGCTTCCATCACCAGCAGTTTGAACTCGGCCTGGTGGTCCATCAGCCAATCCAGATAGAACAAGCCTTGATTGATGACGTTTTCGCCGACTGAGCGTTTGTATTCCAAAATCACCGGGCAGTGGTTCTCGTCGAGGCCCAACGAATCGATGCGGCCAGCGTGGGTTTTGCCGGTGGAATATTCGCTGGCAAGAAAGCGGATGCCGAGCAGGGTGTCGAGATTCTTCTCGATTAGCGTCTGCAGCGGTTTTTCGAGATCGGACGCATCGCCCTGCAGCTCGCGCGCTTGGCCTTGGGTGAGTTGGAAGAGGCGGATGTCGCTCATGAATCTGCCAGCTCGTTTATGGCTAATAGTTCAGCCTCAAAGTGGCGAACTGCTGCTATTAAGTGTTTGAAGCTGGGTGAGCGTGTGTTATCGATATTCAGATGGGTGCCAATAACACGAGAGCCACTGACTTTCTGATAGCGGCCACCTGTGAGCATGCTCAGCTCTTTGCTCGGATTGCCAAGGCGGTCTGGCTCGCGAAACTTCTGTTTGGATTGATGATTCGCTAGGCCATGCATCTCAAGCGCTAAACCAACGGCAGATAGGTCTGCTATATAAAATGTCTCCAACTCTGTGCAGGCAATCCGCACCCGACAGGTTGTGCGCTTGCCTGCCTGTTGGCAACGCTCCAACAGCCGGGCTTTGACATCCATGCAATCCGGCGTGCTGTCTTGATCGCGCAGTACGATGAAGCGCGCATCCGGATTGTTGTAGTGACGAATCCGGCGTGTCATTTGTTTTTCAAGATCTTGTTTGCCTTCGAATGCGATCAGTCTCGGCTGTATCGCCGAGTCTAGTACCCGTGGCAGCAGGCTTTCGAGCAGTGCGCGTGCCGATACCTCTTCTAATAGGAACACCAACTCCTTCATTCCGGGTCGGCTCCCTCGAAGAAACCTTGCTTCCACAAATAACCCATCTGGTCTCCTTCGGCCATGTAAGCGGCTATTTGTGCGTTGTCGCGGGCGCGACGGATTTCGGTGCGACCCTCGTGTTTCACCAGCCAACAGACTTCATCCAACTGGGTCGCATTCAAGAAGTCCGGCGAATGCGTGGATACCAATACTTGCCCGCCGCCTTGCGTATAGAGCCTGAACTCTTCAGCCAATTCGGGCATTAGACGCGGGTATAGCTGGTTTTCTGGCTCTTCCACGCACAAAAGGGGATGAGGTGTAGGGTCGTATAGCAACACTAGGTAGGCGAACATCTTGATGGTGCCATCGGAAACATAGCGATCGAGGAATGGTGTTTTGAATGACCCATCTTGGAATCTCAGCGTTAAGTAGCCGTCGTCCATCAGTTTGGGTTCGACAGACTGAATGCCTGGCACCCGCTTCGCCATCGTCTTCAAGATGTGCGAGAACGTTTCAGGATGATTTTCGTGCAGGTATCGCGCGACTAGCGGCAAATTGTCACCGCTTTCCGACAAATGCTCGGAATCTCCAGTGGCTTCCTTGCGCCCGCGCGCGGAGTTGATATGGAAGTCGGAGACGTGCCAGCTTTCGATCAGTTGGCGAAATGCATTGGCTGCTTTGAAACGTGCGAACTGGCCAAGGCCCTTGATGGCAAGCGTATCCGGAGCTACAGACTGTGATTCACGTTCCAGCTCTTCGTCTTGTTTTTGGAAGTCTTCTTCGTTGGTGATGGCGTATCCTTGACCCTCTGTGAAATCAAGAAAACGATACGGGCTGCCGTAGCGCCCGCGTTTGTAGCGCAGAATTTCGCGTTTCACTACGGGCTGCCCTTTCTCTTCGCCGATTTCCAGTGAATACGTGACCAGTCGTTCTACGCCGGCCAGCGCCATGCGGTACTGAACTTCAATCAGGATGGTGTCGGTGGCCGGGTCACAGCCGCGGCTTAACACCTCGCGAAAACGCCCGCGTGCGTCTAGTGCCTGTCGCACTGTGCCTTTTAGGCTGTCGTGGAGGAAGCCGAACACATCGAACAAAGTCGATTTGCCCGAGCCATTGGCGCCGACAACCACCAGGAACGGTGGAATGTCGGTCAGCGTGACGTCGCGGAACACCTTGTAGTTGCGAAGGCGGATCGTTTCAATCTTCATTCAATACTCCCGTAAGCAGTAGCAGATGGCATGCGCCGCCCGCTGCGCGTCGGATGATTATCGCCTTGTTGCATCGCCTAGAGCACCTATGGGATTCATGCTGGCAAACTTAACTTCCAAATACTTGTAGCGCATAGGTTTTTTAGAATATGACTGCCATTGTCTGCAGTCCAGTTACTACCCGTTATCCATGGGTTGCCGTCAATTGTCTTGACCGCGAAAACATTGGGCGTACGATGCCGCGACCCCCTCACGCGGATGCCGTCTCCTTGAACCCAATCCACCGCTTTGGCCCGCTGCACACCGCGAATCGCGCCATGCATGCAGGCGCATCGCCATGAGTCTGCTGCTGGTCCGCCACGGGCAGGCGAGCTACGGCGCTGCCGATTACGACAACCTGTCCGAGCGCGGGCAACTGCAGTCGCGTCGGCTCGGTGAATGGCTGGTGCGCGGTGGGCATCGGTTTGAGGCGGTGGTGGTGGGTGGGATGCGTCGGCATCGGCAGACCGCCGAAGGTGTGGCCGAGGCGTTCGCCGCGCAAGGACAGCCGCTGCCTGAGCCGGTTGCCGACGATGGTTTCGCCGAGTTCGATCATGAAGCCGTGTTCGGGGCCTATCTGGCCCGTGATCCTGAACATCCGATCGTCGTCGCCAGCCGCAGCGGGCATCCGCGCGATGTGGCGCCGATGCTGCAGGCCGCGCTACTGGCCTGGGCGCATGATGAATTGCCGAACTTGCCGGAAAGCTGGGCCGCGTTCGGGCAGCGGGTGCAAGCAGCGAGCGAACGCCTGGAAGCGATGGCGGGCCACCGCGAGGTTTTGGTGATCAGCTCCGGCGGCGTGATTTCGCGCCTGGCGCAGATCGCGCTGGATGTACCGGTGACGCGCGCGGTCGAGTTGAATCTATCGCTGCGCAATAGCGCGCTATCGGAATTCCACCCGCACGGCGGACGCTTGCGGATGAGTTCATGGAATGCGCTGCCGCATCTGCATGGCGAGCGCGCGCTATGGACGTACTATTAGGCAACGCTGAACAAGTCCATCCCCGGATCGGGTCCGGGGCAGGCTCTGGACTTATTCAGCGGTCGCAAGCGCGAACCAAGTGCGCGCTTGCTCGCGCGAACCAATCGCTGCCGCGATTGATTCGCGGGCAGCACATCCCTGTGCTGCGGCAACGCTGACTTCATCAGCGCTGCCTTGACGCTGTGGACACACACTCTTTCGGGACGACGATGAGCACTGAACGCACTGCTAGTTTGTTTCCTTTTTCCGAGCGATCGCGCGACTTGCAGACGGCCGTCGCGCGTTTCGTCGCGGATAAGATTATTCCAGCGGAAGCCGAATTTCTCGCGCATGCGGCCGAGCCGCAGACGCGGTGGACGATTCCGCCGTTGCTGGAATCGCTGAAGGCCGAGGCGAAGGCACAGGGGCTGTGGAATTTGTTTCTGCCCGATCCCGTACTCGGCGCCGGTTTGAGCAACCTCGATTACGCGCCGATCGCCGAACTCACCGGCCGCAGTCTGTTCGCGCCGGAAGTGTTCAACTGCAGTGCGCCCGACACCGGCAATATGGAAGTGCTGCTGCATTTCGCAACGCCGGAACAGCGGGCGCCGTGGCTGCCGCGGCTGTTGGCCGGCGAGATCCGCTCGGCGTTCGCGATGACCGAACCGGATGTCGCCAGCTCCGATGCCACCAACATCGCACTGCCGATCGTGCGCGAGGGCGATGAGTTCGTCATCAACGGCCGCAAGTGGTGGACGACCGGCGCTGGCGATCCGCGCTGCGAGATATTGATCATGATGGGGGTGACCGATCCCGACGCGTTGATGCATCGTCGCCAGTCGATGGTGCTGGTGCCGATGAATACTCCGGGCGTGCGCGTCGTGCGTCCGCTCACGGTGTTCGGTTACGACGACGCGCCGCACGGCCACGTCGAAATCGAATTCACGGATGTGCGCGTGCCGGTGGCGAATCTGCTGCGCGAATCCGGCAGCGGTTTCGAGATCGCGCAGGCGCGGCTGGGGCCTGGACGGATTCACCACTGCATGCGTTTGATCGGTTTGGCGCAGCGTGCGTTGGAAGCGATGATCGAGCGCGCGCGCAATCGCGAAGCCTTCGGTCGCCCGCTCGGCGGACACGGCATGACGCAGGAAGCGATCGCGCTGTCGCGCTGCGAGATCGAGCAGGCACGTCTGCTCACGCTGCAGGCTGCGGCTGCGCTGGATGCTTACGGCAACAAAGGCGCGAAGGATCTGATCGGCATGATCAAGATCGTCGCGCCGCGCATGGCCTGCGCGGTGATCGATCGCGCGATGCAGATCCATGGCGGCGGTGGCCTATCTCAGGATTATTTCCTGGCGCAGGCCTATGCCGGCGCGCGATCGCTGCGCTTGGCCGACGGCCCGGATGAAGTGCATATCGCGTCGCTCGCACGTTCGATGTTGAAAGGCTGAGACGATGCAGATGTGCGTAGGAGGGGCTTCAGCCCCGACGCCGTTAGAGCCTGTTTAGACTCTCTCCATGCTCCGCGCTGAGCCACAGAACGCGCGGAACAAGGAGGAGCGAGGGAATGGATGTCGATCCATGACCGAGCGAGGACGCCGTGCCGTGCGTTCTGTGGCTCAGCCCTTCGGGTTGTGCCGCCGCGACACGCTGAGGCCCGCGCGCCGCATGCGGTTGGACAGCATGCTGTTGGACAGCATGCCAGACCACCCGTCTGGCGCTGCGCGACGCTCGAACCTCAGCGTGTCGCGGCGACGCAACGCGGAGTATGGAGAGAGTCTAAACAGGCTCTTAGATCGTTAGTCTAGATTGCTTGCAAGAAGCGTCGGGGCCGAAGCCCCTCCTACAAATTTCATTCGAAGGGATTGCCCATGGCTCATTCGCTCGATCTTCCAGTCGATTCGCTTGCCGCGTATCTCGAAGCGAACGTCGCGGACTTTCGTGGCCCGCTGACCGCGACCAAATTCAAGGGCGGCCAGTCCAACCCGACGTATCGCATCGACGCAGCCAGCGGTACGTATGTGCTGCGTCGCAAGCCGCCGGGGCAGTTGCTGCCATCGGCGCATGCGGTGGATCGCGAATATCGCGTGCTGCAGGCGTTGCACGGCACCGCAGTGCCGGTAGCGCAGCCGCTGCATCTGTGCGCCGATGAAGCGATCATCGGTTCGATGTTCTATCTGATGAGTTTCGTCGATAGCCGCATCTTCTGGGATCCGTCCTTGCCCGACATGGCCCCTGCCGATCGCGCCGACATTTACATGGGCATTATCGATGCGATGGCGGCGCTGCATACGATCGATCCGAGTGCGGTGGGCTTGAGCGATTACGGAAAACCCGGCAGCTATTTCGAGCGCCAAATCAAACGCTGGAGCGAGCAGTACCGCGCCAGCGAAACCCGGCAGATCGCGGCGATGGATGCATTGATCGACGCACTGCCGGCGCGATGCCCGGCCGACGACGGGGTGATCGCGCTGGCGCACGGCGACTTCCGTATCGACAATCTGATGTTCCATCTCACGGAACCGCGCGTGATCGCGATCGTCGATTGGGAGTTGTCCACGCTCGGCCACCCGCTCGCGGATCTCGGCTATTTCTGCATGGCGCTGCGGTTGCCGCGCAATCCGGCGCTACCGGGATTGGCCGGGCTGGATCGTGCGGCGCTGGGGATCCCCGACGAAGCCGCATTACTCGCGCGTTACTCGCACGTGAGCGGGCGGCCGATCCCAGCCGATTGGTCGTTCGTGTTGGCCTTCAGTTTCTTTCGCCTCGCTGCGATCGCGCAGGGCGTCGCCAAGCGTGCGGAGCAAGGCAATGCATCGAGCGAACAAGCGATGCAGGCCGGACGCATGACTGGCATGCTGGCGACGCTGGGGTTGGAAATTTTGAGCTGATGCCGTTCGTCGCGACTTGCATCGCATTCCAAAAACATCAATACAACCCCATAGGGTGCGCGTGCCGCGCACCGGCTCGTCGTTAAGATAAGGTGCGCATGCCGCGCACCGGCTCTTCGTCAGGATAGGGTGCGCATGCCGCGCACCGGCTCTTCGTCAGGATGGGGTGCGCGTGCCGCGCACCGGCTCTTCGTCAAGATCGCAAAGATGCCCCGCAGTACGCATATTGTCTTCTCGTCAATGGTAAAAGCCGATGCGCGACACTCGCAAGATACTGATATAGAAAGAAGGTGCGCGGCACATGCACCCTATGCGCTTTTCAGCGGTCGTCGCGGGTCCAAACGCCGCCATGTTCGATCTTGACGGGGAATTTCGCGACCGGTTCGTAGGCGGGCGCGCACAGCGCCGTGCCTTCGCGGATATCGAAGCGCGCGCCGTGCAGTACGCAAACGATGCTGCCTTCGACGGCATCGACATCGCCGGACGACAATTCGAACTCGTCGTGGGTGCAGCGATCTTCCAAGGCGTAGAACTCGCCGTCGAGGTTGATCACCACGATCGGCGTGTCGCCGTCCCAAGCCACGGCTTTTTCGCCAGGCAGCAATTGTTCGGTGGGGCAGACGAAAATCCAATCGCTCATGCGCGATGCTCCAGTGTCGTATCCGCTTGCGCCGATGGATCGTTGCGTCGATGCGTCGATCGGCGCGGCGTCTGTCAATGTTTTTTCCAGTATCTCGAACTGCAGATCGTCGCGCTTGGGCAAGCCGTAGCGTGGGTCGCCGTAAGGAAACGGTTTCTTGATGCCGGTGCGTGCATAGCCACGACGTATGTAAAACGCGATCAATTCTTCGCGGCAGTCGATGACGGTCATTCGCATCCGTGTGCAGACCAGCGTATCGCGCGCGCTGCGTTCGGCTTCGGCGAGTAAGGCTTTGCCGATGCCGCCGCCTTGCGCATCCGGGCTGACCGAGAACATGCCGAAATATGCGGCTTTACCATCGCTATATGTTTCGTCGGCTTCGACCGCGATGTGGGCGCAAGCGACTAGCCGATCGCGATCGTGCGCCAGCAAGATCAGACTTTGCGGTCGCGCCAAGTCGGCGCGCAGCATGTCGGGGTCGATGCGTTGCCCATCGAGGAGGTCGGCCTCGGTGGTCCAACCTTGTTTGCTCGCATCGCCGCGATAGGCCGATGTGACGAGATCGACCAGCGCAGCGATGTCGTCGTGCGTGGCGTTGCGGAAGTTGAGCGTAGACAAGCGCGATTTTCCCGGAGAAGTGATTCTCAAATGCGGACAATTAACCCAACAGCGACCGCACCTTGTGCAGCGCGGCGACGAAAGCCTCAATTTCCTCATGCGTATTGTAAAACGCGAACGAAGCGCGGCAGGTCGCTGCGACGCCGAAGAACTGCATCAGCGGATGCGCGCAATGATGGCCGGAGCGCACCGCGACGCCCTGCAGATCGAGCAAGGTCGCCAGATCATGCGCATGCGCGCCATCGATCAAGAAACTGATCACCGCCGCCTTCTGCGGTGCCCGGCCGAAGATGCGCAGACCATCGACCTTGCTAAGTTCCTCGGTCGCGTGCGCGAGCAACTCGGACTCGCGTGCGGCGACGTGTTCCATGCCGAGCGCAGTGAGATAGTCCACTGCCGCGCCCAATCCAATATGCCCGGCGATATTCGGCGTGCCCGCCTCGAAGCGATGTGGGCCGTCGTTGAAGACCGTGCCCTCGAAGCGCACTTCCTTGATCATATCGCCGCCGCCGATAAAAGGCGGCATCGCGGCCAAGTGTTCGCGTCGCGCCCACAGCGCGCCGGTGCCGGTGGGGCCGCACATTTTGTGGCCGGTGATCGCGTAAAAATCGCAGCCCAGTGCCGGCACGTCTAGCGCCAGATGCGGCGCCGCCTGCGAGCCGTCGATCACGCTGACGATGCCGCGCTTGCGCGCTTCGCGACAGATCTCGCGCACCGGATTGACCGTACCCAAGACGTTGCTGACGTGGGTCAGGCCGAGCAATTTCACATCGGGCGTCATCGCCGCGTACAGGGCATCGAGATCGAGGCTGCCGTCGTCGCGAATCTCGGCGACCTTAATGATCGCGCCGCTGCGCTCGGCGACGAGCTGCCAGGGCACGATATTGGCGTGATGCTCCATCCGGCTGAGCAAGATGGCATCGCCGGGTTTCAGACGCGGCAAGGCCCATGAGTAGGCGACTAAATTGATCGCGAACGTCGTGCCGCTGCATAGCACTAACTCGTCGCGATGCGCTTTGAGAAAACCGGCGAGTTTTGTGCGCGACGCCTCGTAGGCTTCGGTCGCTTCGCTGCCAAGTGCATGCACGGCGCGGCTGACATTGGCGTTGTAGCGGCGATAAAAATCGTCGACGGTTTCGATCACCGACGCCGGCTTCTGCCCGGTGTTGGCCGAATCAAAATAGATCAGCGGTTTGCCGTGTACTTCGCGATGCAGAACCGGAAAATCCCGACGAATGCGCGCCCAATCGGCTGCGGCAGACCTATCGGGAATATGAGATGCGATCGCAGTCATACGGATGCCTCCACATTGGGCGAATCTTCGCGGTGGCCATTGCTAGGTGCGGGCGAGATATCGCTGTTCATGCGCCGCGCTCCGATGCGTCAACGACGCGCTCGAGCGCCGCATCAAGCGCGATCTGCAGCGTCTCGCGCATCGAGCCGTTATCGCCGAGTACTGCCAGGGTTTCGCGACAGAACGCTGAGGTGAGCAGGGCGCGCGCCTGCGCCTGCGGGATGCCGCGCGAGCGCAAATAAAACAGCGATGCCGGATCGATCTGGCCCACGGTCGCGCCGTGCGCTGCCTTCACTTCATCGGCGTGAATGATCAGCACCGGCTGCGTATCGATTTCGGCATCGGCCGAGAGCAGTAGATTCTTATTGGATAGGTCGGCATCGCTACCGTCTGCGCCCTCGCGGATGGTGATGCCGCCGTGAAACACCGCGCGGCCGCGACCGCTGCCCAGACCGCGCCAAAGCAACTGGCAGGCAGTGTCGCGGGCGATGTGTTCGATGCCCAAGCGCGTATCGACATGGCGACGGCCGTCGGCGAGCAACACGCCGTTCGCGCGCAGGCGTGCGCCTTCGCCTTCCAAGCGCACGTTGAACTCATGTCGCGATAACGCAGAACCTAGTTCGAGATCAAGCCGACGGTACTCGGCTTCGCGCGCCAGCACGGCGTCGGTGCGTGCGATCAGACTGGCGCCAGCGGCGTCGTTTTGCAGACGCGCATGTTGCAAGCGCGCACCGTGGCCAAGATGCACATGCATAAGGCTATTGAACAGATGCCTGTGTTCGCCATCAGCGATGTGGTGTTCGATCACGCTCAGCGATGCGTCGCTGCGCAGATCGATCAGATGACGCAGATAGCGGCTGCGGTCGGCCGATGCGGGCATGCCGACGAAGACTACATGCACGCAGGCTTCAACCGCGACGCCAGCATCGACACGCAGCACAACGCCTTCATCGGCGAGCGCGGCGTTAAGTCGCGCGAACACTTCGTCGGCGCGCTCGAAGCGGCGCGCAAGCATGTTCGCGTCGCGCGCATCGCCGTCGCGCAATACCTGCGATAGCGGCTGCAGCGATGCGCCTTCGGGCAAACCCTGGATATCGCTCCAGTCTGCGGCATAGCGGCCATTGACGAAGACCATTCGTGGCGCGGGAATCGCATTCACGACGGCCGGTATCGAAGTGGGAAGCGCATCGTCGCCATCGGCAAAACTGCGCCGTTCCAATGCACGCAATGACGTGTATTTCCAGGCTTCGACCCGCGCGCCGGGTAGGCCGTCGCGCAGCGCGGTCGCCATCGCCTCGCGCCGCGCATCGCCGAGCCCAGCGGCGTCGCGCCCTTCGAAGCGCGCGAACGCGTCGGCGAAAGAGTCCAGCAGCGTGCTCATCGTGCCGTTGCCGTCGCGCCCGCCGGGCGTTCCTCATCGCGCGGACCAGTGGTCCGCGAGCGCGCTGTCTCACCCGGCGCGACCCGGTCTTTGATCCAAGCATAGCCATGCGCTTCGAGTTGCAGTGCCAGTTCCGGGCCGCCGCTTTCGACGATGCGGCCGTCAGCGAGCACGTGCACCACATCCGGCGTGATGTAGTCGAGCAGGCGTTGGTAGTGGGTGATGACTAGGAATGCGCGGTCCGAATTGCGCAAGGCGTTCACGCCGTCGGCGACGGTGCGTAAGGCGTCGATATCCAGGCCGGAATCGGTTTCGTCGAGGATCGCCAGCTTCGGTTCGAGCACCGCGAGTTGGAAAATCTCGTTGCGCTTTTTCTCGCCGCCGCTAAAGCCTTCATTGACGCCGCGGTGCAGCAGTTCGTCTTTCAGATGCAGCACGGCCAGTTTCTCGCGCACGAGTTTCAAGAACTGCATCGAGTCCAGCTCGGTTTCGCCGCGGGCTTTGCGCTGCGCGTTGAGCGAAGTGCGCAGGAAATAGGTGTTGTTCACGCCGGGAATTTCGACCGGATACTGGAATGCGAGAAACATGCCGGCAGCAGCGCGTTCTTCGGGCGCAAGCGCGAGCAGATCGCGACCTTCGAACAGCACCGAGCCTTCGGTGATCTCGTAGCCTTCACGGCCGGCGAGCACATTGCCGAGCGTGGATTTGCCGGCGCCGTTCGGCCCCATGATCGCGTGCACTTCGCCCGGTTTCACTTCGAGCGTGAGGCCTTTGAGAATGTGTTTGCCGGCGACGCTGGCGTGGAGATTATCGATCTTCAGCATGGAATCGTGTCCAGAATATGGTGCGTGGTGCATGCGGTTGGAATTGCGAGAGAACAATCAGGTGCAGGCGGCTTCGAGCGCGATGCGATGCGATTTTCCGCTTGCGGCATCCATCGTTTCGAAACAGCCTAGGAGTCCGGAATCGCCGAACAATTCGAGCGGCGGACAATCGATCGGCGCGCTTTCGTCGATGCGCGGTCGCGTGTTTGCAGCCGCGTCGCCAGGCGCGATGCGGCCAGCGGCATCGGTCCAATACATGCGTTCGTGGCCGTTCTCCGTTTGCGCGAAGCTGATGCGGTCGCCGCGCAGCACGCCGATCTGCGCGTTGTACGGTTTGCCCCAGGTGCGCAAGACGCGGCCGTCGGGTGCGAATTCGATCACGAAATCCGGCTGCAGCACCGCATCGTTCAGCAGCATCGTCGAGGTGTTCACCACCGGCGACATGCCGCAGCCGCTTTCGGCCCAGCGCAGAATGCGGCGGTCGCGTTCTGCGGCCAGGGTGTCTTTCGCGCTGAATTCGGCGACGATCGTGAAGGCGTTGTTGTTCGTTGCTTCGGCCTGCGGCGCCAATGCGGCGTCCACCGATTCCGTGTTCTTAGCCCCGACACAACCGGCGAGCGCTGCTGCGAATGCCAGCGCGCACGCCACCATCGCCACCGCGCGCAGCGAAGTCTTCTGGATCATGGTCGAGGAGATGGTGAAGCGCATCGTCGTCGCTTAGTCCTGCAGGTCCGCGCGCCAGCGCAGCAGGCCCCAACCGGCGACCACCGCCCAGACCGATTCCAGCACCAGGAACGGATAGAAGTTCACCAACCATGCCGACACTGCGGACAGCACAGCGCCGACCAGATTCATCGCCAAAAACGGACGCGAGTGCTCGGACAGCTTGCGCTGTTGATTGAGCACGAATGCGATCAATAGCGTGGTCACGCCGAGCGTGCCGATGAGATCGCCGAGGTTCATCCGACGCTCCCTTCCAGCGAGACTTCCAGCAGTTTCTTGGCTTCTACCGCGAATTCCATCGGCAATTCGCGGAACACCGTTTTGCAGAAGCCATCGACGATCAACGACACCGCGTCTTCCTGGCCGATGCCGCGGCTGCGGCAGTAGAACATCTGATCGTCGCTGATCTTCGAGGTAGTGGCCTCGTGTTCGACGGTCGCGGTCGGATTCTTCACTTCGATGTAGGGAAAGGTGTGTGCGCCACAGCGTTTGCCGATCAACAAGCTGTCGCATTGGGTGTGATTGCGCGCACCGTCGGCGCCGCGCTCCACTTTCACCAGGCCGCGATAGCTGTTCTGGCCGCGTCCGGCGCTGATGCCCTTGCTGACGATTTTCGATTTGGTGCGCTTACCGACGTGGATCATCTTGGTGCCGGTGTCGGCCTGCTGGCGATGATGGGTGAGGGCCACCGAATAAAATTCGCCGGTCGAGTCGTCGCCGATCAGCACGCAGGACGGGTATTTCCAGGTAATCGCGGAGCCGGTTTCGACCTGAGTCCAACTGATTTTGCTGCGTGCGCCGCGGCATTCGCCGCGCTTGGTCACGAAGTTATAGATACCGCCGACGCCATTTTCATCGCCGGGATACCAGTTTTGCACCGTCGAATATTTGATTTCGGCGTCTTCGAGGACGACCAATTCCACCACCGCCGCGTGCAGTTGGTTCTCGTCGCGCATCGGCGCGGTGCAGCCTTCGAGATAGCTCACGTAAGCCTTGTCTTCGGCGATGATCAAGGTGCGCTCGAACTGGCCGGTGTTCATCGCGTTGATGCGGAAGTAGGTGCTGAGTTCCATTGGGCTGCGCACGCCCTTGGGAATGAACACGAAGCTGCCATCGGAAAACACCGCGCAATTGAGCGCAGCGAAATAGTTATCGCCGACCGGCACCACGCTGCCGAGATACTGTTTGACGAGATCCGGATGCTCTTTGATCGCTTCGGACATCGAGCAGAAGATGATGCCTTTCTCGGCCAGCTCTTTGCGATAGGTCGTCCCTACGCTGACGGAATCGAACACGGCATCGACCGCTACGCCAGCAAGTCTTGCGCGCTCGTGTAACGGCACGCCGAGTTTGTCGTAGGTATCTAGCAATTCTTGCGGTACGTCGTCGAGCGATGCGTATTTCGGGCCTTTCGGCGCGGCGTAGTAGCTGATCGACTGGAAATCGATCGCGGCGATGTCGAGTTTCGCCCAGTGCGGCGGCGTCATCGTCAGCCAATGCCGATATGCGGCGAGGCGCCATTGCGTCATCCACTCGGGTTCTTCTTTTTTCGCCGAAAGAAAACGAACCACGTCCTCGTTCAGCCCCGGCGGCAGGGTCTCGGTTTCGATATCGGTGACGAAGCCGGCGTCGTAGCGACGGCCGAGCTGTTCGAGGATCTCGGCGTTCTGCACGGGGTCCTCGGCAGTGGCAGCAATATCAGCGGAATAGGGAAGCGCTGCGGTGTTCATCGGCGGTCTCAGTTCGCGTCCAGCGCGAGAGGAATGGTTTTACGCGGCGAAGCGGCCGCGAGAGCGGGTGCGGGCGACAGCATGTCCGCCAGCGAGACCTTGCGCAGGACATCGGCGACGACATCGTTGATCCGTCGCCAATTCGCGCGGGCGCTGCACGAGTGTTCGATCTCGCAATGACTGTCGTGGATGCTGCATTCGGTCATCGCCAGCGGGCCTTCGATCGCTTCCACAATCTCGACCAGCGAAATCTCGCTCGGCGCGCGGGCGAGGCGATAGCCGCCGTTCACGCCGCGGAAGGCCTGCACCAACCCGGCCTGGGCCAGCGGCTTCAGCACCTTGGCGACGGTGGTCGCTTCCAGGCCGGCACGCTCAGCCAAACCGGTCGCGCTGAGCACGGCGTCGGTCTCGGTGGCCAGCACGGTCAGAACGACGCTGGCGTAATCGGTGAGTTTGGTGACTCGAAGCATGGGCTGGCGGCCTCGTAGGCGTCGCTGGCGGGGTCGGTGCAGGTGGGGTGGTGCAGGTGGGCTGGAATTTGCGGGCTGGGACCAAACAGGACCGAAATTGTACGCTTTCGCTCGCCCAGGCTCAAATCCGCAGGCCGATGGGCGTGATTGGGATGGCCGATAAGGGCATGACGAATAAGGGACATGACGGATAAGGGCATGACGGATAAGGGCATGACGGATAAAGGCCGAGTCCCGGGCGATACCGTAATGCCGCCTTGGTGGCGTCGGCACCGGCCCTTCCCGTGGCCGCTGCGCGTGTTGCGCAAAAAAGACGCGGAATCGGCCATAATCCCGAACCCGTTCGAACCGTTGCCGCCATGTCGAAGAAGAAAATCGTCGCCCGCCTCTCACCGATCCACGGCAACGGCGTGTTCGCCGATGAACCGATCAAGAAAGGCGAGCGCATCGTGCGTTACAAGGGCAAGATGCGCACCCACGACAACGTCGATGAGGAGTACGCCGAGCTGGAGGAGAACGGCCACACCTTTTTGTTCACGCTCAACGCAGACTACGTAGTCGACGCGAACGTCGGCGGCAATGTCGCCCGCTGGATCAACCACAGTTGCAATCCCAACTGCGAAGCGGTGATCGAAGAGAACGCCAAGGGCAAGGCACACAAAGACAAGATCTTCATCGAAGCCATTCGCGACATTAAGGAAGGCGAAGAACTGACCTACAACTACGGCATCGTTCTGGACGAGCCGCATACGGCTAAAGCCAAGAAACTCTGGGCCTGCAAGTGCGGTTCTAAAAACTGCACCGGGACCATGCTCCAGCCTAAGCGCTGAGCGATACCGGCCGCACAACGCCGAATTCGGCAAGGCTCGGCCACATTTAATCCGTCTTGAAATCACAGTCAACGCGAAAGGAAACGCTCTTTATGACTTACGACAGTCGCCCTGATGCCGTCGAAGGAACAGTACGCGCGCATGGAATTCGGAGTTAAAACGATGCGCCCTATCCACTTTTCGCTTGTGATAGCGCCGTCGCTTTGCGCGATGTCCACGCCGTCTTTCGCGCTCGAGATCGACGGCCGTATCGATCCGCAGGAATGGTCCGCTGCGAAGCGCGTCGACGATTTCCGTCTTACCCAGCCGCTCACCCGTGAGCCAGCGAAACACAAGACCGAAGCCTGGTACATGGCCACCGAAGACGGTCTTGCGGTGGCCTTCCGCAGCACGCAGCCGGCTGAGATTCCGCGTACCAAACAGCGCTTCCAGCGCGACCAAAACGGCAATGTCGATCGCGTGAATGTCTACGTGGACTTCGATGGCGATGGCCGCAGCGGCTACAACTTCATGCTTGCGCTATCGAACGGCATCGGCGACAGCACCATCACCAACGAAAACCAATTCAACGCCGACTGGGACGGTTCATGGCGGCATGCGGTGTCCGAAGACGATCAAGGTTGGTCGGCGGAGATGCTGATTCCCTGGCATATCGCGCCGATGCGCGATGGCAACGGACAAACCCGGACGATCGGGCTGGCGCTCGATCGCGTGATCGGCGACACCGGCGACCGCATGACCTGGCCTGCGATCAGCTTCACCGATCAGCGTTATCTCACCGCGCTCGAAAAAGTCGAAATTCCGCAATACAGCCAATCGCTGCTGGCGGTGACGCCTTATGTCGTCGGGCTGCACGACAACATCGGCGGCGAGAGCGACTTCGACGCCGGACTCGATCTGTTTTGGAAACCGAATGGTCGTTTCCAGGTCAGTGCGACCCTAAACCCGGATTTCGGCCAAGTCGAAAGCGACGGCATTGTGGTGAACTTCAGCGCAATCGAAACGTTCTTCGGCGACAAGCGTCCGTTCTTCACCGAGAATCAGGGCTATTTCGAGATCCCATTCGGTTCGCTCGGCAATGCGCAGCAATTGATCTACACCCGACGCGTCGGCGGTATCGCCGACGACGGCGACGGCTCCGGCGATGTGACCGCAGCGGTCAAGGTCAACGGCAGTGTCGGCGGATTCGGCTACGGCGTGTTCGCGGCGACGGAAGGCGATGCCGTCGGTCGCGACTTCTATGCGCTACGCGCGAGCCGAGACTTCAGTAACGGCACGATCGGCACGATGGGCATTGGCGCAACGTTGACGCGCGTTGAGCGCCCCGTCCTCGATCGCGAAGCGACGGTGGCTGCCATCGATCATCGTTGGGCGCCTGCATCGAATTGGAACATCCGCACGACCGTGGTCGCGTCCAGCATCGACCAAGCCGGCGAGCGCATTCGCGATAGCGGCGCGCAGATGCGGATCGATCACGACATCGACCAGAACTGGCGGCAGCAGCTGTATCTGCTGCATACGGGCGACGATCTGCAGCTCAACGATTTTGGCTTCCTCGACCGCAATAACTATAATTATGCGCGCTACGAACTCGCGCGCCGCATCACCGATGTGCCGGAATCATCGCCGTTCGCGTCGCACCAGTGGCGCTATGCGGTATCGCGCAGGGTCAACGATGACGGTTTGTTCATCGGCGATGCTTTTGCGGTCACCCGCTACAGCGAACGCCGCGACGGCGGCAATCAGTTGATCGATATCGCCGTTTGGACGTCGGGACACGACGACCTGATCACGCGTGGCAACGGCGCGGTCGATCACCCTGGGAAACTTTTTGCTTTCGTCGAGCGTTTCTTCCCGAAAAAGAATCATTGGTCCTTTTACGCCAATCTCAATTACAGGGCCGAGGGATTGGGCGGCTTGGATCGCGGCAGTGTGAGCGCAAGCGTTGAACCCACCTACGCGGTCAACGACGATCTAAGCTTTTTTGCCGACTTGGAACTAAAGAGTAGTCCCGATTTGCTGCTGTGGCGAGGCGGAAATTTGCTCGGCACGTATCGCTCCGAACAAGTGTTTATGAATGCAGGCGCCGCATGGTTGATCGGCGGGAAGCAGGAATTGCGCGTGCGACTCGAAGCGCTGGGCTTGAATGCGCAAGCCAAGCGCGCTTGGCGCGTCGCCGCGAATGGCGAGGCAGTCCGCAGCGACGACGTCATCGATGATTTCGCTCTGCGCAATCTCGGTTTTCAAGTGCGCTATCGCTACGAATTTGCGCCGCTGTCGTATCTCTATATCGCTTATGTGCGCGGCGGCTCGCTGCTCGATGTGGGGAACGGGCCATACTCCGCTCGCGACGAATTCAACAATGCTTTCGATTTGCGCGACAGCGAGCAGTTGCTGGTCAAACTGTCGTATCGTTTCGAGATTTGAGAAAGCGCGTCCGCGCGATACTCCGCGCGACTCGCGATCGTCCGCGCGATCGTCCGCGCGATCGTCTGCGTCACCCGTATCGCGTCGAACAGCTCTTTGATTTCACCGCGAGGCGATATGTGCGCGGCGGTTGCCGATGAGCGGCCTACTTCAATATGTCAATTGTTCGAATAGGCGAATTTAGGCGCTTTATCCATGCCGTCGCTACCGGTTTTTCAGGGCAGTGGAGCGGCGTTCAGCAGTGCGATCTCGAAGATAGATGAAGTCGCCGACGTGGGCCGAAGCTCGGTAAAGAGATTCGGCGCCCGCTAAAGAAATTTTTAAGTGCAAGCTGCGTTCAACGATCCAATTTGATCACGATCTTGCCGTTTTCGACGAGGGTGCCGGCGACCCGGCGCGAGCCCAGTGCCTTCAGGTGTTCGGCGTCGAGCGTGTACACCGGCTCGACGCGGGCGTAGTCGCGCAGCCAGCCGTTGATGAGATCGCGCCCAGTCGCATTCATACGCCCGCCGAGCAGCGGCAGTTCGGCCGATTCCAGCGTCGGTTCTTCGAGATATAGGGCTTGCCTAGCGCTGTCGTAACGCAATCCGCTAGTGACGGCGAAGTGTCCGACCGGTTTCTCGCCACGCATGCCCAAACCTTCGATGCCGATATCGAAGTCCAGATGCAACCGGTTATCGCTCTCGGGAATCGCGACGCGCGGATTGAGCACGCGCAGACTGGCCAAACCGCCGAACTGTTTGTAATCGCGCGGGTACTGACGATCAAGATAGGTTTGCACGTCTTCCGCGTCGAACGCGATGCGGTTGGTGATCAACGCGCCTGCTTTATCGATGGAGGCGCAGCCGGCGACGGCGAGTGCCGCGACCAGCAGAGCGGCGAAGCGGAAACGGGCGATAACATTCAGTATGGGCGACATGGCAGTGGCTCTGGGAGGTACGAGCAGGATAACCGCGTCGCGCATGAAATTCAGGCGGTCGCGCGCTCTTGATCATGGGGCGGAAAGGCATGCAGCCAGAAATTAGCCAAGAAAATTTGGCGATTCGGCGATATCGGCGTCGCTTAAGAGCCTGTTTAGAATCTCTCCATGCTCCGCGTTACGTCGCCGCGGCAAGCGGAGGTTCGAGCGTAGCGCAGCGCCAGACTGGTGGTCTGGTCATACTGTCCAACCGCATGCGGCGCGCGGGCCTCAGCGTGTCGCGGCGGCACAACCCGAAGGGCTGAGCCTCAGAGCGTGCGGCACGGCGTCCTCGCTCGGTCATGGATGGATATCCATTCCCTCGCTCCTCCTTGTTCCGCGCGTTCTGTGGCTCAGCGCGGAGCATGGAGAGATTCTAAACAGGCTCTAAGGATCGTTTAATAACGTGCGGATTGCAGCCGACAAACCTAGCGATGTTGACGGCGAAGCGAAGAGCATCATGTACTGGCAGCACAGCGATGATTCGAGCGATCGCTTATCGGAGCAGCGATCGATGTCGATCCGCGAATCGCGCCAGCGACGGATCGCCCGCTAGCGCCGATTTACGCTCTTGCGTGTAGTGCCACCATGGCCGCGCTGCAGCGCCTTCCATAAACCTGACCGCGCTGATGAAAACATCGATTACGCAAGGGTCGTGGCGAACGCCGGTCGTTTCGCATAGCTGGCGATACAGTGCATAGGGGTCGCGCCCTCGCAGCTCCAGCGGTTTGAGAATACCGAGGAGTTTCAGATCGGCCACTGTCGCAGGTCCGACATTCGGCAGGTCGGTTAGTTGGCGAGCATGTTCGGCATCGATGGCTTTGGGCATGTTGAGAGGATGGATGAAGAGCGGCTTAGTCCGCATCTGCCGACGCGGCGCGCATACGCGGCACCCGCAGCAGCGACAAACGCGACAATAGGATAACGCCGTTGATCGAAGCCACAAAAAAGCCGAATTTCACGATGAAATTCGGCTGTTCTTGCCGTCGCGGGCTCAAAGAGAACCCGATAAGACTGTCGCTTGGCTGGCCCACGTCTTAGGACGTGGCGGCGTCCTTGAGCTTTTTCATCGGACGCACTTTAACCTTCACGGTCGCTGGCTTGGCGGCGAAGGTGGTTTCCAGGCCAGTGAATGGGTTGATGCCCTTACGCTTGGGCTTGGCCGCAACGCTGACGGCGGTGATCTTCAGCACGCCGGGCAGTACGAACATGCCAGCGCCTTTTTTGCCGATCGAAGCGTGGATCGCGCCTTCGAGCGCAGCCATTACAGCGCGCACGTCCTTGGCGGCCACGTCGGTGGCACCGGCGATGTGAGCGACTAGAGCGGACTTGCTCATCGCTTCTTTGATCGGCTTCGGAGCAGCCGTCTTCGCAGCGGCTTTTTTGGCGGTTTTCTTTTTCGTTGCCATGAGAGTTGAGTTTCCTCGTCGGATGGTTGATCAGTGTCTGGACCGGAATCATGCCGGCATGCGAACTGTAGGCCAAGGCTGCGTATTCGCCAAGCCCTTTTTGGCTGTTTTTTGCGGGTTTTTTGATTTTTTCGCGATATGGTTCGGTTTTTTGTCCTCTTTTCGTCGCGATCGTGTCCGAGATGCCGGCAAAAATGCGTAATCCGGAGGTCACGATGCGCGCCGAAAACACTGGGAGCATCATTGGACCGTCGACCGTAATCGATCAATACAGTAACGGCGGCACGGCCAAGACCGTCGATAGCTAGAGGTGCCAAGCGCCGCGAATACTCGTATTGCGTCGGTTCGATATGAGTAGATGCGGCCATTCGCACGCAGCGATGGTTTCGAGTCGCTAGTCTGCCGCGATAGTGCGTTTCAAGGCAATCGCTGCGTGTCGCCAGACGCGCTTATTTTCCGTTCGTAAGCACCTCCAGAGCGCTATCGACGATCAGCGGGTGTGCTACGCGTGCGATACGCGCGTGTTTTTCCGGGTAGGGTAGAGTGTTCAGGAAATGTCGCATCGCACTGAAACAGGCGCGTTTCTTGTCGTCGGATTTGATCGCCTGCCACGGCGCTTCCGCAGTGTCGGTGTTGAAGAACATTGCGGTCTTTGCTTCGGTGTACTCGGGCCATTTGTCCAGCGACTGCAGATCGATGGGCGATAGCTTCCAGTGCTTCAGCGGATCGCTGCGCGTGGATTTGAAGCGGCGCAATTGTTCTTCGCGACTGACCGAGAACCAGAATTTGTAGAGTCGAATTCCGCTACGGACCAGCATGCGCTCGAATTCGGGCGCTTCGCGTAGGAATTCCAGGTATTCGCCGGGTGTGCAGAAGTCCATCACCCGCTTCACGCCTGCGCGGTGATATCAACTGCGATCCGCGCGGATTGAGATGTTCGGTGGAGCGCTTGATCGCGCCGCCCTTGCCCCCGCCGTCCTTTTCCGCTGCGTCGCGGCTCTCGAACAAGATGATGATGCGCTGGCCGGTGTCCTTGACCCAGCGCTGCACCTTCAGTAGCTCGATTTGCAGCGTTTTCTTCTCTGCCTCGTAATCGCGGCGCCGCATCCGCATGCGATACGGGTCATCCGCAGGCAAAGGCGCGCTGGTGCTGTCTTCGTCGCTGAGCGGTATCGACGCCATGCGCTGTGCGGCGTCTGTGGAGAGTCCGGGTTCCAACAACCCCGCTGCCGCTGCGGCCTTGAGTTCCGAGGCCGACGTCGTTGGCGATGGCTCGGACGCGGTCGATGTCTGTGTTGTCTGCGTGGGTGTTGATAGAACCGACGTTGACAGCGCCGCCGTTGGCAAAGCCGCCGTTGGCAAAGTCGGCAGCGTGCCATCGCTGTTTCCCGGTGCGCTTGCGTCTGTTGCGACGTTCAGCGTCTTGTTCGCACTGCGCGTGGATGTTTCGAGATCGGCGGATATGTTCGCGGGGTGCGATCCGCTACGGCGCGCGCCAGATGATTGGCGACGCGAGGGAGAAACGTGCATGCGGGTGCTCCTGGCGGCCGGCATGGCATGCGTCGTCGAAGCAAGCGCGTCAACGATTGATGATTCGGCGCAATGCGCCTTAGAGTCTAAACAGGCTCTTACCCTTCGCTCCGCTCAGGGCCCGCTTCGCTGTTCAGCCTAGATCGCGAGGCTGTCGCCGTTCGTACGTGCGGACATGTGGCGGACGTATGAACTGAAATATCTACTGGATGGAGGTGTTTCAGCAACCTGCTAAGCGGCTTCGGTCCGATTAGCCCGCAAGCGCGGCATAGGCTGCGCCGCTGTTCGATGCCGCTTCATACGCCCCATAGCCGCGCAGGCGCTCGTAGCGGCGCTGCAACAATTGCTCAATCGTTAGCGGTTGGATCGCGTCCAATTCGTTGAGCAGTACGGCTTTCAGACGTTTGGCCATCTGCGTTGGATTGCGGTGCGCGCCGCCGATCGGCTCCCGCACCACTTTGTCGATCAGGCCAAGCGTGAGCAGGCGTTTGGCGGTCATATTCAATTGCTCGGCAGCGTCTTTGGCTTTATCTGCTGTTTTCCACAAGATCGAGGCGCAGCCTTCTGGGGTGATGACGGAGTAGGTGCTGTATTCCAGCATCAGCGTGCGGTCGCCGACGCCGATGGCGAGCGCGCCGCCGGAACCGCCTTCACCGATCACCGTGCAGATGATCGGCACTTTCAGTTCGGCCATTTCCATCAGATTGCGCGCGATCGCTTCGGACTGGCCGCGCTCTTCGGCGTCGATGCCCGGCCATGCGCCGGCGGTGTCGATGAAGGTGAGCACCGGCAAACCGAAGCGTTCGGCCATCTTCATCAGCCGCAGCGCCTTGCGGTAGCCCTCGGGCTTGGGCATGCCGAAATTGCGCCGCACTTTGGCTTTGGTATCGCGGCCTTTCTCGTGACCGATCACCATCACGCTGCGCCCGCCGATCCGGGCCAGGCCGCCGACGATGGCATTGTCATTGGCGAAAGCGCGGTCGCCGGCGAGTTCTTGGAATTCGTCGCAGATCACGCGCAGGTAATCGAGCGTGTACGGCCGGGCTGGGTGGCGGGCCAATTGCGAGACCTGCCAAGCGCTGAGGTCACGGAAGATCTGAGCCGTCCGCACCCGCAGTTTGCCTTCCAGCGCGTGGATTTCGGCATCGATATTGACCGCCGGGCCAGTGCTGGCATGGCGTAGCTCCTGGATTTTCGCTTCCAGATCGGCGATGGGCTGTTCAAAGTCGAGGTAATTGGGATTCATGCGTGACAGGCGATCCGTGGCCGGGAGTAACGTCAGTCTAGCCTAGGCCGTCGGCAAACACCGCACTGGGCAGTATGCAATGGGTCCAGGACGCAGGCATCGGCAAGCAGTAGCCGGGAAGCGGTTGAGCGGAGAGTCAACATGCGGCGGAGCATCGCTCAACCGCAGCACGTGCCTCGCTGTCCAATGTCCCGACTGCGGAACCCTAGCCTTACCAGGGTCTACCGATCGCCAACTTCACCGTGCGCACGCCAGGCAGCGCGCGCAGGGCGTTGGGCAGGTCCGCTTCGACACGTACGGATTGGCCGCCGTTGAGGTCGAGGCTGCCTGCGGCCCCCTGCGGCAGCAGCAGATCGAAACGCAGTGGTGTGTGACCGGGGCGATGCTGCGCCAGCAGCGCTTCGATTTTCTGCATCAATCCCGGTTCGCGCAGATCGAGCCGCAGCGACAGGCGCTGCGCATGCTGCGCGCAGACTTGCCGGTAATCCCAGCAGCGGCGCGCGCGCAGCGAGAAACCGCCGCTGAATTCGTCTTCGCGCAGGCCGCCTTCGATCAACAGAATGCGGTCGCGGGTCAGAAGCTGTTGATACTCGAAATAGGCGTCGGCGAAGAAGGCGCATTCCAATCGGCCGCGGCCGTCTTCGATTTGCACGAACGCCTGTGAATCGCCGCGTTTACGCATGCCGATGACCATGCCGGCGACGATGACCGTTGCTTCCGCACGCCATTGGCGCCCGCCGCTCTCGCCATCGCCGCCTTTGTTGCGTGCGGGCGGAGCGGTGTTTTCCCAGAGCGTATCGAGTTTGCCCAGATCATGGCCGACCAACGCGTTGAGTTCTTCGCGATACGGATCGAGCGGATGGCCGCTGAGATAGTGGCCGAGAGTGTCGCGTTCGCCGGTGAGTTTCTGCACCAGCGACCAATCGCTGGTTTCGGGCAAATCGAGTTTCAGCGCTGGCGTGGACGCGGCGGGACCGCCAAACAGCGAGACTTGTCCGGCATCGCGCTCGCGGGCGAGCTGATCGGTGGCTTTCAGCACTTCGGGCAGTTGCAGCAGCAGCGATGGCCGATTCTTGCCCAAGGCATCCAATGCGCCGGCGCTGACCAACGCTTCCAGCGTGCGCCGGTTGAGTTTCGAGGAATCGACGCGTTTGCAGAAATCCAGCAAATCGACAAACGGGCCGTTTCTAGTACGTTCCTCAGCGATCGCCTCGCAAGCGCCGCGGCCGACGCCTTTCACCGCGCCTAGGCCGTAGCGAATCGTGCCCGAGCGCGCTTGCGCGCCGGACAGTTCGTCGTCGATCGCCTCGAACATGTAATTCGAGCTGTTGACGTCCGGTGGCCGCACGTTGAGGCCGATCGCACGCGCTTCGTCCAAGAAACCGACCACTTTGTCGGTGTTGTCCATGTCCGAGGACATGACTGCGGCCATGAATTCGGCCGGGTAATGCACTTTCAGCCACGCGGTTTGATAGGCGACCAGCGCATACGCGGCCGAGTGCGACTTGTTGAAGCCGTACTCGGCAAATTTTTCCATCAAATCGAAGATCTGGGTCGCGATTCGCGGATCGACGCCGCGCTCGGCCGAGCCGTCCTCGAACTTGGCGCGTTCTTTCGCCATTTCCTCGGCTTTTTTCTTGCCCATCGCGCGGCGTAGCAAATCAGCGCCGCCCAGCGAGTAGCCGGCTAGCACCTGCGCGATCTGCATCACTTGTTCTTGGTACACGATCACGCCGTAGGTCGGCTTCAGCACCGGCTCCAGTGCCGGATGTGGGTAGCTCACGTCCGTGCGGCCGTGTTTGCGATCCACCCATTCGCGGTCCATCCCCGAGCCCAGCGGGCCGGGACGGAACAGCGCGGCCAGCGCGATGATGTCTTCGAAAGTGTCGGGTTTGGCGCGTTTGAGCAGTTCGCGCATGCCGCGCGATTCGAACTGGAACACGGCGACGGTATCGCCGCGCGCGAACAGTTCGTATGTCGGTTTATCGTTCAACGGGAGCGCGTTGATGTCGAGCTTGCCGCCGACGATGCCCTCATCCGCCCTGCCGGCACCTTTTCCCGCTGGCGGGAGAAGGGCGTCAGCTGCAGCCTGCGGCTGCCGTGTGTTGATCGCCTTCACCGCCCAATCGATGATCGTGAGCGTGCGCAGGCCGAGGAAGTCGAACTTCACCAGGCCGATCGTTTCGACATCGTCCTTGTCGAATTGCGTCACCGGGTTTTTGCCGCGGCCGCCAACGTCGTGTTCGGCGAACAGCGGGCAGAATTCCGAAAGCGGCGCCGGCGCGATCACCACGCCGCCGGCGTGTCTGCCGGCGTTGCGGGTGAGGTCTTCGAGCTGCAGCGCGAGGTCGATCAGATCGCGGACATCGTCTTCGCTGGCGTAGCGCTCTTTCAGCTCGGCGATCGCCCGGTCGGGCTCTTTGCGCGCGCGTTCGCTGATGCCCAGCGCATCTTCGAGCGACAGCGGGTCGGCCGGCTGCAGCGGAATGAGTTTGGCGATGCCATCGACCAAGCCGTAGGGGTAGCCGAGCACGCGGCCGGCATCGCGCACGACGGCCTTCGCCGACATCGTGCCGTAGGTGATGATCTGACTGACGCGGTCGCGGCCGTATTTCGCGGCGACATAGTCGATGACCTCGTCGCGGCGGTCCATGCAGAAGTCGATGTCGAAGTCGGGCATCGACACCCGTTCGGGGTTCAGGAAGCGCTCGAACAGCAGGTCGTAGGGCAGCGGGTCGAGATCGGTGATGCCCAATGCCCACGCCACCAGCGAGCCGGCACCCGAGCCGCGGCCCGGGCCGACCGGAATGCCCTTCTGTTTGCCCCAGTTGATGAAGTCCGCAACGATCAGGAAGTAGCCGGGGAAGCCCATCTTCACGATCACATCGAGTTCGATATTCAGGCGCGATGCGTAGCTGGCGCGGTCGTGGCCGGGCGCCAGCGGATACGTCTGCAGGCGCTTTTCCAGGCCATCGTGGGCTTCTTTGCGCATCCAACTATCGAGGGTGTGATCGCTCGGTACCGGAAACGCAGGCAGATAGTAGGTGCCCAGCGAGAGTTCGAGGTTGCAGCGCTTGGCTAGATCGATCGCATTGTCGATCGCGTCCGGTGCGTCGTGCGCGAACAGCGCCGCCATCTCCTCTGACGATTTCAGATACTGCTGATCGGTGTAGTCGCGCGGGCGCTTGGGATCGTCGAGCACGCGGCCGGAGGAGATGCAGACGCGAGCCTCATGGGCTTCGAAGCCGTCGGCGTCAAGGAAGCGCACCTCGTTGCTGGCGATCACCGGCAGCCCGCGTTGGCCCGAGGCATGCAGGGCGAAGGTGTTGAAGGCTTCTTCGCCATCGAAGCCGCAGCGGGTCAGTTCCAGATGGATGCGATCGTCGAAATGCCGCTGCCAGTCGGCCAGCCACTGCAGGGCCAGATCGTGGCGATTGCCGGCAGCCAGTGCGCCGGCTTGGCTGTGGCGGCCGGCGAGCGCGAACAGGCCCTCGTTCGCCTCGGCCAACCACTGCGGGCGAACCACAACGCCATCGTTGCGGTGGCCTTCCATCCATGCCCGACTGAGCAGCCGCGATAGCGACAGATAACCGCTGCGGTCGCGGCAGAGGAGGGTGAGCTTCCAGGCGGCTTCGTCGCCATCGGCGACGTGGATGTCCGCACCGATGATGGGCTTCACCCCCGCGCTCTCAGCGGCTTTGTAGAACTTGACCAGGGCGAACAGATTATTGCGATCAGTCAGCGCGACTGCCGGCTGATGTTGGGCAGCGCAACGCGCGACGAGCTCCGGGATGCGGATCGTCGAATCGGCGAGCGAATACTCGCTGTGCAAATGGAGATGGGCGAAACGGGCAGACATCGGCGGGCCGGAAAACGCAGACCGGCAGGGTAGGGCGCAAGGGCCATGCCGACAAGGCTTGACGGGGCGTTTTTTCGCGTTGCGTAGTCGCCACGCAACGCTGGAGCGGTCGCGTGCCTCGAGATGCCCGCCCGATGGAACGCCGGGCGGCGGATGTCCGTGCTTCAGCCATACGGCCAGCCGTGAGGGAACTGTTATCCCCTCCCGGCCGGACGGTTGGCGGACGACTTACAGGATGATCGGGCCGCCGTTGCAGCGAAACGTGCGCGAGCGCGAAGCCGAACCAGAAGCATTTCTCACGGTCACCGTGACCGTGATGTTTGAACCGATGCTGCAGTGGCCGTAGAAATCGCTGTGGCCGCTGTCGTTGATGGTGGTGCCGCCGCCCGACCACGACACCGTGGCCGCGCTGTCTGAGGTGTAGTCGATGAAGCAGTAGAAACGTCCGCCGCCGTTGTCCAGCGGGCAAGCGAAAGTGGTGATGGTGGGTACGGCCGCCTGCGCCGGCGCGGGGGCGAGGAAGGCCGCCGGGCCGGCCAGGGCGAGCGCGGCGACGGTGGCGAAAGAACGCAGTGCGGTGACGGACATGGTGAAGCTCCTGTGTAGGGACGATGCGACTGCGGCTGCCGCGTCGGGGGAAGCGAAGGGCGCGCGACGTTGGATCAGAGCGCCGGGCCGCAGTTGAACAACGCGCTGCGCCAGGCGCTGCCGTCGGCGTTGGTCACCCGCAGCGTGACTCGAACGCGCTCGCCGATGTCGCAGACCGCGGTATACCAGGTGTTGGCGCCGTCGTCGTAGGTGCTCGGTTCCGGGTCGATGCCGAACCATTTGACCGTGGTAGCACCGCTGCTGCTGTAGCTGGCGTCGCAATAGAACCCGGTGCGGTCCGGGTCGAGGAACACCGGGCAGTCGAACTGGGAAATCACCGGGGGCGCGGTTGGGGCAACCGGGCCGGTGTAAAGGGTCAGGCCGTACTGATTCAGGATGGGAAGTAGCGGCTGGTGGTAAGTCACAGGCGGATTCACCGCACAGTTGTCGTTGCTGCCGAAGGGAAGCTGGCCGCCCGAGGTGACGCCCTGCGCTTGCCCGGCAGGCGTGATGAACGAGCCGCCGGAATCGCCGCGTCCGGCGCAGGCGCTGGACTGCACGAGGCCGTTCACATTGCCGATCCCGTAGTTGACGGTCACATTGGTGGAAACAATGGTGCCGCAGCGATAGCCGGTGCGTGCGCCGGAGCGGCAGATCGCGGCGCCCACGGGAGCCGGATTGCTGCCGTTGATAGGCACGGTGCCGCCGGCATAGTTGGTCACCCAGTTCTGCAGCGGCCAGGCGCCGGGGTTGGTAAGGCGGATCCAGGCGAAGTCGGTGCCTGGAAAGTTCGAGGCCTGGAATACGCCCTGCGCGACGCCATTGGTGCCGGTAGTGGTGAGACCGGCGCCGCCGCAATGGCCTGCGGTCACGAAGCCGGTGTCCGCACCCCGAGTGACCGGGAAGCCGATCGAACACCAATCACCATTCGAGATGTTGTATTGCTCGCCGCCGATGATGTTGAACGGGGTGGGCTTGCCGCGCGATTCCTGAAAGCGAACCGCGCCGGCATCGACGCCGCTGCGCGCGGCGAAATCGAGCGCAGCATCCTGCGCCTTGAAGTCGGCTTCGATCACGAGCTGGTTGGTCTTTACATCGAGGTACCAGGCATGGATGCCCGCGTCCGTTCTGCTGCGTTTGCCTAGCTGGTCGAGCCGGCCCATGGCCGCATCCAATTGCGCAAGACTGCGCTTCACGATCCGGGTCTCCGCGCCCAAGGCGCGGGCCTGCTCGGCGGCATCGGCGTTGGTGGCCGCGACCACCAGCCGGAAACGGCCGTCCTTGCCGTGTTCGAGCCAACTGCCCGCATAGGCGGCGCCGAGGCGTTTCTTGGCTTCCGGCGTGCGCGCCATGGCCGAGCGTTCGGCATCGAGATAGCGCTTCGCCTGTTGTGCGTCGAGGCCGAGGTCGCGGCGCATTGCCGAGAGCAACTGTTGGTTGATCGCCGGTTCGGACGGATCTACTGGCGGGGCTGCGGTTGCGGCGATCGGGGCGAGCATCGTGGCGGATAGAACGAGCGCTGCGACGAGACCGCGTTTGGGGGAAGTGGAACGAATCCTACGCATATCAAAATCTCCATATAGCTGCGTCTTTGGTTGCATACCGAAGATGTATCGTTCTCCGGCCACGAGTGGCTGCAGGCTTCCGTTCCATGGGACGCCATATGGGCTCTGGTCCGGCCCTGTTCGCGCGATGCGAGGTGCGTGGTGCGTGGTGCGTGGTGAAGCCGGCGAAACCTTGCAGCCAAGTCAAGATAGCAATCGGTGTTCGCAATTCATGCGACAAGCGTAGCGAAAACATCACCCGTATCGACGATTCGATCCACCTCTCAGCTGAAATTCATGAAGTCATCGTGCGCGACTCATGCGTGGACGACTTTTTCTGGATGCTTGCATCCACATTTGCGCGGCTATGAACGACAGTGAGGATACTCGTGATCAGCAATCACAGATCCTCGCCTGCAGCCTGTCGCGCGATCGCATCGCGCACCGGCGCATAGCTGCGACGATGTTCCGGGCACGGCCCATGCGCTTTCAACGCAGCAAGATGCGCGGGGCTGGGATAACCTTTATGCCGGTCGAAGCCGTAGTCGGGATAGCGCAGATGCAGCGCGTACATGTGTCGATCGCGCGCGACTTTCGCGAGGATCGAAGCGGCCATGATCGCCGGTTCGAGCGCATCGCCGCCGATGATCGCTTCGGCGGGGCAGGGCAGATCGCGCGGTAGCTTGTTGCCGTCGATCCGCGCGATTTCCGCTGCGGGCGACAGCGCTTCGAGCGCGCGACGCATGCCGACAAGCGTTGCCTGAAAAATGTTCAGCCGATCGATTTCCTCGGCTTCGACGAATTCGACCTGCCACGCCAGCGCGCGTTCGATGATGAGCGGATACAGCGCCTCGCGCTTGGCTTCCGAAAGTTGTTTCGAATCGTCGAGCCCGGCGATCGGTCGCGCTGGATCGAGAATAACGGCGGCAATCGTCACCGGGCCGGCCAACGGTCCGCGTCCGGCTTCATCGACGCCTGCGATGCGACGCTGGGCGTTGGCAACAATCTCTCGCGCATCGTGCGCATCATCTAAAACACGCGCTGCGCGCTTGGCCGTACTCTTTGGCTTGGCGAAGTCATCGAATAGCGCTCCGATAGCCGTGTCGGCTTTGGCGCTGCGCGATGCGGGCTTGCGTGCTGTCATCGGTTGCGGAGTCGATCGTTCGCCATGACCGGATCAGTGCGTCGTCGCGCTGGGTTCGTCGGTATCCGACGTCGCATGCGCGGTGGCCGGATTGTTCAGCAGCTCCGCCACCGCATCCGCAGCACGGGCCGACGCATCACAGCGCAGTTCGCGATGGATCGCCTCGAAACGCGGCAGCAGCGCATCCGCCGCCGCCGGATGACCGAGCCAGCGCAGCAGCGCCGCGGCGAGTTTGCTCGGCGTGCAGTCGTGCTGCAGGAGTTCAGGAACCAGACCTTCGCCGGCCAGCACGTTCGGCAGGCTGATATGGTGAGTTTTTAGTAGGCCCAGCGAGGTGACGATGCGATAGGTCGTCGGCGAAATGCGGTGCCCGACGACCATCGGGCGTTTGCACAGCATCGCTTCGAGTGCAGCGGTGCCAGAGGCCAGCAGCACCACATCGCTGGCGATCATCGCGCGTTGGGCATCGCCTTCAAGCACGCGCACGCTGTCGGTGAGTGCTGGAAATGCCGCCAGTCGCTCGCGGATCGCTTGGTCGCAGCCCGCATTGGCCGCAGGAATTAGAATACGCAGCGTCGGCAACTGCTGCAGGATCAGCTCCGCCGCTTCGAGGAAAATTGCCAGCATCTTCGCGATTTCGCCGAGCCGGCTGCCAGGCAGCAGCGCCAGCGTCGGCAACTGCGGATCGAGCCCGAGCGCTTCGCGCGCGGCGGCGCGATCGGGTGCGAGCGGGATCGCATCGGCCAGCGGATGGCCGACGAAGCGCGCATCCACGCCGTAGCGCGCGTAAATCGGCGGCTCCATCGGAAACAGGCAGAGCACGCGGTCGGCGCTCTGGCCGATGTTCTCGGCGCGATTCTCGCGCCACGCCCACACCGAGGGCCCGACATAATGCACGGTGCGAATGCCGCGCCGCTTGAGCCAGCGTTCGACGCCAAGATTGAAATCCGGCGCGTCGATACCGATGAAGACATCGGGTTTCCAGGCCAATAAACGCTTGCGAAGAGTCCAGCGTAGGCGCAGCAGCCGTGGCAGATGGCGTAGCACTTCCGCCAAACCCATCACCGCCAATTCGCTGCAGTCGTACCATGGGTCGAGCCCTTCCGCGCGCATCGCCGCGCCGCCGATACCGGAGAACTGCGCGTCGGGAAAGCGCGCCCGCAATTGCGCAATCAATCCCGCGCCGAGCTGGTCGCCGGAGGTTTCGCCAGCGACCAGCGCGATGCGCTTCGCGCCGGGAATCGGGGATGCGGTTTGGGAAGAAGTGGAGTCGGGAGTGGTCAAAAGCGGGCCTTCGTTGCGTCTGCGTTGGTCGCTGGCGCGATGGAGATCGTGTCGTTATTGCCGCTCTGCCAGGGTTTCGAATCGCCTGATATCGGCGTCAGCGCAACAGTGGCCGTTCGCCGCGTTCGATGAAATCGAGGAAGTGGCGGACATCGGCGCTGCCGGCTGCGAGTTCGCCTAATTGGGTCTTGGCATCGGCGAGATTGGCGCCGGACATGTACAGCGCGCGATAGGCGCGCTTGATCGCGGCGACGCGCTCGGGCTCGAAGCCGCGTCGCTTGAGACCTTCGGTGTTGATGCCGCGCGGGCGCCCGTAATCGTCGCTCGCCACCATCAAGAATGGCGGCACGTCGCCGTTGATCAGTGCGCCCATGCCGATGAAGGCATGCGCCCCGATCCGGCAGAACTGATGCACGCCAGTGAAGCCGCTGAGAATGACGTGATCGCCGACCTCGACATGGCCGGCGAGGGTGGCGTTGTTGGAGAACACGCAGTGATGACCGACGTGGCAGTCGTGCGCGACGTGGACGTACGCCAGCAGCAAATTGTCGTCGCCGATACGGGTGACGCCACCGCCGTTGCCGGTGCCGCGGTTGATGGTGACGAATTCGCGGATCTGATTGCGATCGCCGATCAACAGCTCGGCGCGTTCGCCAGCGAATTTCTTGTCTTGCGGATCGCCGCCGATCGCGGCGTGGCCCTGGATGCGGTTATCGCGGCCGATACGGGTCGGCCCGTGCACGCTGCAGTGCGGACCGATCACGGTGCCGTCGCCGATCTCCACGTCGGCGCCGATCAATGTGAATGCGCCGATCTGGACGCCTTCGCCGATCGTCGCGGATGGATCGACAGCGGCCAACGGGTGGATCGAAGTCGCAGCCATGCTCAATCCTGGCCTTCGGCGCAGAGCAATTCGGCGCAGGCCGCGACGTGACCGTCCACTCGGGCCACGCCTGTGTAGATTGCCATGTTGCGAATGCGGCGTTTGAGTTCGACTTCCATATCCAAGCGATCGCCCGGCAAGACCATGCGGCTGAATTTGGCGTTGTCGATCTTCACCAGATAAAACAATTTCCCGGATGCATTGTCGCCGCCATTGCTCAGTTGAAAAAGCACGCCGCCGCTCTGGGCCATCGCTTCGACCACCAGGACCCCCGGCATCACTGGTTTTCTCGGGAAATGCCCCTGAAAGAAGGGCTCGTTGATGCTGACGTTCTTGTACGCGCAAATACGTTTCCCCAACTCGATCGAGGTGACGCGATCGACCAGCAGAAACGGATAGCGATGCGGCAGCAAACGCTGGATGTCGCGGACATCGATCGGCATAGCGATATCGGCGGCGCTTGCTGTCGCTGTGCTCGGTGAAGATGTTTCCGGCGCAGATGTCATCGATGGTGACGTCATCGGGGTTCCTTAGTCCGTGGCCCAAGCTGGCGCGCCAGGGCATCGAGGTATTTGAAGCGGGCGGCATTCTTGCGCCAACTGCGGTTGTCCATCAAGGGCGTGCCAGAGGAATACTCGCCCGGTTCGCGGATCGTGCTGGTGACTAGGCTCATCGCGGTGATCACGACCCGATCGCAGACGTCCAGATGGCCCAACACGCCGGCACCGCCGCCGATCAGGCAATAGCGGCCGATCGTGGCGCTACCGGCCACCGCCGAGCAGCCGGCCATCGCGGTATGCGCGCCGATGCGGGCGTTGTGGCCGATTTGGATTTGATTATCCAGACGCACATCTTCTTCGAGGACTGTGTCCTCAAGTGCACCGCGGTCGATGGTGGTATTGGCGCCGATCTCGCAATCGTCGCCGATCGATACGCCGCCGAGCTGAGGCACTTTCAGCCAGCGCCCATGCTCCATCGCCAAGCCAAAGCCATCGGCACCAAGCACCGCGCCGGGGTGGATCAGTACGCGCTGGCCAAGGCGCACCCGGCGCACCAGAGTCACCCGCGCCACGAGCTCGCTGTCGTTTCCGACCATGCAATCTTCGCCGATGACGCAGCCTGGGCCGACGATCGCCCCGGCTTCGATCCGACTGCGTGCGCCAATCGACACGAACGGTCCGATGCTGGCCAATGGCGAGATATCCGCGCTGGCATCGATCGCTGCGCTCGGATGGATGCCAGCGTCGGGACGCTGATGCGGTTCAAACGTGGCCGCGATCTTCGCGAATGCGGCGTAAGGATCTTTTGCGATCAGCGCAGTGCCGCTGTAGCCCTCGGCATCGTCGGCGCGCATCACCACGACACCGGCGCCGCTTTCGGCGAGTTGGCTGCGGTAGCGCGGATTGGCGAGGAAGGCGAGCTGGGTCGCGCCCGCGCGCGCGAGCGTGCCGACGCCATCGATAGCGCGCGTCGTGTCGCCGCGCGCGTCGAGATCGAAGCGAGCGGCGATTTCGGCGACGGTCGTCGCTACAGTCGACATGCCTGAGCGCTTAGGCGGGTGTCGAGCAGGCTGGTGTCGAGCAAGCTGATGTCGACCAGGCGCGCCGCGAGCCTATGCATCGCGGCCGTTTGCATTGCGCCGACAACATCAGAACGCGCCGCCGAAGGAGAACTGCAAGCGTTCCAGCTCATCGCCATCTTTCGTGCGGAAGGGCGCGGAATAGCTGATCGAGATCGGGCCCACTGGCGCGCGCCAGAGCAGGGCCACGCCTGCGGACGCGCGCAATTCGCCGGCGTCGAAGCCGTCGATGTTTCTGAACACGTTGCCGACGTCGATGTAGGCGGAGATTCGTGCTGCTGGCGTATCGAGCAGGGTCGGGAAATACATTTCGAGCGAGCCCACGGTCTTCACCGCGCCGCCGACCGTCTGCGCGAACAGACTGCCTGCGGCGAAATCGGTCGGACCGAGCGTGTTGTCGCGGAAGCCTCGCACCGAGCGCGTACCGCCAGCGTAGAAGTTCTCGAAGATCGGCAGACCGCCAGCGCGGATCGTGCGGCGGTAGTCGGGGGATGTGCGCGTACATGGGTTGGTCTCGGGCACTGCGCCGAAGCACACGTCGCGAACGAAATCCGAGCCGTAACTGTCGCCGTAGCCGAGCTGGAAACGGGTGTTCAGCACCAACGCGCGGGAGAGCGGCCAGTAGCGCGAGTAGTCGTAATTGAGTTTAAAGTACTCGGCGGTCGAGCCCGGCAAGGTGATTTCAGCCGACACGCGCTGGTAGGTGCCGGCGGTGGGGGTGAAGAAATCGTTGCGCGTATCGCGCGCCCAGCCCAATTCCGCGCGCCAGGAATGGAACGTTTCCCGACCGACGCCGTCGATGTAATCGACCAGCGACTGCGGCGAACTGCCCGGAAAGGCGAAGATGCGGTTGCGATCGATGCCGAAGACCAGCGATACCGTGTCGTTTTCGGTGATCGGCAGGCCGAGCACAGTCTGGAATGCGGCGCTGGTGGTCGAGAACTGCGCGGTGTTGAATTCGGAGTTGTCGAATTCGCGCCACCACATGTTGTAGCCCAGCGACAGGCCTTCATCGGTGAAATACGGGTTAGTGAAGGAGAACGAATAGCGCTGCAAGAATGCGTTGCGCTGCACTTCGGTGCTGAGCTGATTGCCGGTGCCAAGGAAGTTGTTCTGCGACAACTGCAGCGTGGTGGTCAGGCCCGATACCTGCGAATAGCCGAAGCCGAAGGTGAAGCTGCCCGATGTGGTTTCTTTGACGTTGAAGACCACGTCCACTTGGTCGTCGCTGCCGGCCACCGGAACGGTTTCGGCTTCGATCGAGCCGCTCTCGAAGAAGCCCAGGCGCTGCAGGCGCACTTTGGAACGGTCGATCGCCGCCTGCGAATACCACGCGCCCTCGAACTGGCGCATTTCGCGGCGCAGCGCTTCGTCGGTGGTTTTGGTGTTGCCTTTGAATTGAATCCGGCGCACGGTCACTCGCGGGCCCGGGATGATCTGCAGATTGATCGCGACAGTCCGCTTTTCGCGGTCGATGTCCGGTACCGGGTTGACTCGGGCGAAGGCATAGCCGACGTTGCCGAGCGCGGCGATGATCGAGTCGGACGTGAATTCGAGGAATGCGCGCGAGAAGGTCTGGCCTTCTTTCACCAGCACGTACTTCTGCAATTGCTCCTGCGACAGTACGGTATCGCCGCTGAGCTTCACCCCGGAGATCGTGTAAATCTCGCCTTCGGTGAGGCCGGCGGTGATGTACATGTCTTTCTTGTCGGGGCTGATCGCAACTTGGGTGCTGTCGACGCTGAAATCGACATAGCCGCGGTCGAGATAGTAGTTATTGAGCTTCTCAAGATCGCCGGAGAGCTTTTCGCGCGAATACTGGTCGTCGCGGCGGTACCAGCTCAGCCAATTGCTCTCGTTGGACTCCCAGCGCTCGCGGATGTCGTCTTCCTCGAATTTCTCGTTGCCGGTGAGATTGATGTGGCGGATGCGCGCGGCCTTGCCTTCGTTGACCTTGATGGTCACATCGACGCGGTTGCGATCGAGACGTTTAACGGACGGATCGATCTGGACGTTGTACTTGCCGCGGTTGTTGTAGGCGCGGTTGAGTTCGAGCGTGACTTTGTCCAGGGCAAGACGATCGAAGGTCTCGCCTTCGGAAATGCCGATGTCCTTGAGGTTCTTGACCAAATCCTCGCTTTTGATGTCCTTATTCCCGGTCAACGTGATGGTGTTGATCGCGGGGCGCTCGGTGACGGCGATAACGAGAATCGCGCCGTTAGGATCGGCGCCATCGCGGTCGATGCGGATGTCCTCGAAGAAGCCGGTCTTGTACAGCGCGCGCATGGCTTCGCCGATGCGGGCCGAATCAACCGTGTCGCCGCGCTCGATCGGCAGATACGTGAACACCGTACCGGCGCCGATGCGCTGCAGGCCATCGACGCGGATATCGGCGACGGTGAAGCTGGCCGATGCGGGCGAGGACACCGTCTGCGCCATGCTGGGGGCAGCGTGCAGCGATGCCAGACCGGTGGCGAGGGCGAGCGCGAGCAGGCGGCGGGTAGGCGTACGTACCTTCGGAGGCGGCAGTAAAAACGGCGTCATCAGAACATCCAGTTGAAATTCGGGCAGCGGTAACGGCTGAGGCAGGAGATGCGGCGAAGATTCGGCCGAAGGTCCGATGCATCCATCCCTTGGCGGGAGTGAGCACCGGCGATCGACCGGACCGGTAAGGCGGGGGCAACCGCAGCGGCGAGGCTGCGGCGATGCATCATTGCAACAGCCCGTGCAGATCGTTGTAGAACGCCAGCCCCATGAGCCCGAGCAGCAATGCCGCGCCGACATATTGCCCGGCGATCATCGCGCGTTCGCTCAACGGTCTGCCTTTGACCAACTCGATAAAGTAATACAAGAGGTGCCCCCCATCCAAGACCGGAATAGGCAGCATGTTCAGAATCGCGAGGCTCAGACTCAGCGCTGCGAGCAGGCTGAGGAACCAGGCAACCCCGTTTTTCGCGTACAGATTGGCTGCGCGGGCAATGCCGATCGGCCCCGATACCGCGTGCTTGACCTCCAGCCGGCCGTCGAAGGCGCGGGCGAACATCTCGAACAATTCGCGGGTTTGGAACTGGGTTTCGCGCAGCGCCGCAGGTACAGCGTCGATCGGCCCGTAGCGCAGGATCGCGTCTTTGGGCAGTACGCTGGCCTGGGCTGGAGCCACGCCCAGCCGCCAGGGCGCTTTGGCGATCGGCCCGAGCTCGTTGCCGACACGGATACGTTTGGGCGCGAGCTGTTGGCTCAGGCGCTTGCCGGCGCGTTCGACCACGATCTCGCCGCTGCCGCCGTTGGGGCCGACCCGTGCGCCCAGTCTGGCGACCAGCGGCGCGATGTCCTCCCAACTGTTGACCTGGGCGCCGTCGATCGACAGCACGTTGTCGCCGACCATCAGCACGCCTTCGCCCGGGCTGCCGGGTTCCACTCTGCCGATCACTGCAGGAAGGACAGCGTGGCGCGGGATCAGACCCAGGCGGTCGCGCAGCTCGATCAGCTCGACCCCGTCGGGAATCCGCGCGAGATTCAAATGCCGCTCGGCGGTCTGACCTTGAGCGTCGCGGATCTTGACGCTCACATCGGAGCTGCGGTCGATCGCCGCGGTCAACAGCGCGCCGAAGGCTTCGGTCCAGGTCGGGGTTTCGCGCTCGCCCACTTGCAGCAGGGTGTCGCCGCGACGCAGGCCGGACTCCGCGGCGGCGGCGCTGACGTGGCCGATCACCGGGGCGTAGTCTGGGCGGCCGATCACGAACATCGCCCAGAAAAAGAAGATGCACAGAATCAGATTCGCGAACGGGCCCGCAGCGACGATCGCGATCCGCTGCCAGACGGTCTTGCGGTTGAAGGCGTGCTCCAGTTCGGCTGGATCGACTTCGCCCTCGCGCTCGTCGAGCATTTTGACGTAGCCGCCCAGGGGGATCGCAGCGATCACCCATTCGGTGCCGCGTTTGTCGCGTCGCATCCACAGCGGCTTGCCGAAACCGACCGAGAACCGCAGCACTTTCACGCCGCAGCGGCGCGCGACCCAGTAGTGGCCGAATTCGTGAAAAGTAATCAGCACGCCGAGCGCGACAATCAACCACCACAGCGAACCGAGAAAATCGCTCATGCGCGAACCTCATGCGGAAATGGGCGACTGCCCGGAAGCGTCGCAGAAATCGCCTCGCGCGTGAGCGCACGTGCGGCGGCATCGGCGGCGAGCAGACCGTCCAGCGAGTCGACGGCCGAGACGTTGGCGGCTTCGCCGGATAGCCGATCAAGTGCGCGTTCGACCAATTCGGGAATCGACAGGAACGGGATTGTGCCCTGAAGAAAGGCTGAAACCGCCTCTTCGTTGGCGGCGTTCAGGATTGCCGGCGCGCTACCGCCCGCGCGAAGGGCATCGTAGGCCAAGCGAAGGCAGGGGAAGGCGTCGAGATCCGGCGCTTCAAAGTCCAAACGACCGTGTGCGAGCAGGTCGAGCCCGCCGACGCCGGAGACGATCCGTTCAGGCCAACCGAAGCCTACCGCCAGCGCAGTGCGCATGTCTGGCAGACCGAGCTGGGCGAGGGTGGAGCCATCGACGAACTCGACCAGCGAATGCACGAGGCTCTGCGGATGCACCAGCACGTCGATCTGCGACTGTGGCAGGGCGAATAAATGGTGGGCCTCGATCACTTCCAGGCCTTTGTTCATCAAGGTGGCCGAATCGACCGAAATTTTCGGACCCATCGACCATTTCGGGTGGGCAATGGCCTGGGCCGGGGTGATCTCGGCCAATTCGGCGCGACTGCGGCCGCGGAATGGGCCGCCGGAGGCGGTGAGGACGATGCGTTTGAGGCCGCGATAGGCCGCTTCGCCGGGGTGTCGGCTGGGCAGGCATTGGAAGACGGCGTTGTGTTCGCTGTCGATCGGCACGATCTGGGCGCCGTTCGCGCGTGCTGCGGCCATTAATAACTCACCGGCCAGCACCAAGGATTCTTTGTTCGCCAGCAACAGGCGCTTACCGGCGCGTGCTGCGGCAAGTGTCGAAGACAGGCCTGCGGCGCCGACGATCGCCGCGACGACGGTGTCGATACCGGGGTCGGCAGCGAAGGCGTCGATCGCTTCGTGGCCGGCGTGGGCCTGAGTAGCCAAGCCAGCCGAGTGAAGACCGTCGCGCAGTGCGGCGTAGGCCGTGGGATCGGCGACGACGGCGTGCGCTGGTCGGTGGCGCGCGCACAGCGCGATCAGCGCATCGACTTGGCGCCCCGCGACCAGCACCTCGGCGCGCAGGCGGTCCGGGTGGCGGGCGATGACATCGAGCGCCGAAGTTCCGATCGAACCGGTCGCGCCCAACACCGCCACGCGCTGCAGCGCGCCCGACGGCGGGGCCGTCGGAGCGAAAGCGGGTGTGCGGTGGGCGACGGGCGAAGGCATGAGGAGGATGGACCGTATCGGGTGTTGAGAGTTCAGATGTTGAGAGTTCAGATGCCGAGAGTTCGGCGCGTAAGCGCAAACGCGGGCAGCGTGTCAGAAACCAAACAGCAGTTTGCCCAGCGCGAACACCGGCAGGGCGGCGAGCACGCTGTCGATGCGATCGAGCACGCCGCCGTGGCCCGGGATCACATCGCCCGAGTCCTTGGCGCCGACATGGCGCTTGAGCAGGCTTTCGAACAAATCGCCGACCACCGAGAACAGAATCGTCCATGCCGCGACCAGCGCCACGGCGGGCAGATCCGAGAGTTTGGCGCCGATGAACGGTGCCGCGATCATGGCCACCAGCATGCCAGCGATCACACCGCCGATTAGGCCCTCAATGGTTTTGTTCGGGCTGACCCGTGGGCTGAGTTTGTGCTTGCCGAACTTGCGACCGGCGAAATATGCGCCGCTGTCGGCCGCCCAGACGATCGCCAGCGCCAGCAGCAGCCAGTAGTGGCCCGACGGACGTTCGGCGTGAATCAAAGCCAACGCGCACCAGGCCGGGACGATGCTCAGCGTTGCCGCGGCGAGCTTGAAGATGCGGGCGTGAGTGTCGTGGTCGGATGCAAAGTTGTAATGCCGCAACCACAGCAGCGCCAGTAACCACCAAATCACGCCCACGATCACCATGATCTGAAACAGCACCAACGAACCGCCAGTGGACGAGCGCGAGGCCCAGACCAGCGCCACCATCAGCAGCAGATTGGTCACCATTAGAATGCCGCGCGCGATCGGGTCTTCGATTTCCGCAAGTTTCAGCCATTCCCAGAGTCCGACCAGGAAGATCACCGCGCTCAGCGCGGCCATCCACTGGGTCGGCAGCAGCAGCACGGCGGCGATCGCCAGTGGCCCCATCACCAGGGCGGCGAGGACTCGGGTTTTGGTCATGCGGGAGTCCTGCCGGGATTGTCATCGGGCTTGCTGCTGGGATGGGTATTCGAAATAGTCGGCGCGGGTGCTGCAGGCGCGAGCGTCTGAGCCGCGCCGCCTTCCGCCGCTGTGCCTGCAGACACCTGGGCGCTGGTCAAGCCGAACCGGCGTTCGCGGCCGGCGAAATCGTCCACCGCCGCTTGCAGCAAGGATGCGTCGAGTTCGGGCCAAAGCGCTTCGGTGAACCACAGTTCGGTGTAGGCCATCTGCCACAGCAAGAAGTTGCTGATGCGGCGATCGCCGCCGGTACGAATGAACAGATCCGGCGGTGGCACCTCGGCCAGCGCCACGTAGCGGCCGAACAGGGTTTCATCGATCTGCTCGGGACGCAGACGACCGGCGGCGACCTCTTCAGCGATCGCGCGTGCGGCATGCGCGATGTCTTGGCGGCCGCCGTAACTGGCGGCGATGGTCAGGTGCAGGCGGTCGTTGCGACGGGTGCGGTCCTCGGCGTCGTGCATTCGCGCCAGAATCTCGGCCGAGAACCGGCTGCGCTCGCCGATGAAACGCAGACGCACGCTGCGGCGGTCGAGTTCTTCGACCTCGCGCTCCAGCGCGTTGAGGAACAGCTTCATCAACGCCCCGACTTCGTCCGCAGGGCGGCCCCAGTTTTCGCTGGAAAACGCGAACAGCGTAAGCGCTTCGATGCCTTTTTCCAGGCAAAAATCGATGGTGACGTTGACCGCGCGCGCCCCGGCGCGGTGGCCGATTACGCGCGGCCGACGGCGACGCTCCGCCCAGCGGCCGTTACCGTCCATGATCACGGCGAGATGGCGGGGCAGGGTCATCGAACGACCATCGACGGTCGGCACTTTGGTCGGCACTTTTTTTGGAGATCGTGTCTGGAATTGGCCAAATGGCCTTGGCGAAGGCTGCGACGATCGTACGTATCGCAAAACAGTGCGCGCGCCGACGCCGCACGCTGCAGTTGCAGCCCGCGCACGACACCCGATTGTTCGATCCCCATCGCCGCGATCCGGCGTCAGACCGCCATCAACTCGTGTTCCTTGGCTTTCACCACCTCATCGACGTCTTTAATCGCCTTGTCGGTCAGCTTCTGGATGTCGTCCTCGCTGCGGCGCTCTTCGTCTTCGGTGATTTTCTTCTCTTTCAGCAATTCCTTGACCTGCTGATTGGCATCGCGGCGGACGTTGCGGATCGCCACCTTGGTGTCCTCGCCCTCGGCATGCACGTGCTTGGACAGCTCTTTGCGCCGTTCTTCGGTGAGCGGCGGCAGATTGATGCGAATCGTGGTGCCGGCGGTGTTCGGCGTGAGGCCGAGGTCGGAGGCGTAAATCGCCTTCTCGACTGCGGCGACCATATTCTTTTCCCAGGGGGTGATGACCAGCGAGCGCGCATCGGCCACGGCGATGCTGGCGACCTGCGACAGCGGCATTTCCGAGCCGTAGTAGTTGATCTTGAGGTGATCGACCAGCGATGGCGATGCGCGACCGGTACGGACTTTGGTCAAGCTGTGGCGCAGTGTTTCGATGGTTTTAGTCATGCGCGCCTGCGCGTCTTTCTTAATGTCGTTGAGCATGCCGGTTCCCGTCGTGGTGCGGTGTGGAATGAGTCGATCCCCGGGATTATAGGCCAGCGGCAAAATCTCGGGCGAACCTGGTCCCAGAGCCGGAGCCGGCCGCCAGCGTACACCGACGATTTCGATGCGTTTCCGCGACCCACGGCGCCGAAAGCCGCTGGTTTGCGCTTGAGTCGGACGATTGCGGTGGTTTCGCCACTCCTGCGGCCGCGATCGATGGCCTCTGTGATGGCCTCAGTGCGCGGCGCCATCGTAGCGATGCGGTAGCGCAGGGTGCGTGCCGGCAGCCCGCCCGTGCGGGGCACGATCGTGGTCGTCGTGCTGGCAGCCATCGCCGTGTTCCACCTGCAGGGTCGGATGATTGATGCCGAAGCGCTGGTCCAACTGATGGATCAGCGCATCGAGGAAGCGATCGTGGTTGGCGTCCGCCGGGCGCACTAGATGCGCCGTCATCGCGATTTCGCCGGCCCCCAGCGACCAGATGTGCAGGTGATGCACCGCCTGCACGCCCGGCTGGGCCTGGAGCAGGGCCAAGACTTCGGCGCGGTCGATGCCCCGCGGCACCGCGTCCATCGCCGCTTCAAAGGCGTCGCGGAGTAAGCCGAAGGCGCCGACCGCGACCACCACCGCCACCAACAGCGCCGTGGCCGGGTCCAGCCAGCGCCAGTCCAGCCAGAGCATGCCCAGGCCGGCCAGAACTGCCGCCAGCGAGACCGCAGCATCGGCAATCAGATGCAGGAAGGCGCCGCGGCGGTTGAGGTCGCTGCCGTGGCTGTGGCCGTGGTGGCCGTCGCGAAACAACCAGGCCGCGCCGAGGTTGATGACGATGCCGATCGCGGCGATGACGATGACCGGGGTCGCCGGAATTTGCGGCGGATCGGCGAAACGGCGGACGGCCTCCCAGGCCAGGGCGCCGCTGAAACCGACCAGCAGCAATGCATTTCCCAGCGGCGACAGCAAGGTCGCGCGCCGCCAACCGTAGGTGTGGCGCTCGGTTGGCGCGCGCTGCGCCAGCACCGCCGCGCCCCAAGCGAGGGCAAGGCCGAGCACATCGCCGAAGTTGTGCAGGGCGTCGGACAGCAGCGCCAGCGATTGGATCGAAAAGCCGTACCACGCTTCCAGCGCGGTGTAGGCCAGATTCATCAAGGTGGCGATGGCGAAGGCGCGGGTGCCGACGGCGGGGCCGTGGGCGTGATGGTTCCCGATCGCGACCGGATGCGCGTGCGCGTGCGCATGGTCGTGACTGTCCCCGTGGCCATCGCCATGGTCGCGATCGTGCGGGTGAGTGCGGTCGTGCGAGTGCATGGCGGAAGTGTGCACCAGCGACGCGGTGGACACTATCCGCTTGAATGGTGCCGACTTTCGGCAACGCGCATGATCGTTGCGGGGAGCTGGAGGTGAACAACCGTCGATTCGACCGGCCGTGGCGAACCGCCGGGCTGTAACGTTCCAGAGATGCGTTCTGCTGGGCTCGCCGGTTGAACGTTTTCGATCCACGGATGGCTCGCTTTTCCGCTGATGCCAGCCGCGTGTGACGGGCGTGTTCCCGGTCCTTGTCGCAGCGACGCCCATTTTCCTCAGTTTTAATCGCGGCGATGAACCTGCGCTCTTGGCGGAACGGCTTCGTCGAGCGCTTCAACGACGACCTGCCGCCAAGCCCATATCGCAAAGCTCGCGAATGGGTCAAACCCTTTCAACCAGTCCATTACTTGGAAGGCTAGGGTGCACAGCGCATTGGGCGGCCCCGCGAGCGAATAAGATCCCCGTCGAACTTACGGCTTGAATGGTTACAACTCGAGTTGTTACGGGAATTATCTACGTAGGTGAATAATGCGGTCACAGACTGTTTCGACGCTGGTGAGCAAAGCGGTAGATCTAAGAGGCCAAGGCTTGCCGACAGCGCGGTTCTTGGCAAGAACGGCCAAGTCGATAAGTAGCGACTTGGCTTCGTAATAATTGATCAAATCGCTGGGAACCCCGCTAAGATTTTCAAAATAAACCTGTAAAACGCGCTCGCGCGCATCAGCGCCTGCCAAGCGATGGAACTCGAAAGCAAGTCGGCCCAAATCACTTGCGATATCGTCAATGCGGTAGCTTTCGATAGGCAGAATATCCAAAAGCGTCGCCTTGCCTCTTAGGAAATGCAGGTTTTCGCTATGCAAGTCACCGTGCCCATCGCGCCGCCATCCTTGCCGGCTCCGTTCATGAAGCAATGTCGGGTCGGCATTTAGCCATGCTCTTGCCGCATCGATCGTAGCGCGCACTGCGTCCCAGGATGGAGGCGCTAGATCAAGTTGCGGCGCGAATTCGATCAGTCGCGTTTCCAGGGAGCTTAGCGATTCGCTTTCGCTTCGAAGCGGCGGGCGCTTTACCTTATGCGATCTCTGATGAAAATACGCCAGCAACGAGCCGAAATCGGCCGCCAGAAAATTGGCTTCTAGCGGATCCCTTTCAATTCGGGAAGCTAGGTCGTCCCTGTCTAGCCGCCGCATCAATAATGCGGGTTCCATGCGCCTTTCATTACGCGCTTTTGAAATTCTCGCGGACCGCTGATCGAGCCACACGACGTCGATGATGGCGCGGCGCTCGCGGGGTAATCGCGCCATTGAACCATGCTCAAGCAGCGCTTGCTTCAGGCGCATAGGACGCGGCAACGAATAAGCCTGAAGTTTCAGCGCATACTGCCCCTCCACTGCGATCGCTGCGCCGCTGTACGTGGTCCATGACTTCCGGATCGACTTAAGTTCTCGGCTTCTAGGACTCAACCAATAATGTAGTGCATCGCCTAATGCGGCATGCGGCATAGGTTTGTTCATGCATCAAAGCCCATGAAGCGTTTCAAGGAATGCCCCGGCTTCGCGTTGAAGCCATGCGTCTTGATATGTTCCTCCGCCAAGAACCGATATGGACTTTGTTTTTTCTGCCGATGAACGGGCGGCTTCTATATTACCCATTCTATACTGCAGTTTTCCTATCGTAAGTAGCAATTCTGCATGATGGCGCTTTAGTCCATAGCACTCAGCTTTCTGGGCCAGATGCCGCAAGCTCGCGATCTGGGCGCATGAATCCGCGCTCGAGCCACACGAGACCGCTGCGGCCATATGCGCATCGATAATGAAGTCAATGGCGCCGGTCAATACGGCGGCAGTTAGTGCTTCCCGCGATGCAGCTTGCGCGGCCTCACTGCGGCCTTCGGCAAGCAGGGCTTTTGTTTTCGCCAACAACAAGCGTACGCGATCGCGTGCGTCGGAGCGGCTGGACGGTTGCTTCTCCAAGCGAGAGAGTCGGTCTAGTCCGTCGTCGACTAGGCGTAATGCTTCAGAAGTGTCGCCTCGTGCGATGGCGATATCCGCCGAATAAGCATCCACGCCGGAAAGCCCCTGTTCATCTTCGGAGACACGGTAGGCGTCGCGCGCAATCTCAAGCGCTTCATAGGATTTTTCCAATTCAAGGGTTCGAAGATAGATTTTCCCGCGTGATCGGTGGATAGCCCCTCTTTTAACGCCTTCGCCATTTAAAGAAGCTGCTAGCAAAGCTTCGGCGCTTGCGTATTCTCCAGACAGATAACGACACATCGCTGCGCCCAATTGCAAAGCTGGGAAGGGAGTATCGATGATGTCAATGGCGCGATTGTATAAAACAGTCGCTTCATTTACGCGGCCAAGGTTAGTCAAGGCTTGGGCTGCGCGGCTAAGGCACCGCGCGGCTGCTTCGGGTTCTTTTAGCCGACAATTCTTGAAATCTTGATCGATGAAGAATGCGCGCATGACCAGGAGCGCCCAGTCGAATCGGGCATACCGGTAAATCGTCTCGTCGATTATCTTCGTTTCGAGAAGTGTCAGGGCGCCATTTGCGTTTCCGGCGCATGCGATTTGCGCGATTCCTTCCAGTGCGCTTGGCAGGAGCAGGCGCAGCTTCTCCCAGCGGCATTGTCGAGCCGAATCAATTGCTAAATCCACGGCGGGACGAAGATTATCTACGATGACATTGGAAAAGACGGTATGTGCTTCCTGGAGGTCGTTATCGACATAACGCCAGCGGTTATCGGCCCGCACGATGGAATCCACGGCCTCATTGCCGAGTCTGGCGATCAGCGAGTATCTCTGTTCTTCGGTGAATGCATCCAGGGTCTGAAATAGTTCATCGGAGGACAGGCCGAAGCGCGTGGAGGCAATCGCGGAGATGGCCGCGTCATCTATTTCTATTACAAGGGGGTCTGAATTGGCCGAAAAACCGAATTCCGTGGCGTTTTCTACGCGCCATGCGATACGAGGACATGTATTTAGTGAATCGATTGTATCTTTCGGGTTTTCTGTGACGAGCGCAATCGAACCGCTGCTCCTCAACGATTCGATCAGCGTGCTCCAAAATGGTTCATCTCCATCTGAAGGCGGACGAAGAACAATGAGTAGGGACTGATTTCCCTCTGCTTTCTCGTTGGAATTCGAGTGAGCGGCCAATAGTTCGCGAATTTTTTCATTTGCGGCGCTCATTGTACTTTCCTCGATTCGCTCGATATGAAATCTGAGCAGCGACTTGAGGTCCCAATTCACTAGATCTATCATGCGCTGCACAACGCGACGCTTATTGGAGCTCATGTCGCCTTCTACTATCGCTAGTGTATCGACGCCTCTTAAAAGCCATGCCAGGAATTCTCGGGCTGCGCGCTCTTCCTCGTCATTCAATCCGCTCCAAGGCCATTGTTTAAGTGGACGAGCGAAACATCGGGCGGCCGGAATGCTGTCGTCAAACAATGGCGATGGATCCAATTTGCAGCCGTTCAAAAGTTGTCGCGCGCACCTCTCCCAGCTGATATCAAGCGTCTTCAGCTGCTCCCGAAGAGCCCTTGCTCTCGCGTGCATCTCCGTGCGTTCTTGGAATATTCCGATTGTCTTATCGACAACCTGCTTCATATCCCTTGAGCCTGAGTCGTGGTCTGGGCCATCGAGCGAAACGACGTGAACCATGTGCTCAAGTTTGTTCTCGACCAGGAAGTCGTATAGCCCGCAGCGGTTCGTCATTACAAGCGGCACGCCTGCTGCGATAGCTTCAAAGCCCGCTAAGCCAAAGCCATCGTGAAGCGACAGAAAGTAGAAAACATCCTGCCCTCTTATTTGTTTGAACAGTTGTTGGCGATCTTCATTGAAAGAGATGCCCGTGAAATGGACTGCCCGATTGGCGCGATCGTTTATTAATTTGCACAATTTTTTGCATTCAGATCGATATTTTTTTTCTTCAGAAGATAGCCCTATTGCCTTGAAGATCACGTCCAGCGATTGCATACTTTCGGCCAATTGATTTGCGGCAGTGCCGAATGCGCTGATTGCCAGACTGCCTTGCTTCAGCATGTCGTCTTCTGGGGTGATGCGGCCGATGGTAATGCCTGAGAAGGCGGTATTCCCGTATTTTCCTGGCTTAATCTCAGCCAGTCCTGGCGTTAAAGGCACGAATTCATCGGCGCGTTTGTCAGGCAGAAGTGTTTTTGCGTGTTCGAGCAAGCGGGGGCCTACCCCGCCGATATAGGTTGCACTTCCGAATAGTGCTTGCTGTTTTTCCACGACTCGATCGATGTCGTTTCCGAGCCTTTTCTGATAGGCCTTATAGCGATTGGGGGCCATATGGCATATCACCATGCTGGGGCGTTTCAGGATACGTCCGGCGTTGACGGCCCAATCGCCGGTAAAGAGATCGTGGCCCACGTAAAGAATCGCCGCTGTGTCGAGTCTTTGCAGCGTTGTGATGTGTTGTTCGGATGGCGTTTTTTTTTCGAGAACACCCTCTAGGAATTCCAATCTAATGCCATGCCCATCGGCTTCTTGCCTCCAGGCGTTTCTTTCGCCCTCTGTGGCATCTCCTATCACGACGCAAACTATTTCGGTCTCGTCGCTCGAAACCTTGCGCATGGCAATGCAGAGGTCCGCATTGAAAGCGTTGATGCCTCCCGCCCGTGGTCCCCATGCTCCCGCGAATAAGACGATTCTCGACATATCGATTCCTCCTTTTTGCGAACAATCAATCCCCGGGCGTAATTTTTCTAAATATCGCCGAGCGCCCGCAATGCTTCCGACATCGGCGTCCCTTGATACATCCATCCTTCATCCGCGGCTGCGGAAATCTCGTCCACAAGCAAATTGATAAAGTCCGCGACCTCGGAAGGTTCGTGCTCCCATTCTTCGAAGTTCCCGTCCATGGCGGTGTCTTTTGCGGTGAGCATTCTCAATAGCGTGTTGGATCGTGTCAGTGCCCGTTGGAACTCTTTGCGTTCGGGCACGCTCGACGAAAGCTGCAGTATGCGATGGTTTGCGAACTCAGCCCTGATATCCGGTGCTGGATGCCTGAGGCCGGCATGTCGGTCTATGAGTAAGCGCGGACGCTTTGCTGCGCGTCTACTTGAACGATCTGCCCGACTCAGCATGTGGAAAACGATACTCATCGAGAATGACACTGTCGATATATAGACTGACGTATTTGGAAATTTTCTATACAAAAACGCATTAGCGAAGAAGTGGTCTCTGAGCGTGACCATGTGATAAACAGCCACGCTGTCAGCATCCAACTCCAGCGATAGTCTGCGGAATTTGGAAAGACAATCTGGTTCGTTGCCCCTGCACTCCGACATGCCCATTGGTTCGATCGCCAAGTAACGAGCCGCATGCCCCCGCGCGATGTGGCTGATTTCGTGGAGGATCATGAAATCCAACGCCACGCCAGCGATATATTTGGAAAATTCGTCCGTGTCGCTAAAAGCATCGATTTTCCACCCCAATGCTTTCCACGGGTAAAGTCCCTTATCTCCGGCAACTTTGGTCAGCCGGCGCGCATGCTGGAGCATATGCTCGTAGCAGGCTGTAGAAAGACGGATCATGGGGCTTTTGCCATCATCAGGGTCGCGCATGACAATCGCTTCGAACTGATCGCTTGCAATCGTTTCTATAACAATGTCTTGTACGAGTAGCCGTAGGCCATGAGTCCGCGAGAACAGATTAAGCAGAGAATTTTCACCGCAAATCATTTCCCACATCTCGCCCGCATCGATCCGATCTGAAAGGTCGTTAGTCATGACGGCTCAAAATCTAGAGTTGAGGCAGTAAATCGGGACCTTGGCGCGCACGGCATCGACGGCGCGATGCCGAATTGGCAAGCGTAGCCTAGAAACTGTGGCGGCGCGCGCGCGTCACTCGCGCGTCAAGCGCTTCAGCACCGGCGTCGCAACGAACAACAGCGCACCGGCCGCAAGTCCGATCCACATCATCTGGGTGAAGACCTCGGCATACAGCGCGAGCGCGGCGGGTACGTCGTACTTGCCGGTGGCGTCGGGTTCGATCGTCGCCCAAGTGCCCAAACGGCCGGCGATGATTTCGCCGAAGGCTGAGAATAGGAACCACGCGCCCATCATCAGGCCGACCGCGCGCGGAATCGACAAGCGCGTCACCGCGGACAAGCCGACCGGCGACAGCACCATTTCGCCCATTACCAGCGCGGCATAAGCGAGGATCATCCACCACAGGCTGGTCTTACCGCTTTCGCCAGGATTCGCGGCAGCGTAGGCCAGGATGCCGAACGACAGCCCGCAGAACACCAAACCCCAGGCGAATTTCGCCGGGTAGCTGGGGTTGAGGTTGGCTTTGTCCAGCTTCGGCCACAGCCAGGCGAAAGGAAAACTGAAGAGAATGACGAACAGTGCGCCGATCGCGGTGGTCTGGCCTGCGGTCCATTCGATGCCGAAGGTGGTGCGGTCCATCCCGATCTCGGCCATCAGCACCCAGGGGCCATACGTCTGTTCGTACAGGCCCCAGAACAATGCGCTGACGGTGATCAGCACCATCAGCATGATCATTTTGCCTTTCTCGGCGCGCGACAGGCCCGAGAACATCAGCCGGATAAACCACAGATACAGCACGGCGCCCATGACCACCGCGACCACTTCGGTCAGTGTGACTTGATGGCCGCCCAGCATCTTGGTGAGCGGGCCGAAGTCGATGCGTGTTTGCAGGACCTGCCAAACGACTACCGCAAGGATCAAGCCGCCGATATAAATCAGCTTTTCGCGCGAAAGTCCGACAAATGCAGGCGCCTTGAGCATCGCCGGGTCCGCTGGTTCGGCGTGGCCGAGCAGGTACTTTTGGCCGAGGATGAATTGAATCAAGCCCAGCGCCATCATCACGCCCGCGAGCGCGAAGCCGTAGCCCCAGCCGATCTTTTCGCCGATGTAAGCGACGATCAGCGACGATAGAAACGCGCCGACGTTGATACCCATGTAGAAAATAGTGAAGCCCGAATCGCGGCGCGGATCGTTGTCGCTATACAAGCGTCCGACGATCGTCGAGATGTTCGGTTTGAGGAATCCCACACCCACACCGATCAGCGCAAGCGAGAAATACATGACCTGGATCGCGGTGCCATCGCGCACCGCGTTGTCCGCCGTGGTGCCGGTGGCCGCGCTGCCGGTCCAGGCCATGCCTAACTGGCCCAGTACCAGCAGCAGGCCGCCGAACAGCACCGCTTTGCGCATGCCCAGGTAACGATCGGCCAGCAGACCACCGAGCAGCGGCAGCGCATAGGCCAAGCCAGCGTACGTGCCGAGCAGAATGGTGCCGTCGGCCTGCGCGAACAGATGGTGCTTCACCAGATACAGCAGCAACAGCGATTTCATTCCGTAAAACGCGAACCGCTCCCACATTTCGGTGAGGAAGCAGACGTACAGGCCCTTGGGATGGCCTAGAAAATCAGTATGGGCGGATGCAGCGGCAGCGTTCGACACGTGGCGGATTCCCAAGGGATCAGCAGGCGAGTATAGCGGCGCGGCGGGCGACCTCGTTCGCCGGGCCTCGCATGTTGCTGAAATACCTCCATCCAGGAGGTATTTCAGTTCGCACGTCCGGCACATGTCCGGACGTGCTCACGGCGAATCAATCGCTTACGCGCTTGTTTCGCCGGCGCAGCCATCCATGGCTGCGTTAGCAGGCTGCTGAAAACCTCCTTCCGCAGGTATTTCAGCAGCCTGCTAACGCTCAGGCCGAGATGATGGGCGAGGGCCTGTACGCTCGCCCCCGGCGGCCCTACCATCGGCAGCCCGTCCTTTTGTCTCGCTAGGAAGCCCTATGACCCGCACCTCCCTCTGGCTCGCGCTCGCGCTGTTGCTACCGACTGTTGATGCCGCCGCGCGTGGCCTCGAAGCTCGCGACCTCGCGACCCTCGATCGTTACGGCGCCCCAACCCTCTCCGCAGGTGGCCGTTATCTGGTCCTCACCAAGCGTGTGGTTGATTTCGCCGCGAATAAATCTTCGACCTCGCTGTGGATCGAAGACCTGCGCGCGCGCGACGCTGCGCCGCCGAAGCGGCTGACGCCCGAGGGCTGGAACGTCAATTCGCCTGGCTTCTCGCCCGATGGCAGAACGGTGTATTTTCTCAGCGCCAAATCCGGCAGCCAGCAGCTCTATGCCATTCCGGCCATCGGCGGCGTGCCGAAGCAATTGACCGATCTGCCGCTGGATGTGGGCGCGTACAAACTCTCGCCGGACGGCATGCGGGTCGCGTTGGGCTTGGAAACCTTCGTCGATTGCAAATCGGATCTCGCCTGCACCAAGAAAAAGCTCGACGACACCGCTGCGCGTAAAGCCAGCGGCGTGCTGTACGACAAAATTTTCGTGCGCCATTGGGACACCTGGGCCGACGGCCGCCTCAATCGCTTGTTCGTCGCGAAACTGCCTCAGGACAAAGAAAAGCCGGCGAAAACTGCGGCACTGATCGGCGCCGATGTGATCGGCGATGTGCCGTCCAAACCATTCGGCGATACCAGCGAATTCGCATGGTCGCCCGATGGCGCGTCGCTGGTGCTGTCCGCGCGCATCGCCGATCGCAGCGAGCCCGCCAGCACGAATTTCGACTTGTATCTCGTCGCCGCCGACGGCAGCGGCAGCGCGCGCAATCTCACCGAAACCAATAAGGCCTGGGACACCGGCCCGGTGTTCTCCGCCGACGGTAAAACGTTGTATTACCGCGCAATGAAACGCCCGGGCTTTGAAGCCGACCGCTTGGCGCTGATGGCGATGGAACTCGCGGGCGGCGCGCCGCGCGAGATCGCCCCGCGCTGGGACGCTTCGGCCGACGGCATCACACTTTCTGCCGACGGCAGCAAGATTTACACCACGGCGCAGGAATTGGGACAGCAGCCGCTGTTCGCGGTGTCGGTGGCGAACGGTGAGGTGACGTCGGTCGCGAAAGACGGCTCGATCGCGGCCTTCGATCTCTCCGGCGACACCCTGGCCTTCGCCCGAAACACGATGAAAAGCGGCGATCAGTTATTCGTCGCCGATGCGGCCGGCGCGAATGTGCGCGCGATCACGCCCAGCGCGGGCGAGATGCTGAAAGACGTGATCTTCGGCGATTACGAGCAGTTTCGCTTCCCGGGCTGGAACAACGAAACCGTCCACGCCTATGTGCTGAAACCCTGGAATTACGAAGCCGGCAAGAAATATCCGGTTGCGTTTCTGATTCACGGCGGCCCGCAGGGCAGCTTCGGCGATGGCTGGAGCTACCGCTGGAATGCGCAGACCTACGCCGGCCAAGGCTATGCGGTGGTGATGATCGATTTCCACGGCTCTACCGGCTACGGCCAGAAATTCACCGATTCCATCAGCGGCCAATGGGGCAGTCGTCCGCTCGAAGATTTGCAAAAAGGCTGGGCCGCAGCGCTGAAGAAATACGACTTCCTCGACGGCGGTCGCGCCTGCGCGCTCGGCGCGAGTTACGGCGGTTACATGGTTAACTGGATCGCCGGCAACTGGTTCGATAAGAAAGGTAATTCGCCGTGGAAATGTCTCGTCAACCACAACGGCGTGTTCGATACGCGCTCGATGGGTTTAGTGACCGAAGAACTGTGGTTCACCGAATGGGAATTCGGCGGCACCGTTCACGACAAGCCCGAAGGCTACGAGCGCTTCAACCCCGCGCGGCATATCCATAAATGGAAAGTACCGATGCTGGTCGTCGCCGGCCAGAACGATTTCCGCGTGCCGCTGGACCAAAGCCTATCGACCTTCACCGCGCTGCAGCGCAAGGGCATCGACTCGCAACTGCTGTACTTCCCAAACGAGAACCATTGGGTGCTGAAGCCGCAGAACAGCGTGCTCTGGCACGACACGGTGAATGCGTGGATGAAGAAGCATCTTGGGGAGTGAGCGCTTCCCAGGCGCGGAGATCGTTTCGCGAATGCTAGAAATCGCAAAAGCCCCGGTACTTGGGGCTTTTGAGTTGTTACGAATTCGTTTTTTTATTGCGGGCGGCTCAGCATGCGTTGAGACAACCGCTGTCGATGCGCTATCAGACGCTTGCCGAGTTGGCCTGCAGTTGCGCCTTTCGGCGTTGTCTCATCAATATTCAGGGCTGAAAGGTGAGAAGAAACGATGCCGCACGATTTCACAGGCATACCGGGTGCCGGTATGCCGTACAACGGCCCGGAGCGTCGGCGCGGCAATGATCGCCGCAAATCCGACAATCAGCGCCGCGTCGACATCCGCTTCGAGCCTGCGAAAAACCCGCGTCGCTCCGGCCAGGATCGACGTAAGAACGGTTGGGATAAATCGTCGTCGCGCTGAGCCCGGACCGCGTCGCACGTGTCGTTCTCTGTTCGCGGCTTGAATTTACCTACTGAGCGAGCGTTGTTCCCATCAGGCAAGCAACCCACCAGGCAAACAAAAGGCCGCGCTTCAGCGCATGCTGAGGCGCGGCATGCGTACGTCGTGTTCACTGGGCTGGTACGATCGCGGCTTTCCGAATACAGGTAAGAGCCGCATGGCCGCCCCAGGAAACGCTGTTGGACCGCCGCCGCTGATCGAAAACGACATCGTCGTCTTCGGACTGATCGCTGCCACCTTGGCGATGGTGTTTTGGACGGCATCCCGTGAGCGCGGCCCTTTCCAGCGGTTTTATGCGGTCGTGCCGCCGCTGTTGTTGTGCTATTTCTTGCCCGGCATCTACAACACGCTGGGGCTTATCGACGGCGCATCCAGCAAACTCTACAACCCTGTCGCCAGCCGCGTGCTGTTGCCGGCAGCATTAGTGCTGCTGACGCTCACGGTAGACATGAAGGCGATCGTGCGGCTCGGCCCGAAGTTGCTGGTGATGTACGCAACCGCTTCGCTCAGCGTCATGGTCGGCGCGGTGATCGCCTTTCTACTGATGCGCGCGGTGTTTCCCGAAGCGATGGGTGGCGATACCTGGGCAGGCATGGCGGCGTTGGCCGGAAGCTGGATCGGTGGCGGCGCGAACATGATTGCGATGAAAGAGATTTTCGACGTCGATGCAACCACGTTCGGGCAGTTCGCGGTCGTTGATGTCGCCGTCGGCTACGCATGGATGGCGGCGTTGATTTTCTTCGCGCAGCGCTCCGCGCGCATCGACGCACGCAACGGTGCCGATACCCGCGCGATCGACGAGCTCAAACAACATATCGCGACATTTAAAGCCAAACATGATCGCATCCCGACGTTGACCGATCAGATGTTGATCGTCGGCATCGCGTTCGGCATCGTCGGTCTGGCGCACGCCATTGCGTCGCCAGCGTCGGCATGGTTCGGTGCGAACGTCGCTTGGGCGTCGAAGGTAAGTCTGCACGAACCCTTCGTCTGGGTGATCGCGCTGTCCACCTTTATTGGCCTCGCTTTGAGTTTCACCCCGGTACGATCGCTCGACGGCGCCGGCGCATCGACCATCGGCACCATGCTGTTGTATTTCCTGATCGCCACCATCGGCATGCAGATGGATATTTTCGCGTTGTTCGATCGCCCGTATTTGTTGCTGCTCGGCTTCGTCTGGATCGCATGCCATATCGCGTTGCTATGGCTCGTCGGGCGATGGCTGCGTGTGCCTTTCTTCTATTTTGCGATCGGATCGCAAAGCAATATCGGCGGACCGGCATCGGCACCGGTCGTGGCATCGGCATTCCATCCTTCGCTTGCCCCAGTCGGAGCGCTGTTGGGCACGCTCGGTTATGCCACCGGCACCGTGTTGGCGTATCTGCTGGGCCTAGTGTTGATGAGTCTCGCGGGTGCCGCACCGACCTGACAGGCGGTTAAAAAAACCTGATAAACGCGATCGCCTGCTTCGATCGCATGCTTCGATCGCGTGCATCGATCGTGTGCATCGATCATTCGCAACTCGTGCTTGGAGTCATAGCGCAGCGATCTCGTTGACGCGCACGTAGCCCGGCGGTTGCGCTGAACCGCTATGGACGAAAATACGCGCGCGCCACGTCCAGGCCTGCGGGAAGACATGCGGATCTGGTCATGCAGAATGCAGTATCGCGATATACGACGATCCAGCGACGATCCAGCGACGATAAGAACGCCTGCCGGCCGCTGCACTAGAATCGAATCGCAACCCTCAACAGCAGCGTGACGCCCCGCGCCCGTAGCGCGCCTGCATGCGCTCGCCGAAAAATTCTTCGCGAGTCATCGGCGTCTTGTCGGGATGCGTGCGACGCATATGCGCAAGGTAGGTCTCGTAGTCGGGCACGCCCACGATCAGCCTCGCGGTCTGCACCGCGAGCGCCCATGCGCTGCTTGTGCGTCGGGCTATGCGCGCGATGATGCGCGCGGTGATGCGTGCGGTGATGCGTGCGGCGATGCGCTCCAAGTAGCGTTGTTCAGACCGCTTTGTCGAATGCGACATAGTCGTTCTCCTGCGCCGTCGGCTGCGCATTGCGGCGCGCGGCCAGCGCTGCGCGGGTCGCGAAGAACAGCATCAGCACCACTACGCTCATGAACAGCACGCATAGCCCGGCGTCGAGCTGGTTGTTGAACACGATGCGCTCCATGTCTTTCAGCGATTTCGCTGGGGCCAACACTTCGCCCTTGGCCAAAGCAGCGCCGAATTTCTCCGCATTGGCGAGAAAACCGATTTTCGGGTCCGGGTGAAAAAGTTTCTGCCAACCCGCGGTCATCGTGCACACCAACAGCCACGCCATCGGCAGCGCCGGAATCCACAGATAGCGCTCGCGTTTCATCTTCACCATCGCCACGCAAACGAAGATCAGCGCCATGCTCGCCAGCATTTGATTGGCGATCCCGAACAGCGGCCACAGCGTATTGATGCCGCCCAGCGGATCGACCACGCCTTGGTACAAAAACCAGCCCCAGCCGGAGACCGCGATGCCGGTGCAGACGATGTTTGCGGTCCAACTTTCGGTGCGGCGGAACGGCGCATACACCACGCCGATCACTTCTTGAATCATGAAGCGTGCGACGCGAGTGCCGGCGTCCAGCGTGGTCAGGATGAACAGCGCCTCGAACAAGATGGCGTAGTGATACCAGAACGCCATCATGCCGCTGCCGCCGATCATCCCATGCAGAATCTGCGCCATACCCACCGCGAGCGTCGGTGCGCCGCCGGTGCGCGAGAGTACGGACGACTCGCCGATCTCCGCCGCCGATGCCGTCAGCATTTCCGGCGTGATCACGAAGCCCCAGCTCGATATCGTTTGCGCGGCTGAATCGACGGTGGTGCCGATCAGCGCAGCTGGCGAATTCAGCGCGAAATACAGGCCCGGATCGAGCACGCAGGCGGCGATCAACGCCATGATCGCGACGAACGCCTCCATCAGCATGCCGCCGTAGCCGATCATCCGCGCATCGCTTTCGTTGTTGAGCATCTTCGGCGTAGTGCCGGAACTGATCAGCGCATGGAAGCCCGACACCGCGCCGCAGGCGATGGTGATAAAGAGGAATGGGAACAATTGCCCCGAGAACACTGGCCCACTGCCGTCGATGAATCGCGTCACTGCCGGCATCTGCAGATCGGGCATCTCGAACACGATCGCCACCGCCAACAGCAGCACCGTGCCGATCTTCAAAAACGTGCTGAGATAATCGCGTGGCGCCAGCAGCAGCCAGATCGGCAGTACTGCGGCGACGAAGCCATAGACGATCAGCATCCACGCCAGCGCCTTACCGTCGAAGGTGAAGCGCGGCCCCCACAGCGCCGACTGCGCCACCGCTTCGCCCAGCCAGATCGACAGCAATAGTAGTACTAGGCCGACGATCGAGACTTCCAAAATTCTACCGGGGCGCAGATAGCGCAGGTACACGCCCATCACCAGCGCGATCGGGATGGTCATCGCCACCGTGAACGTGCCCCAGGGGCTTTGCGCCAGCGCCTTGACCACGACCAAGCCCAGCACCGCCAGCAGAATCACCATGATCGCCAGAATGCCGATCATCGCCACCATGCCGGCGGCATTGCCCAGTTCGCTGCGAATCATGTCGCCGAGCGAACGTCCATCGCGGCGCGTGGACAGAAACAGCACCATGAAATCCTGCACCGCGCCGGCCAAGATCACCCCGAAAAGAATCCACAGCATGCCTGGCAGATAGCCCATCTGCGCCGCCAGCACCGGCCCGACCAATGGGCCAGCGCCCGCGATTGCGGCGAAGTGGTGCCCGTACAGCACGCGCTTATCGGTGGGCACGTAGTCCAGGCCATCGTTGCGCCGCCACGCCGGCGTCGCCCGGGTTGGGTCCAAACGCAGCGCGTGCTCGGCGATATAGCGCGAATAAAAACGATACCCGATGCAGAGGATCGACACCGCCGCCGCCAATATCCAAAACGCGCTGATGGTTTCGCCGCGCGACAGCGCCACCGTGCCCAGTGAGAACGCCGCGAACAGCGCTAACGCGCCCCAACCGATGCCTTTGACCAATGTCATCCCGTGCTCCCACTACCTGCGGCTACCCGCTCGAAGTCGGAAGGGTGTCGCGGAAGCCGAGTTTGGTCAATCTGCTTGCACTGTTCTGCTTTCCCTCTGCCCGCGCATCGCGCAGGGAGAGGGTGGCCGAAGGCTCTGAAGGGCAGCTCTTCGGGAAGTGTCGCGACCGCCGGCTCTCATCCGCCGCTTCGTGCGGGTTTTGCGCGGTTCTCGCGCATTACGCTCGGGGGCTCATCGGTGCGTGCGGTGCTTTGTGTGGAAACAGGCAGTCCGATGCGTGCGCCGATGATGCCGGCCAATGTGGATTTGCCTGCACCGCCGGGACCGATCAGCAGCAGTTTGCGCATGGCGGTGGGCGTGTTTGTGATCGGGGCTGTCGCGATGGTGGTCGTCGCGGCGGACAGTCGTTGCGGTGGGCTTGAGCCCACCCTACAACCAGCGCACTTTCTTCAAATAGCGGAACAGCCCGCCGCAGACGACGCCGATGACGCCGATCAAAATAAAGTAACTGTATGTGCCGTGAAGTTCAGGCATGTGTTCGAAGTTCATGCCGTACCAACTGGCGATCAGCGTCGGCGCCGCGAGCAGCGCGGCCCAGCCGGCAAGTTTCTTCACCACTTCGCCTTGATTGATCGTGACCAGCGAGAGATTCACGCTCATCGCTGCGGTGAGCATTTCGCGCAGAGTGTCGATGGCGTCGTTGAGGCGCACGACGTGGTCGAGCACATCGCGAAAATAGAGTTTCGCCTCGTCGGTGACGTGGGTGGTCTGCGTGCGGGTCAACTGCGCCAAGATGTCCTGCAGCGGCGCGACTGCCAGCCGCAGTTGGGTGAGTTCTTTTTTCAGCTCGTACAGTTTGACGATCGTTTCGCGGCGGAACTCGGCGGCGAAGATGTCTTTTTCCAGCGTATTCAATTCGTCGCGGAATTCGTTAACGATGGGCTGGTAGTTATCGACGATGAAATCGAGAATGCCGTACAGCGCGAACGCTGGCCCCTGCGTCAACAGTTCGGGTTCGCGCTCGAAGCGGCCGCGCACGTGCTGGTACGACAACGAAGCGCCGTGGCGCACCGTCACCAGAAAACGTGGGCCGATGAACACGTGGGTTTCGCCGAAGCGGACGTGACCATCGAGCAGTTGCGCGGTGTGTACTGCGAGGAACAGCGAGTTGCCGTAGGCCTCGATTTTCGGCCGCTGATGGGCATGCTGGGCATCTTCGATCGCAAGATCGTGCAAGCCGAACTCTTCCTGCAGTTTTTCCAGCAGCGGCGCCTCCGGTTCGTACAGGCCCACCCACACGAAGCCGCCGTCCTCGCGCGCGAGCGCGTCGCTGATTTGATCGAGGCTGATATCGCTGCGGCCGCCGTTGCAGTACACGGCGCAGTTGATGACGCAGCTCGGGAGCGGCGCTGAGGCGGGGTGGGTCGTCATTCGAGCATGGTGCCGGGATCGCGAGGGCTGAGCAAGCTGAGGGCATGGTGTGTGCAGCGCTGCAGGTGTCCACGATCCGACGCTAGAGTGGGTCGCCGATCCAGTCTGCGCGGTAGAGCGGGTCTTCGACCGGCTGTTTCGCGGTGTGGGAGTTTCGCGGTGTGGGAGGGCCGGAAGGCCCGATGAAGATCGCAGATCATGCAGCGGCTCGGAGAGCCGCTCTACACAACTGCGCTACCGGGGCTTGCTGAGGCTATCGCTGCCGGATTGCCACCACGCGAAGACCAGCGCGGCATGGATCGGCAGCAGCAGCGAAATCCAGTGCGCGTTCGCTTGGGCCGCTGCGGTGATCCAGTAGAACAACGGAGAGACGATCGCGAGAACGCCGACGATCGCAAGCACGATTCTGAATGTGCGCCCCGGTGCGCGGCCGCGCAGCGCGCGCCAACCGCCGGGAATCAACAGCAGACTAAGCGGGCTGATCAACAGCAAATTGTGATTGGCCCAGCCGAAGCGATGTTCGGTGCCCAGCCATACCAACAGCATCACGCTGCCCAGCACACCTGCGGCGCACCAGAACGCGGTTGCGATCGCCGCAGCGCCGCGCGGTGCGCGGGCGCGCAGGGCTAACCACAGCCCTGCGACGACGAGGCCAGCCAGCAACCAGCGCCACCAGATCGGCTGGAATTCCTGCGGCTCTGCGGCGATGCGATGCGGTGCGACCTGTTCTTCGCTCGCCACCAGCGGACGGCCGTTGGCCAGCGTCGCTTCACGCAGGCTGGCGGCAAGACGCATCGGCACGTAGGCCTCTTCCCAGCGCGATAGCGGCTGGTCCGACGACGGGCCGAGGCCGACATCGAAACCCAGCCACATCCACGCTGCCGGCGAAGCCAGACGCACCGCTTCGCTGCGGAACGTGTTGCCCTGCGAACGCGCGGCGAGTTGCGGCTTCAACCTGCCGCCGAGCGCGCGATCGATCGCGTCGCGGATGCGGGTCGCGCAGTTATCGGTGAAATATTCGTAGCGATAACGCGCGTTCTCGGGCTTCGCATTCTCGGCGAGCGCGGCGGCCATCGCGGTGGCTTGGGCATCGTCGAGCGCCAGCCATTGAATGGACACGCCGCGGCCGCTGTCCAGGTAATACTGCAGATCGTCGCGCCAATCTAGCTTGGCGAGGTAATAGCGCATATCGCCTTTGACGAAGCGGCCGACGAAACCGGTTTCGTTCATGTCGAAGAAACCGAAGTTGTACGACAACGGCGTGTCGAGCGCGGGATCCTCAACGATGATCGCGTTGTGTCCGAAGCGTTCGAAAAAAATTTCGCCTGGTTGCATTGTGGCGATGCCGATACGCGGCGCAGCCCATGCGGGCAGGCTCAGCATCCACCATAGCGAAAACAGGCATAGCGTCCAGCACCATCGCCGCAGCGTTCGCGGGCGGCGGGTGCGCGCTTCACGCGCCATGTACGCTCACATGCAGTGTATGCAGACGCCGCGCGTCGGCGCGCGCGACCCGGAAGCCGAAGCGGCCAAGCGTGAGCTCTTCGCCGGCTTCCGGCAGATGACCGATCGCTGCCGTGATCAGGCCGCCGACCGTGTCGAATTCATCGTCGGCGAAATCGGCGCCGAACCGCGTGTTGAAATCGGCGATCGGGGTGAGCGCATCAACCAAATACTGGCCGTCGGCCTGCGCCGCGATCAGCGCGTTCGGGTCTTCGGCGTCGTCGTGCTCGTCGTCGATCTTGCCGACGATCTGTTCCAGCACGTCTTCGATCGTGACGAGGCCGCCGACGCCGCCGTATTCGTCGATCACGATCGCCATGTGATTGCGCGATTGCCGGAACTCGCGCAGCAAAATGTCAAGACGTTTGCTTTCCGGTACCAACACCGCAGGGCGCAGCAGCTCGCGGACCGTACCCGGGCCATTGTCGGCCACTACGCCGCGCAGCAGGTCTTTGGCCAGCAGAATGCCGAGAATTTCGTCGCGGTCTTCGCCGTGCACCGGGAACCGCGAATGGCCGGATTCGACCACCTGTTGCGCGAGCGCGATGAATTTACCGTCTACCGGCAGCACCACCATCTGCGCACGCGGCACCATCACATCGCTGACGGTCAATTCCGATACCGACAATGTGCCTTCCATCATCCGCAAGGTATCGCTATCGATCACGCCATCGGCGTGGAGATCGCGGAGCAGTTCGCGCAGATCTTCCTGATTATCGGGCTCGCCGGAAATCGCCGAACTCAGCCGGTCTAGCCATGAGCGCCGTTTATCCGGCTTTTTCTCCGGCTGCTTGTCTGGCTGTTTTTCGGGGTGCGGCCTGTCGTTCGCGGTTTTCTCCGCGGTAGCCGGAGCGCCATCCGGCGCGTGCTTGGTACTGTCGTCCTCGGGCATTTGCGTGACACGGTCGCCCTTTCCGGGCGGGGTTGCCAGTGTAGCCGAGCGCGCCCGCAAACGCATGCCGCGGTCTCGCCGGGCGTCGCAAAACACGACGTTCGCTCCTATCGATCCCCGGCCGCTGCTATCGCAGGCAGTAGCCGGCGGCTCAGCATCGTGAACAGGCTCTCAAATGCCCTCGGAACGACAGACGGGTTGCTCCAAGACGGACCTGAGGCTGTCGTTCGCCGCTATGGATCATTCATCGAATATGGCGCGGTCGCGGCGTAATCGCGACCTAATCGCGACGTAATCCTGACGCAATCGCAGTTCAATCGCGAATTCGATACGGGTCTTCGATGCCCAATTCGGCAAGGATTTCGCGCTCCAACTGCTCCATGCATTCGGCTTCGCGTTCGTCCAGATGATCCATGCCGAGCAGATGCAGCACGCCGTGCACGGTCAGATGCGCGTAGTGCGCCTTCAGCGGCTTGCCTTGCTCCTGCGCCTCGCGCGCCACCACCGGCGCGCACAGCACGATGTCGCCCATCAGCGGCATCGTCACGCCTTTTGGCAGCTTCACTTCCGGCGGCAATTCGCTGGGAAAGCTCAGCACATTGGTCGCATAGTCCTTCTCGCGATAATGGCGGTTGAGCGCGCGGCCCTCATCTTCATCGACGATGCGGATCGCCAGATCGGCCTCGCGAATGCGCCCGTTCAGCGCTGCGGCGACCCACTGCCGAAAACTCACGGCCGCCGGCAGGCCCGCGCGCGGCGCGGCGTAGCCGACGGCGATATCGAGATGAACCGGCCCGCGGGTCATGGCGAGGTCCAATCGGCGGCGGCGTATTCGATCACGACGATGTTGGCCTTGTCCTTATCCTTATCCTTGAGTTGCGCGTATTCATCGAGGTCGAACGCGGTGCCGCACTTGTCTTCGGCGAACTCGCCGACGCGTTTTGGCGCCACGACGCGGGTTTCGACGATCAGCGGCATGTCCGAGTGCGATGTTTTGCCGGTTTTTTGCGCGAACGCTGGCAACGAGACGCAGGCGACGGCGGCGATAAAGAGACTCGTCGGCAAAGGGCGTGCGATAACGTGCATGGTGGGTGTCCGGTTCGGAATTAAGAGGGCGCGATACCGGGCGATACCGGCGGCGCGTTCGTCGAAGATGTGGCGTCCGCCTGCCGATCGTAAGCGCGCACGATCTTCGCCACCAGCGGATGCCGCACCACGTCGCGGGCCTCGAAGAAGGTGAAGCTCACGCCTTCCACGTCGTGCAACACATCGAGCGCATCGCGCAGGCCGGATTTCATATGCTTGGGCAGGTCGATCTGGGTGAGATCGCCAGTCACCACTGCGGTGCTACCGAACCCCAGACGGGTGAGGAACATCTTCATCTGCTCGATCGTAGTGTTCTGTGCTTCGTCGAGAATCACGAAGGCGTCGTTGAGCGTGCGCCCGCGCATGTAGGCCAGCGGTGCGATCTCGATGACGTTCTTTTCCAGCAGCTTCGCCACTTTGTCGACGCCGAGCATCTCGTACAGCGCGTCGTACAGCGGGCGCAGGTAGGGGTCGACTTTTTGCGAGAGGTCGCCAGGCAGGAAGCCGAGCTTCTCGCCGGCTTCCACCGCCGGACGCACCAGCACGATGCGCTGGATGCGTGCGGTGTTGAGCGCTTCCACCGCCATCGCCACCGCCAAGAAGGTCTTGCCGGTGCCGGCAGGGCCGACGCCAAAATTGATATCGTGGGTGGCGATGAGATGCAGGTACTTCTGCTGATTCGGGCCGCGACCGCGCACGGTGCCGCGTTTGACCCGCACCGCGATCTCTTGCGGTTGATAGCCGCTGCTGTCCGGTGCGCTAACAAGCGTGTCGCCGCCGAGGCGCAGATGAATCGCCTGAGCGTCGAAACTGGTGTCTGCGGCTTCTGCATACAGCGCGCGCAACAAGGTTTCGGTGCCGGCCACGGCGGCTTCGTCGTCGCCGCCAACGCGGAAGATATTGCCGCGACTGGCGATCGTCACCCCGTGCCGCAGCTCGATTTGGCGCAAATGGGCGTCGAGTGGGCCGGCGAGGTTGGCGAGGCGCTCGGGATCGGCGGGGTCGAGCGCGAAGTCGCGGCTGAATTTGCTGAAAGCGTGATGTTCCATAGGCCTAACAGAGTACCGCGCGACGACAATCGAGGCCATGCCGTGCACCGTTGATCGGTCGTGACTCGACATTAATTAACCACATAATTAATTCATCGGGCAAGCCAACTGTCCGCCCCAGCAACGCCAAGCGCTCACGCCTGCCAAACAGTGGATCGAGCCCGCGTGGCCCCGCCGCGCGAGCTCCTGGCAGGCCGACGGGAGAGGGTGCCGATACGCGCTTGCTTGCGCCGATGCAGCCATCCATGGCTGCGTTAGAACGTGCATGCGCCTCTGCAACGGCTATTCGAACGCATTCGCTGCGAGATTCACCAGCGGATTTCGCCGCTGACCACGGTGCAGACGCGGCCGCCGGACCAGACGTCGCTGTCGGCATCGACGGTGAGTTCGATGATGGCGTCGTAGCCGACTTCGCGGCCCTGACTGATGCGATAGAAGCCGCTATTGCTGGGCAGTGCGTTCTGCGAGGTGAGCCACGCGGCGAGGGTGGCGTTGGCGGCGCCGGAGGCGGCGTCTTCGAATTGCCCGGTGGCGCCGACCCAGGCGCGCACGGCCAAGTAATAGACCGGGTCGTCGCTGCGCGCGAACACGCACAGGCCCATGCTGTCGGTGGCCTGCGCCAGCGCGGTGATCGCCGGCCATGGCGGCGTGGCGCTGCGCAGCGCGGTTTCGTTGGCCAATTCGGCCAGCCACCAGCGGCGGCCGCCGTCCATCAAAGCCGGGGGTAGGGCGCCGAGCGGCAGTTCACGCAATGCGTCTTGCAAGCGCGGGTCATCGGCGCTGGCGATCTCCTGCACCCGCGCCCGCGGCGTGCGCACCGCGATCGTGCGCTTCGGGCCGTCGCCGGTCACGCGCAGCGGCAGTTTTCCGGCGATGCCGTCTTGCACCAGCAGGCCATCGCGCGGCGTGGCCAGTCCGGCTTCGAGCACAGCGTGCGCAGTGCCGACGCTGGGATGGCCGGCGAACGGCACTTCGCGGCGCGGGCTAAAGATGCGCAAACGGTAACTGGCATCGTCGCTGGTCGCGGGGAAGACGAAGGTGGTTTCCGGCAGCCGCGTCCAGCGTGCGATCGCCTGCATCGCAGCGTCGTCGAGGCCTTCGGCATCCAGCACCACCGCCAGCGGATTGCCGGCGCCGGGGCGGTCGGCGAAGACATCGACTTGAACATAACGGCGGGCGGCGTGCGTGGGAAGCGTCATGGGCGACATCGGTGCGAGGGCTGCGCAGCTTAGCAGTGCATCATCAAGGCGGCGATTCGGTGCCGTCTGGGTGATCAATGCAGCATGGCTTCAGTGCAGCATGCCGTCGCTGGCGTCGGGCGGCCACAGATGCATCAACACGCATTCGCCATGTTCGAGCGCCTCTTCGTAGGCGTCCAGACCATCGGCATCGTCCTCGACCTGCGCGCGTTCGATTGGCGCCGCATCGCGTTCCAGCGCCACCACCTCCCACGCGGTTTCGACGAAATAACGCAGCGCCGCCGCGCGCGCGGCATCGGCGCTGTCCGCGCGGACGAAGCACACGGCGAACGCGCCGCTGGCCGTGGCGAAATCCTCGCTGTGCGGCGCGGGGCGCACTTCGTATTCGAGCAGATAGATCGTTGTTCCCATCGTTTGCATCTCCATCGCTATCGGTCCTCTGCAGCATCGAAGCAATTATGCAAACGATGCTGCGCCTGCAGCTGAGTATCTCGACGGGCGGCCCTCACCAAGTCAGTTCACCGATGATCGCACGCTGCACCGACCCGCCGATCCAGACCTCACCCGCTGCATCCACCCACACCTCCACCCGCCCATCGCGGCCCATCTCGCGGCCTTGGCTGCCGACGTAGCGGCCTGCTCGGCCCGGCAAACGTCCCGCAGCGGCAAGCCGCGCGGCGATCGCCGCCTGGGCGCTGCCGGTCACGGGATCTTCGGGGATGCCGTCCGCCGGACAGAACGCGCGCACGGCCAGATGATGGCCATCGCCTTCGTCGTCGGCATGGATCGCTAGCCCGACCGCGCCGGTCGCCTCGGTCAGTGCAGCGATCGCGAGTAAATTCGGCTGCACCGAGCGCACGGACTCGGCATCGGCCAATTCCAGCAGCCACCAGCGCGGGCCGTTGTCCCATAGGGCGCGCTCAAGCGCGCCAAGACGCATGTTCTGTGTAGCCGCATCAAGCAAACTAGGCGCCAGTTCCGCGCCACCGACGCGCCACGCGCGCGGTGCACGCACCTGCGGTTTTCGTTCGCCATCGACAACCGCAATCGCCACCGGCAGCAGGCCCGCAGCGCATTCCTGCACCAGAGTGGTCTTCTGCGCAGCGACGCGACCGCTGTCCAACGCGGCCCAAGCGGCACCCACGCTGGGATGTCCCGCGAACGGCAGTTCCTGGCGCGGCGTAAAGATCCGCACGCGGTAGTCGGCGTCGGGCGTGGTCGGCGGCAGCAAGAAGATGGTTTCGGACAGATTCGTCCAGGCGGCGAAGGCCTGCATTCGCGCCGGATCGAAGCGCTCGCCCTCGATCACGACGCCCAGCGGATTGCCAGCGCCGGGCCGGTCGGTAAACACGTCTAACTGCAAGTAGCGGAACGTATTCATCGTGGCGACGGGTCTCCCGGGTGCATGGCTTCGCATAGAATGGAACGCTTTGCCGTCGTCGGTTCGACCGCCGCGGCGCTAGGGCCTGTTAACACTATCCGGGTACGTTGCGCTGCCACGAGGGCAATGCGTGGCAAGAAAGAGTGAGGGAATGGATGTTGATCCATGACCGAACGATGCCGCCGCCACGCATTGCCCTCGTGTCAGCCCGACGGGTTGCGTTTCAGTGGCGTGCCAGGCAGCGCGGGCCGCGCAGCGCCTAGCTGGTGGCTAGGTCAAGCGGCCCGCACTCCCTGGCACGCCACTGAAACGCAACCCTTCGGGCTGACACGAGGACAATGCGTGGCGGCGCCATCGTGCGGTCATGGATCGGCATCCATTCCCTCACTCTTTCTTGCCACGAATTGTCCTCGTGTCAGCGCAACGTACCCGGATAGTGTTAACAGGCCCTAGCCTTGAGCGGCCGCAGACGCTGCTCGATGCGCTTGGCGATGTGGCGAAGACACGCTCGCGCCGTTAACCTGTTGCGCATGCGTTCTCAGCCCCAAATCCTGCTCAATACCCCGCAGATCGAAGCTTGGCCGGCATGGTTGCTGCGCGCACGCAGCAATCGCGATGCGCGCAGCCTCGCCCGCGCGCGCTGGGTGCTGCGACGCAAACGCGATGGACGCTATCTCGCCGCAGTGTTGCCCGAAGGCTGGATGGGCCTCGATCCGCATTGGACGCGCGAGCCAGGCATCGACGCTGCGCTCGACGCGACCGATGCGCCCTTGCCGCATCTCGGTGCGCGTCGGCCGGCCACCCTGCCCCTGCATCGACTGCGCGACCGTTTGCAGGCCTTGGGCCTGGATGCCGACGACTACGCCGCGCGCAGCGGGCTCGCGCTCGAACCCGAACCGGCGTGGCTGGCGTTCGCGGGCTGCGATCGTTATCGCCGGCCGCTGTGGCTGCATCCGAGCGCGGCGCGCGCGTGGCTGCGGATGCGCACTGCAGCGTATGCCGATGGCGTCGTCTTGGAGGCGATCTCCGGCTACCGCAGCCACGACTACCAACTCGGCATTTTCGAACGCAAGCGCGCGCGCAGCCAGAGCATCGCCCAGATCCTCACCGTCAACGCCGCGCCGGGCTATAGCGAACATCACAGCGGCATGGCGCTGGACATCGGCGCGCCGGGCGAGCCGCCCGCAGAAGAATCTTTCGAGCACACCGCCGCCTTCGCATGGCTGCGCGCGAATGCGCCCGCGCACGGCGCGCGTATGAGCTATCCCCGCGACAATCCGCACGGCATCGTCTACGAGCCGTGGCATTGGCGCTTCATCGTCTAAAGATCAGAACGATGCACGCTTCCCAATGATGCAACTCCCAATGATGCACGACTCCCAATGTCGCGATTCGTCGGTGCGCGCGGCGCTATATCGCAGCATCGCGGCGCTGTACCTCGCGCTTGCATGCGTCGCAACAGCCATCGCGCAAACCGGCGCGCCGCCATCGGAAACTCCCAGCGCGCAGTGGCGCGATACCTGGGGCAAGGCCGCGCAAGCAACATCGGGCATGAGCTCAAATAAAGGCTTTTCGGCGAGGATCCATCTCGTCGAAACATCCGAAGCCGATCGATTTATCCGCGAATGGAACGAGACCTCTGCTGAGCGCGCACCGACGCTCAAACCTGCAGAGCGTGTCGATCGCGGTCAGTCGCTCGTACTGTTGGTGCTGTACGCTGGCTGCAGCGCGAAACCCGAAGGCCCGGCACCCTGCTCCGCGATGCTCGACGTGAAAACGCTCGACCCGAGCGGCAAAGTCATCATGGAACAATTCGATATTCCGCTAGCGCGCAACATGCCCGCCTACCCGAAGATCTTGCAACTCTCGCCGATGACGCTGCAGACCGATTTCGAAGCGAGCGATGCGTACGGCCTGTATCGCTACGACGTGATGCTGCGCAACCCAGAGCGCAATGCCAATCTCGCATTGACCGAGACGGTCCTGCTCGGCCCGCCGCCGACGACGCCATGATCCGCAGCAGATACCGCAGCACGGCATGAGCACGAGCATCGGCGACGCCTGGCGTAACGGGCGCAATAATTTCAATCTCATCCGCTTGATCGCCGCGTGGCTGGTGATCTACAGCCATGCCTGGGCGATCACCGGCAGCGTCGGCAACGACCATCTCGCTCGGCTGACCGTCACGAAATCCGCTGGCGCATTCGCAGTGGATGTGTTTTTCGCGATCAGCGGCTTCTTGGTCGCCGCGAGTTTCGAGCGCAACGGCTGGCGCGATTTTCTCGTCGCCCGCGCGCTGCGCATCTTTCCGGCGTTGGTCGTCTGCATCGCGCTCACCGTGTTTATCCTCGGCCCAGCGCTGACCACCGATGCGCAGTATTGGCGCGATGCAACGACGTGGCGCTATTTCTGGGCGAACGCAAGCCTTTGGCGCGCGGAGTTCTGGCTGCCGGGCGTGTTCGATGCCTTGCCGCGCACCGCAGTGAACGGTTCGCTGTGGACGCTGCCGATCGAAGGGCGCTTGTATCTCGCGCTACTGATCGCGGGCGCGTTCGGCATGCTGCGTCCATGGCGCTATGCGGCGGCGTGGGCGTTAGCGATCGTCGGCGGCTGTGCATTCGCGCTGTCGCGCGGGCCGCTGCCGGAGCACGTGTCGTATCTGATCTGGGTGACCAGCTTCTTCATCACCGGCACCTTGGCGTGGGTGATACGCGAGCGCATTCGCCTGTGGTGGCCGATCCTCGCAGCGCTGCTGATCGCTGCAGCGCTGACGCGCGGAACGCTCGCATTTCACGCCGCGTATTTCGCGCTGGTCGTTTACGCCACGTTCTATCTCGGCTTCGCACCACGCCTGCCGAAAATCGCAAAAAACGACTTATCGTATGGCGTCTATCTCTACGGCTGGCCGATGCAGCAGCTCGCGCTGCTTGCCGGCGCATCCACGCTTGCGCTGAACATCGTCGCGGCGAGCGCGATGACCTTGGTCTGCGCTGCGCTATCGTGGTTCGCGATCGAACGGCCGGCGCTGGCATTGAAACGGCGCTGGGCGCGCACCGTCGGCGCATCGCGCGCTGACGGTGCGCCGCCATCGCCCCGATCTTCCTCTGAATTCACGGACTCGAAGCGCGTTTCTGAGGACGCACCTGCAGACAGTCCTGCGCTCGATCCACAAGGTCGTTCGCAATGAACGGTGACGGCTTCGATCCGCAGCGGCGACGGCTGCACCGCGCGCTGATCGCAACGCCGCTGATCGGCGCGATCGGAAGCGCGCTCAGCGGCTGCAGCGAGGATTCGCGCGCGATCGAAGACGTGAGCCGAATCGAACGTATCGATGTCGCCGACGCGGTCAGGCCGACATCGACCGCAGCCGTCGCTGCCGCACTCGCACGCAGCGATCGACCGGTGTCGATCGGCGGAAGCCGTTACAGCATGGGCGGCCAGATCGTCTGGCCCGATTCGCTGCATCTGGATATGCGCAACCTGCGTCGATTGGTGCGCTTGGATGTCGCCAATCGCCGCGTGCGCGTGCAGGCAGGCATGCGTTGGCGCGATCTGCAGACGCTGATCGATCCGCATAATCTCTCGGTCGCGATCATGCAGAGCTACAGCAATTTCAGCATCGGCGGTTCGGTGTCGGTGAATTGCCACGGCCGCTATGTCGGCAAAGGCCCACTGATCAACAGCCTGCGCGCACTGCAATTGGTGACGGCGCAGGGCGAGGTGCTGGAACTCGATCGCGAAACGCGACCTGAGCTGTTCAATGCCGTCGTCGGCGGCTATGGCGGTCTGGGCGCAATCACCGAAGTCGAATTGGACTTGGACCACAATGTACGCATTGTGCGCGAAGCCGAATTCGTCGCGCTCGACGCCTATCCTGCGTGGTTCCGCGCCAACGTCGAAAGCCGCGACGATGCGGTGCTGCACAATGCCGATCTCGCACCGCCGCATTTCGATCGCCCGCTCGCGATCACGTGGCGACGCACCGATGCGCCGCCGACCATCGCCGAACGGCTGATGCCGGAAGATCGCGATTACGACCGCGAGCAGAATCTGATCTGGGCCGCGTCGGAACTGCCGTTCGGCGATGATATGCGCGAACGTAAAATGACGCGGCGGCAAATCGACGAGCATCCGGTGGTGTGGCGCAATCGCGAAGCGAGTCTCGATGCAGACTTACTTGAGCCGAGGACCCGCGCATTCTCGACCTATTTGCTGCAGGAGTACTTCATCCCGGTAGCGCAGTTCCGAACCTTCGCCGCACAGCTCGGCAACCTCTTGAGCGACTTCGACGTGAACGCGCTCAACGTCTCGATCAGGCACTCGCCGCGCGACCCGAATTCCTTGCTGCACTGGGCGGCGGATGACGTCTTCTGTTTCGTGCTGTACTACAAACAGCGCGCGCATCGCTGGGCCGATGCCGACGCCGCCCGCTGGACGCAGCGCTTGATCGACGCCGCGCTCGCCAGCGGCGGCCGCTATTACCTACCGTATCGGCTGCATGCGACGCCCGAACAATTTCTACGCGCGTATCCGGAAGCCGAAGCGTTCGCTGCGCTGAAAGCTCGCATCGATCCGCGCAATCGCTTTCGCAATAAGCTTTTGGATCGCTATTTGCCGCGTTGACGCGAGTAGCCGCAGGCCGGAGATCCGTTCTACCGGCGAACCGCGTCGATACTCCGCACGGTAGAGCGGCTCTCCCAGCCGCTCGTTCAAAGATCGCGCGCTCTATCGAGAACAGCAGCGGGTCGCAGACCCGCTCTACCAGCGAACCGCAAAGCAGACAACTTCGAGGCAGCTAACCGCTCTATTTCGATGCGTCCTGCGAGCGTTTGGTCGGGGTCTTGGCCTGCATGCCGAAATCCGCGATGCGCCAGAGATACAAACTCGCATAGGTGCGATACGGTCCCCAGCGCTCGCCGCGTTCGGCCAGCGCTTTCGGCGCGAGCATCTCGTCGCCCTTGTCCACCGCCTGCGCACCTTTGCGAATGCCCAGATCATCGATCGGCAGTACATCGGGGCGACCGAGGCGGAACATCAGCATCATTTCCACCGTCCAGCGGCCGATGCCGCGCACCGGCACCAACGCAGCGACGATCGCATCGTTGTCCATCGTCGCCATGCGTTTGAGATCGGGAATCTCGCCCTGCGATTCGCGTAACGCAAGGTCACGCAGCGCCCGCAATTTATTGCCGGAGACGCCGCAGGCGCGGATCGTCGCGTCGTCGCAGCGCGCGAGCGTATCGCAGTGGAAACGGTCGCTGGCGATCGCCGTCTCGACGCGTGCAACGATCGTCGCCGCCGCTTTGCCGCTGAGCTGCTGATATAGAATCGCGCGCGCCAACGCATCGACCGGATCGAACGGCTTACGCCAGCGCGGGTCCGGCGCGATCGTGCCGATGCGCTTCATCCACGCGCCGAGCTTGCGGTCGCGTTTCGCGAGATAGTCGTAGGCTTCGGCGGTATCGAAACCGCGGCGGTAGCGGGGCATGGTGCGGCTCCTGGCTGTACTGCTGACCGTACTGCTGACGGTACTGCTCACAATTTCCGGCGGAACGATTGCGCGCGAGAATGATGCAAGCAACGCTATCGACGCAAGGCATCCGCCGCATAGAGCAGCCACGCCGCGATCATGGCCGAACCGCCCAGCGGTGCGAGCGCGGTCGGCCATCCGAATGCATACGCGCCGACGAGGGAGCCGGAAAACAAGAGCGTTCCTATCAACAATGCGACGAGCGCGATGGTGTCCAGTCTGCGTGTACAGCGTGGCGCTAAGGCGGCCAGCGCGATGCCGTGGCCGAAGGCGAAGGCTGCGGCGGTCTGTAAGCGCACTCGGGCTTCGCCATCGGCGCCGTGCGATGCATACGCCGCCAGCGCGACCGCGATCGCCGCTAACACCGCGCCAGAGGCGACTAGACCACGCAAATGTCGGGAGATCGTCGTCTCGTTACTGACCATCATCATAGTCACGCTCCGGTATCAGAAAAATGCCGCTGCTCAATATGTTGCATAAACATGCTGCACAAACATGCTGCATAAACATGCGAATAAGAGACCGATCGTTAAGCAAAAAAAACGGCGCACAGGGCGCCGTTTCTCTCGAACGCATCGTCGGCATCGCAGCGATGCCGCAGTTGCGGGTTACTCGACAGTGGATTACTTGATGGTCCAGTAGGCGTCGAAACTGCCGTCGGTCTGGAACGCACCGTCGATGCCGGAGTTGTAGGACTCGTAAGGACGATCCACCACTTCGTAGCCCCGCGGCAGCGACCATGCGCGCAATGCATTGCGCACGTTCTCCAGCTCGCGAATATAGCCTGTGAACTTCGCGGTCACCGCACGGCGGGCCGGGCGCAGTTCGTACTTCACCGGACCCTGCAGCGACAGACCAGTCATCGGCCCGTCGACCGCAGCACCTTCAGCGCTTCCGGCCTTGCGCACCGGCACCGCCACATCGAAGGTGTACTTACTGCGGCCTTGTTCGCTGGTGACGATGCGCATCGGACCGGCTGCGACCAGACCGCTTGCAGCGATGCTGCGGTTGATCCATTCCATGTTGGCGCGCATCGAATTCTGGATCACCGTGTCGTCGAATTCCAGCGTACCCGCCGGAACGAACAGCACGTGCTCGGCCGGAACATCGGACACCTTCAGATCGGTGAGTTTTTCGCCGTAGACCGAATAATCGATGTTCGGAATCGAGGCCAGCATGTTGGTCAACTTGCCCAAGCTGAACTTCATGTCGTCGCCGACGTGGCTGCGCACGTATAGGCCGGCGTAACGCCCGAACAGGTTCCAGCCATAATCGACCTTGTAGGTCTGCATGATTTCGACGTTACGGTTGTTGTTACCGGTTGGCTTGAGCCGGAACTCGGTCCGCTTGTTCTTGCCGTAGCGATCATTTTCGACCTCAACGGCGATCTTCTCGTTGGAGATGCTTTCAACGATCTTCCAACTGCCCTTGCCTACTTTGGAATCTTCGGAGTCGTACTCGAAGGTCGCGCCGACGCCGCTGGCCGGGCCGGAGATCTTCGACTTCATCTTCGGATCGCGCAGCGGGATCGCATTCCAATCCTTGAAACGGCTGAAGCCGTTCAACGTGTCGTACACGATGGTCAACTTGCGGTTAGTCTCGACCTTTTCCGCGATGAAGCGGCTGGAGGGCAGCACTAGGCCCACAATCAGGAACAGCACGGCGACGATCGCCATGGAAATCAGAAGCTCGATCAGACGAGTCATTACGGGGGCTCTCCGGGACCAATGCCCGCAGGAATCGGGCTAGCCTCGAATCGTAACAGGGAAGATAGGGGCGGGGCGAGAGCTGGTGTCGACTGCGCGCCGGCCGACAGCTCCAACGGAGGCCTGCGGAGCGGAATTACGCCTGTCCCAGAAGCGGCCTCGCCCGTCGCCGGCCGCGCATGCGCGAGCCGATCGGTTGCGCCGCGCACCGTCAGATCAACTGCAGCTCGAAGGCCTTGAGCACCGCGCGCGTGCGATCGCGGACGCCAAGCTTGGACAGAATGTTGGACACATGATTCTTGATGGTGCCCTCAGCAACGCCGAGGGAATTGGCGATTTCCTTGTTCGAGAACCCGGATGCCATCAGCCTCAAAATCTCAGTCTCGCGTTCGGTAAGCGGGTCTGGGCGGTCCAAGCTGACGAAATCGTTGCGTAAGTTCTCCAGGCCCGAGAGCAGGCGCTGGGTCACCGCCGGCTGTACCAAAGAGCCACCCCCCGCCACAGCCAGAATCGCGCCGACCAATTGATCTAGAGAAACATCTTTGAGCAGATAACCCTTGGCGCCCGCCTTCATGCCGGCGAGCACCAGTTGGTCGTCATCGAAGGTGGTCAAAATGATGGTCGGCGGCAATTGATTGAGTCGCGACAGCGCCTGCAGCGCTTCCAGGCCCGACATCGCAGGCATGCGCATGTCCATCAGCACCACATCGGGCTTGATCTGCGGAATTAGCTCCACCGCCTGCCGGCCATCGATGGCCTCGGCCACGACTTCTATTCCCTCAGCCAGGGCCAGCAATGAGCGGATGCCCTGGCGCACCAGGGTCTGATCGTCCACGAGGCATACACGGATCATGTCGTCTCCAAAGTCCTGTTCATTAACCAATACCAGCACAGAGCAGTGCCGCCCAATCGCGCCATCCAATCGCGCCGCCCAAGTTCTATGCGCCCAATCCGCCTCATGCCGCCACCCGCGCATCGCCGCGAGTGGCTTCCGCTGCCGACAGACGCAATGCACGCGCGGCCTGATCGTCCGCCTGCCCGACAGGCAGGTAAAGGCTCAGACGGAAACCGTTGCCTACCCGGGTATCGATCTCGACCGTGCCGCCATAGGCCGCCAAGCGTTCGCGCATCCCGCGCAGGCCATTGCCGGCCTGCAATTGGTCGGCACCGCGGCCGTTATCGCTAGCCTGCAAGCACACCCCGTCGTCCTGCCACCGATAGTGCAGTTCAAGCGTGCTCGCCTGGGCATGACGAACCACATTGGTGATGATTTCCTGAGTGCAGCGCAGCAAGACGTGCGCCCGCTCGGGATCGTCCAGGAAGAACGGCGCGGGCATCCGCATGTCGATATCAAGACCTGGGACGTTATCCGCCAAAGGCAGCAACGTCGCGGCCATGTCGATCGCGTCGCTGTCGCGGATCTGGCTCACCGCCTCGCGCACGTCGCTGAGCAGCAGCTTGGCCAGCGTATGCGCCTGCAAGACGTGTTCCTGGGCTTTGCCCTCGACCAAATGGCTGGCAACTTCGAGATTGAGGCTCAGCGCGGTGAGGTGATGGCCGAGCAAATCGTGCAGCTCGCGCGAAATGCGCGTGCGTTCGTTCACCCGCACGCTTTCCGCGAGCAGGGCCCGGGTAGCGCGCAGCTCGGCGTTTAGCCGCCGCTGCTCCTCACGTGCCTGATTTTGCTGGCACCCGACGAGACTGGTGATGAACACGAAGCCGGAGAAGCCCGCGTACAGCAACGACAGCATCAGCGAGACCAACAGCGAGAATTTCAGCGCGACGACGAACACCGGCAGCATCGCGATTTGGCTGACGATCAGCCAAACTGCCGCCACGCGCAGCGGCAGCAGCCAGGGCAGCAGGCAGGCAACCACAGTCAACAGGATGCTGCCCAAGCCGCTCTCATTGTAATAACCGACGCTGATCGCGCTGGCGGTCAGCAACAGCAGCACCGCGTGATCGAACACTGTGACCCGGCGCGTGCCCAACGATCGCGTTAACCACAGGTAGCTGAGGCCGAACACGCCCCAGGACAGCCAGCCCTCCCAGGACATCGGCCCGACCGCATCCTCGCCGCCCTCGACCGCATCCAGTGAGAGCAGCAGCAAGGGCAGGCCCACCATGGCCCAGGTGAAGAGGCCGGCGAAGCCGAGTAATCGCGTATGGCTGAATCGAGACAACATTCGACCAGTGTAGGCCTTCGCAGCGCCCGCCGAGCCCACCGGAAGTCATGGGCCGCACCCGGCGAACGCGATCGGGGCCGGGTAACGTCGCTCGCTCCGTTACCGGAGGCATGCGATAATTCCACCCCTTTGCGCTAGGGTTTCCGCTGCAATGCAGCGCTAATCCCTGCGAACCAAATGCCTTCGAGGCATGCCGTACCAGGGCATGGCATCAAGGGCATGCTGTGAAGGGCATGCTGTAAAAGGCATGCTGTAAAAGGCACGCAGTACCAGGGCATGCCGTGACGGGCATGCTGTGACGGGCGTTCACTGAAGGGCATGCCCTCCAAATGAGCGCCCACCAGCGATGCGCTGCAACACACGACCTGCGAAATCAGGCCCCGCGTCACCCGATCCGGAGTTTTTTGGAATGTCGATTGTCATCCGCGATGTGCGCGAGCATGAGCTGGATTCGGTACTTGCACTGAACAACGCGGCAGCGCCGACCATCCTGCCGATCGATCCCTCGAAACTCCGTCATTTTTTTGCCAACGCCGAGTATTTCCGCGTCGCCGAACGCGATGGCACCTTGGTCGGCTTCATGATCGGCTTCGGCAGTCATACCGGGCACGACAGCAGCAACTTCCACTGGTTCCGCGAGCGCTTCGAGGACTTCTTCTATATCGATCGCATCGTGGTGGCCAGCCGTCGCCGTGGCGGCGGCGTGGGCCGCGGCTTCTACGCCGACGCCCAGAGCTACGCCGAGCTGCGCTACCCGAATATCGCCTGCGAGGTCTTCCTCGATGCCGCCGGCAGCGACCCCGCCCTACCCGATCCCGCCCTGCTGTTCCACGGCAGCTTCGGCTTCCGCGAAGTCGGACAGTACGTGATGCCGGAAACCGGTCTACGCGCATCGATGCTGATGAAGCCGCTGTGCAGCTATCCCTGGGTGCGCGAGACATATGGCGACCACCTGCCACAGCAACCTTGGTTGATCACCCCGCGCGACCAAGCGATCGACCAGCCGATGCCGCCGTGCGCCACCGGCACCGACGCATGAGCACGGGCAAATCCGCCCCGATGGCCAATTACGAGCTGGCCGGCGACCTGAAGATCGGCCAAGTCGGCATCGCCAACCTCCGCGTCCGCACCCTCGATGTCGCCCGCCTGGGCGCCGAAATGCACGACCGCGTGGCGCGGGCGCCCAAACTATTCGAACGCGCCGCAGTGATCGTCGATTTCGGCGCCCTGCCCGGCACGCCGGATGCGACTGCGGCCCAAGCCCTCCTCGACGCCCTGCGCGAGGCCGGCGCGCTGCCGGTCGCCCTCGCCTACGGCAGCAGCGACAACGCGCGCTTGGCGATCGAGTTGGGCCTGCCGCTGCTGTCGAAATTCCGCGCCCAGTACGAATCGGGCACCGAGGGCTCTGCAGGAGCGGCTTCGGCCCCGATCAGATCCGATGCTGTGATTGAAGAAACACCTGCGAAAACCACTGCTGTAGCGACAGCCCAAGCCACTGCGGACGCCAATACCGCCGCACGGTCCGGCTTAGTCCACACCCTACCGGTGCGCTCGGGCCAGCAGCTGTACGCCGAAAACGGCGACCTCACCCTAATCGCCACCGTCGGCGCCGGGGCCGAGGTGATCGCCGACGGCAGCATCCACGTGTACGGCGCGCTGCGCGGTCGCGCCCTCGCCGGCGCGCGCGGCAACGAAAAAGCGCGTATTTTTTGCCGCGAGTTTCACGCCGAACTCGTCGCGATCGCTGGGCACTACAACGTCATGGACGAGATGTCCGCCGATCTGCGCGGAAAAGCCGTGCAGATCTGGCTGGAGAACGCACAGATCAACATCGCAGCGCTGGCTTGACCGGCGCGCGCAGCGGCAACCCTGTAAATTCAGCGTTGCTGCGGCATAGGGATGTGCCGCCCGCGACAACCGCGGGGTGAACGGCGTAGCCGACCCGGAGGGCGAGGCGCGCAGCGACGAGTCATCAATCACTCACGTGATCGATTCGACGCAAGCCCTAATTCATCACATCGGAGAACGACATTGGCAGAAGTTATCGTAGTCACATCGGGTAAGGGCGGCGTGGGCAAGACCACGTCCAGCGCCAGCATCGCCTGCGGGTTCGCGCGTCGCGGCAAGAAAGTCGCGGTGATCGACTTCGACGTCGGCCTGCGCAATCTCGATCTGATCATGGGCTGCGAGCGCCGCGTGGTGTACGACTTCGTCAACGTGATCCACGGCGAAGCCTCGCTCAAACAGGCGCTGATCAAAGACAAGCGCTTCGAGACGCTGTATCTGCTTGCCGCATCGCAGACCCGCGACAAGGACGCGCTGACCAAGGAAGGCGTGGAGAAAGTGCTGAAAGATTTGGCCGACGACGGCTTCGACATCATCCTGTGCGATTCGCCCGCCGGCATCGAGAAAGGCGCGTTCCTAGCGATGTATTTCGCGGATCAAGCGGTCGTCGTGGTGAATCCCGAAGTGTCGAGCGTGCGCGACTCCGACCGTATCCTCGGCCTGCTCGCGTCGAAGACCAAGCGCGCCGAGGACGGCGAGCGCGTGAAAGAACATCTGCTGCTCACCCGCTACAGCCCAGCGCGGGTCGAATCCGGCGAAATGCTGAGCATCAAGGATGTCGAAGACGTACTGGGCCTGAAGACCGTCGGCGTGATCCCCGAATCGCCGGACGTGCTGAACGCATCGAACAAAGGCGAGCCGGTGATCCTCGACATGGAATCCAATGCCGGCCAAGCCTACGACGATGCGGTGGCCCGACTGCTCGGCGAGGACCGTCCGATGCGCTTCACTCAGTACGAGAAAAAAGGTTTCTTCAGCAAGCTGTTCGGAGGCTGAGCCCATGTCGCTTTTCGACTTTCTGAAACCCAAAAAGAACACCGCCTCGGTCGCCAAAGAGCGCCTGCGGATCATCGTTGCGCAGGAACGCAGCAACCGCGGCGCGCCGGATTACCTGCCGCTGCTGCAGCGCGAACTGCTCGAAGTGATCCGCAAATACGTCAGCGTCGATGTCGATGCGGTCAAAGTCGAGATGGCGAAAGACGGCGACCACGATGTGCTGGATATTTCGGTCGCGTTGCCCGACGGCCGCTCATCGCCAACCTAACTTTTTGTGGGAGCGGCGGAAGCCGCGATGGACAATGCCCGATATGCCGATCGCGGCTTACGCCACTACGACGACGACCGATGTTCTCCTCCTCGACGACATCGAGCTCGCCGATGCCGTCGCGCTGCTGGCGCGCTATGGCCTGCAGTTCGCGCTCGTCGAAAACGGCAAACCGATCCCCGGCAGTTTCTGGGGCGACACCGAAGCCGGTTTGATCGGCAGCACCGTCTACGCGCGCCGCGATACGCCGGTGCATTCGCTGCTGCACGAAGCCTGTCATCTCATTGTGCTGTCGCCCGAAGCTCGGGCCGCGGTGCATACCAACGCGACCGCATCGAGCGAAGAAGAGGACGCCGTCTGCGTGCTGCAGGCTCTGCTTGGCGATGCCCTGCCCGGCGTTGGCCGCGACCGCGTGCTGGCCGATATGGACGCGTGGGGCTACACCTTCCGTCTGGGTTCGGCGCGCGCATATCTCGAGCGCGACTCGGCTGACGCTTGGCAGTGGCTGCAGGCGCACGGTGTATTGCCCGATGGCATCGTCATGCCCGCCGCATTCGCAGTGCGCTGACACTGCCGTCGAAAACCAAGGCCGCCACTACGCGCAGCGACGGCCGAACGCACCTCGAACATCGACATGCCGCCCGCAGCCCTTGCGGCCCGGCCCGCCGAGCACTAGCCTGCCACGGGGTCGATCCCCGCCAAGGCGCAGGATCGCCAACGCCGCCGCCACGCCACGCCGCTCCGGAGAATCCATCGTGAATACCCGCAAGACTCTGCTCGCCCTTGCCGTCGGCGCAAGCCTGATTTCGATCGCCGGCTGTCAACGCCCGGCCACTACGCCCGCCGCGACCGCTGGCGACACCGCCACCCCAGCCGACGCCGATGCCGACGCCTTCGTCGCCCGCGTCAACGCCGAATACAAAGCGCTGTACCCGGACCTCACCGCCGCGCAGTGGCTGTCCTCGACCTATATCAACGACGACAGCCAGACCGTCGCCGCGAAAGCGAACGAGCGCTATCTCGGCCAGCTCAACCGCTGGATCGATCAGTCGAAAGCGTTCGAAGGCAAGCCGATGTCCAAGGACAGCGAGCGCGCGATCCTGCTGCTGAAACTCGCCACAGCGATGCCGCCGCCAAAAGATCCAAAAAAACTCGGAGAACTGACCAAAGTCGCGGCCAAGATGGAAGGCGACTACGGCGCGGGCAGCTACTGCATCGGCGAGGGCGACAGCAAGAAGTGCCGCGATTTGGGCGCGCTCAGCGAGACCCTCGCCACTAGCCGCGACTACGACGCGCAGCTCGACGCATGGCAGGGTTGGCACACCATCTCCCAACCGATGCGCAAGGACTACACCCGCTTCGTCGAATTGGTGAACGAAGGCGCGCGCGACATGGGCTTCGCCGACACTGGCGAGATGTGGCGCTCGGGCTACGACATGAGCCCGGCGGAAATCGCCGCAGAAACCGACCGCCTATGGGGCCAAGTCAAACCGCTGTACGAACAGTTGCATTGCTACACCCGCACCAAACTGCAGGCGCAGTACAGCCCGGAAAAAGGTGCGGTCTCCGGCGGCATGCTGCCCGCGCATCTGATGGGCAATATGTGGCAGCAAGACTGGGGCAATCTCTGGGATGTGCTGCAGCCGTACAAGGACGCCGGCAGTCTCGATATCAATAGCGCATTGGTCAAGACGCGCGAACGCAATTACGTCGAAGCCATCGCTAAAGCCGGCACCAATCCCAGCAATGTCGCGATCGTCGATGCCGGTTTGAGCGCCGACCTGAAAACCGCAGAAGACATGACCCGCCTCGCCGAAGATTTCTATGTCTCGCTCGGCATGCCAAAACTACCCGAAAGCTATTGGAAAAAAACCCAATTCATCAAACCGCGCGACCGCGACGTGGTCTGCCACGCCAGCGCCTGGGATATGAACATGGGCGGCGCCGACAGCAAGTCGCCCGACGTGCGCACCAAGATGTGCATCAAACCGAACGAAGAAGAATTCACCACGATCTATCACGAACTCGGCCACGTCTATTACTACCTCGCCTACAACGACAAACCGCCGCTGTTCCAGACCGGCGCGCACGACGGCTTCCACGAAGCGATCGGCGACACCATCGTGCTGTCGATGACGCCGAAGTATCTGCAGTCGATCGGCATGGTTGGCGAACAGCAGCAAAGCAAAGAAGCGCTGATCAACGCGCAAATGCGCATGGCGTTGGCGAAAGTGTCGTTCATGCCGTTCGGCCTGATGATCGACCGCTGGCGCTGGGGCGTGTTCGACGGCTCGATCAAACCCGAGAACTACAACAAGGCGTGGTGGGAACTCAAAGCCAAATATCAGGGTGTCGCCCCCGTCACCGCGCGCGGCGAAGATTTCTTCGATGCCGGCGCGAAATACCACGTCCCCGGCAACACCCCATACACCCGCTATTTCCTCTCGCACATTTTGCAGTTCCAGTTCTACAAAGCGCTGTGCGATGCCTCCGGTTACAAAGGCCCGCTGTACGAGTGCAACTTCTACAAAAACCCCGAAGCCGGCAAACGCTACTGGGCGATGCTGAGCAAGGGCTCCAGCCAATCCTGGCAAAAAACCATGAAAGAGCTGACCGGCGGCGAGAACATGGACGGCTCCGCCGTGCTCGAATACTTCGCGCCGCTGCAAGACTGGCTGAAGCAGCAGAACGAAGGCCAGAGCTGCGGTTGGCAGGCGGCGCCCTCAGCGCAACGCTGACGATAGAACGTTCTGTGAGATCACGTTCTGTGAAATCACGTTCTGTCAGATCACGTTCTGTCAGATCACGTTCTGAGATCGCGCGTTCTGAGATCACGTTCGAGAACACGTTTTTAGACCAGTGTTCTGACATCGTGCGCTCTCGTTGACGTGATACTCGCATCGAAGGCCGGCGCACGCCGGCCTTCTTTGTTGCAGCGAACATGCCTACGCACTTGAGTCGCGATGGTTATGATGCAACATACCTGGACGTAAAGTGACAATCGTCAACCGGCAGCATGCAAATGCAACAGCAATCGGACCGCATCAAAACCCTTACCTCACATTCACGGTTCCGCATCGGCGCTGTGCTAGTGCAGCCCGATTCGTTAGTCGTATCGCTCGACGGCAACGAGACCGCGCTTGAACCGCGAATGATGGAAGTGCTGGTCGCACTGGCTGAACATGCCGGCGAAGTGGTCAGCGCCGAACAACTGCTGATCGAAGTCTGGCGCGGCACCTTCTACGGCGACAACCCGGTACACAAGGCCATCGCCTATCTGCGCAAAGTCTTCGGCGACGATCTGAAGTCGCCGCGTTACATCGAAACCATCCGCAAACGCGGCTATCGGCTGATCGCCAAAGTTTCCTATCCCGACGACTACCGGCGTGTCGCCGTACAAGCCTCCACCTGGAACGGCGCCAGCCCCTACGTCGGCCTCAGCGCATTCGATGACGAACACGCCGGCGTTTTTTTCGGGCGCAGCCGCGTCACTGCCGAGCTGCTCGCCGCGATGCGCCAACAGCTCGACAACCAGCGCCGTTTCGTGCTCATCGTCGGCGCCAGCGGCTGCGGCAAAACCTCGCTGCTCAATGCCGGCGCGTTACCGCTGCTGCGCCAGGACGGCGGTTTCGACGGCTTGCGCGCACTCGCGGTCGCAAGCTGCGATCTGGCCGGCGTCGATACCGGCGACGCTTTAACCCAGCTCGCCGCAGCGCTGGCAACCTGGACGCTCGGCGAACGGCCGGTGTTCGCGCCCGGGCCAACGGCCGATCTCGCCGCCGCGATCCGGCAATCGCCGCAATCGATGACCGCCACCATCGAAGACGCCTTTCGCCGCTATCCATCGCGCGAACTGGCGGAGCAACCACGCGCGCATCTGCTGCTGTTGATCGACCACGCCGAAGCGCTGGTCGCGACCAGGACGCACGACCAGGAACGCGATGCCGCGTTCTCGCGCGCACTGCATCACCTGTGCGAATCGCCGCGGGTGTTGGTGGCGATGATCGTTCGCGGCGACTTCTACCTCACCCTGGTCGAAGCGTATCCGGAGATCGCCGAACGCAAATTGGGCGAGGGCCATTTCGATGTACTCACCCCGCGCCCCGGTGAGATCGCCCAGATCATCCGCACACCCGCCGCGCTGGCGGGCTTAACCTTCGAGGAAGACCCGCACACCGCCGAGCACCTCGACGACGTACTCCGCGACGCCGCGAACGCACAGGCCGATGCGCTGCCGCTGCTGCAGCACACGCTGCAGGCGCTGTACGAACGCCGAAGCGACGACGGCGAGCTGCGCTTCGATGCCTACCGCGAGCTCGGCGGCCTGGAAGGCGCGCTCGCGCATCGCGCCGAGGCCGTGTTCGCCACCCTGCCCGATGCCGCCAAGCGCAGCCTCGATCGCGTCTTCTCGCACTTAATCGTGATGCAACAGGACAACGACAGCGTTAGCGCTCGCCGCGTCGCCTGGTCCGCATTGGACGATAACGCCCGCGAACTCGCCGAAACCTTCGTCCGCGCCCGTCTGTTCGTCGGTGAATTGAGCGACGGCCAAGCCGGCGTCCGCGTAGCGCATGAAGCCTTGCTGCGGCAATGGCCGCGCGCGCGCGACTGGACCCAGGACAATCGCCGCCTGCTGCAAGCCAAGGCCCGCATGCGCCGCGCGGCTGCGCGTTGGGCCGAAGAAGGCCATAGCACCGATCAACTGCTCAACCCGGGTCGGCCATTGCAAGAAGCATTGGAAGCCGCCCGGCAATTGCCCGACGATCTCGGCCCCGATGAACACGCATTTCTGCAGGCTTCGGCGCGGCTGTACCGGCGCAAACGCTGGCTGCGCGGCGGAGCGGTCGCAAGCCTGGCGCTATTCGCGGCCGTCTCCGCCGTATTCGCGGTGCTTGCATCGCAGGCCCGCGACGAAGCGGAACACCGCCGCGAAGAAGCCCTGCAATTGTCCGACTTCATGCTGGTGGATCTGGCCGAAAAACTGCGCCCGCTCGGCGACCTCGAACTGCTCGGCAGCATCAGCACCAAAGCGCTCGCGCAACTGGGCCGCCAGCCCGAAGCGCAGATGCGCACCGAAGATCTCATTACCCGGTCCCGCGCCCTGCGCACGGTCGGCGAAGTGATGATGGCGCAGGCGAAACTAAAAGAAGCGAAATCCGCCTTCGAGCGCGCCAATGAGGCCGCGCGCAGCGCGGTCGCACGCACGCCGGAATCCACGGACGCGATCTTCGAGTACGGCACCGCTGCGTATTGGCTGGGCTACTACCATTCGCGCCAAAGTCAGCTCGATGAGACGCGGAAGCACTGGACGACCTATCTACAGACCAGCGAACAACTGGTCCGGCTGGATCCGAAAAAAGCGGAATGGCAGATAGAGCTGTCCTATGCGCTGAATAACCTCGGCAACGTGACTCAAGAACAAGGGCGAATCGCTGAAGCCCTGATGTATTTCAAACGCTCGGCCAAGCTCAAAGCAAGCGTTTTATCGGCAAACCCGCGCGACGATAACTTGCGATTCGATCTGGTCGATACACTCTCGTGGATCAGCGCTGGAGACGAATCGGAAGGGCGTTTGCTGGAGGCCGCGGCAGGATATGCCGAACAAATCGATATGTTGCGTACCCTGGTCGCGAGCAACCCTGATGCGCTGGTATGGGAGCGAAGGCTCGCAACCTCGCTGTTGAGCAGCGGAAAACTCGCGATTTCGCGAGGGCGCTTGGACGAAGCGCGCGCGCAGATCGAAGAAAGCATCGCGCGGCTGTCGACATTGACCGCTCAACAAACCGGCAACAAAGTCTGGGTGCGGGATCTGATCCTCGCGCATATCGAAGCAAGCAAAATCGCCCATCTGCGCGCAGACGATCGCAATCGCGCTGCGCACGCATCGATCGCCGGAACGCTGATTCGCAACAACGAAGCCTCCGGGGATTCTTCGCTAGCCTTGCAACGCTTGGATGCGGCCGCGCGGTTGTTGATTGCGCAATTTCAACCCGACGCCATCGATGCATCTGCGCAATCGGACAGAGCCATTCTGGATATCGAGCGCATCGCCAACGATGCGAGCGGTAGCGTCCATGAAACGACCGTGCTCGCAAAGGCGTTGATCTCTCGCGGCAGGCATCGCTCGGACATCGGAGCGACGATCGAAGCCCGTCGCGATTGGAAGCGCGCGATCGACCTGTTGAAAACGATGGCGACGACCTCGAAAGATCCCAATGTGATCGCGCCATTGGCCAGCGCCCATCTTCTACTGGGCGAAGGTGAACGCGTCGAAAAAGAAGTCGCATGGCTGGCGAACATCGGCTACCGAGAGCCTGAATTCATGGCGCTGTTCAGCCACAACAACGCATCGACCACAGGCAGCACAGATAAGGTGAGCACCGGAAAGAATCCGCAAAGGCACTGAATCTACACTCGCATCTTGCAATACTCGCAATGCGAGTTCCGAATTTCACGCTCTAGCAGGCGATTGAAAAACCAGACGATTGAGAACTAGGCTTTTTGAAAAAACCAAACCACTGAAAAACCAAGAGAGTGAAAAACGCGCATCCTGCGCATTTTCTCAAGTCGTCCACGCTGGCGTTGGTCGATGTTTTTCAATCACCAGCCAAAGCCACTTCAATCGCCAAACGACACTGGCAACACGTCCTTATCCACGACATTAAACCTCAACATCAGGAGCGCTCAACATGACAAGATGCGTACACAAACACGACCAGGACACCAATAAGCCCGTCACTCTCTACTTGACTGTCGCTCAAGACAGCTCCGGAAATTACAGGTGGTCGTATCTTCCGCGCTCTCTGTTTCTCGGCGAGGGCAAAACGAAAATTAAGATTAAATTAAAATACACGCCGATCGACGATTCATCGGCGGCCATCGACGGTTACGCATCCACAGGGTTCAGCGACGGCGTTTCTCCGGTATCTCCGGCAAAGGAAAAAGACAGCGCATACCTCGCTATTCTTCCGAATCAGATCATCGATTTTGGAGTCTTCGTCGAGGTGAAAGGCGGCGCTAATCCAACGACGATTTTTTGCGACCCGCAGGCCAGCAACGACCCGAAAGTATAAGCGTTCCCTCGATCGAGCGAAAAGCGCGCAGGGCCGCGGCAAGGCTATCGCTTTTTAGGCAACGCTGAGTAAGTCAGCGTTGCCGCAGCACATGGATGTGTCGCTCGCGACTGGGCCGCCGGCCCAGAACGGCGAAGCCGGCCCGAGCGGCGAAGCCGGCGCGAACGCTGGGGCGCAAAGCGCCGAGTCATCAATCATGCCAGCGCATGCACCGAACTGGCGGCCACTGAACACGTCCAGAGCCTGCCCCGCACTTGATCCGGGGATGGATGTGTTCAGTGTTGGCTTAAATTTTTGAAGTAGCGCAAGCGATGCGAAACGCCCGCGATGCGAAAGCCGACTGCGGCGCGGACATTTTTCGAGCAGGTGACTGGCTGCGTGCGATTGCAGCGTGCGATTGCAATCGCCTGCGTAAGTTTCGCTCAACCGCACGACCCGCCAGCCGCAGCAGAAGCCCACCGCAGCGGCGGGCTTTTGTTTTCTGCGATCCTTTCGGGAAGCATGCTTTCTTGGGCATGCCTTCTTGGACATGCTTTCTTGTGCATTCTTGGACACCCATGTGAGGCGCTACCGCGCCTCTGTGCTTTCTTGGACACCCGTGTGAGGCGCTACCGCGCTTCAACCCGGCACCGGAGCGGACCGGCAAAGCCACCGCCCGAGAGCGCCGGGTCTGCAACGATGAGCGTGCCAAAGCAATCGAGACGCGCACTCAGCGCAAGGCCATCGTTTCTTAACCGCCCTGATGCGGCTCCCGCCACCAGCGCACCAGGCCCACGCATCGCTAGGAGTGCCTCATGTCGAACTCGGTTATCGTCGGCAGTTGGTCGAATTTCGACTTCACGCTAACCCCGCAAGCGAAGGACGCTTTCGAGACCGCCATGCAGCCGCTGTGCGGCGCGAAATACACGGCGTACGCTTTCGCCAGCCAAGCGGTGGCCGGCATCAACTACTGCTTCCTCTGCGATGTCCAGTACGTAACCGCGTTCCCGGACGAGAACGCGGTGAAGATCTACATCTACCAGCCGGCGGACGGCAAACCCCATCACTACCGGATCGTCCCGATCAGCCCCTGAAGCGGAGCGAGGACGCGGCGAAGCAGAAGCGATCGTCGCCCTAACCGAATTGCACCAATCCAGAGCGACCGATGACAGCGACCGGGATCATCGGCGGGCGCTCGTGTTTCGGCCACGCAAGCGAAGCTTGCCCGAGCGAAGCTTGCCCGAGCGAAGCTTGCCGGAGCGAAACTTGCCCGCGCGAAGCAGAGCCTCCTGACGGGACGATTCATGCGCGCGCGCTGCTACGCGGGGCACCGTCGGCTAGACCGACGGCACCTGGACGGCCATTCCGCAGCCATCGCAGCCCCCAATGACGATGATCTGCGGCAGCGCGTCACGCGGCGCGATGCGCGTAGCGACCGACACCGCGGCGCGGCCCGCATCTCGCATCGCCTTACACATCAATGACTTGAAGATCGGAAGGTTCCCGGAAGGAACCAAAGCGGGCGCGTGCACAGGATGCAACCCATGGCGCAGCTCCTCTGCATGCCACTGCCGCAGGCCACCACGAAGGTGGGTTCGCTCGGCAGTCGCAAACAGACAGAAACGACCGCGCCATCCGGCCGCCATCGACCACGACGGCATCACATCCTTCCAGACCAGGTGATCACCATGGAACTCGCACACGCCCACACCCAGGACAGCGCCACGCACCTTCAGGGTTTCGATGACGGGGCACTGTCGCTGCCCACCACCCACAAGGACACCGGCAGGGCCGACGCGGCTCACATCACCGCTGCCGAACGCCTGCATCGCGGCCACGTGCTGCTCGACACCGCCCTGCTCCGCCAATTGCGTCAAGCCAAGTGCATGAGCCAACAGGATCTCGCCGACGACTGCTGGCGCCGCAACATCCCGCTATCGCTCACCACCATCAAACGCGCCGAGCTCGGCCGCGCGGTGCGCTTCCGCATCGCCCGCGAATTCGCACGCTGCTTCGACGTGTTGGTGACGCGGATCGTGCGTGCTGAAAACCAGGCAGTGGAATGCAATCACTGATGCGCACTGAAGTGGCACCGCACGCGATCTGCAAAGCACCTGTAGAAGCTTTAAAAACAGGCCACGATTCAATTGCGGCGCGGGCACCTGCTCAGTAGGCACTCTCAATAGGCACTCTCACTACGCATCTCTCACTACGCATCTCTCACAACCTAGATTTTGCGTCGGGCACGCCAGCGAATGGCGGCGTTCACGCAGATCTCAACTCACTCATCTGACACAGGAGACATCGTCATGGCAATCTCGCAACCTTCGCTCCCCGACTCGACGGCCGGTCTGTACAACACCCTCTGCAGCGGGCTGAAGCTGAGCAACCAGCAATTCCAGATGATCCAGGGCGTGCTGCCGGTCCAGAGCAATCCCTCGGGTCTGTACAACTTCTTCGACGGCATCCCCCCCACCTCCGTGGCGACCCTGTATACCAGCAACCCGGTCAACGGCTTGAACGGCAACATGCAGATCGTCATCAACGACGCGGAGGACAGCTTTCTCAAGACCCTCGCCTTGACCAACTACATGAACCCGAAGTACTGGGTGGACGGGAACGTGGCGGTCGATCCGATCTACGCGCCGGCCTTCTCCGACCTGGTGAGCCAGGTGAACGCGGGCTCGAGCGCGTTCATCCAATTCGACTCCGCGACCGCCGACAGCAACATCAGCTCGTCGTGGGCGAAGAGCACCGGCTCTGCCGGCGTGGGCTTCTGGGGCACGAACGAGAGCAGCGTCTCGGAATCGCTGAACCAGAAGGCGTCCTCCTCCAGGATCACCGTGGATTTCGCGTTCGACAAGATCGCCTACCTAGCCATCCGGGCCGGCGGCTGGTTCACCCAGGGCTTCTTCGCCGACCAGTACAGGAACCCCAGCAAGTGGGTCGGAGGACAGGATGCCTGGGACAAGGTCTTCGGCCCGGGCGGTAGCTGCCAGCACCTCGCGAACCAGACCCTGCTGGTGAACGGCTATACCTACACCGTGACCTCCCACGCCAGCTACTCCCAGTCCGACTATGAGCAGATCACGACCAGCAAGGAGACGAACGTCTGGCCGTTCTACACCTCCTCGAGCAATTCGCAGTCCACCCAGAGCTTCAAGCTCAACACCGACCAGTCCATCACCAGTACCGTGACGTGCAAGCCCGGATCGCTCCAGATCCTCGGCATGGGCGTCATCACCACGGCCGCGGCGATGGGTTCCGGCGTCGTCTCGAAGATGATCTGATTCTGTGTCTTGCGCCGAGAGGAAGGGTGTGGCGCTGCTGTCACACCCTATCCTCTCGCGCGAGCCTCAAGCGCTCAACGGCGAGAAGCAACATGGCTGACACATATTCATACGAGCTGCTGATCTACGAGGCGATTGCCTCGAGCATCGGCGTGAACATCGCCGACATCAGGGGATTGCCCGGCATCCTCCCGCTCCCCAGCAGCGACTACGATCTGTTCCAGCTCGTGGACCTCGTCCCCAGCGGCTCCCCCACGATCGAGGTGAACGCGAGCACGCCCCGCTTCAGTGTCACCTACGGCGAGATGCTCAATTCGATGCCAGACTCGTTGATCGTGTCCATCGCTCAGAACAACTATGCAAACGTAGCCTACTGGTTGCCGGCTGATCCGCAGAGCGGGCAGCCCAAGACCCCCATCTACTCGCCCACATCCGCAGACGTCACCGCCGCCGTGGCCCACGGGAGCAAGCTTCACTACACGCTCGACTCCTCCAGCTATCCCACCCCCACGCAGATCCTGTATCCCTCCTATCCGAGCATGGTGGTCAATCAGCCTTTCCTGGTGTTCAACCGGGCCGCCGAGAACAACCGGTTCATCTTCAACATGCTCTTCGAGAAGATGGCGAGCCCGGTCGTGAGGGCGGGCGGCTGGTTCTCCCAGGCTGCGTTCGTCTCGGCGTATCAGAGCCAAGGCAAGGGATGGAAGACCGGCCCGAACACGGTCACCTGGGACGAGCTGTTCGGCACCGGCGGCATCCTGCAATTCACATGCAACGGCCTGCTAGCGGTGTCCGGTGTCACGCTGACGTTGCAGTGCTTCGGGAGCTACGACCAGGCCACCCTCGACACGTTGCGGAGCAGCAACGGCACCACCGCATGGCCGTATTACCTGGACGTGCCGAACCAAACCCAGAGCTATGACTTGGGCCAGGATGGCAGCATCACGATCACGACCGTGGTGCCGGCTACCGAAGTGCTGCTGTTCCTGATGACAGTGGCGCCTGTGTCCACGCTGTCGGGCAACATGGCGTAGCGCGGAAAGGTCGTTTTTCGGCCACTTTTCAAGCACGACTGTCGCCGCGCGACGCCCCTGGGCCTCAGCAGAGGCAGCGGACGGGCTCCGCAAGCTGGTGGTTCAGCTCGAGCCGCTTGCGAAGCGTCTCGGGCCCGTCCCGCCATACAGGCGACGCCACACAGGCGAAACCATAGCAAGCGGCCACCGCATCGTTCATCGCGTCGTAGGCGCGGACCGTAAGCGAATCAAGGAGGTTGACCAGGCCACCGAACGCCTGCTGCGGCAGGTATTTCAGCAGCCTGATCGTGCTGGCGATGACGAGCGACTGTGGAGGCATGCGCCGCGATGACGATCTGGGCGGTCGCCTTTAGGAGGCGCGGCAGCGGTTAGCGCGACGCCCCAACACCTTCGGCACATGCCGAGGCGGCAATGCGCGCTACGCTTGCCGATTACCCGCTCCTTCCGGATACGAAGATGAGATACCGCCTCACGGTTCTGAATGTCGCCCTGAATGTCGCCCTTGGCGTCGCCCTGGCGTCCGCCACTGCCACCGCATTCGCTAACGACAGCGCTTCGCCGCAGCTCGGCAGCTTCGGCATCGCCCTGGACAACCGCGATCTATCGGTGAAACCCGGGGACGACTTCAACCGCTACGCTAACGGCGGCTGGTTCGACAACTATCAGCTGCGCGACTACGACACCCGCTACGGCTCGTTCAACACGCTGAGCGACTTGGCCGAGGAACAGACCCGCACGATCATCGAAGCGTTGTTGGCACGCAACGATCTGAAACCCGGCAGCGACGAACAGAAGGTCCGCGACTTCTACGCCAGCTACATGGACACCGCCACGCGCGACGCGGCCGGTATCGACCCGCTCAAACCGACCCTGGCGCGCATCGCTGGCGTCGATTCCATCGCCGCGCTGACCGCCGCGTTCGGCCGCTCGGCCATGGAAGGCAGCAGCAGCCCCGTGGGCGGTGGCGTCTCGCTCGACCGCAAGAACCCCGATCGATATCTGGTCGGCATCAGCGTCGGCGGCCTCGGCCTGCCGGACAAGGATTTCTATCTCAACTCGGAGCCACGCTTCGTGCAGATCCGCGCCGCGTATCTGGAGCACATTGTGACCATGCTCGGCTTCGCAGGCATCGCCGATAGCAGACCCCGCGCAGAAGCGATCATCGCGCTGGAAACCGAACTCGCGAAACAAATGTGGGATCGCGCGCAGCTGCGCGACCGCGACAAGACCTACAACCTGCGCACCTTCGCACAACTGCGCGAAGAATTTCCGGGTTACGACTGGGCGGCGCATTTCGATGCACAGGGTCTGGCAGCGCCGGCCGAGGTCAATGTCGCCACGCCCAGTGCGCTCGGCCCGATCCTCGAGATCGTCGCGAAGACGCCGTTAAACGTCTGGCGCGATTACCTGACGTACCACACCGTGCGCAATCACGCACCGATGCTGAGCACCGAGATCGATCAAGCCGCATTCGCGTTCACCGGCACGATGCTGCAGGGCCAGAAGGCCCAGAAGGAACTTTGGAAGCGCGGCGTCGCTGCGGTGGGCGGAATCGGCGGGCTGGGCGATGCGGTCGGGCGGATGTACGTGGCCCGCCATTTCAAACCCGAGGCCAAGGTTGCGATGGACGACCTGGTCGAGAACCTGCGCACCGCACTGCACCAGAACATCGGCAAGCTCGACTGGATGGGCGAAGCAACCAAGGCCGAGGCTTACAAAAAGCTGGGCACGTTCCTGCCAAAGATCGGCTACACCAAGCGCTGGCGCGACTACAGCAGCGTGACGGTCGTTGCCGGCGATCTGATGGCGAACGTGCTTTCAGTGCGCCGCTATCTCATCGACGACCAGTTGCGCCGCCTCGGCACCAAGCCCGACCGCGAAGAGTGGTTCATGACCCCGCAAACGGTCAACGCGTATTACAACGCCTCGTTCAATGAGATCGTGTTTCCCGCAGGCATTCTGCAGCCGCCCTTTTTCGATGTGAACGCCGACCCGGCGGTGAACTACGGCGCCATCGGCGGCGTGATCGGTCACGAGATGGGCCATGGTTTCGACGATCAGGGCTCGAAATCGGATTCCGCAGGCATCCAACGCAACTGGTGGACCGACGAAGACCGCGCGCGCTTCGATGCACGGACCAAGGCACTCGTGGCCCAATACAACACCTACTGCCCATTGCAAGGGCATTGCGTGAACGGTCAACTGGGACTGGGCGAGAATATCGGCGACCTCGGCGGACTATCGATGGCTTACACCGCCTACCAACTGAGCCTGAAAGGCAAGCCGGCGCCGATCATCGACGGTCTCACCGGCGATCAGCGTTTCTTCCTGGCCTGGGCGCAGGTATGGAAATCAAAGTACCGCGACGAAGCGATGATCAATCAAGTAAAGGTTGGGCCGCACTCGCCGCCGCAATACCGTATCAACGGCCCGCTACGGAATCTGAACGAGTGGTACCAGGCGTTCGACGTGAAACCGGGCGACAAGCTCTACTTACCGCCCGAGCAGCGGGTGCGCATTTGGTAAATGCTGCACTTTGGAGATGGAACGGACGGCCGCCTTGCAGCGGCCGTTTTCTTTAGCCTCGATCGCGCGGAGTTCAGCGGTATCAACCCGATAGCGTCAGACTGTTCGCGAACATCGCCGCTGCATACGATGCGACCGACGCACGCAACCACTGGTGAGCCAACGCCTTGTTCGTTCACAGCGCACGACAGTTCGGCTGCGACACCAGTGTCTGGCCGCTCGGATCAAAAGACGCCAGCGCGCTGTCGTGATACACAATGGCGCCATGGGCATTGCTGGTCAACAGACGGCCGTTGCGACGCTAGTTGCGACGCTAGTTGCGACGCTAGTTACGACGCTCAAGCCGCTGCCGCAGTAAACCCAGCGTTTAGAAATTCAAATGCACTTATCGGACAGTGCGCGGGTTCGATGAGCTGGTGACGCGAATTGTGCTTATTGAAGACTCGTCAGTGGAATGCAACGACTAACGTACACCGGAGTGGCACTGGTGACGATCTGCGAAGGGACTATTGGCGCCGCTGAAACCTATCAACATGAGAGCCTGTTCAACATCTCCAAATGCATCGCCTTGCGTCGAATGTTGTTTGCTTTGTAAGAGGGGCTTGGGCCCCGATCATGGTGAAGATCGCCTTCGCTACCATCGGATCGGGCCTAATGGGTTGTTGAAAACCTGCTATCGCAGGCATTTCAGCAGCCTGCTAAAGGCCCCGCTACAACGCCAGCGCGATTGCGACATTCGCAGATGTTGAACAGGCTCTTAGGTATTAGAGAAATCAATGCACCCTCACTTTTGCCACAGCGGATGTCCGCAACTTGCTTGCTGACGTTATCATCGCTTTCGCCATCCAGGAGAACACCATGTCAGATACGATCATCGCCGTGTATGCCGAAGGCGCGCTCTATCCTTCCGCAAGCAACCCGCAGCCAGTGCCTACCACCATCACCCAATTGCAGACATCCGGCTTCAACACACTGATCCTCGGCCTGTTTCATATCGGCAGGGATTACAGCATTTCGCCACCGCAGATCACCGGCGATCTGTACTACAACGATACCCTGGTGATTTCAAAAGGGACGTATGTCGGCGATGCAGCATGGCCAAATTTGATCGACAGCATCATCGGCAGCGGCAGTGGCGTCACTCAAATCTGCGCATCGATCGGCGGCGGCGGTGTTATGGATTACGAGACCATCCAAAACATCTATGCGGCGAACGGCAACTCATTCTCCGGCACCAATCTGATGCTGAGTTTCCAAACCTTCCGTTCGACCTTTCCTGCGATCGACATCATCGACCTCGACTGCGAAGAAACCTACGACCAGCCGTCGTTCGTCGCGTTCTGTCAGATGCTGATCGGCCTCGGCTTCAAGATCACCTTCTGCCCCTACACCTACCAAGACTTCTGGAACGGTGCGCTCAAGTCGCTGAATACCTCTAATCCCGGCGCGGTCGTCTGGTGGAACCTGCAGTGCTACGACGGCGGCTACGGCAATGTTCCCGACACGTGGGCGGCAAGTATTCGCAGCGTCGTTTCAGGTTTCAATACGAATGGCTTTATCGTCGCAGGCGACTGGACCAACGACACACCCTCCGGCGTGCAAACGCTGATGTCGAGTTTCAGCGGGCAAGCCAGCGTCGGCGGCGGATTTCTGTGGACCTTAGACAACATGATCGACGGTGCCGGCTCGATGAGCGCGTTCGCGCAGGCGGTTACAAACGGCCTTGGTTAAAGCAACGCTGAGCACGTCTATGTCCGGATTAGGTCCGAGGCAGGCTCTGAGCGTGTTCGCTGGTCGCAAGTTGGGCACATACCCATCTCGAAGGGCATATACCCATCTCGAAGGGCATAGACAGGCGCTACTGCAGCGCCTGTCTATGCCCTTTGTCATTCTTGACAAGTCCCTGCTTTGGGGCGAAAACTGCTGTGGAGATTGCAATACTGAGTTCAGGCGCTAACGCAAACAATAAGCAAGCCCACAACACACAACCGATGCGGGCGCCGATGCGCCCATTGCCAGGAGGCGGACATGGAACTGCGCTACATGGAACGGGATCAAGTTCGGTATCACTTCGACATCGCATCGAAGCATTCGTCGATGCTCGCCCCACGCCACCGATCACCACGACGAACAACTGGGCATCGCGCCGGGCAGGAAAACGCGCTCCTTTTCTAACGTCGGATGGGTGGCATATGGACGACTTCACGGACCGCTCACAGTTCCGGATCGGCGACCTGCTGGTCGTACCCGCTAGCCTAGTCGTCATCCGCAACGGGCAAGAGATCAAGTTCGAACCGCGATGGATGGAAGTACTCGTGATGCTGGCCGAACATGCTGGCGAGACGCTCAGCAGCGAACGCCTGCTGATCGAAGTGTGGGGCAGCACGATCTACGGCGACAGCCCGGTCAGCAAAACGATTTCATGTATTCGCAAGAGCATTGGCGACGACAGACGCAAGCCGCGCTACATCGAAACAGTCAGCAAGGTCGGCTACAAGTTGATCGAACCGGTGAGCTTGCCGGAAGACTATCGACGCATGCCCTCCGAACGATGGACCAAGGGCAGCCCCTATGTCGGTCTATCCGCCTTCGATGCCGATCATGCCTCCGTGTTCTGCGGACGCAGCCGAATCGTTGCGGATCTGCTCAGAGCGATGCGTATCCAGATCGAAAATCAGCGCCGCTTCGTGCTGATCGTCGGCGCCAGCGGTTGCGGCAAAACCTCGCTGCTACGCGCCGGGGCGATTCCGCTGCTGACCAAGCCAGACGGGTTTGATGGGCTACATGCGCTGTCGGTCACCACATGCGACCTCGCTGCGAATGGGAGCGACCCGCTGATACCGCTCGCAGCCGCGCTTGCGACCTGGACGCTCGGCGACCGCCCGGTGTTTCCTCCGCAAACGCCGGAACAGCTTAAGGGTCTGCTGGTCGAGACACCGCAGTTGATCGAAGGCTTCGTCAATGAAGCCTTCCACCGCCACCACGAACGCGGCTTGGCCGAACAGCGCTACACCCACCTGCTACTGGCCGTCGACCACGCCGAAGCGCTGGTGTCGACGACCGATATCGACGCCAAAGCACTCGATGCGTTCGCACGTGTACTGCACGCGCTGTGCGCTTGCCCGCATGTCCTCGTGACGATGATTGCGCGCGGCGATTTTTATTTAAAGCTGATCGAAGCTTTGCCAACTCTAGCCGAATACAAGGCCGGCGACGGTCACCTCGACGTGATGGCGCCGCGTTACGGCGAAATCGGCGAAATCATCCGCTCGCCCGCATGGAAGGCCGATCTGAGCTTCGAAACCGATCCCGAGACGCGCACGCGCCTCGACGACGCGCTGCGCGACGCCGCGCTAGCTCAACCCGATGCACTGCCCCTGCTGCAACACACGCTGCACACACTCTACGAACGACGCAACGACCAGCAACAGCTCACCTTCGCCGCCTACAACGATATCGGCGGCCTCGAAGGCGCCATCGCCCATCGCGCCGAGGAAGTCTTCGCTGCGCTGCCCGCGAACGCGCAAGCAAGTCTCAACAACGTGCTGGCTAAACTCATCGTCGTCCAGCCCGATAGCGATGCCGTCAGCGCCCGTCGGTCCGACATCGACGCACTCGATGCCGATACCCGCACTCTTATCGATGCCTTTATCGCCGCTCGTTTATTTGTTGGCGATCACCACAATGGGCACCCATCCGTCGGTGTCGTCCATGAAGCATTACTTCGTCGCTGGCCACGCGCTGTGGAGTGGGTGCAGGACAACCGGCGGTTGTTACAGGCGAAGGCGCGGTTGCAGCGTGCTGCGACTCGATGGGTAGAGGAAGGACGTCAAGACGATAACCTCCTCAATCCGGGACGACCGCTGGGGGAGTCTCAAGAAGTGGCGCAGCGCCTAGGGGAGGAAGTCAACGAGGACATGCTAGATCTCCTGCGTGCCTCTGATCGCCTATTCAGACGCAAACGCAATCTGCGGCGCTGGGCCATATTATTGCTTGTTCTGCTATCGGCGACCTCAACAACACTCGCTATAACCGCTCAAAAAGCGCGAAATGAAGCACAAATTCGCCAAGAAAAAGAGCGACGGCTAATGGCATACATGCTTGGGCCACTCGCAGACGAGCTTCGTATGCTCGGGAAACTCGATCTACTTGCAAGTATCGGTAGCGAAACCTTGGTTCCAACAGGCGGCAACTTCGACGGAATGAGTGAATCCGAAATACTCAATGCCGCACGCGCCGCCAGAAGCATCGGCGAGGCGCTGTATGGCTCCGGTGATCGAAAGACAGCACTCGCCTACTTCAACCGCGCGAGAACCGCCGCTGACGTCGTGCTCAAACGATCTCCGGACCTGCAAGCAGCACTCTTTGAACGCGGGAATGCATCGTACTGGCTTGGGTATCATGATTACGAGAACCGTCACCACTCGAAGGCAGAGGAACATTGGAATGATTACTTGCATGATAGCCGTCAGCTTGTAAGCCTATCCCAAGGCAACCCGGAATGGGTTCGGGAGGAATCCTATGCAATCAACAACCTAGCGGTTCTTGAGCTTAAAAAAGGCACCCCTGAGAGAGCCCTCACACTCTTCAAAACATCCACTGGAATGAAGGAACGTGCTGTTGCGCTTTCTAACAATGACCCAGAATACCAATATGACCACATCGATTCGCTTTCTTGGATCAGCAGCACACAGCAAACGCTAGGTCAATTGAATACTGCTGCATCTGGCTACGATCAGCAGATTACCATGCTCAATGGCCTAATAAAGAATCGAAAAGATCCGAACGCATGGAAACTAAGACTTGCCAATTATCTGCAACTCAGCGCGAAACTTGAGTCTTCCCTCGGGCACTTGCAGAAAGCGCAGGAGCTATTAAGCGAAAGCATCCGCATCCTCACTGAACTCCACGACATAGCTCCTGGGAACAACGAATGGGCGGACAATTTGACCCGCGCCCACATCATGGCCGCAACAGTAAATAGGCTGCGTGGCGAATCGATCTCAGAACGAGCTTCACTCAATATGGCGAATCGGATCATCCGTGACATTTCCCCGGAGAAACGCTCGACTTTCTCATGGCGCCTTCTCGATGCCCATGTTCGCTTCGCAATCAATGACGACACCCAAGAATCCAGCGTAGTTGCCCGAAAACGCGCGCTCAATGATATTCAATTGTTAGCGTCGAATAGCGAAGGTGACGAGGCTATCCTCGAATGCGCACGCATGCTCATCGAAGAAGGCAAACGGTCTTCAGTAGATAGTCCGCAAAAAGCTCGGATCGAATGGAACCTCGCGCGTTCATATCTTGAGAAGGCAAACGCTAAAACGGAAGCCGTTTGGCTGCACTTGTGGGCCGAAACGCATCTTCTGCTAGGTTATCTAACAGAGTTCAAGAAGACCAGTCATATTTTGACCGTGGCCGAATATCGGCACCCGGAATACATAAGGCTCATTACTGGGAACCACGACTTATTCAATAATGAAGAGGAGATACCCTTGGCAAGTGAGACTGATTTGCAGCCAAAAAAATCCTCATCAGTCCCGCAAAAGCATGCACGATGATCAAGCTCGCACTAGCGGCGACATTTTACCCAGAACCATGTTTATCAATTTTTTATCGCACAATAGGAGCTGCCATGACTCTTGCACTCAACATCCCGGTTCAGACAGAAGCTAAGAAAAAAGAAAGTGCCTTGAAAGTCACTGTCCCCTTAGACGGGGGCAGGCCATCTTATGCCTTCGAACCGAACGATCACATTATTGATCGACAATCCCCGCTGACGATCGAATTGAAGCCAATGACTGACGATGTTAATCATGACCAAAATGCTAAAATTGAAATATTCTCTTATTGTACGACGGAACTCGATCCTAATAAGGTCCGTGTGACCGCCACACGGAGCAAAGGAATTCCGACCAATATCGCACCCGACTCAACATCTCAGGAAGCTGCTTTTCCAAAAGAAACTGATGCTGTCGATTTACTGATCAATCTCCGTAAACGGCAGTTGACCTTCATCGGAATCATCATCAAGGTTGCGCGGGCTGGTAAGGACGACATGTACTATCTGTGCGATCCACAAGTGGGCAACGGCCCAACGGGAACCGGTGGCCTCGTTGAAGCCGCTAAACTTACCCTGTGACCTTCTTCAGGGATGGCCACGCCGGGTACAAATTGAGCGACGACCGAAGTCCGCCCTATTTTGAGCACCGTAGCCCGGGTGTGTCCGAAGGACATACCCGGGAATCATCGTGAAGCCATGCATGCCATACATCCTGGCTTCGCGCGCAGCCGGGCTACGACATCTCGGAGCTCATCAAAAATGGGTCCCTCTCACCATCTGCAGTCACCAGCTCAGGCGATACCGTCGACAAATGGCAAAGACAGCCATCATTCTCAACAAAGTCAAAAACTTGCAAACCGTAAGAACTCCGTAAAGACGCCAAGCCCCGCTTCCGACAGCCTCCCACCCACCCCGCAGCAATCCGCTGCGGGGCAGGCGGCCACCCAAGTGGCCTTCTCCTTCGCAATCTGGGAGTTCTGTCATGACCGATACAAACCCTTCCGCCTCGTCCGTCGTCTACGGTGTCTTCGACGGTAGCCGCGCCGCGCCTACCCCTCTCACCCCGGCGGATGCCAGTGCGTCCGGTCAACTGATCTGGTCGGTGCCGGTTGGTTCGACGCCCGGCCATGCATTGCCGGCCGATACATCCTCGCCCCTCCCCTCGGCAGCCTCTCCGCCTGGCGAAGGCAATCGGAAGAAAAAAGGGGCGGTGCTGCTCGATGCCGACGTGCTGCGTGAGCTGCGCGAATCGCGCATGCTGAGCCAACAGGAAATGTCCAACATCTTCAACGTCCGCAATATCCGGATCTCGATCGCGACGATTAAGCGCGCGGAGACTTGGCACTCGGTGCGTTACCTGATTGCCCGCGAATTCGCGCGCTTTTTTGGGGTTCCGGTCGAAACCTTGTTGAAGCGTTGATGCCGGCGCCGGAGGAACGAGCCATGGACGACGACGACATCATCGACAAACGTCTGACCGAAGCCCTGCGCGAGACCTTGCTGCATGTCGCCGGGGTCTCGGGCGCGGTCGCCAAGCGACTGCGCTCGGGGCAAGCGCTGAACGCGGATCTGGGCCTGGACGATGTGGATCTTGAGGTGCTGGCTGGCTGCCAACGCAAGTTAGGCGACCGCCTGCGGATGGACCACGGCAGCACGCGGATCGACGCCGATGAACTATACGACCTCGCGGTCGGGGATGTGTTCGCGCTAACCGTGCGGCGCGCGCTCGGGCGAGAGCTGAACGCGACCGCGGTCGCGGCTTTGTTCGCGCGGGCGCAGGCGGGGCTGCGCGGGTCGCTTGACTGAAGGATACAGGCGGCCGGGCGACCCGGCCGCTGCGGCTGGCAGCGCCCTGCCGCCTACGCGATACTCGCAGCATGACCACCCTCCTTTCACCCACCGACCTCACCCCCCAACCCCTAGCCCACGCCACCGCCCTGCCCGCGCGCTACTACACCGATCCGGGGATGCTGGCGGTGGATCGGCGGGTGATTTTCGATCGCGGTTGGCAGTTCATCGCGCATGTCTGCCAACTGCGGGAGGCGGGGGATCATGTGGTCGCTTCGCTTGGCGGGGACGGTATCGGTGGCTTGCCGGTGATCGCGGTGCGCGGTGCGGATGATGTGATTCGAGTGATGCACAACGTGTGTCGGCATCGCGCGGGGCCGATCGCGAGTTGCGATGGGCTGGGCGCGAAGTCGCTGCGCTGTCGCTATCACGGCTGGACGTATGCGCTGGATGGTGTGCTACGTGCGGCGACCGAGATGAGTAGCGCTGTGGATTTCGATCCATCGTCGATTCGCTTGCCGCAATTGGCGGTGCGGGTGTGGCAGGGGATGGTGTTCGCTGCGGTGGATAACGCGCTGGCGCCGCCGTTCGAGACCTTCGTCGCCGGCATCGATGCGCGCATCGGCGCGAGTATCGACAACGCCAGCGGGCTCGCTGCATACGGTCATCATTATCGCGTCGGTTATGACATTGCCTGCCATTGGAAGGTGTATGTCGATAATTATTTAGAGGGCTATCACGTCCCGCATGTGCATCCGGGCTTGAACAGTCTGCTCGATTACCGCAGCTACGTGACTGAAACCGCGCAGTGGTATTCGTTCCAGTTTAGCCCGCTCGTGAATACTGATGAAAGCGGGGATGAAACCGGGGGCGAAGGTTTGTACGGCAGCGGCGACGCGCTGTATTACTGGCTATGGCCGAATACGATGCTGAATATTCTGCCCGGTCGGTTGCAGACCAATCGCGTGATTCCCAAGGGCGTGGATCGCTGCCGAGTCGAATTCGATTTCTACTACGCGCTCGACGACAGCGACGCTGGTGCAGCGCGGCGCGCGGCAGACATTGCCTTTAGCGATGAGGTGCAGAAAGAGGATCTGACGATTTGCGAGGACGTGCAGCGCGGCCTGTCGTCCGGTTCGTATATCGCCGGTCGGCTCAATCCTCTGCGCGAAAACGCGGTGCATCATTTCCACGAACTGCTGCGGCGCGCGTATCGCATCGCAGCCGAGTGATGCGCATCTGTCCACGCACGCTCTCGCGATGACCGACCTCGCGATGACCGACCTCGCGCTGACCGATCTCACGCTGACCGCCTTGCTCGCGGGACGCTGTCACTGCGGTCGCGTGCATGCAACGCTTACGACCACGTACGCTGCATCCGATTGCTCACCACGCGCCTGCGACTGCAGTTTCTGCCAGAAACACGGCGCAGCGTGGGTGTCCGATCCGCAGGGCGCGCTGCGCGTGGACGCGCGCGATGCGAACGATCTGCGCAGGTATCGTCAAGGCAGCGACACCGCGGACATGCTGCTGTGTGCACACTGCGGCGTGCTTGTGGCGGTCGTGTTCGCGCATCGCGACGGGCTGTTCGGTGCGATCAACGCAGGGTGCTTGGACGATGTTGCGCTCGACGCAGCGGTCGTGGTTTCGCCGCAGCGTTTGTCGGTTTCCGAAAAAATCGAACGTTGGCGCATGCTGTGGGCGCGCGCTGAGGTTTCACCGCCACACTCGTCGCAGCCATGCTCGTCACAGCCACACTCGTCGCAACCACTTTCGCCGCTGCCGCTTGAGTGAGAATCGCATCGCCATGAACGCTCGCCCGCTCGGCCTGTGGTCCGCCATCGCACTGGTCGCGGGCAATATGATCGGCAGCGGCGTGTTTTTGCTGCCGGCGTCGTTAGCGCCTTACGGCGGCATCAGTCTTTACGGCTGGGCGATCACGCTCTGCGGTGCGCTATTGCTCGCGCTGACGTTCGCGCGACTCGCAGGCCGCACCGCGCACAGCGGCGGCCCCTACACCTATGCGCGCGAGGCCTTCGGCGACACCGCGGGCTTCACCATCGCTTGGAGTTATTGGATCTCGATCTGGTGCGCGAATGCGGCGATCGCGGTGGCGTTCGCGGCCAGCATCGGCGCCCTATTTCCGGCGTTGATCGCCACGCCGCTGCGCGGTGCGGGCTGCGCGCTCGCGGCGCTGCTGCTGTGCGCGGCGGTCAATCTCGCGGGCGTGCGCGAGGCCGGCCGCATGCAGATCGTCACCACCGTATTGAAACTGGTGCCGCTACTGCTGTTCGGCGGCGTGGCGATTTGGTGGGTGGAACCGGCGGCGTTGTATTCGCCGTTGCCTGTGGCCGCGCAAACCGCCGAATGGGCGAACGCGGTGCAAGCGACGGTCGCGATCACGCTCTGGGCGCTTCTCGGGCTGGAAGCGGCGACGATTCCCGCAGGTTCGATTCACGACGCCGAGCGCACCGTGCCACGCGCGACCTTGATCGGCACGCTGATCGCCGGCATCGCCACGATTCTTGCGTGCACCGCCGTACTGGGCCTGTTGCCTGCGGAGATGGCGAAAGATTCGCCCGCGCCGATGGCAGACGCGGCGCATCATCTCTGGGGCAATGGCGCAGGACTGGCGATCGCAGCAGTGGCGGCGATTTCTTGCCTCGGCGCGCTTAACGGCTGGGTGCTGCTCTCGGCGCAGTTGCCGATGGTGGCGGCGCAGGATGGTTTGTTTCCGGCAGCGTTCGCGCGGCTCGATCGCAACGGCACGCCGCGTGTCGGCGTGATCGTCGGCACGGTGTTAGCCAGCGTGCTGGTGATCGCGAACTACAGCGATTCCCTGGTGAAACTTTATACGTTTTCGATTTTGCTATCGACCGCGGCAACGCTGTTGCCCTATGTCGCAAGCACTGCGGCATGGCTGCGGCTCGGCCGCAAAGGCCGCGTCGTCGCCGCGCTCGCTTTGGGCTATAGCGTGTACGCGCTGATCGGCACCGGGCACGAGGCGTTGCTCTGGGGCGGCGCGCTGGTCGCGGCAGGATTGCCGCTGCATCTGTGGCTGCGGCGCGCCGCCCGTTCGCGTTGATCGAGAGTAGTTGATCGAGAGTAGAAGCATGGCCCAGCATTCGCTGATGACCCTCAGTAGCGACCCTCAATAGACCCTATCTCAACATAACATCAGCCCGATCGGATGATGACTTCGTCATTCCGGCGAACGCCGGAACCCAGCTTTTTTGTCGAGGACTTTCAACTACTGGATGACCAGCCTCCGGCTGTTGAGAAACGCTCCAGCGTTCACGCCGGTATAGCAACAGGCAATGTTTCGATTCAAATATTGAGATAGATAATAACGAATGTCATCCAGAGCGCAGCGAGGGACCTGCTTGTTGGCAGTAGCGAACGATGCGGCAGGTCACTCGCTGCGCTCGGGATGACATGCTGTAGGCGCATCGAAACATGCTAGCAAAATATGCCAGCGAAACGTGCCACCAAAACGTGCTGATGATTTTCCGCGAAGAGATACGCGACAGGCTCTATGGATGCTCGTACAACGCCGCATTCACCGGCTCATCGGTGCGCCCGATCAACCGATGCCGCCGCGACACCGGCAGCATTTTTTGCAGCGCATCGAAAGCAGCAGTGCGGGAATCGGATACCAACAACACGCGCTCGACTTCGATCTCATCGATGTCTTCATTGACATGCGCCAGCGCGTGCGCACAGACCTCTTCACTGTTCATACGGTCGTGAATCACGATCACGCGCTCGCGCAGTCGCTCCCACTCGTGCGCAGGCAGATCCCAGCGTTTGAGAAAGCGGTCGATGATCGCGTCTTCGAGCGCTTCCTGATGGCTGGCGCGCGACATTTGCAGCGCTATCTGGATCTGCTTGTCGTCCAACGGCGGCAAGTCGGGCATGCGTGCGGCTTCGCGCCGCATATCGGCCTCGGTCGGGCCGCCTTTGGCGAGAATAAAGTCCATCTGCCGTGCGTACAGATCGAGAAACACCGGCGCGAAGTTCTCGACATCGAAACGCAGGTACTCTGCATCACCAGCGCTGCGCAGCAGTTCGGAGCGCGCAGAGGTCGGCGTGAACCCTTTATCGGCAATCACCCGGGTGCCCGGCCGAATATTCGTCGGGCTGTGGCTCGGATTGGTGGTGACGGTGAGCGTGTGCCGCGCATCGTTGTCGGCGACGAAACAAAACTCGAAGAACGGCTCGATCATCGCGTGATCGATCACGCTGGCGCCGCTACCGTCTTCTGAATGCACGCCGCCCCACATTTGGATCGTGGGCATTTCCGGCACGCTGTAGCGGCCGACTTCGCGATAGCCCAGCGCCTGCATGTCTTCGATCAGCGACTCGATCCGCTCGGGATGGTGGAAGGGTTCGTCCAGTGGTTTAAGGCTGATGCGCGCAGCGACCCCACTCTGCCCAATCTGCGCCCACTTCGCGGCCTCGCTAGACGCATAGCGATTGACCCGCCAGCGCAGATAGAACACGCCGGCGACGATCAGCAAGACGAACGCGAGCGCGAGGCCGCCGATAATCTGGAGAAACGTACCCATGCGAATTCCCCTCAGAACCTGCCGGACCAGGGCCTACCATACGTGCCTGCGATAGCTGCGAGCAAGGGCACGGACGAATCGGGCCCAAGAGCCTGTTCAACGTCTCCGCATACATCGCGTTGCGCCGCTGCGGCGCAACCCGAAGGGCTGAGCCTGTGGGCGCACGGCGCAGCGTCCTCGCTCGGTCGTGGACGGACGTCCACTTCCTCGCTCCTCCTTGCTCCGCACGCCCACAGGCTCAGCGCGGTGCATGCGGAGACGTTGAACAGGCTCTAAGCGGACATCGCTGCGACGATCAACCTGCGGATTGCATACGCTGCCTGCGCAGCCAAATCGTCGCTCCACGCAGCCGTCGTTTCGTCCATGTAGATACGCTGCGCAATTTCCAGTTGTATCGCATCGATGCCTGCGTCGGGACGCGCGTAATGACGGGTGATATAGCCGCCTTTGAAGCGCCCGTTCGCCACCCAACCGTAATCGGTTTGCGCAGCCAGCGCAGCTTCGATCCGCGCTTGCATCAGTGCCGAACAACTGGCGCCGGAGACGGTGCCGAGATTCAAATCCGGCAAACGGCCCTCGAACAGGAACGGCACTTCGCCGCGGATCGAATGGCCATCCCACAGCAGAACGCGCCCGTGCTGCGCGCGCAAACGCGCGAGTTCTTCGCTCAGTGCAGCGTGATACGGCTGCCAATAGGTCTCGACGCGAGCGGCCACCTCGGCGTCATCCGGTTCGGCGTCGGGCAGATATACCGGCTCGCCCGAGAACTGCACGATCGGACACAAGCCGGTGGTGTTCTGCCCGGGATACAGCGAGGTATCGTCGGGCGGGCGGTTGAGATCGACCACATAGCGCGAATAGCGCGGCATCAGCATCGAGGCGCCGAGATCGCGCGCAAACGCGTACAGGCGCGAGACGAACCAATCGGTGTCGGGTGCGGCGCGCGCGCGCGGCGTCATTCGCGCGGCAAGCGCATCGGGAATCGCACTGCCGTCGTGCGGCAGACTAATCAGCAGCGGCGCGGTGCCGCGATGCAGCGTGCAGACCGGCGTCGCCGTCGCCGCGCGCATGGTTGCACTCATCGATGCGCGCATCGCATCAGCACCACGTCCTCGGCACTGGTCGGAACCATCGATTCATCGGTCTGCTTTTCACGCGAAACGCTCCGGCCGGAACGGCGCCGGATCGATCACCGGCGCTCGGCCCGCGATCAAATCCGCGATCAACTGCCCAGTGCCGGTGCTCATGCCCACGCCCATCATGCCGTGGCCGGTCGCGAGCCAGGTGCGGCGTTTACCCGGCGCAAGCCCGATCAGCGGCACATCGTCGCGCGACATCGGCCGCCAGCCGTACCAACGCTCCTGTACCTGCGCACCGTAGGGATGATGCAGATATTCGCGCGCGCCGCGTTCGAGCGCGCTCAACCGGCGTTCGTTGAGGGTGTCGTCGAAACCGGAAAACTCCATCGTGCTGCCGAGCCTGAAACCCTGCGGCCAATTGCTCACGCACACCAAGCGTTCTTTGAGAATCAGCGAACGCTTGGGCACGATCGCCGGACGATCATAGGTAATCGAATAGCCCTTGCCCGGTTGAATCACGCGCTTCATCCACGGCAAATCCACCGCGTCGGCGAACCGCGGAGACCACGCGCCCAGCGCGAGTACCACACGATCGGCGCGCATCTCGCCGCGCACGGTGGCGAGGCGAACGCCATCTTTGCTTTCTCGCAGCGAGCGCAACGCACAGTCTTCGACGATCTCGCCGCCATGTTCGCGCACAACGCGCGCGAGTTCGGCCAGATAGCGATCCGGACGCAGCGCGGCATCGCCGGAGAAACGAATCGCGCCAGCGACGCCGGGCTTCACCGCAGGCTCCTGCGCCTCGTAATCCGCACCGCCGATGATTTCGACATCGATCCCTAAATCGCGCAGCAGCGGAATTTCATGCTGACCGTGCGCAAAACTAGCGCGGTCGCGGTACACGTAATCTTCGCCGGATTCGACGAACTCGCAGTGCAAACCGAAATCGCGAATCCAGTCGGCCAAGCGCGTGCGCGAATCGTTGAGCAAGGTCGATTTCGCGCGTGCGCTGGCTTCCCAATCGCGCGCATTGCAGCGCGACGCGAAGCCGAGCAGCCAGCCCCACAGCAGCGGATCGATCTTCGGATTAACGTACAGCGGCGCGTCCGGCGTCAGCATCCACTTCATCGCCTTCAGCACCATGCCCGGCGCGGCCAGGGGCGGCGCATGGCTGGGTGTGATCGTGCCGCAATTGCCGTGTGAAGCGCCGTGCCCGGCCTTTCCCGCGTCGATCACGCGCACGCTGCGGCCCGATTGCAGCAGCGCCAGTGCGCAGGCCAAACCGACCACGCCGCCACCGACGACGATGATATCGACGCTGCTATCGACGATCACTTCATCGACACTGCTATCGGCGCTGCTATCGACGATCACTTCCTCGCGTTCATTCATTCGCGCGTTCTAACTGCTGGGTCAATCAGTGAATTATAGCGAGAGCAGGCGCGCGCCCAGACGATAGCGTTGCTTCGATCCCGTCGGCAAACAGTTCGCTCCGCGCACCGGGGCATCATCACAGTTTCCAAATAACCAAATTCCACAGCCATAGCGCCCACGCGGCAAAAAGATATGTCGCGACCACGAACGTATGCTTGATCTTGCGCCACGATTTCCATTCGCGGGCGCTCCAGGCTGCGGGCAGACGCAGTGCGCAGATCAGGCTCATCAGCATCGCTAGGGGCGACAGCCATAGCGCGATCGTCAGCCATAGGCTCGGGAAACGATAGAAGGCCTCCGTGGTGTCGCCGACAATCTCGATCACCGCATATCCGAAGAGCGCGATGAACACCAACCAGCTCACAGCGGCCACCCTGAGCCACAGCGTCGCGCGGCGCACCACCGGCGGGTCGCGATGTTTGTGATCGCGCAGCTTGCGATTGCGTCCGCGCCAAGCGCCAACCAGCACCAACATCGAACACGCCAACGCTAAGCCGAGCGCGAGTTGCAGGGATAGGGTGCGATCGAAAAATCCAGCGCGTGCATACACGTTATGGCCGCCAGCGCTGGCAAAACCAACGATCGCACCGTTTTTGTCGGCGATGAAGGTCATATGACCATCGCCTTCGGCTTCGCGAAAACGCAGACCTCCCTCGGGTAACCATAGGCTGCTCTCGCCGTTCGCTCGTAAGCTCAAACCGCCCGGACCCAGCGCAATCGTCGCGGGTGTGTTCAACAGCAGTTTTTCCGCTGTGGTGTAGTTGCTGCGCTCGCTGAAATAATCGCCGAGAAAGCGCGCGGAATCGAATTTTTCGAGTGTCGCCGGCAGCGGCGCTGGGCGTGCCTGTGCGAAATAGCGGGCGAGAATTTTTTCGGGAAATTCCGCCGCGAATTTGCGCCCGGTGTCGCTATTGGTAGAAACGAAGATGCCGATGCCGAGCGCAGGCACGGCGACGAAGTTGCTATGGAACCAACTGGTCGCGCCGCCGTGTTCGAGGCTCTCGACTTGGCCGTAACGGCGCTTGAAAAAGCCGTACGAAAAACCGGTGCCGTTCGGCGCATTGCGGAACAAGGGTTCGCCCTGCAGCCGCGCGAATTCAGACGGGCTGAGCACAGCGATGCCATCAAGCGTGCCGCCGTTGATCATCATCCGCAGATAACGCGCCATATCTGCGGCATCGCTAGAAGCGCCGCCCGCTGGCGCGACGTGCGCGATGAACTCGAACGGCCGTGGCTTGAAGCCGCCGCCGCTGCGCTCATAGCCCTGCGACCACAGCCCTTTGAATTGCGGACCGGCACTTCGCGGATCGCCGTCGCGCAAGGGCTCGCGAAACGTGGTGAGCGTCATGCCCATCGGCGCGAACAAACGGCGCTCGACGAGTGTCTCGAAATCCACGCCTTCGATCCGCGCGACGATCGCGCCGAGCAACGCCACGGAATAATTCGAATACACCGCATGCACGCCCGGCTCGCGCACGCGCTTGGGGCGATGGTCAATCAAGTAAGTGTCCAAGCTGGTCACGTCGGCGACGCGATCGGTGAACAAATGCCCCATCACCGAATCTTCGTAACCGGCGGAGTGCGTGAATAGATGCCTGACCAGCACCGGCTTGAAACCGTCATCGGGTAATTTCAACGCTGCGGGCAGGTAATCGTTAACCGGCGCATCGAGTTTGAGCCGGCCGCTATCGACCAGTTTCAGACCGAGTAGATACGTAAAGGTCTTCGAGATCGAAGCGATTCGAAACAAGGTGCGATCCGGCGTCACCGGCCGCCGCGACGCCTGATCGGAGATGCCATAACCGCGCAGCAACAGCGGCCCCTGCCGATCGACGACCGCCACGGCCACGCCAGCGATGCCTTCGCTCTGCATGCCGGCCTCGACCAAACCATCGACGTAGGCGGAAAGGTCGGCGGCATCGATCGCACGCGGCACAGCCGGCGCGACCTGCCCGCCCGTTGTCGGTTTTGCCTCGGGATTAACGGTCGACCGTTGTTCGATCGCTGGCGGAGCGGGCGCAGTCGTAACCGCCTTCGTCGATCCGATGCCGATGCCGATGACGCTGAGAATCGCGAACACCCATGGGATCGTGATCAGACGCATAGTGACTGCCCGGAGATGTTGCGCGATTAGACCACATTTGATCCGACCTGCCCTCTGCCGAACCGACGATGCGAAGACGCATGCGCTGAAGCCCAAACGCAGCAATATCGGGGCGCGGCACTGCTTTGCGCGCAATCGTTCGAAAAGCGCCGAGCGCCATCGCAGCGGCATATCGCGCTGACGACGCGCGGAGTTGCCAGTGTCTACCGACCCATGGATTCATGCGCCAAACGCAAACGGCCCGCGTTCGCAGGCCGTTTGTCTTGCCGACGATGTCGCTAATGCGGTTGAAGGCACTAGTGTGGTGTCTCAAAAGTACGCAGCCTAATTTCCAACTAAAAACTGCACAAATCAAGCCATTTTCAGCAACAAATTCATCAATTTACTTTTGAGACACCACACTAGTGTAGTGCTTCAAAAATAATGAACACGTTCTTTGAAGCCTCGTTCCCTCTCCCCGTGCGCAGCGCGGGGAGAGGGTGGCCGAAGGCCCAGAGGGGCGCTCTTCGTAACGCGTCATGGCGGCCTACCCCTCATGCGGTCTCCGCCCCTCATCCGGCGCTGCGCGCCACCTTCGTCCAGCCCTCGCGCATTGCGCTCGGGCGCTCATCGGCGCGCGAGGCAGTGCCTCGCAAGCGCGCCTCTTCGCCCCCGCTGTGCGGAGAGAAGGAAACACCCATCGATGTTGCCAGAGCGACATAAATCGCGAAGTCAGCGGCATTCAAAATGGTTCAAACAGGGTGAAGCACTACACTGGCGAGGCGGTCAGTGGTGATGACCGCCGTCGCCGTGGACATGGCCGTGCTCGATCTCTTCGGCCGAGGCTTCGCGCACATCGACGATCTCAATGTCGAAGTGCAGGTCTTTGCCGGCCATCGGATGGTTCAGATCGACATCGACCACGCTCATACCGACTTTCTCGATCGTCACCGCGCGCGGACCGTTGTCGGTCTGTAGCACGACCTGCATACCCGCCACGAGGCGTTCGTCGCCGAAATGTTTCTTGGCGATGCGCTGGGTCAGACCTTCGCGGCGCTCGCCGTAAGCGTGGGCGGCGGGCACGTCGACGCCGAAGCTGTCGCCGGCTTCGTGGCCTTCCATCGCGTTCTCAAGGCCGGGAATGATGTTGTTGTGGCCGATCAGAATGGCTAATGGGTCGGAGCCTAACGAGCTTTCGGTGGCCGGCTGGCCCACTTCGCCAACGGAGTAGTGGAAGCGAACGGCGCAGTCTTTTTCGATTTTCATACGGTACTCGGAGGATCCAGACGGGTCGGAGCCGCGCTCGGCGGCAGGGGCCGGCTTGATCGCCGGCGGGCAATGCGGCCAAATGACCGCGTGAACACACATCAACGAAAAACGGCCGCGCATTATCCGTGCTCCCCGGCTCCGGCGCCATCCGCACGCACGCTAACCGTGCCGAAATGGTTCGTGCCGGCCGACATTCGCTATCCGGCGCTACTGCTGGCCTGCCTAACGCTGGCCTCTCTAACACTGGCGGCCTGCGGTGGCGGCGAAACGGTCCGCAAACAACCGCCACTGGGCAAACCCAGCGGACCCACCGCAGCGCAACGCCGTCCGCTGATCGCCCCCAACGACCCCGCCGCTGCCAATGGCGTGCTAATGCGGGCGATCGGCCTAGTCGGTACACCGTATCGTTATGGCGGCAATACGCCTGAAAGCGGCTTCGATTGCAGCGGGCTGGTGACGTACGTCTTTCGCGACATGTTGGATCTGCGCCTGCCGCGGACCTCGCGCGAACTTGCCGCGATTCAGGGCTCGCGCATCGACCCGAACCGGCTCGTCGCGGCCGATTTGGTGTTCTTCGGCCGCGAGGGCGAGGTCGAGCACGTGGGTATTTACGTCGGCGATGGCCGCTTCGTCCATGCCCCCCGAACCGGCGGCACCGTCCGCTTGGACCGACTCGACGGCCCCTACTGGCGCGAGCATTACACTGGGGCAAAACGGGTACTGAAGTGACGTTTTGAGGCACGCGTCTCAGTTTTTGGCCGGAGGCTAACGAATTTTGAACCCCCTACCGGCCAGCCTCGGGCACTATCGCTCTTCGTTCTTTGAGTATGTGACCGACGCGTGACGACCCCAGCCCTTGGCCACGGCCGCCCCTCTGCCACCGATCGCCCCCTCGCGGGCACCCCTCGTTATTCCGGAGCCAGCTCTTCTAGAGCCTGCTCTTCTAGAGCCTGCGCCCTTAGCACCGGCCTCCTTGCCATCGGGCTATTAGCTGCTGCCGTACCTGCCCTGGCGACACCATTGGCCATTGCGCCGCAAGACCCCTCCGACACCAGCCTGTCGCTGATGGTCCCGCAGGCCAGCGCAGACACTGTATTGACTCGCATGTCTTCGGTGTACATCAAGGACATGCGTACGCTGTTCAATAGCGAAGCGATCGGCATCGTCGGCCAAGCCAATACGGTTGGCGAAGAAAAAAGCGAAGGCCGTATCCAAAACTTGATCAAACGTGGCCTCGCCCTGCTCGGTACGCCCTATCGCTGGGGCGGCACCAGCCCGGAAAAAGGCTTCGATTGCAGCGGTCTGGTCGGCTACGTGTATCGCAGCACCCTCGGCATCGAACTGCCGCGCATCTCGCGCGATATGGCGAACGTCGGCGAACTGATCCGCAACCGTGAATCGCTGCAGCAAGGCGATCTGGTGTTCTTCAGCCGTCGCGGCGGTCGTGTCGATCACGTCGGTATCTATCTGGGCGACGGTAGCTTCTTGCATGCCCCGCGCACCGGCAAGGACGTGGAAATCACCACACTCGCCAAGGGCTACTGGAGCAACTACTTCATCAAAGGCCGTCGCGTGGCGCCGTCCGATCTTGCCGATGCGAGCGTGCTTGCAGCCGGTCACCAGATGGCCGTCGCGAAGTTCATCGACGCTGGCGCTGCAGTGCCCAAGCCGGCTGATACCAAGATTCAGTAAGTCGTACGGTCGCCATCGAGCGGCTTCTATCGAGCAGGCTTGCGTCGAATCGACTTTTATCGAGCAGACTTGGATCAAACAGGCGTGTCGCGAGCAGCCTTGTAGCGAGCAGGCTTGCAGCAAGATCTCCCAGCATGAAAGCCGCAGAAACGCGGCTTTCGTCGTTTTGGTCGGCCGCAAACGCCACGCGGGTCGACATCATCGATCGCGCTGAGTGCGAAACGCGCCGGCCGCGAACATTCGACGATAGCGCCGAAGCTCAAGCCACCGGCGGACTGCGAAATCGCGATACCGTTTCCTCGATGTCCTTACTTAACGCCATCACCCGCTGCGCGTATTCGGCGAGGCGCCGGTCCTCGTCGTCCTGCGGCGTCCAAGTAGGCACTTCGATCGGCTTTCCGGCATCGTCCACCGCCACGAACACGATCACGCAGTGCGTACACAGCCGGTCGGCGGTTTCGTCCATCGGCGCGCGCGCATGCACGTCGATCGCGAAATGCATGCTGGTAGTACCGGTGTAGACCAGCTTGACGTTGACCCACACCAAATCGCCAATGCGGATCGGCGCGACGAAGCGAATACCGCCGACCGCCACCGTCACGCAGTAGCGGCCACTCCAGCCGACCGCCGCCGCATATCCGGCCTGATCGATCCACTTCATCACCGCGCCGCCGTGCACCTTGCCGCCGTAGTTCATGTCCGCAGGCTCGGCCAGGAAGCGCAATACGAGTTCGCTTTGTCGTCCGCTCATGCGTCTATCCTTCGGCTGTATTCGCGGCGATTATGCGCCGTATCATCCGCTTCAGTAGCGACCGTTTCGAAGCTGCAGTCGTCGCGGTAACGGCGATGCCAGAATACGATTCGCGAGAACACATTGATGATCGATACCCACACACCACTAGACTTCGGCTGTGGCCACTGCCAGCCCGATAGCGCCGAAGCCGCCGCCGAGGCGACCCGCGGATTCGAATTCGTCCATCGTTTGATCGACGAATCGCATTACATCGTCTCGATCAAACGCTGCCCGCACTGCACGCAAGCGTATCTGTCCGTGTTCACCGAAACCATCGACTGGATCGGCGGCGAAGACCCGCAATACCGCACGCTGCTGCCGATCACCGCAGACGAAACGCAGATGCTCGCCGCCCACGGCGAGCGCGTGTCGGACAGCGCGCTCAACGCACTCGGCCCGCAACGAAGAAGCCTGTGCATCGATTACCCGAGAGACGGTGGGAAACGTATGTTCTGGAACACCGGCATGTGCATCGGCCCGCATGATTGAACGGCCTCGGCGATGACTGACCGAGAATACGCGCTTGCTTTTGTAGGATGGGTGGAGCGCAGCGATACCCATCACCAGCTTCGCTAACAGCGATGGTTCCGCTTTTGCGGCATGCATCCCAACTCGCTTGCGAAGCATCCCCTCGCGCACCGATGAGCGCACAAGCGCCACGCGCGAGGGCAGGAAATCCTTCGCGCGAAGGTTTTGGATTCAGCAGTAAAGGGTGGGTCGTGAAGGGCGAAGCGGCGCGCTTGCGAGGCATCGCCTCGCGCGCCGATGAGCGCCCGAGCGCCGTGCGCAAGGGCAGGAAATCCTTCGCGCGAAGGTGTTGGATTCAGCAGTAAATGGTGGGTCGTGAAGGATTCGAACCTTCGACCAAAAGATTAAAAGTCACTTGCTGAAATCAAGAAAATCAATTGGTTACGTTGAAAATAATTACGGAACCCGCATCGTTAAACACCTATTTTGCAGATATGCGCAAAGTCA
>JANMGT010000054.1:0-58296 GCA_031374725.1 Lysobacteraceae bacterium | reverse complement strand
ATGGTGGGGTTCGCTGCGCTCACCGCCACTGCGCTCACCGCCACCCTAGGCGCTTCGGTGAATGTATTGCGTGCCGAATACCATCGCGGCTTGCGCCGCGCCTACGAAGCGCTTGGTCTTTTCTTTATTCCTTCAAAGCAGCGGCTGCTTTTGCGAGCTGGCCAATCGCGCGCCAATTCTTCGCTTTCAACAGATCGTTCGGCACCATCCACGAGCCGCCGACGGTGATGACGTTCGGCAGTGCGAGATACGCGGGCGCTTTCGCCGCATCGATGCCGCCGGTGGGGCAGAACTTCACCTGCGCGAACGGGCCGCCGAAGCCTTTGAGCGCTGAGATGCCGCCGCTAGATTCGGCAGGAAAGAATTTGAAGCGCGTGTAGCCGTGTTCGAGGCCGCGCATCAGTTCGCTGGCGGTGGCGATGCCGGGAAGAAGTGGAATATTCGCATCGCGCGCGGCGGCATACAGCGCGTCGGTGCCGCCGGGCGAGATCGCGAAGGCGGCGCCTGCGTCTTGTACAGCGAACAAATCGCCGCGCGTCAGCACGGTGCCGGCGCCGACGATGGCGCCGGGGACATCGCGCATGCGGCGGATGACATCGAGCGCGGCTGCGGTGCGCAGGGTGATTTCAAGCACGGGCAATCCGGCGGCGACCAGGGTTTCGGCGAGCGGGATGGCGTCGTCGAGATCGGCGACGGCGAGCACGGGCACCACCGGGGCTTGATGCAGGACGGTGTCGATGCGTTGGGTGATGGTGTCGTTCATATGCTCGCAGGGAGTAGGTGTTGAGGAATGAGCGCTAGATAATGATTGGCTGTCATCCCGAGCCATCGGCGAGGGAGCTGCTGTTTCCTGTGATTCGATGCAGAACAAAGCAGGTCCCTCGCCGATGGCTCGGGATGACCATTTTTATATCGAATACCTAAACGTCTTGAATCGAATTTTGAATCGCATTTGATGCATGGCAGTAGGAGGGCCTTCAGGCCCGGCCTCCAAGTCACGGGCAGAGTGCTACGAGATTGCGATGTCGGGCCTGAAGGCCCTCCTACGGTGATGTTGGCAACGATCGGGTTTTCACCGCTGCGCGCGCAGCGCCACTGCGGCACCGAGCAAGCCCGGGCCGGGATGGGTGACGGCGCGGATCGTCACCGATTCCAGATACTGCGCGAAGCGGCCTTTGGCGAGGAAGCGTTCGCGGAAGGCGCTGCTGCGTAGGAACGGTAAGAAGCGCGGCACGATGCCGCCGGCGATCATCACCGTGCGTGAACCGTGAATCAGCGCAGCGTCGCCGGCCACGCTACCGAGCACCGCGCAAAACCGCGCGAGCGTGCGGCGTGCGGCAAGGTCGTGGCCTTCCAGCGCCGCAGCGACGATGTCGCCGGGTTCGCGTAAGCCCTGATGCTGGCCGGTGGAATGATCCACTGCGCCGCGCAGCACCGCGTCGATATGCGAGAGACCACTGCCGCAGAGCAGGCGTTCGTTGGACACGCGGCCGAAGCGTGCGGTGAACCACCGCGCGATCGCCATCTCTTCGTCGCCAAGCGCGGCGAAGCTGATGTGCCCGCCCTCGGTTTCGACCACTTGCCAGCGGTCGTCTTCGCTGCAGACCAGCATCGCGACGCCGAGCCCCGTGCCTGGGCCGAGCACCGTCACTGGGCCGCGCAGGCCGCTGTCGTCGCCGTGCAGTAGGAGTTGTTCGTCCGCGCTCAGGCCCGGCACCGACCATGCGACGGCGCCGAAATCATTGAGTAAATGCAGGCTTTCGACGTTGAGCGCGCGCGTGAGTTCGGTGCGCGTGAACGACCAGGCGCGATTCGTCAGTCGAATCTCTTCACCGTTGACCGGGCAGGCCAGTGCGAATGCGGCCTTGCGTGGTGTCGCGCCGACGCCGGCCAAGTAATGTTCGGCGGCGTGCTGCAGGCTGGCGAAATCGGCGGCATTGAGGCTTTGTGCGTCCAGCACTTGCGGCGTCGGCGTGGACAGATCGGTGAGCGCGAAGCGCGCATTGGTGCCGCCGATGTCGGCAATCATAGCGAGCGAGGCGTGCGACGAGGGCATCGATCAAACTCCGGTGTTGACGGTGACAGCATCTGCGGCATCTTCGATCGCCGCACGCGCATCGCCGACATGTCCGCCGACGTCATCTTCATTTACGAACAAACTGCAGCCGCCTTCTTCGGCCGAACCGACTTGGGCGCGCATCAGGCCGAACAGTTCGCGGCCCACACCGATACGATTACCGGCCAGATCGAGCGGACGCTGCGCGCGCGCGGCCCATTCGGCGGTGGGAACGTTCGCATGCAGGGTGCCGGTTTCGGCATCGATCTGGATCATGTCGCCATCGCGCAATTTAGCGATGGCGCCGTTGCAAGCGGCTTCGGGGGTGACGTGGATCGCCGCCAGCACCTTGCCCGAGGCGCCGGACATACGGCCATCGGTGAGCAGGGCGACGCGCTGGCCGCGATCTTGCAGCAGGCCCAGCGTGGGCGTGAGTTTGTGCAGTTCCGGCATGCCGTTGGCGCGCGGACCTTGGCCGATGACGACGGCGACGAAATGACCATCGAACGCTTCGCCCGTGGAATCGTCGCGCGGGTCCAGCGCGCCGGCTTTGAACGCGGCGAGCAATGCGTCTTGCGAATCGAACACCCGCGCCGGTGCGGCGATCGCACGATGCTCCGGTGCAACGGCGGACATCTTCACCACCGCGCGGCCGAGATTGCCTTGCACACAGCGCAGGCCGCCTTCGCGATCGAAAGGTTCAGCGACCGGGCGCACGATACCGGTGTCGCGCGACTGCGCGGGCGTCTCGCGCCACACCAGCCGCGTGCCGTCGAGTTCGGGGACTTGCGTTTGTTGGCGCAGATCGCCGCCGTGCACGCACAGAATATCGGCGTGCATCAGGCCGGCGTCGATCAGTTCGCGAATCACGAAGCCCAAGCCGCCGGCATTGTGAAAATCGTTCACGTCGGCGCTGCCGTTGGGATACACGCGCGCCAGCAGCGGCGTGGCCTGCGAGATCTCGTCGAGATCGTTCCAATCGATCAGCACGCCGGCGGCGCGCGCGATCGCGACCAAATGGATCGCATGATTGGTCGAACCGCCGGTCGCGGCGAGACCGGCCATCGCGTTGACGATCGCTTTCTCGTTCACGGTGTGCCCGATCGGGCGGTAATCGTTGGTCAATGCGGTGATGCGCAGCGCTTGTTCGGTCGCGGCCACGGTCAGCGCATCGCGCAGCGGGGTGTTCGGATTGACGAAGGCGGTGCCGGGCATGTGCAGACCCATCACTTCCATCAGCATTTGATTGGAATTGGCGGTGCCATAGAAGGTGCAAGTGCCGGGGCCGTGATACGACGCCGATTCGGCTTCGAGCAGTTCGTCCTTGGTCGCCTTGCCGTCGGCGTAGCGCTGACGCACGGCGGCTTTTTCTTTGTTCGGCAAGCCCGATGGCATCGGGCCGGCGGGCACGAAAATCGTCGGCAGATGGCCGAAGCTCAGCGCGCCGATCAACAAGCCCGGCACGATCTTGTCGCAGACGCCCAGCATCAGCGCCGCGTCGTACATCTCGTGCGACAGCGACACCGCAGTAGCGAGCGCGACCGTATCGCGCGAGAACAGCGACAGCTCCATGCCGATGCGGCCTTGAGTGACGCCATCGCACATCGCCGGCACGCCGCCGGCCACCTGCGCGCTGCCGCCGGCATTGCGCGCGGCCATGCGAATTAGCGTTGGGTAGTGCTCCATCGGCTGATGCGCCGAGAGCATGTCGTTGTAAGCGGTGACGATGCCGAGATTGCCGGCCGCGCCGGTCTTCAACGCGTCTTTGTCGTGGCCGGACGCGGCGAAACCGTGCGCGAGATTGCCGCAACTCAGGCGCGTGCGCGCCGGGCCTTCGCTGCGGGCGCGTTCGATTTTAGCGAGGTATTCGTCGCGGGCTTTGCGGCTGCGTTCGGCGATGCGCGCGGTGACGCGTTCGACCGTAGGATGTAACGCTGTATGGCGCGAGGACATCATGGACTCCAGTGGATATGCAACATATGTGCTGGTGCATGCAGGAACGCGGAGATCGGTGCGCCGATCGGATCGTGGGCCGCTTGCGCGGCGCGCAGCACCTCGCGCTTGCGCGCGCCGGTTACGAGCAGATGCAGGTTACGCGCGCGCAGCAGGCGCGCATAGCCGAGCGTAATGCGCGGGAAGGGTGCTTCGGGCGGCAGCGGGTCGGGCGTCAGCGCGAAGGCATCGTCCGGCGCGTCCACGGCCATCGCCTCGGCCAAACCCGCGACGTTCGGAAATAGCGACGCGGTGTGCGCGTCTTCACCCATGCCCAACACCACCGCATCGAACGGCGCCGGATAACGGGCGAGCATCGTTCGCGCCTGCGTGAGCGAAGCGGCGACGTTGCCACTAGCGGCGGTCAACGCCTCGATACGCACGCCTTGCGCAGACGAAAAGGCATCGCGCAGCGCGATGAGATTACTCGCCGGATGATCGTGCGCCACGCAGCGGTCGTCGCCGGGCATCAGCACCACCTTCGACCAGTCGATGCCTGCGCTTGCCGCGAGCGTTCGATACGCGGGAAACGGCGTGCGTCCGCCCGCAAGCGAGAGCAGCGCCGCGCCGCGCTCGCGCAGCGCGTCCTCGCAAATAGTCTGCAGCGCCGCGCGCAGGCCTTCGGCGAGCGCGGCGGTGTCGGGGTAATCGTGTTCGATCCAGGGCATGTGCGAGCAGTGTTCTCTATCGTGAGGCTTTAGTGGTTAAGAAGTCAGAAGTCAGAAAAAATCATGTCATCCCGAGCGCAGCGAGGGACCTGCTTCTTTCTTTGTTTCTCTTTATCCCTAAAGGCAGAAGCAGGTCCCTCGCCTTCGGCTCGGGATGACATGCTTTTTTGGGTTTCATGATGTCCGATTCTTCACTCCCGCCAACTATGCCCATGGCGTTCGGTCATCGCGATCGCGGCGTTCGGGCCCCAGGTGCCCGCAGCGTAGGATTTCGGCATCATGCCCGCGTTGTCCCAGCCGTCGCGGATCGCGTCCACCCACTGCCATGCGGCTTCGGTTTCGTCGCGGCGCACGAACAGCGTGCCGTTGCCCTCCAGCGCGTCCAAATACAGGCGTTCGTAAGCCAGACGGCGGCGTTCGTGTTTGAACTGTTCGTCCAGATCAAGGTCCAGCGACACCTGCGACAGGCGTAGGCCGTTGCGATCGAGTCCCGGCGTCTTGTGCATCAACTGCATTTCGATGCGTTCTTCGGGCTGCAGGCGAATGATCAGCGCGTTCGGCTCGGTGGCGGCGCCGCCGCGGGCGAAGATCGAATGCGGCACTGAGCGGAACTGCAGATAGATTTCGGTGCAGCGCCGCGGCATGCGCTTGCCGGTGCGCAAGTAAAACGGCACGCCCGACCAGCGCCAATTGTCGATGTGCGCGCGCATCGCGACATAGGTTTCGGTACGGCTGCCGCGGCCTGGGCCCTGCGACGAAAGCTCTTCCAAATATCCCGGCACTGCTTGGCCGCCGATTGCGCCGGACACGTATTGGCCGGCGACGGTTTCGGTGGCGACGTCATGACGGCCGATCGGACGCAGCGAACGCAGTACTTTGATTTTTTCGTTGCGCACCGCGGTCGGCTCGAACTGCGAAGGCGGCTCCATCGCGGTCAAGCACAGCAATTGCAGTAAGTGGTTCTGCACCATGTCGCGCATCGCGCCGGAATCGTCGTAGTAATCGCCGCGGCCTTCCACGCCGACGGTTTCGCCGGCGGTGATCTGCACCTGCTGGATATGGCGCGCATTCCACAGCGGCTCGAATAGCGCGTTGCCAAAGCGCAGCGCGAGTAAGTTTTGCACGCCTTCCTTGCCCAGATAATGATCGACGCGATACACCCGGTCTTCGTCGAAGCTGCGGGTGACGCCTTCGTTGATTTCGATCGCGCCGGGCAGATCGTGGCCGATCGGTTTTTCCAACATCACCCGCGTGCCGGGGCCGGCGAGGCCGTGCTCGGCCAGCGCGGCGCAGGCTTGTTCGTAAAACTTCGGCGCGGTGCTCATGTGATACAGCACGTCGCCGCTGCGCAGCGATGCGATGCGTTCGGACAGTTCGCGCATCGAATCGGCATCGTCCAGCGACGCCGGCTGGTAATGCACGCGCGCCAGCAGTTTTTGCAGTGTCGCGTCGTTCTGCTGCTCGGTGGGTACGAATGTCGCGATCGCCTTGGCGACGAAGTCGCGGAACGCAGCGTCGTCGAGTTTGCTGCGCGCGGTGCCAAGGAGTTTCAGCGATGGCGCGAGTAGGCCATCGCTCTCCAATCCGTAAAGCGAGGGCAGCAGCATGCGTTGGGCAAGGTCGCCGGTGGCGCCGAAGATGGTCAATAGAGAAGCGGTCTGGGTCACGATGCGGTCCGTAGAAGCGAGACGTCGAAGCACGGCCGATAAGCGTAATCCGAGCCCGCGCCGCCGCGCCGCCAGTGCCGCATGCATACGATTACAAGCGCGCGCGCCGACGAAACTAGCGAACAAACGGCCGAGCGAACGCGGCCGTTTGCGCAAAGATGCGCATGCGTACAGACGGCGACGCTGGCGACGCTGTCCACCCGGGCACGGAGTCCGTGCCCATTCACAGCGTGCCCATTCACGGCGTGGCCATTCGCGCCGTGCCCAGTCACGGTGAAGGGCGCGTATCGTCGCCCTCTGCAGCGCGTTGTCTCACTCCTGGCTCACCAGAACGAGGCGTACAGCGCGACCAGAATCGCGATCACGCCCACCGCGCCAGCGTTGAACGCAGTGGAGGTGGCGTAGCGCACGTCGTCGGTGCGGATGCGGTTGGCATCGCCGCGGCTGCGTGTCGCCAGCGAGACGATCGCCGCAAGCGCCAGCGCGAGCAAGAACACCAGACCCACGCGATCCATGAACGGCAGCGACGGCCACGCCAGCTTGAGCACGATCGATAGCGCGAACGAACCGACCGTCGCGGCGATTGCGCCGGCTTCGTTGGCGCGTTTCCAGAACATGCCGAGCAAGAAGATCACGACGATGCCCGGGGTGAAGAAACCGGTGTATTCCTGGATGTACTGGAAGCCCTGATCGAAGCTGCCCAGCAGCGGCTTTGCGGTGAACACCGCGAGCACGATCGCGAGCGATGCGGCGATGCGGCCGATTCGCACCAACTGCGTTTGCGTGCGCCCTGGCGCGATCTTGTCGTAGATGTCCAGGGTAAAGATGGTGGACACCGAATTGATCTTCGACGCCACCGAGGCCACGATCGCCGCGATCAAGGCGGCGAATACCAGACCGAGCACGCCGGTCGGCAGCAGCGCCATCATGCTCGGATAGGCTTGGTCGGGCTTTTCCAAATTCGGCACCAACATCAGCGCGGCGATGCCTGGTAGCACCACGATCACCGGCATCAGCAATTTCAAAAATGCCGCGAACATCACGCCTTTCTGCGCTTCGGCGAGATCTTTCGCCGCCAGTGCGCGCTGGATGATGTATTGATTGAAACCCCAGTAACTGACGTTCATGATCCACATGCCGCCCAACAATACGCTCAGACCCGGCAGATCTTTGTAGAACGGATTATCCGGCGAGAGGATCATCTCGAAATGGCCGGGGTGCGCGGCGATCAAGGCTTGAAAACCGCCGATCATGCCGGCGTCGCCGCCGATGCGGCTCAGCGAAATGCCGGCGATCAACAGCCCGCCCAACACCAGCAGCGACACTTGCACGATGTCGGTGAGCGCGACCGCTTTCAAACCGCCGTACAGTTGATAGATCAGCGCGAAACCGCCGAGCAACGCCAGCGCCGTGAATTGGCCGATGCCGGTCACTTGGGTGACGGCGATCGAGCCGAGCCAGAGGATGGCGGTGAGGTTCACGAACACGTACAAACCCAGCCAAAACACCGCCATGATCGTGCGGATGGTCGGGCCGTAACGCTCCAACAAGAACTGCGGCATCGTGGTGATGCCGTTGCGTAGAAAGATCGGCAGAAAGAATTTGCCGACGATCAACAGGGTGATCGCCGCCATCCATTCGTAAGACGCGATCGCCAGCCCAATCGCATAGCCCGAGCCGGACATGCCGATGATTTGTTCGGCAGAAATATTCGCCGCGATCAGCGAGGCACCGATCGCCCACCAGGGCAGCGATTTGCTAGCGAGGAAATAATCCTGCGCGTCTTTTTCGTGCCCGGCTTTCTCGCGCGAGACCCACTGCGCGAGCACGAAGATGCCGACCAGATAGGCCAGCACGATCACGGTGTCGATCGTCGAAAGTATCACGTCATTCTCCGCAGCCGATCGCCGCTTGCGCGGCACTGGGCACTGATGGTGGGTTGGTGCCGCGCTCCGCGCGGCGTTTCGATACGAGGAATCTTACTTGTCATTGCATTGCAGCGTGCGTTCTGGATTGATGCCGATCTCGACCCGAGACAGACCCAGCGCGAGACGCCCGGCGGTTTCGATCCGCAGCGGCCGATCGATTCGGCGCATGTCCGCACCCTGTGTTTGCAGGCATTTCAGCGGCACACCGACGCGCAGCCATTGCTGCGCTGGCAGCGCACTGAGGTCGGCGTCGATACGCACGCGGCTTTCGCAACCCTCGCCGCAGCCAATGCTCAGCCACACCGGCGCAGTCGGCGCTGTGCGCAACTGCAGCGTCATCACCAACTGCTTGTCCTCTTGGGCATCGCGCTCGATGTCTTGGCTGTCGCGGACACGCAGCTCAAGCGCTGCTGTGCCGGCGCCGCGCCATTCGATCAATCGCGCATCTTCCTGCGCGCTGTAGTCGATCGCACGCAGGTCAATGCCGCCGTCGCTACTGGACACGATTGAGCCGACGACCGCAGTCGCGCTACCGTCCGCAGCGATCAGCGACAATCGCGAACCGGTGGTGGCCGCGCCGCGCGCGAAATACAGCCCATGCGGCACCAATCCACCGACGATTCCGGACTCTTCGGGCAATGCGCGGAGGTCTCCGGCATCGGTATAGCGCAGCCCATAACCGAACGGGAACTGCGGATCGTAGTCGCGATCGCCGGTGTTGAGGGGCGTCTGCACTGCGCTGCGAGGCCACGAGAACGACAGTCGCCCCTTCAGATCATGGGCGATACGGCCATCGGGTTTGCGCAGCAGCACGTCGGCGATGCCGGCGCCTTCGGAACCCGGCAACCACGCTGCAACGAAGGCATCGGAAGCGTTGATCTCGCGATTCATCCACAGCGGACGGCCGGAGAGAAATACCGCCACCACCGGAATGCCATCGGCCTTGAGCCGTTTGATCAACGCAAGATCGGCATCGTCGCCGGGCTTGTATGCGAGGGTCTGCACGTCGCCAATGAATTCCGCGTAGGGGTCTTCGCCGAAGACCACGATCGCAACATCGGGCTTTTGCGTATAGCGACCGTTCGCCGAAAGTGCGGCGATGCCGCCAGCAGCTTCGATCTGTGCACGTAGACCGACCCAGATCGATGTCGCGCCGGGGAAATCCTCCGGTTTGAGGCCAGTACCCTGCCAGTTCAGCGTCCAACCGCCGGATTGCTTGGCCACATTATCGGCGCCATCGCCCGCAACCAGCACATGCGATTGCGGGCGCAGCGGCAGCAGTCCGCCCTTGTTTTTCAGTAACACCAGCGATTCGCGTACGGCCTGACGGGCCAATGCGCGATGCTGCGGATGGCCAACTAACTCCTCGCGTTTGCCAAGCGGCCGCTGCGATGGCAGGCCTGCGTCGAACAAGCCGAGCTGCAGCTTCACACGCAGGATTCGCGCCACCGCTTCGTCCAGCCGCGCCATCGTGATCCGCCCGGCGCGCACGTCTTCAAGCGTATTCGTGTAGTAGCCGCGCCAGCTATCGGGCGTCATCAACATATCGACGCCCGCATTGAAGGCGGCGGCGCAGTGCTCGTTGGTACAGCCGGGCAGTTGCCCGTGTCCGTTCCAGTCGCCGACGACAAACCCGTTGAACTGCATGCGTCCGCGCAGCACATCCTCAAGCAGACCGCGATTGCCGTGCATCTTGGCGCCGTTCCAGCCCGAGAACGAGGCCATCACCGCCTGCGCGCCTGCCCCGATCGCCGCTGGATAACCTGCGCCGTGAATATCGCGCAGCTCGGCTTCGCTGATGCGCGCGTCGCCCTGGTCGCGACCGTCGGCCGTGCCGCCGTCGCCGACGAAATGTTTCGCGGTCGCCATGACTTTGTCGGCCCCGAGAAAACCGCGGCTTCCGGCTTTGCCCTGGTAGCCTTCAATGATCGGCCCGGCGTAGCTGGCGACGATGCTTGGATCTTCCGAGAAGCCTTCATAAGTGCGGCCCCAACGATCGTCGCGCGGCACCGCCAATGTCGGTGCGAAGGTCCAATCGATCCCGGTCGCACGCAACTCCTTGGCGGTGGCCGCCGCGATCTGTCCGACGAGCGATGGATTGCGCGTCGCGCCCAGGCCGATGTTGTGCGGATACAGCGTCGCGCCGATCACGTTGTTATGACCGTGCACCGCATCGATGCCGAACAGCGCCGGGATGCCTTGCCCGCCGTTGCTGCGATCGGTCGAAGCGCGATGGAACTCGTCGGCCAGCGCCAGCCACGACTTTGCATCGGCGAACTGCTTGCCGCCCGGTGCGGAGTTGCCGCCGGCGAGAATCGAGCCCAAGCGATACTGGCGCATCTCGGCGGGGGTGATGCTGCCGATATCGGCCTGCACGGTCTGCGCGACTTTTTCTTCCAGCGTCATCGCAGCGAGTAATACGCTGATCCGACGTTCAATCGCCGGGTCGGTCTTCAACGGCCAGCGCAGCGCAGGCCACAGTTCGGGATGAACGGCAGCGGCTGGCCCAGTAGCGCTGGCGGAGCTGCCTTCCGATGCAGGAGAGGCCGCGCTTCCAGTGCCGATGGTGGTCGATATCAACAGCAGTGCCGCCATGCCGAGCGGATGAAAACGGAGGCCTCGCCGACGCCCGTGGAATGCGGTGCCGGAGAGGGCATGGCCGTATTTCGATTGCCTGCCATGCATGTGTTCGTACATGTTCATACTCCATCGTCATCGTTGGTTGCGGATCGCGCTGCTGCGCGCTGCCGACTGGCTCCACGCCGTGCAGGCAGTGTACGTTCTAGACACAGTTGACAGCGTTGTCAATGCTGGCGTTGCAACGCCCCGAAAGCGCGATTTATTACCGTCTTTTTTGCTATATCCGCAGCGTTTTTGCTGCACCTGCAGCATTAATCGCAAGAACGCAATCGCATACCGCGTGGCACCGGGCTGGGCGCGTGCAGCAGGAACAATTGCGGATCGCGCGGGATCACGTCGCTGGCCGCGGCGCGGCGCAATAACTTTGGATATACGCCTCGTGAGACGGCAACTGCGCCACCGTGCCTTCGATTCCGGAACGAATCCCGTTGAGGAATTGCGACAATTCGGCATCGCCCATCAAATCGGCCACCGGATGATACTGCTGCGGCATTAGCCCTTGGCCCAGCATGACCTGGATCCAGGAATTCTCCGCGAACAATTCGTTGGGGACGCGAAACACGCGCCCGGTGTCGCGGAACAGTTCGATGCGATGGCGCAGCGATGCGGGAATGTCCATCTCGCGGCAGGTGTTCCAGAACGGCGTGTCCTGCCTGGACGTGACGTGGTAGTGCAGAATAATGAAATCGCGAATGTGCTCGATTTCAGCACGCGTCTGCCGGTTGTATTCGTCGATATCGGATGCGCTAATGCCGTTCGCCGGAAACATCTGCAGCAGACGCACGATGCCGCGCTGGATCAGATGAATGCTGGTGGATTCGATCGGTTCGAGGAAGCCGCTGGCAAGACCGAGTGCGACGCAGTTTCCGGACCAAGTCTGCTGTCGTTGACCGGGTTGGAACCGGATCGTTCGCGGCTGGGTCAGCGTTGCGCCATGGATGTTCTGCAGCAGCGACTGTGTGGCCTGCGCATCGTCCAAGAAACGACTGCTGAAGACGATGCCGTTGCCGACGCGGTGCTGCAGTGGAATGCGCCATTGCCAACCGGCCGTGTGCGCGATCGAGCGCGTGTAGGGCACGGGTTCACCGACGGATTCGGTCTGTACGGCAATCGCGCTGTCGCAATGCAGCCACTGCGACCAATCTTCGTACTCCACGCCCAGCGTCTGCCCGATCAACAAACCGCGAAATCCAGTGCAATCGATGAACAAATCGCCTTCAATCAGATCGCCGGAGTCCAGTCGCAGCGCGGTGATCCGGTTCGATGCGGGATCGGTCAGCACCTCGGCGATCTTGCCCTCGATGCGACGCGCCCCAAAGCCCTCGCTGAAGCTGCGCAGAAATTTTGCGTAAAGCCCCGCATCCATGTGAAACGCGTAGTTCATGCCGATGCGCGGCAAATGGGCGAAGCGGTTTTGTTGCGCCGCCTTCAGCTCCAGACAATAGTCGCCATAGTCGCCCGCGAGGTCGCGAGCGCGGCCTTTTAGCCAGAAATGTTGGAACCCCGCAGTCCAGTGATCTTTGCCGGTGGTGCCGAAGGAGTGGATGTAATCCTGATCGAGATCGCGCCAGTTCTCGAAACTGATCCCGAGCTTGAACGTGGCCTGGGTGGCCGCCATGAACTGCTGCTCATTGATGTCCAACAAACGATGAAACGTCACCAGGGTGGGAATCGTGGCTTCGCCCACACCGACGGTGGAAATTTCGTCCGATTCGATCAGGGTGATGTCGAGGATTTTGCCGAGCGTCTTGGATAAAGCGGCGGCAGCCATCCAGCCCGCAGTGCCGCCGCCGGCAATCACGATACGTCTGATCGGCGTCGGGTTGGCGCTTGAGGAAGCAGCGTTCGCGGAAGCAGCGCTCGCGGAAGCGGAATGGGCCATGTCGTAGATCCTCTCAGCGATTCAATCGCTTCAACAGTTGTGCCCGCAATGCGCGCGAGGCATCGGCCGTCATCGGCGAGAGCGCTCCGCGGGCATGCTCGGCGATGTGGGCTGCGGTCGTGTCGTCGGCGTCGAACACGTAATGCCGGAACATCTCGCGCCAAGCCGAACGCTGCGCTTCGGGCAGATCGCGCACGCACATGATGGCCAGCATCAGCGCGTTCATCGGGGTGTCCATGTACGCCGGCGATTGCCGCCACCAGTAGTTGAGCAGCACATTGAAGCTGTCCAACGCCTCGATGTGATGCCACCACATGCTGGGAATAAACAGCGCATCGCCCGGGCCTAACTCGGCGATCTGCGCATGCGCCATCGCCTCGGCGAACTTCGGGAAGCGCTCGAGATCGGGGGCGTGGAAATCGACCAGGCTGATCGCCTGGCCGGCCGGAGTAAGATCCAGCGGACCGATATAGAGATTAGTAACTTGCTCTGGCGGAAACAGGGTAAAACGTCGATGGCCGATCGCGACGCAAGCTAAATTATCGGGCACATCATGATGCGCGGCGATCCGCGTACGGTTGCCTACCCAGATGCTGTATAGCGCCTGTCGCATTCCTAAATTGAGATCGTTTTCGCCGCGCAGCCCGGGCAGAAACGTATCGACGGTGGTCGAGCCCATATAAAGCGTCGGTGGCTCGGGGTCGTGAAGGTGCCGAAGCATGGTGTCGAACATCGCATCGAGTTTCGGCGCTTCGCGATCAAAATTGAAAGCGCTCATGTCCTCGTTGTAAAACAAACGCCCGCGATGCTGATGCGCGCCAACGATGGCCGCCACAGTCGCATCGCGTGAAAAACGGCGAAGATAGGCGATGCCATCCTGCGCAGATTTCAGGCCTGCCTGGACCAGCGGCCAATCCGCAACCAGCCCTCTGAGCACCAGCGGTTGGGTTGAACGCAGCACATCGTCCGGCAGCGCGTGCGCAGCAATGCCTTCGCGTTCGATGATGGGTTTAGCGTCCGGCAGCATCGGTCTGGTTCACCCTCTCGATCAGCGCTTGGAAATTGGAGACTGAAGCGACCGCCATGTAGATGGGCTGCAAATACCCAGCTTGGTTCAGCCTACCTAGCGCTGCGCCATCCAAGCCAGCCAAGCGCTCTTCGTTGATCGTATAGAAGCCAGCAAGGCGATTGCGAGACCCATCGTCGAGCTCGACATCCAGGGTGAAAGATTCGAGCAGATCGTGTTCAAGCAAGGCAGCGACGAACGCAGGCGTGCGCTGCAGACCTTCGTACAGCGCCAAGAGCACGGAATTCACGCGCTCCAGAAACTCGCTCGTCCCGCCATGTTCGAGAAAAACCGCTTCGCCGATGTCGGTTCCCACGCGCGGGCTGTCCAGATCGATATGGACCATCAGCTCGTCGCCGCTCACGCCGATCAGAAAAGGTTGCCGTTCGACCGACAGCGGCACATAAGCAGCATCCCAACGCGCCTCGTCGAGAAACAGATTTTGTCCGTCCTTGAACCCGAACAGCGCGATGGGCTGAAAACCGCCTTCCGCCGTCTTGCGGAAGACGATCGGATAATGCGCCTGCACGTTGCGGAATTCGTCGGGAAATGTCAGCGCGAACATCGCATCGTCGCCTAGGCCGATGCGACGACGGGTATCGATGCGAAGATCTTTATGTTCGAGGTTATTCAACAGCGCGGTATTGGTCATGCATTAAATCCTCGGCAAACCATTGCGTTTGACATGGGCGATCAGCTCACGGTTGCTCGGTAGGGCCGCCAGCATTTTTCCGGTCAGTTGCGCCGTTTCGCGAAAAAAACCGTCTGCCGCGCCCGGATCGTCCGACCGCCGCATTCCCGCTTCGTTGCTGGTTCGAAAACCCATGCCATACAGAATGTACTGGTAGCTGGCGGATGGAAACACCTCTTCGATGCGATGGAAATCGTATCGCGACGGCGGCCGACGCTGCCACATGATCAATTGTTCCTGCAAACGCTCGGGGATGGACGCTGCACGGAGATTGTCGCGCCAGAAATCGCTGTCGGCCCTGCGCGTCAATACGTAGTGCAGCTTGAGGAAATCGATCACCCGCTCCCAGCGATACGTGAACGCATCGTTGAAGCGTCGGGCCACGATCTCCATCTCAGAACGCGTGGCGGGCATTTGATCGCGCAACATCGCGGCCGACAATTCGACCAGCGCGATCGCCGAGGCTTCGAGCGGTTCGATGAAGCCGGCAGACAGTCCGATCGCGACGCAGTTGCGATGCCAGAATTGGGCGCGATAGCCGGGCTCGAAAGACAGCTTGCGCACAGCGGGTGCCGCTTGCGCGGCATCGCTGACGCTTAAATAGGCGCGCAACTCGGCTTCCGCAGCCTCGTCGCTGGTATGCGCGCTGGAATAGACGTAACCCACGCCGCGTCGGGTCGGCAGGCCGATGTCCCAGATCCAGCCGCTGCGCTGCGCGGTTGAGATGGTCTGCGAAGCGATTTCCTGATCGTCGCGGGGATAAGGCACCTGCACGGCCAGCGCGCTGTCGTTAAATAAGGTCGATTTCTTGGAAATGAACTCGACGCCGAAATGTTTGCCGATGAGCAGCGCTTGCATCCCGGTGCAGTCGACGAATAGATCCCCCGAAAGCGCGCCATGATCCTTTAACGTCAGCGAGGCGATATCGCCATTGTCGTTGGCGATGACATCCACGACATGATCGGAGACATGGGCGACACCGAGCCGTTCGATGCAGTGTTTGCGTAGAAACAGACCGAACTTGCCAGCGTCCAGGTGATAGGCGTAATTCGCGACCGCCGCGTACTCCGGTGTAGAGGCCTGTTTCGGAGCTCGATGTCGTGCGCACAAAGATGGCTGAAAGCTGACGATGCTCGCGAACGCGCGATGCGGATAGCGCTGCAACCAACCGGCGACTAGATTAGTGTCGGTATAGCCGTGGGGGAGCACGAACGGATGGTAGTAGCGGTCGTCATCATCGCCCGTGACCCAGCGGTCGAACCTCGACCCTTGCTTAAACGTGGCGTCGCATTCGCGGATAAAATCGCTTTCCGAGACGCCGATACTGCGCAGCGTGTCGCGCATGGTCGGCCATGTGCCTTCGCCGACGCCGATGGGCGCGACATCAGGCGATTCGACCACAGTGACCCGCAGCTGGGCACCTGGCGCAGTGCAGTGTTCGGCTGCAATCACGGCAGCAGCCAGCCACCCGGCAGAGCCGCCGCCGACGATCACGACATGTTGAACCGCATCGACATGTTGAACCACGTCGATATGTTGAACCGCATCGCTCAATGCCATCACCTCGTGCAGACATACGCCAGACAGACAAGAAAGCCGCTGTTGTTCAGCGGCTTTCTTGCGCCAGGCGCCACTGGCGCCGGACCAATCTTGTCATAACTGGGGTCAGAATTTATAGCGCATGCCGAACATAAAGCGCGGCCCAGTCTGGGTTCCATACAACAGCTGATTTTTGTTGCGGCCGTGAACGCGCTGGGTTTCGTCGGTGAGGTTGATGCCCTCAAGCGAGAAGATCATCCTGTCGTTGAACTGGTAGCTGACGTTCATATCCAACTGACCATAGGCTTCGACGTAATTCGGGTTGGGGCCGGCGCCGTCGAAGCGTCCGGCGAGGAATTCATCGCGCCAGTTGTACGCGGCACGTACCTGCCAGGCGCCCTTTTCGAAGAAACCGACCAGATTCGCCGAATCGCTGAGGCCTTCGAGCGCGAACTGCTCGCCGATTACGCGGTTGTCGTAGGTCAGGCCCGAGTCGACGATGGTGTAGTTGGCCGACAGACCGAAACCGCTATCGCCGAAGACGTGCTGGAGGTTGAACTCCCATCCGTCCAGGGAGGCCGATTGCTGATTGGATGGCGCGGTGATTCTGAAATTGGCGATGGGATCGTTCGGCTGTCCGACGATGGTGCCTGTCGCGTTGCCATTGGAATCATCCGGGCCTCGGGTCACACCTGGGGCACCGCTGCGGTTGCGGAAGATGAAATTGCGAATACAGACGACGTCGCCGGTGACGCAGCCGCTGGCGATGGCTTCGTTCCAGAGGGCACCACCCACCGGCGTGCGCAGATTGAAGGGCGTCGCCTGAATCTGGGTCACGCCGATGTAGTTGTCGATGTTCTTGCGGAAGTAACCCATCGAGAAATAGCTGGATTCGGCGTAGTACCACTCGAACGACAGGTCGAAATTGTGCGAAAGCAATGGCTCCAGATCCGGATTGCCTTGCGCACCGGTGCCGCCATCGACGCGCACCAACGAATTCAGTGTCTGCCCGCCTTGGATATCGCCCCAGCCGGGCCGGCCAATCGTTTCGCCATAGCTGCCGCGCAGCTTCATCGTGTCGCTCAGATCGAGCGTTAGATCCAGATTGGGCAGCACGTAGTCGTAGCTGCCCTTGAGCGTGGTGAACCCCGGCGCGCCGGAAATGATGCTGAACTCGTTGGCTGAACCCCACGAGATGCCGGTTGCCCCCGGCACCAAGGCCGACGAGGTGATATCGGTTTGTTCATAGCGTACGCCGGCCGCTAAACGCAGCGGCATCGCCCAATCCCAGGTTTGACTCCACTGCAGGTATGCGCTCTTCGATTTTTCTTCGACTCTGCGGTCCGTGGTGAATACGTTCGATGCGCGGTAGTCGGCGCGGTTACGGCCGCTGGCGGCCCAGGCGTCTTCGGCAGCTTGGCGGACCGTGTCGAAATCCCATACAAAGAACGCGTCGGTGAATCTCGGGTCGTATTGGCCACCGAAGCTGCCAAAGTAATTGCCCATATTGTCGCGCCGCCAGATCGAATCAGGATAGTCCGCCGCGCTGGTCGCGCCGCCCCAGGTATCGAGCTGCACGTTCGAGAACGCAGAACGATTGTTCACTTCGGTCGCGGAAACGCCGAAATCGAGCTTGGAATAGTCCTCGAACGAATAGTCGCCCTTCACCTGCAATTGCTCGACTTCCGATTTCATGTAGCTGTTTCGGAACGTCGAACCGGTGACCAGCATTCCCGCTGGATTGATGGCCGTTTGTCCCGGTGGCAGAGCGACGGTCAATATCGGGAAATCTCTGGAGAAATCCACAGTGGTCGTGCCGCGGAAAAAACCGGCGGTGCCGAGCACGCCGCTTGAACCATACGGGCTGTCTGCACCGGACTCAGCGCTCGAGTTGTGATAGTCGAATTCTAGATTGAAGGTGTCGCTGACGTTCCACTTGGTATTGAACCCAAGCGACTTGTTCTGATTCTTGGTGGCGCTTTTGGCGCCGCCCATGGCCAGATCGCTGGTCGCGGGCAAAATCGTTTCGGAATAGATGATCGGCGCTGCAACCGGACCATTGGTCCATGAGCTCACGGATGGCCCGAAGTTGAACCATACGGACAGCTCGTTGCGCTGCTGCTGGATCTTATTTTCGGAGTAGGTGTAATCGAGCGTTGTCGTGATTCTATCGGTAGGTGCGTACTGCAGCGTCAGCTGGCCGTTGGTGCGCTGGCGCTGCAAAGCGTTGACGCTGTAATTGAGATTTTGCGGCACCGAGTAAATATCGTTCGGACCCGGGCGGTTAGTGATGTTTTGCGAACCTGGCGTGCCCGGCTGCGGAATCGTGCCCCAGTTATTTTCGTCGCCGCGGAACGTGCGCCATCCATTGGGCACGGACACTTGGCTGAAGCCGAACTCGCGCTCTTGGTAGCTCGCAGTCAAGGCGATACCGAATTTTCCGTCTGCGGACTTTGCGCTGATGATTCCAGAGACCTCGGGCGTGACCGAGTCGCCTTGCAGCGAACTGGGTAAGTTGTCGCCGGAGGTGTCGGTCACGCCCTTGATGCCGACATTGGCAAGAAACGCCGGGTTATCCAGCGGGCGTGCCGTCTTGATGTTGATGGTTGCGCCGATGCCGCCGGTGGGCGAGCTGGCCCGACTGGTCTTGTAGACCTCGATCCCCGAAACGGCTTCCGAGGCCAGGTTGCCAAAATCGAACGCCCTGGAGTTCGATGCCCCGGTATCGGCGATGCTGGACGCTGGCATCTGCCGGCCATTCAGAAGCACGAGATTGAAATCAGGGCCGACACCGCGGACGGTGACTCTGGAGCCTTCGCCAGCTGAGCGGTCGATGGAGACGCCCGAAATGCGCTGCAAGGATTCGGCGAGGTTAGTGTCGGGAAATTTGCCGATGTCTTCGGCGACGATGCCATCGACGATGCCTTGCGCATCACGTTTAAGGTCCTTCGACGAGGTCAGGCTTCGCCGAATGCCCGTCACCTTGATGGTATCGAGATCCTGAGGCGATGATTCAGTGGCTGAGTCCTTGTCGTCGGCATTTTCAGCGGCTGTTTGTGCAGACACTGGCGCAGAGAGGGCCAGTAGCATTGCCGTTGCCAAAAGGCTCATTCTTGGTGCGCGTTGCAAATGCTTCATGAAGCGTCCCTCCCCAGGTTTTCACAAGATCGATCGGTTTTTGTTCGGCCATCGCGGTGCGGCCATTGTGTTCGTGCCGCATTGAATGTCATATTGACAGCGTTGTCAAATAGTCTGTGCTGCGCACTTCAGGCCCTAGAAAGTACGGGTTTTCGAGTAGATTTATGTTGCGCCGCAACATCGACTGCCGTCGCAGCCCATCCATCTAACACGTGCCACGAATATCTTCGTCACGAGCAGCCGACACCATCTGCCCCAGCGAAGCTGGCTGCAGATTGCGCCGGTATCGAGAACGAGTGTGAGCATAGGGCCGCGAAAATCGATAGGCGGCAATGCGAGCGCGCAGCAAACTGCGGCAACGCCGGGGTGCGGAAAATGCTGTCAAACCTGGGGTAATCGCAGATTTTCGACGCTTTGCTTTACCTGATGCTTTCCCCGGCCGGCCGTGATTCAGCGAAGAGAATCTGCGGCGAGACACCGGCCGCGGCATTGGCGCAGGCGCACGATGCCACGCTTCGAATTCAGACAACCTTCGCGCAGAGGCGAATGCTGCCGCAGTCGTACCCGAACGGCCGGTGACGTATCGATGGCGGCCGCAGTGAGCGCCGGAGGATGTTTTGCGCGGTCTTCCAGTGGACCGGGCAAATCAGCTGTGCGAGTAGGGCCTGATAAGCGGGTCTGAATGGTAGCGCTGTCAACTGTGACATGATGGCGCGGTAATGAAGCGGTCGCACGGTCAAATTAGGATGTCGAGAAATAATCTGCAGTTTTGCGCTACACCCAAACGAAGCAGGAGAATGCTGGCGAGGCGCGCCATATCAATCGTTGGAGGCGTCGCGAACTGACGGGCGAGGCAGCGTCGCACGATGCATGCCGCCGCCGTGCTCATGCGGCTCGGGGTGTTCATGCGGCTCGGAGTGTTCATGCGGTTCGAGGTGTTCATGCGGCGCGGGTGTTCATGCGGCTCGGGATGCGATGTTCGACGATGCGCAGAGGATCGTAACAGTGTCATCGCTAGACGTAAGGCCAATGTAACCACGCTCGATGGTTGCGGCGGCCGCAGTAGATTTCGCATCGAGCGAAATATTCAGCCAACCGCACGCCAATCGAATGACTGCTTCTTGGAGTGAAGAATGGGAAAACTTACGGGTATCGGTTCCAGAATCGAAGACGTCGCACGCGTCGCTGGCGTCTCCATGAAAACCGTCTCGAGGGTGTTCAACAATGAGCCCAACGTCCGGCCGCAAACGCGCGCGAAAGTCGAAGTTGCGGCAAAGAAACTCAATTACCGCCCGAACCCTTCGGCACGCAGCCTAGCCGGCAACCGGTCGTATTTGGTCGCGCTGGTGTACGACAACCCGTCGCCGAATTATGTGATGGAGGTGCTCTCGGGCGTTCTTGATGCCTGCGGCGCGGCGCACTACAGCATGATGCTGTGTCCATTGAAACTGGAGGATAAGGGTCATGTCGAGACGATCGCGGAAACGGTTGCGCAGTCCGTGCCGGATGGCTTGATTCTGACGCCGCCGCTGACCGACGACATCGCGTTGCTTCAATACCTCGATGCGCACAATGTCCGTTATTCCAGCATATCGCCGATGGCAAAAAACGCGGGCATCGGGGTGCGCATCGACGAGCGCAGCGCGGTGCGCGAGATGATGGCGCATATCATCGCGCTCGGGCATCGTCGTATCGGACATATCAAAGGCCATCGCGAGCACGGTGCCGCCGAATGGCGACTAGCCGGCTACAAGGATGGCCTGCGCGCGGCAGGTATCGACTACGACAAGCAATTAGTGGTCGCTGGCGATTTCTCGTTTGAGTCCGGCGTGGTCGGCGCCGAGAAACTGCTCGCGCTCGACAATCCGCCGACCGCGATCTTCGCCGCCAACGATGACACTGCGGCCGGCGTGCTGTACACGGCGACCAAACGCGGGCTGCGCATTCCGCAAGACCTGTCCGTGTTCGGCTTCGATGACCTGCCGATCGCGAGCCAACTGTGGCCGTCGCTGACCACCGTCTGCCAGCCCAGTCGCGAGATGGGGCGGATCGCCACGGAACAATTGTTGCTGATGATCCGCGGCGCGACAGCGACAGGCATCGTGCAAGTGCCCTACGCGCTGCATTTTCGCGATTCGACCGGGCCGGCGCCTAATCAGGCAACGCTGAAAAAAACAGCGTTGCCGCAGCAGATAGATGCATCGCTCGCAAATCAAACACGCAAGTGACCGATTCGACGGGGGCGAGTTCGGGCGTGTACCGAACTCGCGATCATCGGAAATGCCGACAATGGACGTGTTCGACCGGTGCCGCGTTTGCTCAATTCCGGCCGGTGCTCGCGGCCATCTCCGCCCGCGGCGGCAGCGACCAGTCGATCGCGCGCTTGCCGTTCCGTTGCAAATACTCGTTCGTCGCCGAAAAATGCCCGCAGCCGATGAAGCCGCGATGCGCCGACAGCGGCGAGGGATGCGGTGCGCGCAGTACGCGATGGCGGCGGGTGTCGATCATCTTGCCCTTGGCCTGCGCGTAGCTGCCCCAGAGCAGGAACACCACACCTTCGCGCTCGTGGTTGAGGGTATCGACGACGTGGTCGGTAAATCCTTCCCAGCCTTTGCCCTGATGCGCTCCGGCGTGACCTTCTTCGACCGTCAACACCGAATTCAGCAACAGCACCCCGCGCTGTGCCCAGGGCAGCAGACAGCCGTGATCGGGCCGCGGCAGACGCAGGTCGCGCGCGATCTCCTTGAAGATATTGTCCAGCGACGGCGGCACTGCGACGCCGATCGGCACCGAAAAGCTCAGCCCGTGCGCCTGACCCGCGCCGTGGTAAGGATCCTGGCCCAGAATCACCACCTTCAGCGTATCGAACGGCGTGGCATCGAATGCGGCGAAGATGTTCGGGCCGGGCGGGAAAATGCGCGCGCCTTGGGCGCGACGCTGGCGCAGAAACCCCGACAGCGCGGCCATGTCCTCGCGCAGTAAGTAATCGCCGATGCGGGATTTCCACGAGGGTGCAAGTTTGATGCGGTCGTCGTCGGTCATGGCCATGGTGTGTGCAGAATCCCTACGGGCGAACGGCGGTCCGCCAACGATATGCCGGAACTGCGGACGCAAATAGCTGATAGAACCGACAGTGTGGAGGACGCTGCAAACGCATCCACTATGGTGTTCAGCTCGCCGAACCTGCGGGCCGTTGTGTTCAGCGTTGCCAAGGCGAATGCCGATGACCGCGCAGCGCAAGCGTTTTTTCCGCCCCGGCTTCGGTTAACCGAGGTCAGCCGTCTGTCCAGGCAGTTTCGACAGCCGCATCTGGAACAGCGTCTTGGTGATCAACATGCGTTCTTCGATCGGCTTGAGCACCAGATCGTTGGCGCCTTCGCGCAGCAGATTGGACTGGCGATCGACGCTGCCGTCGCCGGTCATCACCAATACCGGCAGGCGGCGCTTGCCGTAGCCGAGGTCGTTGCGCACGGTACGCAGCAAGTCGAGACCGCTCATCTCGCCGTCCAGCGTCACGTCGGTAAGCAGCAGGTCGGCGCCGATATCGTCCTGGCCCAGATGCGCGCGCAGATGGTTCAGCGCGGCGTCGGCGCGGGTGACGTGGATGACGGTCAGCCCATGCGCCTGCAGCATACGTCGGGTCGCGACTGCGACGGTAATGCTGTCTTCGACGTAGAGCACCCGTGCGCCAGCGATCGGTTTGGGATGCACGTAGCCCAGGATGAACGCGGCCAGGGCTTGATAGCCGTTGGCCTTGTCGAAATAGTCGGTGACATCGTCGGTGAAGCTGCGCGCTTCCAGGTGCCTCTGCGTATCGCCGGACACCACGATGATCGGCACGTAGCGCTGCCCTGCCGCTGCGCGCACACGACGGGCCAAGGTCAGACCATCGCCGTCGGGCAACATCAGGGCGGTGGTGACCAGATCCATCGGCGCTGCGGCCAGCGCTGCATCGGCCTCGGCGAGGTCGGCGCAGGCGACGACATCAACCCCCGGCACGTCGCGCTTGAGCACATCGGCGATCAGTTTTCGAACCAGTTTCGAGCCGTCCACGACCATCACCCGTGGGGTGTCGGTATGGAGATGGCGAATATCGCGAGCGGGCATCGGTCGGCGTGTCTTGGTTGCAATGGGTGGTGTGGCGCAACCCTGCGCCGGAATGTTCTCCGACGGCGTGCATCGCTCCACGAACGGAAACGACGCACCCCCCTGTGAATGCGTTCGAGCTTCGCGCTTTGCGCGAATGTTGTGCGTGCCCGGTATGACGATCGAAGGCTATCGAAAGGTGTCTTGAACGATTCCTGCAACGACATCGACCGAACAGCGCGCTAACCGGTCCTAGTCTGCCGCAGAAAGTGTCCGGTGACCACGCCGGCACCGAGCCAACCCAGCGCCGCGGCACCAATCAGCACAGCTAACCCGTGCAATGGCGGGATACCCGCAACACTGAACGCGCTGCCGTAACTGTCGGCGAGCGCCTTCAGCGGCTGGCGCAGCGCGAATTCTGCGCCGGTGAGCAAGCCGAGTGCGAGCGCGCCTGCGGCGAAGCCGTACCACGCGCCGAGGTAGAGGAAGGGCCGACGCACGAAGCCGTCGGTGGCGCCGAGCAACTGCAGCACCGCGATTTCCTCGCGCCGGTTTTGGATGTCCAAACGCACGGTATTGCCGACCACCAGCAGCGCGCCCAGACCGAGCAGCGCCGCCAGCACCCAGACCACGCGCTCGCCGAAGGCCAGCCAGCGGTCCAAGCGATCGCGCCAGATCGCGTCGCGCTGCACTTGGTCGGCTTCGGGCAGGGCGGCCAAGACCTTGGCTAGGCTCGCTTCGCCGCCGCGCGGGCGCACGATCAACAGGCTCGGCAGCGGGTTCTCGCCGATCGCCTCGATCGCTTCAGCATATGCGCCGCTGTTGCGGAGCGCCTGCATGCCCTCATCCGGGGTGCGCAGATCGACCGCGGCCACATCGGCGCGGCCACGCAGGCGCTCGGCGAGCGCCTGCGCCTGCGGCACCGCGATCTCGGGTTTCAGAAACAGGCCGATCTCGCGCGATTGCTCGATAGTGCCGCCCAGCCGGTTCGCGTTATCCAGCACCAGCCACAGCCCGAGCGGCAGCGCCAGCGCGATCGCCATCACCCCGACCGTTAGCAGCGTCGCCCAGGGCCTGCGCAGCAGCCGGCCGAGACTGGCGACGAGGCTTTGCAGATGGTGGTCCCACCATGCCGCGAAACGCGATCTCGGTTTGGCGGTCTTGGCGCCAGAGGATGCGGGCTTCGTGCCGGTCTTAACGGCAACCTTAGACATCCGCCAATTCCTCCGGGCGAATATCGTCCAGCAGCTTGCCGTGATCGAGCACCAGCACCCGCTTCTTCATGCGTTTGACCAGGCCCAGATCGTGACTTGCGACCAGCACGCTGGTGCCGCGCTCGGGCAAGCCGGCGAACAAGGTCATGATTTCGGCCGACAGCGTGGGATCGAGATTGCCGGTGGGCTCGTCGGCCACCAGCAGCGCCGGCTCGCCGACCAGCGCCCGCGCGATACCCACGCGCTGCTGCTCGCCGGCCGATAATTGCCCCGGCAGCGCATCGCCGCGAGTGCCGATGCCCAGCCGGTCGAGCATGCTGCGCACCCGCTTGCGGATCTCGTCGCGGCGCATACCGCGCAGGATCAGCGGCAGCGCCACGTTCTCGAACACGCTGCGATCGGTCAGCAAGCGATGGTCTTGGTACACCACCCCGACCTCGCGCCGATGCATCGCCACGCCGCGGCCAGAGACCGTGCGCAAGTTGCGCTCACCGAACAGCACCGCGCCGCGGCTGGGCCGTTCGGACAGATGGATGAGTTTGAGCAGCGTGCTTTTACCGGCGCCGGAATGCCCGGTGATGAACAGCATTTCGCCGGGGTTCACCGCGAAGGAAACATCTGTCAGCGCGCGATGCCCGCTAGGGTATTGCTTGCCGACGTTGTCGAAGCGGAGGACGGTCATGCATGGAGTATTACAGAAAGCGATCGCACGAAAAACAGCCGGGGAGCGCCGACGAATCAGCGGCTCCCCGGCCGTCGCATCACTGCAGCGTCACGGTGACACTATTGGTGGTGCAAAGTAGCTGCCCGTTTTCATAGATGTTGGCGTAACGCGTGTATGTGCCGCTGATTCCGCCTGGATTGCCATAACCAGGCAATACAGCGACATAGTTACCGGGAATGTTTTGGGGATAGGTTTCGCCGCCCGAGCCAATACCTGTGCCGAAAAAAACCACGGTGAAAGGTTTCACTGATGGCGGCGGCAATGGGCCGAAATCGACGAATCGCAAAATCACTGAATAGCTGAACGTCCCTCCGACGGGGACATAAGACGGGTTGACTTTGAGGCCGCAGCGATACGAGGCACTCGCTTGGCCTACAGCCAAGCTACCTAACAGCGCAGTCGCGACAAGCATGGTTCTAAGTTTCATAGATGTTTTTGCGTTCCATTGAGGATCTCCCTTTGGACGACAGCCTGATCGCCTACTTGGCGATGAGGTCTGCGTTCGATCCGATGCAAGGGTAGGGCACCGGATCTAGCTCAAACCTTGGGTCGCGTGTTTGAGCCGCGCGGACTAGGCGGTCATAGATAACAAGTTAGCTTCGTCAGAAGACCCAGCGAAAGTCGGAGCAGGACAGGATCAATGCAGCGGTAGACCGGATGTCGCCAAGCGGTATCCGGGTCTGTTTGGCGTGCCAGCGATGTTGGATGCAAGCAATCGATTCATCGGCTCCGACTCCCCGTTGCTCGCGGTGGCCTCATAAAACAGCGGCCGAAGGCAGCTGTGAAGCGAGCGGCGAATACCCCGCCCCTTGGGGCGGGAAAATGTAGTGTCAGCGTGGCCGTTGCGGTTCCAAATCGTTGTTTGGATCACACGACATCAAGCGTATTGAAGACTCCAAAGCCCGTCAGTCGGCCCCAAGCCCGGTGCGCACGGCCGCACCGGTCCGCCGCATGGCAGCGGACCGAGCCAAGCGATCGATCCGATGTCGCAGACATCCCTATCTCGAACGAGGCGATGCGACAACGTAAGGTCGCCTCGTTGGGATGTTTATCGAAATACGGGGCGAGAGAGGATCATTGCCGCTGCTGACTGGCGGGATCTGCTTCGGAAAGCCTGTTACAGGGGGCGCGGGATCGCGCCAGGATCGCCCCAGGATCGCACTCGTAGAATGCGGCACCATTGATTGGCGAGTTGTGGTGCTTAGAGCCTGTTCACGATCTCCGCATACTCCGCATACTCCGCGTTGCGGAGATCGTGAATAGGCTCTGAGTGATACGTGATAAGAAGATTCGCGATCACCGGCATCGCGAATACGCCCATATTCGCGCCTATATTCGCGCGCATGTATTCGGCGATCGCATGCGCCGCCGCGTTAATTTCAAGCCGCTTCGGCGAATCGCGGCGGAATCGCGTCCATCGGCGATGTGAACGAAGGTCGGCATCGTCAGCATCGGTGAAACCGAGAAAGTTCGACGTCTGGGCGCAGGTTGGAAGATGCGATGCGCCAGATGAGACGATCGAAACGATCGCGGCATGCCCCGGGTTTATCGTTAGGTTTATCGTCTTATCGAAACACGACATACGCCGCGATCCCCATCACGCCCCAAAACAGCAGACCAAGCAAGATCGTCGTATTGTCGTCGATCACCCAGCCGCGGCCCTGTGCCCGATGGATGCCATGCCATTTCGGGCGCGCACGACGCGCGCGATCGACGCTTTCGATCCGCAGCAGACCGAACGAGAGCGTCGGTATCACGATGCGGCCGGTCCAATAGCCGAAGACCTGCAGCGCCGCTTCGAGCAGCGGCTGCAGAATCAGTTCGCCGATGATCGATCCTGGCATCGCGCCCCGGTTTAGTGCTGCGAACGCGGCGGCTTGGTCACCAGCGATTTCAACTTACGGCCCAGGCGCGCGAATAACGACGGTTTGGGCTCGCCGCCGGTCTTCGCCGCCGACGATCCGCCGACCGACACGGCGCCCGGGGTTTCCAGCGCGCGCACGGCTTGGTTGACGGGGCTGTTCGTGGGATTGGCGCCTTCGCCGCCGTCGATCCGCTTGCCGCCGCGACGTCGGCGCGGTTTGCGCGGTCCGCGCTCGCCCACTGTGTCGGCATTCGGGATGGCAGCGGCTGCCGCGACCTGCGCCACCGCGGGTTTTGCTACGGCATCGCCTTCGCGCGGCGGGCGCGGGTTGCGCTCGCGACGTTCGCCGCTGCCGGAACTGCTGCCAGTGCCGCTTGCGCGCTGACTACCGGGACGCGGCCCGCTGGAGCGACCACCGGGGCCACCACTGCCGCTGCGATTACCGCTGCCGCTGCGTCCGCCGGCGCGCTCGGCCGTGCGGGCTTCGCGCGCTTCGCGGAAGATCGTGCCGAGGCTGTCGTCGCTATCGCCACCATCGCCTTCGGGCGCCGCTTGACGCTCGCGCTCCGGGCGCGGTAACGCGGTCAACAACTCGCGCGTCACCGGCTCGGACGGAATCTTCTGCTCGATGTAGGCCTCAATGTCGGGCAACGACATCGCATAGCGTTCGCAGGCGAAGCTGATCGCGTCGCCTTCGGCGCCCAGACGCGCGGTGCGGCCGATGCGGTGGACGTAGTCCTCGGCATCGAACGGCAGATCGTAGTTGTAGACGTGCGACACGCCGTCGATATGCAGGCCGCGCGCGGCCACATCGGTGGCGACCAGCAGTTCGAGCTGCCCTGCCTGGAATTTCTTCAGCAGCGATTCACGCTTTTTTTGCGGCACGTCGCCGCTGAGCACGCCAACGCGGTAGCCGGCGCGGTCCAGCGCACGCGCGACGCGCTCGATGAAGGCCTTGGTGTTCACGAACACCATCGTCCGTGCGCCTTCGCTGCGCGAAAGCAAGCCCAGCAGCAGCGGAATCTTCTCGTCGTCGGCCGGGTAGTAGATCAGCTGCCGCACCTTCGAGTTAGTGATGTACTCGCTCTCGACGACGATCTTTTCCGGCTCGTTCATGTGCTCGTAAGCCAGTTCCAACACGCGGTGGCTGAGCGTTGCCGAAAACAGCATGGTCTGGCGCGTCGTGCGCTCGGGCATACGCCGCAGCAGGAAGCGAATGTCTTTGATGAAGCCGAGGTCGAACATGCGGTCGGCTTCGTCCAACACGCAGATCTCGCAGGCGTGCAGGCTGACGACCTTGTGCTGTTTGACGTAGTCGATCAAGCGGCCTGGGGTGGCGATGATCACATCGGCACCGGCCTGCAGCAGCGCGCGCTGCTTGTCGTAATCCACGCCGCCGTAGACCAAGGCGAACTTCAAACCTAGGTCGGCGCCGAATTTCATCGCGTCCTTATGAATCTGGATCGCCAGTTCGCGGGTTGGGGCCAGGATCAGCGCCCGCGGGTCTTCTGGCTTGCGTTCGGCTAAAGCCGGGCGCGACAACAGGCGGTTGATCACCGTCACCAGGAAGGCGAGGGTCTTGCCTGTGCCGGTTTGGGCCTGGCCGGCGACATCGCGCCCGGGCAGCGTCACCGGCAACGTGAGGGCTTGGATTGGCGTGCAGCGGGTGAAGCCTGCGGCTTCAAGCCCGGCCAACAGCGCCGGATGCAGCGCCTGGGTTTCGCCATCGGTGGCGGCGAAAGACGAAAACGTAATGTCGGTTAAGGGTTTATCGCTCATGACCTGGCGTATTTGCGGGGTTATCGCAGCGGCGTGTGTGAGACGCCTGCGCTTGCGAAAGACGGCTCGCGGCAGCAGACTGCCGGCCTGGAACCCGTTAGTGGAGTGCCGATGAAAATCTGCCGTTGGAAAGCTGCCTTCATGGACAGCCCGCCCCGCTGCAGGACGTGGTGGCCGGTTCGGGTCGAAAATTCGATGGATACTGTTTTATCTATCGATGCAATCGGCCTTGAACCCGGCAACGCAAGCCCTCAGTGTAACAGACAGGGTGGTGACGGCAGGCTTGCTTAGAGCAGGTTTGCCAGGCAGGCCGGCACCGAGACCTCACCGCCGCTGTCCGGCGCCAACCCTGCGTATCCTTAGATAGCCCACCGCCGCGCCGGAACCTCGGCCGCCTTCGTTTTACCGGGAGACCTCTGTGACCGATAAGATCCTCCATGCGACCGATGCCGATTTCGATGCCATCGTGCTGCAGTCCGACCAACCTGTACTCGTCGATTTTTGGGCGCCATGGTGCATGCCCTGCAAGGCGATTTCGCCTTTCCTCGAGCAATTGGCCGACGAATACGACGGCCGCGCCAAAGTCGTGAAGGTCGATATCCAAGACCACCCCAACATCGGTCGCCGCTTCAACGCGCGCAGCATCCCGATGCTGCTGGTGTTCAAGAACGGCCAAGTGCAGGACACCCAGATCGGTCTGGTCGGCAAGCAGCACTTGGCGCAGATGCTCGACAAGGCGCTGTAAGAGCCTGTTCACGATCTCCGCATACTCCGCGTTGCGTCGCAGCGGCCCGCCCAGGCCTGTGGGCTGCGCCGCGTCCGACTGGGGGTCTGGTCAAGCAGCACGCGTGCCTTAGCGGGCCGCTGCGGCGCAACCCGAAGGGCTAAGCCACAGAACGCGCGGCACGGCGTCCTCGCTCGGTCATGGATGGGCATCCATTCCCTCGCTCCTCCTTGTTCCGCGCGTTCTGTGGCTTAGCGCGAAGCATGCGGAGATCGTGAACAGGCTCTAAGGATCGGCGCCACCTCAATCGCGAGACACATATATATAGAGTGCGTCGCGCCTAGGGCCGCGTCGCGGCCGTCGGTGGATGGCTGATACCCAGCCGTAGTAGGCGCCGATACCTGACGATGGTGACTCGCTCAGGTGGTCGTCATCTCGAAATCGGCCTTGGTCACGCCGCAATCAGGGCAGGTCCAGGTGTCAGGGATGTCTTCCCAACGGGTGCCCGGGGCGATGCCCTCGTCCGGCAATCCTTTGGCCTCGTCATAGATGTAGCCACAAACGACGCACATCCAGGTGCGGTAAATCACGGGGGCGGCGGTTTCATTCATTGGATAATGTCCAAGCACAGTGCGGGATGTCCCCCATTGTCCCATTCCCCGCAGGCAGCCGAAAGCGCCCGCCAGTGCTTCATTCAGAACCGACACATCGAATGCCTTCGCAACCCGCTACCCCGTCTGCCCGATTGCCGCTCCGCGAATGGCGCCGCGGCGTGTACCTGATCACCCCCGATGAAGCCGATACGCCACGCTTGCTGGCGCGCGTAGCCGCAGTGATCGGCGAGGCTGCGGTGCTCCAGTATCGAAATAAGGCTGCGAATATCGCGCTCAAACGCGAACAGCTCGCGCGACTGCAGCCACTGTGCCGCGCGCGCGGCGTTGCGCTGATCGTCAACGACGATGTGGCATTGGCGGCGGAATTCGGCGCCGACGGTGTGCATCTGGGCGAATACGATGGCGATCTTCGCGCGGCCCGGATAACGCTGGGTGACGCTGCTGTGATCGGCATTTCTTGTTACGACGATTTGGCGCGCGCGCGCGCAGCCGCCGACGCGGGCGCCAGCTACATCGCCTTCGGCGCGTTCTTTCCATCCGCAACCAAGCCCAATGCCCGCCATGCAAGCCTCGACCTGCTGCACGAAAGCGCCGAGTTTGACCTGCCGCGGGTGGCGATCGGAGGCATCACGCCGGACAATGCGCGTTCGCTGGTCGAAGCCGGCGCCGATCTGCTCGCGGTGATCAGCGGCGTGTTCGATGCGCCGGACCCGCTTGCCGCAGCGCGTGCGTATCGTAGATGTTTCGAGGATGATGCCGCGCCAGTCGCGCCTTGATCGATGCCGTTCATTCGAACAGTTCGTTTTTTTCGCGACTGGCGCCGCTCCTATGCGGGCTTCAGTCGCTCCTAAGTTATTCACTTTGCACGAGATTCTCATGAACCACGACCGCTCGCACGACCTGTTCACCCGCGCCCAGGCCCTGATGCCCGGTGGCGTTAATTCGCCGGTCCGCGCCTTCAAATCGGTGGGCGGCGAGCCGTTTTTCGTCGAACGCTCGGACGGCCCGTATCTGTTCGATGCCGACGGCAACCGTTATATCGACTATGTCGGCTCGTGGGGGCCGATGATCGCCGGCCACAACCATCCGGCCGTGCTGGCAGCGGTGATCGCGACAGCGCGCAACGGCCTGAGCTTCGGCACGCCGAACCCGCTGGAAGTGACGATGGCCGAGACCATCACCCGCATCGTGCCGAGCTGCGAGATGGTGCGGATGGTGAATTCCGGGACCGAGGCCACGCTATCGGCGATCCGCCTCGCGCGCGGCGCGACCGGGCGCAGCCGGATGGTGAAATTCGAGGGCTGTTATCACGGCCACGGCGATTCGTTTCTGGTGAAAGCCGGCTCCGGCATGCTCACCCTCGGCGTGCCGAATTCGCCGGGCGTACCGAAGGCGCTGGCGGACCTCACCTCCACCCTGCCCTTCAACGATTTCGATGCGGCCACCCAGTTGTTCGATGCGATCGGCGCGGACGTGGCGGCGGTGATCGTCGAACCCGTGGTCGGTAATGCCAATTGCATTCCGCCGCGTGAGGGCTATCTGCAGCATCTGCGCGCACTGTGCACGCAACACGGCGCCATTCTGATTTTCGATGAAGTGATGACCGGCTTCCGGGTCGCGCTCGGCGGCGCGCAAGCGGTGTACGACGTGGCGCCCGACCTCAGCACCTTCGGCAAAATCATCGGCGGCGGCATGCCGGTGGGCGCCTACGGCGGCCGCGCGGAGTTGATGCGGCAGATCGCGCCGAGCGGGCCGATCTATCAGGCCGGCACGCTCAGCGGCAACCCGGTGGCGATGGCCGCGGGCCTGGCGATGCTCGAACTGATCCAAGCGCCCGGTTTCTACGAAACCCTCGATGCGCGCACCGCCGCGCTGTGCGCAGGCCTGGAATCGGCGGCGCGCGATGCCGGCGTGCCGTTCACCACCAACCGCGTCGGCAGCATGTTCGGCCTGTTCTTCACCGCCGAACACGTGGACACCTACGCCCAGGCCACCGCCTGCGATACCGCCGCATTCAACCGCTTCTTCCACGCGATGCTGGAACGCGGCGTGTATCTGGCGCCGTCGGCGTTCGAGGCCGGCTTCTTGTCGATCGCGCACGACGATGCGGTGATCGCGGCGACGCTCGAAGCGGCACGCGCGGCCTTCTCAGAGCTGCGCGCATGAGCCCATTACGCCCCGAAACCCTCTCCGTCCATATCGGCAACGAGGTCGATCCCGCCACCGGCGCGGTCGCCCCACCGATCCATCTGGCCACCACCTTCCGCCACGGCCCTGCGGGCGAGCGCGTCGCCGGTTATGAATACCAGCGCGAAGGCAACCCGACCAACGACCGTTTGCGCGAAGCGCTGGCGGCATTGGAAGGCGGTGAAGACGCGCTGGTGTTCGCCTCGGGCATGGCGGCGATGACGACGCTGCTGGAATCGCTGCCGAACGGCGCGCGGGTGTTGATTCCCGACGATTGCTACACCGGCCTGCGCATGCTCTGCCATGAGTACTTGCCGGAACGCGGGATCGAAGCCATCGAACTCGATATGAGCGACACCGACGCGGTGCGCGCGGCTTGTTCGCAGCCGGTCGCGATGGTCTGGATCGAAACGCCGTCGAACCCGCGGATGAAGATCAGCGACATTTCCGCGCTGGTCGAAATCGCGCACGCGGCCGGCGCGCTGGCGGTGGTGGACAACACCTTCGCCACGCCGCTGCTGCAGCGCCCGCTGGCGCTGGGTGCGGACATCGTGATGCATTCCACCACGAAATACTTCGGCGGCCATAGCGATGTGCTCGGCGGCGCGCTGGTGTTCGCGCGGCGCGATGACTTCTTTGCGAAAGTCGGCCATCGCCTGCACATCACCGGCGCCTCGCTGGCGCCGTTCAACGCCTGGATGATCCTGCGCGGCTGCCGCTCCCTCGGCGCACGCATGGCGATGCACTGCGCGAACGCACGCAAAATCGCCGAGTTTTTAGCGACCCAGCCGCAGATCGAACGCGTGAACTACCCCGGCCTACCCACGCACCCCGGCCACGCCATCGCTGCCAAACAAATGCGCGACTTCGGCGGGATGATGAGTATCGAACTGCGCGGCGGCCGCGACGCGGCGCTGGCGCTGGCCTCGAAGGTGCGCATCTTCACCAATGCCACTTCGCTGGGCGGCTGCGAATCGCTGATCGAACACCGCGCCTCAGTGGAAGGCCCGAACCCGCGATCGCCGCAGGGCTTGCTGCGGATTTCGGTGGGGGTGGAGCATGTGGAGGATTTGATTGGGGATTTGCGGCAGGCGTTGGCGTGATTGAGCTTGAATGGTCTCGCTCTTCTTGGCACCCGGATTACGAAATTTGTTCAAGATGACGTCGTAATGCGCCCTCACCCGGCCTTCGGCCACCCTCTCCCGCAAGCGGGAGAGGGCAAAGCGATAGCTCGTTGCGACCACCTCACCAACAACACTGGCTAGACCACACCGTCACCACACGCCCGTATTGGCCATCGACGCCCACGGCTCCTGCGGCGGCAAATGCCCTTCTTGCAACAATTCGATCGAGATCAAATCGGGCGAGCGCACGAAAGCCATGTGGCCATCGCGGGGCGGGCGGTTGATGGTGTAGCCCAGTGTTTGCAGGCGGGCGCAGGTGGCGTAGATGTTTTCGACGCGAAACGCGAGATGGCCGAAGTTGCGGGCGCTGCCGTAGTCCTCGGCCGGTGAGCCGTCGTCCGGTGGCCAGTTATAGGTGAGTTCGACTTCGGCGCCTGGGGTTTCGTCGGCGGCGAGAAAAATGAGGGTGAAGCGGCCTTGTGGCACTTCTTTGCGGCGCACTTCTTTCAGGCCAAGGCCGTCGCAATAGAAGCGCAGCGAGGCGTCGAGGTCGCGGACGCGGATCATGGTGTGGAGGTATTTCATCGTCGTGTCGTTCTCATTCGTATTTCGACCAAGTGTAATGCTCGCCGCACGCGTTCGAGCGAATCGCAACCGGCCTTGCCGGTATCGGCAAGGCAGTGGTGATGCGCTTTGTCGGAGCGACGCGAGTCGCGACCGTTTCGCAAGCCGATAACCCGTCGCACTCACACATGCGCGTCGCGACTGGCGTCGCTCCTCGGGCCTATTGGCGTCGCGACTAGCGTCGCTCCCACGGGCGGCTCAATCGAGAAATAAATCCGGCAGCAACGTCTGCGAGGGATCGACCGCATAGCTTTCGAAATCGATCACACCCGCCGCCTTCAGCACGTCGTCGTCGATCAAAAAATGACCGTGATAGCCGGCGGCTTCGCGCACCAAGATGGCGTGCGCGGCGTCGGCGACGATCTCGGGTTTGCGGCAGCGGGCGACTTCGACGCCGGGAATCATATTGATGGCGTCGGTAGCGATGACCGTGCGCGGCCACAGCGCATTCACCGCCACGCCCTGCGGGCCGAATTCGGCAGCAAGCCCCAGCGTGACGAAGCTCATGCCCATTTTCGCGAGGGTGTAGCCGGTGTGCGGCGCCCACCATTTCGGTTCGAGATTCAGCGGCGGCGCGAGGGTGAGGATGTGCGGGTTCGGCGCCTGCAGCAAATGCGGCAAGCACGCCTGCGCGCACAGAAAACTGCCGCGAGCGTTGACCTGCTGCATCAGATCGAAACGCTTCATCGGCGTATCGAGCGTGCCTTTGAGCCAGATCGCGCTGGCGTTGTTGATCAAGATGTCGATGCCGCCGAAGGTATCGACGGTGGCCGCGACTGCGGCGCGCACCTCATCTTCTTCGCGCACATCGCATTTGAGCGCAAGCGCTTGGCCGCCCGCGGCGTGAACGGCCTCGGCTGCGCTGTGGATGGTGCCGGGCAATTTGGGGTTGGCGACCGACGATTTGGCGGCGATCGCGATGTTCGCGCCATCGCGCGCAGCGCGCAGGGCGATGGCGAGGCCGATGCCGCGCGAGGCGCCGGTGATGAAGATGGTTTTGCCTGACAAGGTGGTCATGATGATCGGGCCGTTCGCGTGGACAGGCCGACTATCGTACCGGCTGATACCGCCCTTCGCTCGCGAGCAAGGCGAGCCAAAGCTCGCCTTGTCTGCGCGACTGTTAGAGCCTGCTTAACGTCTCAGTGCTCTCGCAAAAAAATGGTGCGAGCGCATGCTCGTCTCGGTAGAACGGGTCTTCGACCCGCTGTCGTGATCGACCGTCTCGACGAACGGCTGCAAGCGCTGCTCTCCCTCGCTGCTGGTTAAAGCGGCTCAGAGAGCCGCTCTACCGATCTGGAATTTTGCGATGCGTCGCAGTTCAGGGCTTCGGCCCCTGGCCTTCGTTGTCTTCCCACTTCAGCACTTTGCGGGTGACGAAGCGATACACCGGTTTGCCGGTGCGAAACCACAGGTCGCGCACCCAGGAATGCCGTTTCAATACGCGACGTTCGGTCGGCGTGATCGCTTCCGGGCAATAGGTGCGCTTGTGCTTGAGCAGATGGCGCAGATCTTCGCGTGCGAGCAGGCGCATCCAGCGCGAGCGTGGATGGCCGCACACGGCGAGTTGGAAATCGATGATCGCCGGGGTGCCGTCGGCCAGCACCAGCCAATTGGCTTCTTTGGCCAAGTCGTTATGCGCCAAACCGCAGCGATGCAGGGCCTGCAGGCGGCGGCGGGCGAGACGGAAATACGCCAAATCGCCGCGCGGCGGGCGCTGATACATCGCGGCGCCGTCGAGGTAGCTGCGATCGAGCCGGCGGCCGTCCCAGCGCAATAGCTGCGGCACGGCCTCTAGGCCAAGTACCTGCTGCAGCCCGCGCGCTTCGCGTCGCGCCAGCCACCACGCCGGCAGCCGCAACCACATCGGCACGTGGCCGAGGTCGCGGCGCACGAACAGGCCCGCGTCGCCGCGCATTAGCGCGATCCGGCCGAAACTATCGGCTTTCAGTGCTTCGACTTCGACGGCATCAATCGGCATTGCGCATTGTAACGGTCCGGCCGATCGGGCCGTGGGCGTGCGCCGCAAGCATCGCCACTGCCATAATCGGCGGATGCAGAACGGATGGTTGGACCACATCGTCGCCTGGATCAGCGCGAACCCCACCGCTGCGGGCGGCGTGATTTTTCTGATCGCGTTCTGCGATGCAGTGATCGTGCTCGGCATCGCGGTGCCAGCGCTGCCGCTGCTGTTTGCGGTGGGCACCCTGATCGGCCTGGGCCATATCGACGGCCCCTATGCCCTGTTCTGCGCCGCAACCGGCGCCTTCTTCGGCGATGCATTGAGCTATTGGATCGGCCATCGCTGGGGGCCGACGCTGCGCCAGCGCTGGCCCTTCAGCCGCTACCCGCAGTTGCTCGATCGCGGCGAACGCTTGTTCCGCCGCCACGGCAGCAAGGGCATCATCATCGCGCGCTATGTCGGCGCGGTGCGGCCATTCGTGCCCGCAGTCGCCGGCATGCTGCACATGCCGCTGAAGCGCTATGTGCCGGCCAGCGCGATCGCCGCACTCAGTTGGGCCGGCATTTTCCTGGCGCCGGGTTGGATGTTCGGTGCGTCGTATGACGCGGTGGCAGCGGTCGCCGACCGTTTGGCGCTGGTGATGTTGGCCTTGGTTGTGGTGCTGGCGCTGGTCTGGGCCTGCGTGCTCTACACCTACCGCTGGTTCGCGCAGAGTGCGGATCGGCTGCTCGCCCGCGCCCTGAAATGGACCCGCGCGCATCCGCGACTCGGGCGTTATGCCGGTTCGCTGATCCAAGCGCATCGGCCGGAATCGGCCTCGCTGGCGATGCTGGCGATGAGTTTAATCGGCATCGGCTGGGCGTCCTTCGCCTTCCTCGCGCTGGTGCTGGCGCGCGGCGGCCCGCTCGCGCTGGACTACAAAGCGCAGGCGACGATGTTCGCGCTGCGCAATCCGCTGGCGGACCGGCTGATGGCGGCGCTGGCCTCGCTCGGCGACGCGCAGGTGCTGATTCCACCGCTCGTACTGACCACCGCTTGGCTGCTGTGGCGCCGTCGTTTGGCTGCAGCGCTGCATTGGATCGCTGCGGTGAGCTTCGGCGTGGTGTTCACCACGATCATCGGCGTCTCGGTGGACATGCCCAAACCGCCGACCGCGCCCAGCGGCTTCGGTTTCCCGTCGATCTCGATCACCCTTGTCACCATCGTCTTCGGTTTCTTCGCCGTCCTCATCGCACGCGAACTCCCAGGCAAGCAGCGCGTGTGGCCGTATTTGTTGGCCGGCGTCGCGGTCGCGCTGCTCGGCTTCGCGCGGCTGTACTTCGGCGCGCATTGGCTCAGCGACATCATCGGCGGCACCCTGTTTGGCATCGTTTGGCTGCTGATCCTCGGCATCGCTTATCGTCGGCACATCAAGAGTTCGTTCTGGATGCGGCCGTTCGCGATGATCTTCTACGGCAGCTTCGTCTTGGCCGCGTTGTGGCATGCGCCGCGCGCGATCGACGGCGTGCTGGCCCAGTTCGCACCGCCGGCAGCGACCCAGGTCATCGAACGCAGCGCGTGGTGGGATGAGGAGTGGGCACTGCTGCCGGCGCAGCGCAACGAGCGCGCGGAGGACCGGCGCTGGCCGCTGGATGTGCAGATCGCCGGCCCGCTGGATATCGTGCAATTGAAACTGCAAAGCCGGGGCTGGTACACGCAGCCACAGGCGAATTGGGTCAGCACGCTCGGCCTGCTCGACCCGAAACGGCCGCTGTCGCGGCAACCGGTGCTGCCGGCGACGTTGGACACGCAAGCCGAAGTACTGCTGATGCGGCATCCGGGCCCGCATCCCGAATTGCTGTATGTGCTCCGCCTTTGGCGCGCACCAGCGGTGCTGGAAGACGGCGAACCGCTGTGGCTCGGCACCGCGCAAACCTTGCGCTTCAAGCGGCCAATTCGCGGCTTCGGCCTGTGGATGCCTGAGCCGGAAAACGCCCCCGCGCGACATCGGGTGCGCGATGATCTCAGCGGCTTAAACATGTCCGAATCGGCGCGCGCGAAAGGTGCAGTGCCGGTCTTGCGCATCCGCAGCGACGTGATCGAACTGCGGACACAAGCCGCGGACACAATCAATGCCGCCGCGATTGACGACACCTCCCAAGTGCAGCAAGCGATGAAGCGATAAGCGCTGACCGTATCGCTTCAGCCAAACAACATTGAAGACATCGCTATTGAATCGCCGCGAGCAGCATCTCCAGCCGCGTATGCGCATCGTCTTCCTGCAACAGTGCTTGTCGTTGCCCGTCGGACAGCGGCAACACTTCCGCCAAGCGCCAGCCGACCCAGGCCGCGTCGTCGAAACGCGCCTGCGGCGCATCCGCATGTTCGCCGCCGACCTGTTCGAGAATGCGCAGCAGCACGATGCCCAGCAGCGCGTGCTCGGGACGCAATTCGTCGTCGAGGTCGGGCTCGCACCACTGGATATCGCCGACGATCAGTCCGTTGCTGCGCACGCGGGTATTGAGCACATGAAAGCGGCGCGCGCCGCGAACCCGCAGCGCGAGCAAGCCGTCGTCGGTGCGGTCGAAATCCTCGATCCGCGCCTCGGTGCCGAAGCTTGCGGGCAGCGCTGGATCGCCGGCTTCAACGCCGTCCAACATCAAGCACACGCCGAAGCCCGTACCGGTCCGGCCGCAATCGCGCACCAGATCGAGATAGCGGGTTTCAAAAATCCGCAGACCCAAAGCGCCGCCGGGCATCAGCACGGTGCGCAGCGGGAATAACGGTAACGATTGCGGCATAGATTGGGGCATGGATTGGGGCATGGATTCGGCCATGGATTCGGGCATGTTCATCGGGGCTCCGACCGATGCAGATTCAGTAAAATCGATTTAGTAACATCGATTCAGTAACATCGATTCAGTAAAATCTGCGCCGCAGCGCAGCCATCGTCAATACGCATTGCGATCACGACGCGGATGCGTCGAATCGAATCGTCACTGCGCCTCGCACAACTGCGCCAAGAACCGCCGCGGTGCGCCGTCGAAGCCGCCGTTGGACATGAACACGACGTGGTCGCCCTCGCGGGTCAGCGCGCGCAGGGTCGCGATCAGCGAATCGGCGGTCGGTGCGGTCCGCGATTCGCCGCGCACCTGCGCCATCACGTTCGCCGCGTCCCACGACAACTCCGGGCGATGCAGAAACACCACCGCGTCGGCGGCATCGAGCGAGGGCGCGATCGCATCGGCATGCGCGCCCAGACGCATCGAATTGCTGCGCGGCTCCATCGCGACCACGATGCGCGCCTCGCCGACCTTCGCACGCAGGCCCGCGAGCGTGGTCGCGATCGCGGTGGGGTGATGCGCAAAATCGTCGTACACGGTGATGCCCTGCGCCTCGCCCAGCACTTCCAGTCGGCGCTTGACGCTGCGGAACTGCGCCAGCGACGGCATCACCGACGCCGGATCGACGCCGACCGCATGACAAGCCGCCAGCGCGGCAAGTCCGTTGAGCACATTGTGATTGCCGAGCATCGGCCACTCCACCACGCCGATCTCCTGGCCGTTGTGCAGCACCGCGAATGCGCTGCCGTCGTCGCGCAGCAAGCGCGCGGCCCAGTCGTAGGCATTGGCTGGCATACCCTCGCGCAGCAGGCCGAAGCGCTCGACCGGGGTCCAGCAGCCCATCGCCAACACGTCGCGCAAGCGCTCGTCATCGCCGTTGACGATCAAGCGGCCACGGCCGGGCACGGTGCGCACCAAATGATGGAATTGGCGCTGGATCGCGGCCACGTCGGGAAAAATATCGGCATGGTCGTATTCGAGATTATTCAGAATCGCCACCAGCGGCCGGTAGTGGACGAATTTGCTGCGCTTGTCGAAGAAGGCAGTGTCGTACTCGTCGGCTTCGACCACGAATTCGCGGCCTTCGCCCAAGCGCGCGGAGGCGCCGAAATCCTCGGCCACGCCGCCGATCAGAAACCCAGGTTTGCGCCCGGCCTGTTCCAGCAGATACGACAGCATCGTCGTGGTCGTGGTTTTGCCGTGCGTGCCCGCCACCGCCAGCGTGTCGCGCCCGGGCAGCACGTACTCGCGCAGCCAGGCCGCGCCGGAGGTGTAGTGCAAACCGCGATCGAGCACGTATTCCACCGCCGGATTGCCGCGCGACAGCGCATTGCCGATCACGATCTCATCGCAGTCCGCGGACATGTTCTCAGCGGTATAGCCCTGCCGCAGCGCGATGCCGAGCTGCTCCAACTGCGTGGACATCGGCGGATACACCGCCTGATCGCTGCCCTCGACCGTATGCCCGAGTTCGCGCGCCAACGCGGCGACGCCGCCCATGAAGGTGCCGCAGATGCCCAAAATATGTAGCTTCAAGTTCTCATTACTCTCAAAAGTCGCAGATCATTCACCGAAGCATTCCTGTTCGGCACATTCGCCCCTCTCCCGCGCGCGGGAGAGGGGAACGGGGAGAGGGGAACGGGGTGAGGGGGACGGGGTGAGGGGAAGCGCGCGCGCATTCAGAGCAGGACTCGGACTCGCACGACGCTATGCCATGAATACTCTCCTGAGGCTGGGCAGCAATCTGCTTGCCCCTCATCCGGCCCCGTATCAAGTACGGGGCAGGCTCTGCGGCCACCTTCTCCCCGCATCGCGGGGAGAAGGAAAAAAACGCCGCCTCCCCGCATCGCGGGGAGAAGGAAAAAAACGCCGCCTCCCCGCATCGCGGGGAGAAGGAAAACGCCACCTCCCCGCATCGCGGGGAGAAGGAAAAAAACGCCGCCTCCCCGCATCGCGGGGAGAAGGGAAACGAGGCAGCGACTTACCCCACATCCGCCCCAACCGAAACCGCTTCCACAATCCGGGTGAACACCTCGTCCATCGCGCCTTCGCCATCGACCACTTTGAGCATGCCGCGCTGGCGGTAGAACTCGATCACCGGCGCGGTGACGTCGTTATAAATGTTCAGTCGGTTGCGCACGGCTTCGGGCGTATCGTCTTGGCGGCCTTGTTCCTTGGCACGATTGGCGATGCGTTCGACCAGCAGGTCGGTATCGACCTCAAGCTGCACGGCGTGATCCATCGGTTGACCGATGCGGGCCAGCAATTGGCCAAGGGCATCGGCCTGGGCGAGGTTACGCGGGTAGCCATCGAGGATGAAACCGCCAGCGACATCCGGGCGGGAGAGCCGGTCTTCCAGCATCCCAAGCAATATGTCGTCCGACACCAAATCGCCGCGTTCCATCACCGCTTTGGCCTGCAGGCCGAGCGCCGTACCGGCCGCGACTTCGGCGCGCAGCAAATCTCCGGTGGAGATATGCGGCACCTGAAGGTGGTCTTTGAGTCGGGCGGCTTGAGTGCCCTTGCCCGATCCTGGGGCGCCGAGGAGAACCAATCGCATCGCATGCTCCGTAGATAAAGATTCATTCGGCCCAGACGCTACACTGCGCGTTGGGCCAGCCGTCTGCCAGCTTAACCGCAAGCAGGCCGCGCCCCAACCCACCCACAGCCCCTTCGAGACAGAATTCGTCCCCATGAGCTCCGGAACCCTGCTTTACGCCCAATCCGGCGGCGTGACCGCCGTTATCAATGCCACCGCCTCGGCCGTCATTTCCGAAGCCCGCGCCCGCAAAATCAAAGTGTTGGCGGCCCGCAACGGCATCCTTGGCGCGCTGCGCGAAGATCTGATCGACACCTCGAAGGAATCGGCTGCGGCGATCCGCGCCCTCGCCCATACCCCGGGCGGCGCGTTCGGCTCCTGCCGGGTCAAGCTGAAGTCGCTGGAGCAGGACCGCGCGAAGTACGAGCGCCTGATCGACGTGTTCAAGGCCCACAACGTCCGCTATTTCCTCTACAACGGCGGCAACGATTCGGCCGATACCGCGCTGAAAGTCTCGAAGTTGGCGGCCGAATTCGGCTACCCCGTCACCTGCATCGGCGTGCCGAAGACGATCGACAACGATCTGGCCGTCACCGACTGCTGCCCGGGTTTCGGCTCGGCGGCCAAGTACACGGCGGTGTCGATTCGCGAAGCGGCGCTGGACGTGGCCGCGATGTCGGAAACCTCGACCAAAGTCTTCGTGTACGAAGCCATGGGCCGTCACGCCGGTTGGCTAGCGGCGGCGGCGGGTCTGGCCGGCAACGGCCCGGACGAAGCGCCGCACATCATCTTGTTCCCCGAGCGCGCCTACGACGAAGCCGATTTCCTCGCCAACGTGAAGAAGGTCGTGCAGCGCGTCGGCTATTGCGTGGTCGTGGCCTCGGAAGGCATCCACACGGCGGACGGCACCTTTGTCGCCGATGCCGGCGGCGGCAAGGACGCGTTCGGGCATACCCAACTCGGCGGCGTCGCCTCGTATCTCGCTGGCAAGGTGAAAGACGAACTCGGCTACAAAGTGCACTGGACCCTGCCTGACTATCTGCAGCGCTCGGCCCGCCATATCGCGTCGAAGACCGATGTCGAGCAAGCGCTGGCCGTCGGCAAAGCCGGCGTGCAGTTCGCATTGAAAGGCTTGAACGCGACGATGCCGGTGATCAAGCGCGTCTCCGATGCGCCATATCGCTGGAAGATCGAAGCGGCGCCGCTGGAAAAAGTGGCGAATCACGAAAAAACCATGCCCGCGAACTTCCTGCGCAAGGACGGCTACGGCATCACCCCGGCCGCGCGGAAATATCTGGAACCGCTGATTCGCGGCGAAGCGCCGCCACCGTACGGCCGCGATGGCATTCCGAAATACGTGACGTTGAAAAACGTGGCGATCAAGAAGAAATTGCCGGCCTGGGAAGGCTGATCCCCACGCCGCAAAAAACGCCGCAAAAAAAATCAACCACCCACCAAGCCGGTTGGGTTAAGCGAACCGAAGCTAAGTACGTAGCCCGCATGTCGCAAGACATGCGGGAAAGCCGCTGCGCGCAGTTGCAGACTACTAGCCAATAGAGAATAGAAATTGCAGGGACTTATTCGATTAAAAAAAGTCACGATCAGTCTCAGCTCATGAGACAAGAATAGCCGAGCATCTCATTGGCGCAACCTCGCGCTTCAAGAGCCATACAACCATGCCTCGCTATTACGTCAACAAGAACGTCCAGCCAAATGGCGACCACGAAGTGCATACTGAATCGTGCCAATTTCTGCCTTTGGAATCGAATCGTTTGTATCTCGGGATCTTCAGCAACTGCACAGACGCAGTAAAAGAAGCAAAAAAACACTATCGGCAATCAAACGGCTGCTACACCTGTTCACGAGCGTGCCATACCAGTTGACCGCTTTGCCCGGCCTCAAGGATGAGGTCAAGAACAACCAGCTCAATCCAATGTCGGCAAGGGACTACCAGCGCCCCTTGCTGCGGTTCCAGCGATACAGAACGCGGGCGAATGCATCGTAGGCCCAACGCATCGCGGGTCGGATCATCGGTAGCGACGCGAACCGCCCCAACCAACGTTGCCCCGGCGTCCGCTTCATCACGAACGCGACCGCATCGGCGCCGATCAGCACCTGGCCCTGCGCATCGCGCACATGCAGCCGCTCGCGCACGCTTTCGAGATCGGCGCTTTCGAGGCCGCTACTTTCGAGGCCGCTACTTTCGAAGTCGTCACGTCCAAAACCAGCACCGATCTGCACCACGGCGTCCGGCGACGCATGCACGTCGATCCATTCGATCTCGCAGGCGCTCATCTGGCCTTGCTGCCACGCGATGCCGCGACGACACACCGGACAGGCGCTATTGTAGTAGACGGCGATTTTGTCGGTAGCGGCTGCAGTCTTGATGGTGATATCCGTGGCGCCAGCGGTGGCGATGAGCGTCATCGTGTCGATCATGTCAGCGGCCGGCTCATGCCATTCCTTCGCTGGTGCGCAAGAACCCCGGCAATGGTCGACTGGCCGCGACAAGCACATACCCCACCGCCATCCGCAGCATCGCCGGCGCGACATATCCGCGATGCGTGCGGTCGATCATGTGCATATACATGCTGCCGAACAGATTGCGATTGCGGACGCGGGTGCCGAGCGAGAACCGCGCACTACCGCCCGGCAGAACTTCGACGGCTACACACGAACGGAACTGCAAATGTTTATCGTCGGCACCGAGTACGACCTGCGCATGGCGGTCGCTAGCATCCACCGACTGCGCCAAGACCGGATAGCGTCCGGCGAAACGCTGCGGCGCATCGCCCAACAGCGACGACACCGGACAACCCAACGGCGAAGTGCGCAAACCGATCGGCTTCACCAAGACGTTGCGGAACGACATCAGCCGCGAGACGCCGCTGGGCCGATGTTGCAAAAAGCCTTCGAGTAGATCGGCAAGCAATGCGCTGGCCGATGCCGACCGCAATTCGGCGGCCGGCACTTCAAGCACAAAACTGTCCTCGTGATCGTAACGATCGTCGAACTGTTCGCGCAGCAGCGACTGCGGCGACGGCGCGCCGATCGCCTGCACGCTGCGGCCATGATCATCGGCAAGGAATCCGACCGGACGACGCATACGGCCCAGCACGCTGCGCACGCGCCCGAAGGCATGCCGCGTCTGCGCGCAGACGCGTCCGTGCAGCGAGTCGCTGGCCGCCGTGAGCGACAGGGCGATGGTCGGGATGTCCTGGCGCTTGGTCGCCGCCAGCACGGCCGCGACCGCATCGGGCAGCACCTCGGTGAGCGTGGGAATATCCGCCGCGTTGGCGAGCACCCGCGCGCGCTGCTCAGGCGCGAGATCGCCGCCGAGTTCATTGGTGTGGCAGGACAATGCGAACAGCGCCGGGTGCCCGGACGTGCGATCCAAAGGCAAGAATTGATGCCAGGTGCCGCCGCCGAAGCGCACGCTGAACAAACAGTCGGCCGGAATTTCGACATGCCGCAGCGCATCGACGAAGGCCTGCGGGTCGTGCTCGATCTGCTCGGTCGATGCAGTCGAAAACCTCAGCAGGGCGCCGCCGCTGCCGGAAATCGCGGTGAACACGCGATGGCCGGCATGACGATGAAACGGATGACCCTGGGTGCCGACCACGAAGCTATATAAGGAACTGACATCGCCACGCTCGAAATCGGCGCCGCCGATGCGCGCCGACGGCTCATCGAGCGCGTCAACATAGCTGCCGTGACCGCGCTGCAAGGCCGCGGTCGCCGCGATCAGCGGGCTGCCGGCGCCGATACCGATCTGCGCGATCAACACCACCTCGACCGGCAGGCCGCCAGAGCGCGAAAGCAGCCGCGCAGTGGGAAAGGTGTCGATCCTGCTGGTGGTCGGGTTCATGGTGTGGGCTCCTCGTCGATGGCCGACGCGGCGGCGACCTTGGCCCGCACGCGCTGTTTACTTTCCCGCTTCAGCGGCCCGGCGACGGGGCATAGTTCAGCGGCCCAGGCGAAGACGGTGTTGGTCAAGCGCTCGGGCACCATCTTGAAATAGACGAATTGCCCGCGTTTTTCGCGCTCGATCAGCCCAGCGTCTTCGAGAATCCGCAGGTGGCCCGACAGCGCTGGCTTGCTGAAATCGAAGCGGCTGGCGATCTCACCGGCGGTGAGTTCGCCCTCGTTGAGGTAGGCCAGGATCTTGCGGCGGGCGGTGGAGGCCAAGGCCTCGAAGACGCGGTCCATAGGGGGCTCGTTGGGCTGATGAAGGGTCGGGTGATCGGTGGTTGATGACCAGCCCGCAAATTCGATAGTTAACTAATTACCTAATTAACTATCTCTCTCTCGAGCGCCGATGTCAAGCCGCAGGGCGCGCCAGCATTTTGGAAAGACGATAAGAGCCTGTTTAGACGCGCCTGGAAACCCCGGAATCGCAGCGGCTATACCGGTGCCGACGCCGATACCGAGCGCGATGCCGATCAAACCGCCTAATTCCACTGTGTCGAAAATTCCAATTAACGCTTACATCCATCGGTTTCCGACATGCATTGAAATTGGCTTTTAGCGGTAAAGGCTTGAAATCAAGGGCTTTCATTTTTGATAACACACTAGAATTAGCCGACGACAACACAATTGCGGCCCTCGCGTTTAGCGCGATACAGCGCATCGTCGGCGCGTTTTAGCAGCGGTTCGACGCCATCGTCGGCGGAGAGCAGTTCGGCGACGCCGAAACTCACGGTGACATGCGCGGCATCTGCAAGGTCGTCCAATCGCGTGGTCTCGATGGTGGCGCGCAGACGTTCGGCGATCGCCTTTGCGTCTTGCAGCGAAGTCGCAGGCAGCACCACCAAAAATTCCTCGCCGCCGATTCGGCCGGCGCGGTCGCCGGGACGCAGGTAGCGAAGGATGATTTGCGACAGCGCGATCAGCACGCGATCGCCACCGCCGTGGCCGTGCTGATCGTTGAGTCGTTTGAAGTGATCCACATCGAAAGCCAGCAAAGCCAGCGGACTGTGCGACTGAAGCGCGGATGCACGACGTGCCTCCAGATATTTCAGAATATGGCGACGATTGGGCAGCCCGGTCAAATCGTCGGTCATCGCCAGCGCGCGCATTCTCTGGTTCCGACGCAATTGCTGCAATGCCATCGCCCCGAGCACAATACACAGCGCGGCTCCGAGAAGAATGACCAGACGCTGCAGATTTCGCATCCTCTGCGCGCCGTCCAACTCCAGTGTGCGGCGCTTGTTCTCGGCCTGCAGCGCCGTGTTTTGCTCGTCTTTACGCTCAGCGTCGAATTGCACGCGTAGCCGCGACGTGCGTTCCTTCATCAACCCCTTTTCCATGCGTTTCTCGATCTCGCGCAGGACCTGCGCTTCGCGATACGCCGCACGCCATTCGCTGCGGGCCTCGAAGATATCGGCGCGCTCTTCGTGGACAAACACCAGGTAACGCAGGTTCTCGCCCTGTTTGAAGTGAGCGAGGGACAGATCGATCGTGCGCAATGCCTCATCCAGCCGCCCGAGGTTTCGCAACGCAGCGGCGCGGGTGATGCGCGTACGTGCCTGCGCGTCGGCATTGCCTTTTCCGGCGAAGTAAGCGAGCGAGCGATCGATCATCGGCAGCGCTTCCTGCGCATTGCCCTGCGCGATCAGCACGCGCCCGATCGCGCGCTCTTCCTCGGCGATCGCCTCTTGATCCCCGAGCTCGCGGTCCAATTCAAGTGCGCTTCTGAATTCGCGCAAAGCGGCCTCATGGTCCTCTTTCTCTTCGTAAGCGGATGCGATATTGAACAAGGCCGTGGCCACAGCGCCTTTCGCGCCGGCAGCGCGATCGGCTTTGAGCAATTCTCGGTAGTACTCGATCGCTTTGTCGAACTCGCCCACATGCGGGTCGCTGTAGAGATTCGCCATGGCATTGAGCGCGTAACGCCGGCCGCCGTTGTCGCCGAGCCGCGTGTATAAAGCGAAGGCACGATTCAGATCGATTAGGGCATCGTCGTATCGCCCTTGATAATGCCGGTTCTCGCCGCGATAGGCGTATGCGTTAGCGATGGCTTCACGGTCGCCCGACACCTGCGCAGCGGGGAGCGCGCGTTCGTAGACGACACCAGCCGATGCCATGTCGCCTGAGACCTCCAGCGCATAGGCCTTGCAGGTCAAGAAGCGCGCTTGCGACAGCGTATCTTTTTCCCGATCAGCCAGATCCAGACCGGCGTCGGCCATCACGAGCGCGCGATCCGCCGCGAATCCGCCGAGACTCATGCACCAGTGCGCGCGAATCTGACGCTCCAGTGGTTGGTCGCTACCGCGGCTTAGCTGGGCTAAAGCACGTTCGGACAATGCGGCAGATTCGCGCAGATCGGTTTGATAAGCACGTTTCGCTTGCGCAAAAAGCGCGCGCGCAGCGGCATCGCGCCCATCCTGCGCAACGACCGATGCGCTAATCAGAGCGAACACAAGCGAGAGCCATCGCCGTCGCACGCATGCGGCGGCGACAGTCGCGATCGCCGAAGGTACTGCTGCAAACCCTGTAACAGGGCGAGCCTCACCGCGCGCGTCCAAGGTCAGCCTGCCTGAACGACGTTCAGTCGGCACCCGCGAGCGATCCGCATGGGTTTGCTCGGACCTGTGAAGTCGTTGCAAAAAACGCCTGGAAAACCATTCGAGATAACGCTCGAGATACCGCTTGAGATACCGCTTGGATCATGCGCATGCTGCCCCCGCAGACGGTGCTTTTGATCGCGCCTTTGGCGTTTAGCGAGCGATTGGCGCTTGGCTCGGTCCGACCGAAAGCGAGTCCGAATATCGTGCAATCTCGAAATACTAAGCGCTCGCCGCCTTCCAGAGTGGGGCGCGCATCGCGAACCGAGCATCCAACGTCTCCCAGATGCCTTTCGGCGATCGAATCGGCAGCATATCCGTAAGCGATCGGCACGACCACAACGGGCATGACCTGACGGCACCCCGCCTTTTCCGACGAACGGCAGAGTGGGCACGCATTTCCACAGCATGCGCACGTTATGGAACATTAGTTCTTATAAAACATTAGTTCTAGACAAACTGTTCTAGTTTCGCCGCTGTGAGATCCACGCCCCCGTTTAATTCTACTATGCTGCAAATCACTCTTTCTGCTTCTGCCAGCGAAGGCTCGCGCGCAACAAGGACATTCGGGTAGCGACCGTGCGCTCAGGCGCGCCAGATGGAATGCCAGCGTGGCAATGAACTGTGGCACGTGACGGTGCATCGGCCCCAGCGCCGCGCGGGCGGACGTCTTCGGGTGCGGCAGGTGCTTTGAAAAACAGCCAGGTGCTTTGAAAAACAGCCAGCTGCTGTGAAAAACAGCACCGTGCCCCCGCAAGCTGCCCTGCGCGGCATGGCCGCGATGGTCTGCGGTTTGCGATACGACGAACACAATCGTCTGCTGCCACAGGCGGACGCCGACGCGCAGCCGACGGCCTTGTCCTGTAGGCGCCTCTACAGCGTGTCACTTGCCGGGATAGAGTATGCGCGGTTCCTTTTCGGATGCGCGAATGAAACAGTTTCTGCTCACTCTGGCTGCGGTGTTGATCGGCGGTTTTTTGGCGCTGTTGGCTTACGATCATGTCATCGTCAAGCCGCGTGAGGCGACAGCGGTGGCTGCTGCGGCATCGCCGCCCAAAGCGGAGCCGGCGCCTGTCGATCTATCCCAGGCGCGCAGCGAGGCGCGGCACGTTGCCGCGGAAGTCGAGGCCTCGGTGCAGCGCAGCGTGGACAGCGCGCGCGATGCGATGGATGCGCAGGCGAAGCAGGCGGAGCAGGCGGATCGGCGGTCGTTGATCGTGGGGGCCGTGAGCCAAGCGACCATGTTCCGCGTGACCTTGACCGAGTACTACCAGAGCAACGGCACCTGGCCGCGCGCGGCGGAAGACGCTGGCCTGCCGCCGTCGGAAGACACGCGCGGCCCGGGCGTGGCGGGGATCGCGCTGGGCGAGCGCGGGGCGGTGGTGGTGTCGTTGGACGATTCGATCGCAGCGGGCAGCAAGATCGTGCTGCGGCCCCGCGTGAGCGCGACCACGGGCATGGTCGATTGGCGCTGCGAGTTGAAGGGCGACCCGAGTTTGAAAGCGATGCTGCCGCGCTGCGAAGCGGTGCCATGACGTGATGCGCCCACGAACGATCGCTGCAGTGACAATCGACGCACTAACAATCGACGCACGAATGAGCGGCGCACGAATGAGCGATAGATGGTGAGCGATAGATGGGCATCCAATTCGATCTTGCGCAGGATCGACCGCAAGCATCGATGAGGATCAACTGCGGCGCACCAGCAAAACGGTGATGTTGTCGGAACCGCCGCCGTCGAGCGCCGCAGCGACAAGGCCGTCGACGCATTCTTGCGCGCTGCATTCGGTATGCGAGAGCACTTGCGAGATGTTGCCGTCTTCGACTTCCTCGGTCAGCCCATCGCTGCACAGCAGCAGTTGCATGCCGGGGCGTAGTTCGCCGGAGAGCGTTTCGACATTGAGGTTCTGCGGGTCGGTGACGCCCAACGCTTGGGTAACGACGTTGCGGTGCGGATGCGACCTCGCCTGATCGACGGTAATCGCGCCTTGCGAAATCAGCTCCTGTACATAGCTGTGATCCTGCGAGAGCTGTGCAAGCTGCCGGTCGCGCCACAGGTACGCGCGGCTATCGCCGACCCAGGCCACCTCGAAGCGATTACCGAGGATGCGCAGTGCGACTACGGTGGTGCCCATCGGTAGCGCGTCGCTGCGTTGGCGTGAAGCGCGAATGATTTCTTCGTCGGCGATGCGGATAGCCTGGCTGAGCGAACTGCCCTGACGGATCTCGCGGACGATGGTCTCGCGCGCCAATGCGCTGGCGACTTCCCCGTATTCGTGCCCGCCCATGCCGTCGGCCACCAGCCACAGCCCAAGCTCGCTATCGCCGTAATAGGTGTCTTCATTCAGCTCGCGACGCAGGCCGACGTGGGTCAAATGCCCGAATTCGATCATGCAGGGGCCATGTGGGAGAGAGTCAGCCATATTGATGCTCAAACGGAATCGGCAGCGAAAACCGGACGAGCATAGACAAATCAAACAGATACGCCAACACAAACTGCATTTTTGGCGTTTATCTGCCAGTTGCAGATGTCTGTGCACGCGCTTATCCGCGCACCGAACTGCACTGCGTATGATCTGGCCTACGGAAGCGAACGCGAAGCCTGGGAGATGGAGCCGCTTGCGTAGCAAGATCGGGGAGCGACATCAGGCTATGCCAATTTCGTTCTCCTGGCGAACAAAATTGTCTGCAGCATGTGCGCTTTCGCTAGCGTTGTTCGATGCAAGCCCGCTCAGAGCGCAGCGGTACAGGCTGGATGCCGATGCAATGCCACTCTAATTGTCCTTTGCAGAAGCCCCCGCGCATTTACGGGGCATCGTTGGCTCCGTAAGTTCGTTCCTGCGAGGTCTCGTTTTGGAGATTCGATACAACGCGATGGAAGACATGGTCTACAGCTGTCTCAAGGAGATACGGAGTAAACCGTTAGCGCGCGTCGGCGATGTTCGCCAGCCACGCCCCGGCGCTTCGAAGATGAAACTCATCGAAGATTCTGAAAAGAGGCTACGACGGAACGGCAGGATGAGGAGATTCAGGCAACGCTGAAACGACTAGCGTTGTCGCGGCATAAGGAATGTGCCGAACTGGCGATGACCGAACAAAATCAAGGATGACTTGTTCGGTGTCGCCCTACTATCAAGACGAACATCCGAATGCGGTCGCCAGGATATGTGCCGTGGATCGGAGACCAGAATCGTCGCCATAGCGATAGCCAAAACGTCGGTAAGAGCCCGTTCACGATCTCCGCATGCTTCGCGCTGAGCCCCAGAGCGCGCGGCACAAGAAGGAGAGAGGGAATGGCGCCATCCATGACCGAACGAGGACGCAGTGCCGCGCGTTCACATCCTCGCTCTCCGCCAGAAATGCGAAACGCCCCTTGCGGGGCGTCTTACATTTCTGGCGGAGAGGGGGGGATTGTTCGGCACATCCTTGTGCCGAACCCTGCGGCTTCGCCGCAGGGCCAGCCTTTGGCTGTCCGCATCCGCTCCAGGCGGATGCGTTCGAACCCATGCGTTAGAACGCATGGCGTTCTCATCACATCCTCGCTCTCCGCCAGAAATGCGAAACGCCCCTTGCGGGGCGTTTTGCATTTCTGGCGGAGAGGGGGGGATTCGAACCCCCGGTACGCTCACACGTACGCCTGATTTCGAGTCAGGTACATTCAACCGCTCTGCCACCTCTCCAGAAACTTGGCGGCGTCCGGCGTGAGCCGGTCGCGGGTGGGCAATGATACGGGCCGCGGCGGCGGCGGACAAGGCGCGTAGACTAAGCGGCCATCCTGTCACCATCTAGCGCCCCGCCATGTCCGAAATCCTCGTGCCCGTTTCCTTCGGCGAATTGCTCGACAAGATCGCCATTCTTCAGATCAAATCCGAGCGCATGTCCGATCCGGCCAAGCTGATCAATGTCCGTCACGAGCTTTCGGCGCTGGAAACCGTGTGGATGGCGCATCCGGCCGCAGGCCACGACATCGCGAGGCTGCGCGTCGACTTAAAGGCGGTCAATGAGCGGCTGTGGGTGATCGAGGACGATATCCGGATCAAGGAAAAGGCCCAGGCCTTCGACGATGCGTTCGTACAATTGGCCCGCAGCGTCTATTTCGAGAACGATGAGCGCGCGCGGATCAAGAAGAACATCAATCTCGCCCTGGGTTCGTCCTACGTCGAGGAGAAGTCGTATCAGGACTACCGGGCCGAATCCGCGCCCTGATCCTGCGGTTGGTCCTTCACACGTTTCTGACGTTCCCGGTTCGCGCAGTTCGCGCTACCGCCTTTCAGGTGGATGACGATGCCGTCGCGCGTTCGACCCTGAACCGGATGAGCGCGGGGTATCGACCGCGAGACCTCGAAGACATCAGGCCTGACCAACCAGGCTGCACTGTGCAAAAACGCAGGTGATCGCTGCCGTTAGCCGCGTAATGGCTGGTCTTCGCAGCCAGCTCGGCTATGCTATGGGCGACGGGGGAATGTCGGGCGGCTTTGTGCCAGCTCGTCCGAGCCAAACGCGATAGCGGAGGTTTGCTGATGAACGATGGCTTGAAAAGCACACGCAATCGTTGGGACGATGCAATGTCTAGGCTCGATCTCGAGCAGTTGCGCGCGCTGCTGGCGGAGTATTACCGCCGCCAGGGTTATCGTGTCGATGCCTTCGAGACCGCAGCGGCCGATAGCGAGGCCGACCGCGCGGGGGATGCAAACATCGATCTGCAACTGCAGCGCGACGACAGTCGGCTGCTGGTGCGCTGCATGCACTGGAACGATAAACAAGTGCCGCATCTGCGCGTGCGTGCGTGGGAGGGTGTGCTTGCCGATGCGAATGCGAATGGCGCGATCTTGGCGACCAGCGGCGAGTTCACCGCATCCGCGATCCGAACAGCGTCGATCTCCAAGACCATGCGGCTTGTGGATGGCGCCGAATTGCGCAAGATGCTGGTGCCTATTCTGAACGAAGATACGGCTTGCGTTGAAGAGCGCGCATTTGCCGACTTCGATATCGAGCTGCCCCTAGCGCCGATCGCCGCTCCGAATACAGCAACGTCAACGCCGCCGCTCATCACTGCCGTTGTGGCCGATGCCGAGCGAGACAGCGATGCTTGGTTCGCGCCAGAGTCCGAGTCCAATAGAACCGACGATCTTGCCAATGCGACGACCGAGGCCCATCCGCTCGAATCAACTCAGCTCGAATCAAATCAGCCCGAACTAAATCAGTTCGGACCAAATCAGCTCGAACCAGCTCATCTCGAATCAAATCAGCGTGAGGATGAACGGCTTGAGCATGATCCCAGCGCCTTGCCGACGAGCGCGCCAAAAAAACGTTTCGCGTGGGAGCGCGGCCGCCGCCCTGCGTCCACGCTATCGTTTGCGGTTGCCAGCGTGTTGCTGACCCTGATCGTGCTGACGATCGTATTCAGGCATCGACTCGACCCGTATCTGGGCGACCCACCGCGTCCGGTCGTCAAGGCGCCGAAGAACGAATCGCCGCTGGCGGGCACCGACTATAAAAGCGACGTGTTCGCGCCTGTCGTCCCGCCGCAGCAGGCGGACGCGACGACGCCAAAACAAACACCGAAGTCGCAGCGGCCTACGAGCGGCATCGGCGAACCGCCGAAAGCAGAGGAAGCGATCAAAGTGATCGCACCTTCTACGCCCGAGATGTGGCCGGAAGAGCAGCGGCGGAAGGCGGCTGCGGCTGCGGCGGCGGCGGCGGCCGAGCGAAAATGACGCGCGTGGAGAGATTCTAAACAGGCTCTAAAACGCCCAGCGTGCGTAGCACTCGCATTCACAGGTATTCGAATGGGCTTCAGGGTTGATAAGTCACCGTCAGCGTCGCGCTCGCACCGTTACCGATCCACAGATAATTTGTCGCCGTTTGATTGCTCGCGAAGCGCAGTCGCAGTTGAGTGCGGCCGGTCCTATTGATCGCAGATGCACCCGCGCTGCCGAACGGCGTGCTGGTTTGAGTTCCGCCGCTGAAAGCCAACAGTTGCGCAACGCTGCTCGCAGTGACCGTCGCGGCCCAGTCGCCGGTTTCGATCGCGCAGGCGCCGATGCAGCCGCTGTTCGCGTCGATCAGCAGCGTATTGCCGATCGGATTGCCCCACGGGTCGCCCGAGGCGCTGCGATAGGTCACCGTCAGCGTCACCGATGTCACCGTCGCGGTATCGGACAACGATGACGTATCGAAGGACAGCAGCGTGCGATTGAATTTACCGTCGCTGCCGCGACCGATCGCTAGCCCCAGCGATGATTCCAACGTGCCGATCGCAGCCGATGCGCCGTTCGCTGCGGCTTTGACGTAGCCGTCGTTCACGTCTTCGTTCGTGAACTGCACGCTGATCGGCGTTGTCTGACCGCCGCCGGTCACGGTGACGCCGACCGCTGCCGATGTGCCGGTATTTCCCGCCAGATCCACAGCGCGCGCGAGCAACGTATGCGCGCCGTTGCTGGCGGTACTGCTATTCCAGGTCGCGCTATAGGGCGCGCTGGCGTCGCTGGCGAGCAAGCTGCCGTCGAGCAGAAACTCGACGCGCTCCACGCCGATGTTGTCGCTGGCCGTCGCAGCGATGGCGACGTTGCCGCTGACCGTTGCGCCGTTGCTGGGCGCAGTGATCGTGGCGCTCGGCGCGATGCTATCGAGATTATCCAAGCCGAAGAAGCGGCCGATGTAGTAGCTCGAACACAGGTTCACGTCGAGAATATAGGCGCCCGCAGTGCCGCACTGGGTTTCGCCGGTGCCGGGATCGACCGGTGTGCCGTGGCCCATGCCGGTGATGCTGTAGGTTTCCACCAGCGGTTTGCCGGCTGCATTCTTGTAGACACGGTGCGGGTAACCGCCGACGGTGTCGCTGGCATCTGCGGTTTGGTCGATGCCGTGCACATTCGTCCACTGCTGCATGTTTTCGACCAGATTGATCGGACGCACGGTGAAATCCGCGTCGCCATGCCAGATCGATACCAGCGGCCACGGCCCGGCCCAACCGCTAGCCGCGCGCACCTTGTCGCCCCACTGCGCAGGCGTGAGGTCGCTGCCGGGATTCATGCAACTAAAAGCCGCGCTTTGCGTCGTCGCACAGCGATAGGGCAGACCGGCGAGAATCGCGCCGCCAGCGAAGACATCGGGATAGGTCGCGAGCATCGCGGATGTCATCGCGCCGCCTGCGGATAACCCGGTGATATAAACACGTGTCGATGCGATCGCATGATCCACGCGCATGCGATCGACCATTTGTTTGATCGACAGCGCCTCGCCTTGACCGCGCGCGATGTCGCCGTTCTCGAACCAGTTGAAACAACTGCTGCTGTTGTTCGCGCTTTGCTGCTGCGGCAACAACAGGGCGAAACGCCAGCGATCGGCGAGCAATTGCCAGCCGGATTCGGCGTCGTAGCTGGAGGCTGTCTGCGCGCAGCCGTGCAGCGCGACCACCATCGGCGCATCCGCAGCCAATCCTGCCGGCACGTATTTGAACATGCGCAAGTTGCCGGGATTACTGCCGAAGCCGGTCACTTCGCTTTGGGCGAATGCGGGCAGCGAAACCATCAGCATGGCGAGCGTTGCGACGGCGAGCCATAGGCGAGCGCGACGCGATTGCGCGCATCGGCCGTTTGCCGAAGCGATGCGCTGAACGGTTTGAAAACACTGGTGATGGACGATGTTCGCGATCATCGGTCTAGCCTTCTGCGACGGTAAGCCCATTGGGCCATGCCAACGCGCAAGCCGACATTGACCGATGGGGTAAGCTGCAGCGCAGCATGACGGCGTCGCGAGGGTGTCGGGATGCGAGTGCGATCCCGATGAATATGATTCAGATGAATGCGATCCCGATGAATGCGATCCGGATGAATGTGACCCAGGTGAAGCCGCATTCGAAATGGGATTAATTCGATGCGGAGCCGCTTTGATGCACCTTGCGCATGGCAATTTCTCGCTATCGGTTCGGCGGTCGGCGCGATCTTCGCGACGGCGACGTTCGCAGTTGCTGCGTTTTCGCTGCCGATGATCGCCGACCGCGATGTCGATATGGTCACTGCAGCGGTCTCCAGCGTGAACGCCGTGATGCGCAATCGAGCGGTGATGTTGCTGTGGGCGGCGATGATCGTCGCGATGACGATCATTGGTTTTGCCACCGCTTTGCTTGGCCTAGGCGTATTGATGCCGTGGCTGGCCTATGCCGCATGGCACGCATATCGCGAAACGCTCGATGCTAGCGAGTGGCCTATCCTGGAATGACGGCGTCGTCGTACGGGCCAGTCCGGTGCGAGCTGCAATGCTTCGACGTGAATACGTTTTCAAGCATTCATGCTGCACTGCGATCTCGCCATACGATCGCACCTGTCGTGTACGTAATGTCACGGCATCGACGCTGGGTGCAGGGGCCTATCGTGTGGTCGTCATCAAGACCGTGTGCTCGTCATCAAGACCGCGTAGCCGTCATCAACAGAATGTTTGTTATCAAGTGCGTCATCACGTGTTTACAGTCAACGCCCGTCCGCGCGTTCGTGCGCGCCGATGGGAACAAGGAATGTCCGCCCGCTCGCGCGGGATCACGCCCGTATCTCAGGAGAACCCAGATGTCGTCTGTACCGAAGAAGTTCGTTCGCTCGTCCCTGTCCCAGCTCTGCGCCGCGTTATTGCTTGTTGGTGCTGCCGCAGGCAATGCACATGCCGATGCCATATTGCATGCTTTCAATTGGACGTATGCGGACGTGCAGGCCCGCGCAGCGACGATCAAATCGGCTGGTTATAAGGCCGTACTCGTCGCACCTGCTTACAAATCGCAGGGCAGCGAATGGTGGGCGCGCTATCAGCCGCAGGACTTTCGCGTTATCCATCATCCGCTCGGCGATACGACGTCCTTCAGAAACATGGTCAGCGCGCTCAGAGCGCAGGGCGTCGATGTGTATGCCGACGTGGTAATGAATCACATGGCCAACGAAGCGTATATACGGTCCGATTTGAACTATCCCGGATCCACCGTGCTGAGCCTTTACGCCGGCAACACCACGTACTACAACGGCATTCGCCTCTTCGGTAATCTCGGTTTTAACTTCTTAAGCGCCAACGATTTCGGCCCTGCCACCTGCATTACCAATTATTCCGATACCTTCCAAGTCCAGAACTACCGTCTGTGCGGCGGCGGCGGCGATGTCGGTTTGCCGGATCTGACGAACACCAGCTATGTGATTTCGCAGCAGCAGGAATACCTGCGGCAGATGAAATTGCTGGGGGTCAAAGGCTTCCGCGTCGACGCGGCTAAGCATATGCCGATCAGCCAGATCAACAGTGTGCTGACGAGTGATATCAAGAGCGGCATGTATGTCTTCGGCGAAATCATCACCGGCGGCGGCGCCGGCGAGCTCGAATACGATCGCTTCCTGCAGCCGTATCTGCAGAACACGGATCACTCGGCCTACGATTTTCCGCTGCATACTCAGATTCGCAACGCCTTCTCGTTCGGCGGAAGCATGAGCGTACTGGTCGATCCCGGCGCATACGGCCAAGCGCTGCAGGGTTCGCGCGCGCTCACGTTCACGGTGACGCACGATATTCCGAACAACAGCGGTTTCCGCTACGCGCTGATGGATCCGACCGACGAAACGCTGGCCTACGCCTACCTCTTCGGCCGCAACGGCGGCAAGCCGATGGTGTATTCCGACAACAACGAAAGCGGCGACAACCGTTGGGTCAATGCCTACAACCGTAACGATATCAAGGGCATGATCCGCTTCCACAATGCAGTGCAAGGCAACGATATGCAGGTGCTATCGCATGGAAGCTGCCACATCATCTTTCGTCGCGGCAGTCTGGGCGTAGTTGGCATCAACAAGTGCGGCAATACGGTCAACGCTGCTGTGAATATGAATAACAGCGTGCTCTGGTGGTATACCAATTACACCGATACCACGGGTTCGGGCAACGTCATCAACATCACTACCGCCAACTATACCTTCAGCCTGCCGCCGCGCAGCGCGCGGATGTGGTTGCGCTGATGGGCTAGCGCCGTAGGGTGGGCTTTATGCCCACCCTACGGCCGCATCCACAAATGTAGGCAACGATCAAGACATTTTTGGTGGGCATAAAGCCTAAGGTCACCCCACTTTTTCTGATTGCATATCAATGAGATAGGGTTTAGTGTCCGCAAAAACAGCGCGTGCATGACGCGGTTTTTTTCCTCGGGGTATCGAAGCCTGAGGACCACGCCATGCACG
>JANMGT010000086.1:0-79164 GCA_031374725.1 Lysobacteraceae bacterium | reverse complement strand
CTGCCAGGGCCCGCGTGCCGCTGGGCCAGACCACAAGTCTGGCACTGCGCGACCCACGGGCCCTGGCAGGCCACTGCGACGCAACGCGGAGTATGCGGAGATCGTGAACAGGCTCTTAGCGAGCGGCGTTCACAGTGGTTCAAACAGGGTGAACTAGCGCCTCGGCAGCGCCAACAGCGGATCCTGCGGCTTGCCGTTGTAGCGAATCTCGAAATGCAGCATGTCGCGCGCGGCGCCGCTGCGACCCATTTCGGCGATTTGTTCGCCGGCTTTGACGCGTTGGCCTTCGTTGACCAAGCGCGCGCGGTTGTGGCCGTAGGCGGACAGCCATTGTTCGCTGTGCTTGACGATGATGAGTTCGCCGTAGCCGACCAGACCGGCACCGGAATACACGACGACGCCGTCGGCCGCCGCACGCACCGGCGCGCCGCTTTGGCCGGCGATGTCGATGCCCTGTTTCGTCGGGTCGCTAGCGCTGAAGCGGGCGACGATGCTGCCGTCGGCAGGCCAGCGCCATGCAAACCCGGTCTGTGCCGCTACGGGCACTGCGGGGGGCCGCGTGGTGGGCGGCTTGGTGCTCGTCGTGGCCGAACCTGTCGCTGCTGAGCCTGCCGGCGCCGGCGCGCCCCCGGTCGTTCCGGCGCCTGCCGGCGGCTTGGCGGTCGAAGCCACAGGTGGTTTGATCGTCGATGGCGCTGGCGGCGTTGGCCGGGGCGGAGCCGATGCGACCCGCGGCGGCGACAGGCGCAGACGCTGGCCGGGATAAATCGTGTATGGCGGCGGGATCCGGTTCCACACCGCGAGATCGAGCGGACTAACGCCGTTCTCCACCGCGAGGCGATACATCGTGTCGCCCTTGCGCACGGTGACGATGGCACCGGGCTTCGGCCGATTCGCAGGGCGGTTCGCCGGCCGGCTGGGGACAGGTTTGCCGCGATGCCCGCTTTCGCGCACCACCGAGGTCTGCGCGCAGGCGGCGAGCGCAGCGGTCATTGCCAGCAGGCAGGCATAACCGCGAAGGCGCGCAATCGCGATCGCCGTGAAACCCGGCCTCATCCCTGCATCGCCCGGAATGCGAGATAGCCGATCGCGGCGACCAACAGGATGCTGACGACCCAACCGATCGGTTCGATGTAGCGATGCAGCGCGCGCTCGGCGCGTTCGCCACCAATGCGGATCGCAATTGCGACCAGATACACGCGCTTGCCGCGGCCGACCGCCATCGCCGCAAGATACGGCAGCCACGGCACGCCGACCACGCCAGACGCCCAGGTGAACACTTTCATCGGAATCGGCGCGAACCCTCCGGCCACCAGCAGCCAAAACACCGCCCACGGCGATTCGGCCATCTTCGCTTTAATGGTATCGATGCCCGTTTGGATGCCGTCCATCATGCCGAGGGCTTCGAACAGCGGTTTCATCAGCTCAAAGGCATAGTGCCCAAGCAAATAACCGATCACCGCGCCAGCCATGGAACCGATCAAGCTCAGGGTGGCGAACCACAGCGCGCGTTTGGGCTGCGACAGCGACATCGGCGCCAGCATCACTTCCGGCGGCACCGGGAAGATGATGGCTTCGATAAAACTCAGGCCGGTCAGCAGCGTCGGCGCGCGCGGATGACGCGACCACTGCAACGCGCGCTGGTAAAGCGGGGCGAAAATTTTCATAAGGTTCTGTGTTGGGCGAAGCAGCGCGTCATCCGTCGATCGTGCCCGACAGCAGCGGCACGAAGATCACCGAGGCCAGATCGCTGCGGGCAATGCTGCCGTCGACGCGCTTGCGCAGTTTCACCAGCGACTGCCCGCCGCTGGCGCCGACCGGCGCAACCAGCACGCCACCGACCGCGAGTTGTTCGGTCAGGACATCGACCAGCGCGGGCGCTGCGGCAGTGACAACGATCGCGTCGTAGGGCGCATGCTCAGGCCAACCGATGCGGCCGTCGTCGTGCTTGCTGCGCACGTTCAGGCCGAGATTGCGGAAGCGTTTGCGCGCGGTGCGCAGCAGATCGCCGATGCGTTCGACGGTGTAGACCTCCAAGCCGAGCGCGGCGAGGATCGCAGCTTGATAGCCGGAGCCAGTGCCGACTTCCAGCACTTTCTTCGGTACGAACAGCGGCGCGGTACCGACCGAAACTTGATTGGTCGTGACCGTATCGGCATCGACAATATCGGCCGCAACGCCTTCGCCCGCAGCCGCGTGCGCCGCGAGTTCTTCAGGCGTTATCTCGAACAGCGCCTCGGTCATCCTGGCGACCACCCAGGGCTGCGAAATCGTCTGGCCGTGGCCGATCGGCAGCGCATTGTCTTCGTAGGCCCGCGCGGCCAGGGCTTCGTCCACGAACAAATGCCGCGGCACGGTGCGGATCGCATTGAGCACCGCTTCATTGCGAATGCCCATGCCATTTTGAGCGCCATTTTGACTGCCATCGCGCAGGCGCTCGATCAAACGATCGCGCACGCGCTGCGAGGTCATGCCCATACCCAGCGCTTCGGGCTGCAAGCGCATGTGCGCGGTCATGCCGCGTCCTCGCCCTGCGGCTGCGCGCGCGTGCTCAGGCTATCGGCGAGGCCGCTCACCCAACTCGCGACCTGTTCCAAGGCTTGATAGCGGGTGAGATCGACGTGAATGGGCGTGATCGCGATATGCCCGGTGCGTACGGCGTGAAAATCGGTGCCCGGGCCGGCGTCTTGTTCGGGGCCGGCCGCGCCGATCCACCACCACATTCGGCCGCGCGGATCTTCCTGCGGCGTGCAGGGCTCGGCGCGGTGACGGTTGCCCAGACGGGTCACTTCGAAGCCGACGACCTCGTCCCAGGGAAGATCGGGCACGTTGACATTAAGGATGGTATCGGCCGGCAGCGGGTCGGCTTTGAGTCGAGCGACGATCTCCACCGCCGCGCGCGCCGCAGTGGCGTAATGCCGGCCCGTGCCCTCGCCTGTCGCCAGCGACACCGCCACCGCGGGCAGGCCGAGAAAACGCCCTTCCATCGCCGCAGCCACGGTGCCGGAATAAATCACGTCGTCGCCGAGATTGCCGACGTTGTTGATGCCGGACACGACGAGATCGGGTTCGACCTCCAGCATGCCGGTGATGGCGACGTGGACGCAGTCGGTCGGTGTACCGTGGACGCGCCAGGTGGTCTCGTCTTGGCGAATCACGCGAATCGGCATATCCAGCGTCAGCGAATTGCTGGCGCCGGAGCGATCGCGATCCGGGGCGACGATCAACACGTCATGGCCAGCGTCGCGCAGGCCTGCGGCGAGGATGCGGATACCCGGCGCATCCACGCCGTCGTCGTTGCTGATGAGGATGCGCATGGATGCGGAAGCGTCGTCTCGTATCGGCCCCAGCGGCCGACGCTCATGATACCGGATGCCATGCACCGATCACGGCTGCAGGGTAATCTCGACGCATGGCCAAGCACGACGACCACCTCGACCTCCGCCGCGCACTGCGCGAACGTGAGCGCGAACGTGAGCGCGACCGCGCAAGCGCCGCCGCGGCTGCGCAAAACGCCGAACAACCAGCTGAGGCGCAGAACGCGCCGCCGGAAGACGATGCGTCATTGTTCCGCAGCGCGATCGGCCCGGTGCGCGAGCTACCGCAGGCCGCGCCGCCGCCGAGCAAACCCAGGCCGCGGCCGAACACGCGCATGGCCCAGCGCGACGACGATGAGGCGCGTTCGGAATTCAGGCGTTTGCTCGATTCGCCGCTGCTGCTCGCGGGCGATGCGATGCGCTACCGCCGCGAGCATGTGCCGGAACGCGTGCTGCAGCGGCTCGGTCGCGGCCACTACGCGGTGCAGGACGAAATCGATCTGCATCGCTGCGATGCGGCTTTGGCCGAGACGGTGCTTAAACGCTTCCTGAAAGAAGCGCGCGATCACGGCGCCGGCTGCGTGCGCATCGTCCACGGCAAAGGGCTGCATGCCGACGACGGCGTACCGACGCTGAAAAATGCGGTGGATCGGCTGCTGCGGCATCGCAGCGATGTGCTTGCATTCCACTCGGCGCCCGCAGCGCAGGGCGGTACTGGCGCGGTGTTGGTGCTCATAGCGCCAGAGTGAAGCGCCGGAGTGAAGCACCGGAGTGAAGCGCGGGAGTGAGCAGCGTCGATTATGTTGCGACGCAATCGACATGCGCGCTGTGCGGCATTGGACGCTGCGCGAATCGGCAGGCTCGAAGCTAGGCGAATATTGACCCGGCCAGATTATGTTTGAAATGGCTTGTCTTTTTTTCCAGCAGTCTGGTTGCACTTTGAGTTCAAACTTCACTTGGCCGTATCAATACGTTACGAAGATACGACGCTTCACTGCCATCGCCCCTCATCCGCCCTTCGGGCACCTTCTCCCCGCAGCGCGGGGAGAAGGAGAAGAACGAGAGCAGCGCTTTCATCACCCTGCGAGTCACCTTCTCCCGGTGGGAGAAGGAAACGGCACACACGCTTATTGATCGGTCTTATCGACAATGCGTTTGACCGGTTTGTTGACCCAACGCACGAACACGCCGCGACGCAGCGCTAGCTGTTGCACACGCGAAACGTAGGCGGCGTCTTCGACGATGCGCGGTTGATACGTCGTACCGGGTTTCTGCACGGCCACATCGACCGCAGGTTTGGTCATCGCGGCGCTTTCCGTGGTTTTACATCCGGGCAACAACAACATCGCCGCTGCGAGTGCGACTGCGTATGACTTAGCGTTCATAAACGTTCTCCAAGGTCGATGGACAACTATCGATGGATCGGCGCCCGCAGTTAAATTAAACGATTGCGCGGGTCCGGTTTCGGCTTATACGCCAGCCCTGCGCTGGCGCCAGAACATGGATTGTTTTTCCGACGAGCGGTCGAAATGCGCACGATTCACGTCGGGATCGGTTCGCCCGACATCGGCGCACGACAAACCAACGCCGCGTCTGCACCCCGCGCAACCGTGCATCAAGGTGCGGATGGACATGGCGAACCGGCTGTGCCGATGACCGCGCCCAGTTCCGCGAGTACCGAGGTGGCGTAACAGCCTGCCGGCAGCGAAAACCGCAGGCGCAGCGCATCCGGCGCCAGCCAATCGGATTCGAGCGCCTCGGGCCTTAGTCGCAGACTGCGCCGCTCTTGGTTCAGCCCTGCTGTTTCCAGCCCCGCGCACAGGCGCTGCGCGTCGTCGCCCGCCAGCGCAGCCTCCTCGCAAGCGCGCGCTTCGCCTTCGCTACGCAACACGCCGCGCCCCCACAGCGGGGCGCTAGGGTGGATATCGAATGCGTCCAAGCGCGCGGCAAGTTCATCGCTCCACGGCTCAGGTCCGAACACGCTGCGGCTGCCGTCGAGCATCCACACCTCGCCTTCCAGACCGCGCTGCCAACTGCCATCGGCGACGCGCGCGGCGAGCACGCGATTGAATAACTCCGACCGCGCCGCCGAAAGCAGATGCGAGCGCTCGTCGCGCTTCACGCGCCGGCCGGCGAACATCGCCAAGGCTTTGGCGACATTGTCGCCGCTGCGGCCGAAACGCTGCTCGCCAAAGTAATTGGGCACGCCGCGCGCAGCGATGTCGCGAATGCGCGACGCGATGGCGTCGGCATCGCCCTGCAGCTCGCGCAAGGTCAATGCGAAACGATTGCCGGCCAGCGCACCGCGCGGCAGCTTGCGCGCATGCCAAGCGTGATCGAGCACCTGCAGTTCGTCCGACTGCAGCGATGCGATATCCGGCGCGAGCCTTTTCGGCAACCAAACGCTGAAGCGCTGCGTCGTCAGCGCGTGGCGATCCTTCATCCCGGCGTAGCCGACGGCGGACTCGGCGACGCCGGCCCACTCGGCGATGGTCTTCGCCGCAAATGCGGTGTTCATGGCACGCTTGCGCACCGTGAGCAGCAGATGTTCGCCGCTGCCGCTGGCCTCGAACGCATCGAGTTCTTCGACGACGAAATCCTCCGGCAAGCTGCGGATGCGCGCCGTTAGCACTGGCGCACCGTGGGCGCGCGGAAGCGTCTTTAGTTCGATCGAGGCATCAGATGTCACCTTTGGTCTCGACGATGAACGATACAGTCCCGTAGGAGAGCCTTCAGGCGCGATCGATGACAAATTTCGATTGCAGCGCCGCCATCGGGGCTGAAGCCCCTCCTGTGTGGGATTCCAGGTTGCACCGTTCTCATAGACGCACCAACACGCACACCGCCTGTGCGGCGATGCCTTCCCCGCGTCCAGTGAACCCCAGCATCTCGGTCGTCGTCGCTTTCACGCTGATATCGTCGATAGCGATGCCCAAATCCGCAGCGATGATCTCGCGCATCGCCTGCGCATGCGGGCCGACTTTCGGGCGTTCGCAGATCACGGTGACATCGGCATTGCCGACGCGCCAGCCGCGCGCGCGCAGCAAACCGTCGCAATGGCGAACGAAGGCGCGGCTGTCGGCGTCTTTCCACTGCGGATCGCTCGGCGGGAAATGCCGGCCGATATCGCCCAACGCCAGCGCACCGAGCATCGCATCGCACAGCGCGTGCAGCACCACATCGCCATCGCTATGCGCGACGATGGCGCGCTCATGCGCGATGCGCACGCCGCCGAGCATCACATGGTCGCCGCCATCGACGATGGCGTGCATCTCGAAAGCGTGCACGTCGAAGCCTTGGCCGATGCGGATCATCATACTTTTCCCGAAGATGCGCGCTCTTGTGCCAATAGAAACTCGAACCGCGCCAAATCCGCCGGCGTAGTCACTTTAAAATTATCTTCACGACCTTCGACCAACAGCGGACGCAGACGCTGACGCTCCATCGCCATCGCTTCGTCGGTCACGTCGATGCCGGCACTGCGTGCGGATTGCACCGCGCGGCTCAATTGCATGCGTCGGAACAACTGCGGCGTGAACGCGCGCCATAGCCGTTCGCGCGGTTCGGTGCCGTCGATGCCGCCGTCGTCGCCCGCGCGCTTGAGCGTATCGCGCACCGGCGCGGCGAGGATCGCGCCGACCGGGTCGGCAAGGCCGACATCGAGCAAACGATCGAGATCGCTGTGCGCCAGATTCGGCCGCGCGGCATCGTGGACGAGCACGAAATCGTCGGCGCGCACGTCGTCGGGCAATGCCGATAAGCCCGCGAGCACCGAGTCCGCGCGCGATGCGCCGCCGACGCAGCGCAACACCGGCTTGTCCGCGATCGCGGTCCAACCGGGCCAGTGCGCATCGTCCGCCGGGAGCGCGACAACGGCGCCAGCCACGCCCGGATGCGAGAGCAAAGCCTGCAGCGTGTACGCGATCAGCGGCAGGCCGGCGATATCGACGTATTGCTTCGGAATCTCGGCGCCGAAACGCGCGCCGCGGCCGGCGGCCGGCACCACGCACCACACTGCAGACGTGCGGCTCACGGGCTTGGGGTCTCGCTCAGTGCCGGCGGCGGCGCGGCGGCGCTATTACCATTGCCATTGCCGTCGTCGCTGTCGCCATCGATTGCAGCCGGCGTCGGCGTTTCAACCACGCGATAGAAGGTCTCGCCGGGTTTGATCATGCCCAGTTCGCTGCGCGCGCGCTCTTCCGCAGCGCTTTCGCCGGATTTGAGGTTCTCGACTTCCGCTGCTAACCGCTCGTTACGCAGGCGCAGGCCGCTATTGTCCTTGGCCTGCGCCAGCACGCGCGCTTCGAGCGCTTGGGTATCGCGCTCGCCGCCTTCGCCGAACCACAGCCGATACTGCAGCAGCGCCAGCAGCGCGATCAGAGCGATCACTAGCACACGCATGGCGCGCATCGTCGGCGCGATCAGCCGCGTTTCAGCGACACGAACGCATTGCGACCGGCGTATTTCACCGCCGCACCAAGCTGCTGTTCGATGCGAAGCAACTGGTTGTATTTCGCGACACGGTCGCTGCGGCACAGCGAACCGGTCTTGATCTGGGTGGCGGTCGTGGCTACCGCGATGTCTGCGATGGTGGTGTCCTCGGTTTCGCCGGAACGGTGCGAGACGATCGAGGCATAACCCGCCGCATGCGCCATCGCGATGGCTTCCAGGGTTTCGGTCAGCGTGCCGATTTGATTGACCTTGATCAGGATCGCGTTGGCGACGCCCATGTCGATGCCCTCGCCGAAGATTTTCGGATTGGTGACGAACAGATCGTCGCCGACGAGCTGGATTTTGCTGGTCAAGCGCTCGGTCAACAGCTTCCAACCGGCCCAGTCGTTCTCGGCCATGCCGTCTTCGATGCTGATGATCGGGTACTGACGGCACCAATCGGCGAGAAAATCGACGAACTGCTCGCTGGTCAAACGCTTGCCTTCGCCGGTCAGGTTGTACTTGCCGTTCTCGAAGAACTCGCTGGAGGCCACATCGAGGCCGAGCAATACGTCTTCGCCGGCCTTGTAACCGGCCTTGCCGATGGCTTCGAGAATCGTATCGAGCGCTTCGGAATTGCTGCGCAGATCGGGCGCGAAGCCGCCTTCGTCGCCGACCGCCGTGCTCAGGCCTTTGCCCTTCAGCACCGATTTCAACGCGTGGAAGATTTCGGTGCCGCAACGCAGCGATTCGGAGAACGAATCGAAACCGACCGGCAGCACCATGAATTCCTGCAGATCGACGTTGTTGTCGGCATGCGCACCGCCGTTGATGATGTTCATCATCGGCACCGGCAGGGTCACGTCGCGGCCCTGCGCGAGCGACTGCCACAAGGCTTGGCCGTGAGTGGCCGCAGTCGCGTGCGCCGCCGCAAGCGAAACGCCGAGCAGCGCATTCGCGCCCAGACGCCCTTTGTTCTCGGTGCCGTCAAGATCGATCAAGCGCTTGTCGAGCGCGGCTTGATCCGCCGCGTCGGTACCGACCAGCGCGTTCGCAATTGCGCCGTTCACGTTCGCCACCGCCCTGAGCACGCCTTTGCCGAGATAGCGCGTCTTGTCGCCGTCGCGCAGTTCGACCGCTTCTTTCGTACCGGTGGACGCACCCGAGGGCACCGCGGCGCGGCCGACATTGCCGTCGGCCAGCATCACTTCGGCTTCGAGCGTGGGATTACCGCGGCTATCGAGAATTTCGCGCGCGTGGATATTGGTGATGATGGTCATGGGTTTGAGTGTGATTCGGAGAGTCGATCGTTAAAGGGAACGTCGGCTGGGTCATACGCCCAGTCGACCGAGAGCGTCACGCGGCACAGCTAACATCAAACATCGTTTTCGAGAAAACCATTGCGCTTGGTCACCGCGTCCAGCGCCTGCAGCGTTTCCAACAGCGCGCGCATTTTGCCGAGGGGCCATGCATTCGGGCCATCGCTCAGCGCTTTGCTCGGGTCGGGATGGGTTTCCATAAACAAACCGGCGATACCGACCGCCACCGCCGCACGCGCCAGCACTGGCACGAATTCGCGCTGGCCGCCACTGCTATTGCCCTGCCCGCCGGGTAGCTGCACGGAATGGGTGGCGTCGAACACCACAGGGCAACCGGTGTCGCGCATCACCGACAGACTGCGCATGTCGCTGACCAGATTGTTGTAACCGAAGCTGGCGCCGCGCTCGCAGACCATGATGTCGTGGTTGCCGGTCGATTTTGCTTTCTCGACCACGGGCTTCATGTCCCAGGGCGACAGAAACTGGCCTTTTTTGATGTTGACGGGCTTGCCGGCGGCGCAGACTTTCTTGATGAAATCGGTCTGACGCACGAGAAATGCGGGCGTTTGCAGCACATCCACGACGCTGGCCACTTCGTCCATCGGCGTGTATTCGTGCACGTCGGTCAGCACCGGCACGCCGATCTGGCGCTTCACTTCGGCGAGCACACGCAGACCTTCTTCCATGCCCGGGCCGCGAAAGCTGATGCCGGAAGTGCGGTTGGCCTTGTCGAAGCTGGACTTGAAGATGAAGGGAATGCCGAGCGCGGAGCTGATTTCTTTGAGCTGGCCGGCGACATCGAGCTGCAACTGCTCGGATTCGATCACACAGGGGCCGGCGATCAAGAAAAAGGGCTGGTCGAGGCCGACCTCAAAACCGCAGAGTTTCATCGTGTTCGCTCCTCCGTCATTGTCATCCCGAACGCGGCGAAGCCGTGGCGGGACCTGCTGTTGGATGTGTATCGAAAAACGGAAAAACAGGTCCCTCGCTGCGCTCGGGATGACAGAGCATTTCGAAATTTCACGCGCTCGCCTCCTTCAACAACGTGCCGCCGGCCTGGCCTTCGTTGGCTTTGCGCTCGCGCGCGGCGCGAATGAAGCCGATGAACAGCGGATGGCCTTCGCGCGGGGTGGAGAGAAATTCCGGATGCGCTTGGCAGGCGAGGAACCACGGGTGCTGCGCCGCCGGCAATTCGATCATCTCAACCAGCAAATCGTCCATCGATTTCGCGGCGACCACCAAACCGGCGTCTTCGAGCTGGGAGCGATAGCGGTTGTTGAATTCGTAGCGATGGCGGTGACGCTCGCCGACCACATCTCTTCCGTACATTTTGTGCGCAAGCGTACCGGGCTTCACTCGCTGCTCCTGCAAACCCAGGCGCATGGTGCCGCCGAGGTCGCTTCGCTCGCTGCGTCGCTCGACTTCACCGGCTGCAGTGCGCCACTCGGTAATGAGGCCGATCACCGGATGCGGGCTCTGGCGGTCGTTCTCGGTGCTGTTGGCGCCTTCCAAATGCAGCACGTTGCGGGCGTATTCGACCACCGCCGCCTGCATGCCGTAGCAGATGCCGAAATACGGAATTTTCCGCTCGCGTGCGTAGTGCGCAGTGAGGATCTTGCCTTCGAAGCCGCGGTCGCCGAAGCCACCCGGCACCAAAATGCCGTCGACATCGCCGACGATCGCTTCGGCGCCATCGCGCTCGATGTCCTCCGATTCCAACCACTTCAGCGTTACCAGCGTGCGTTGGCGCAGGCCGCCATGCTTGAGCGCTTCGGCCACCGATTTATAGGCGTCTTTGTGATCGACGTACTTTCCGACCACAGCGATCGTGACCTCGTCGATCGGATGCTCCGTGGCATCGACCACCGCGATCCATTCGGACAGATCGGCATGCGGCGATGCTTTCTGGTGCAGGCGCAGACCATCGACGACGATCTGGTCGAGGCCTTGCGCGTGCAACCACATCGGAATTTTATAGATGTTGTCGAGATCGACCGCCGAAATCACCGCTTTTTCAGGGACGTTGGTGAACAGCGCGATCTTGCGGCGCTCGCCATCGGGCAGCGCCTGCTCGGTGCGGCACAGCAGCACATCGGGCTGGATACCGATCGAACGCAGTTCCTTCACCGAATGCTGGGTCGGCTTGGTTTTCAGCTCGCCAGCGGCGGCGATGTACGGCACCAGAGTCAGGTGCATAAACATTGCGCGATCGGCGCCGCGTTCGCTGCGAATCTGACGGATCGCTTCGAGAAACGGCAGCGATTCGATGTCGCCGACGGTGCCGCCGATTTCGACCAATCCGATATCGAACCCCTCGGTTGCGGCGTCGATGCAGCGCTTGATCTCGTCGGTGATGTGCGGAATGACTTGGACCGTCGCACCCAAATAATCGCCGCGGCGCTCCTTGCGAATCACTTCTTCGTAGATGCGGCCGGTCGTGACCGAATTCTTACGGGTCAGATGGGTGTGGATGAAGCGCTCGTAGTGGCCTAGATCGAGGTCGGTCTCGGCACCGTCGTCGGTAACGTAGACCTCGCCGTGCTGGAACGGGCTCATCGTGCCGGGATCGACGTTGATGTAGGGGTCGAGCTTCATCATCGTCACCCGCAGGCCGCGGGCTTCGAGAATGGCGGCGAGCGAGGCGGCGGCAATGCCTTTGCCGAGCGAGGAGACCACCCCACCGGTCACGAAAACGAGGGGCGTCACGGGGCTGGGGGAGTTCATGTCGGCAGCGGGTCGCTGGAAAGCAGTAGTTTAGCGGGATGCGGCCCGGCTCGCGACCCATTCGACGCAAGAGCATGATTTCACTGGAAAAAAAGAGGTGCCAGTGAGGCCGGGGCGGGCGCTATGGCGAGCAATGCCGCGAACGCGGGCTCAGATATCCTCTTCTTCCTCCAATTCGCGCTGGCCTTTCGGCGCGTTCTTCGGGCCGTCCTTCGCCTTGCCTTGCTTGGGTTTTTCCTGTTTGGACGTGCTGGCCGGGGCCTTGTCGGCGCCGGCCGCCTCGTCCTGCCGGCCCTTCTGCTGAGCATCAGCCTTGGCGCGCTCGGACTCGTTGCTCGCCTGCGGCTGCGACTGGGCGATGGCGCCGCCGGCCGACAAGATCAGGGCAAACGACAGCATCGCGGAGGGAATGGCAGCGAAACGGCGGAATGTGTTCATGATGGTCTGGATTGACTCGCAAAGGCGCCGGAAGCGGCGGGATCGATCACGAGCGCATACACCATAGCGCCCACACGCACACTGCGTGATGAATTCCGACATCAACCACGCCCGGGATCATCGGCACAAGGCTTGCGGCACGGCCGTCGCTAGCGGCGCTTCTGAACAGCTTGACCCTTTCGCCTCGTACCGCCAAGCTCGCCGGCTGCGCGTGACATCGCGCCGCGCCGCCGCCCATCGATCTCTTTACTTTCCGCTCTTTACTTTCCGGTCTCTTCGTACTCCACATGAGCAGTCGCTACAACGCCGCCGATATCGAAGTCCTCTCCGGCCTGGACCCGGTCAAACGCCGCCCAGGCATGTACACCGACACCACCCGGCCGAATCATTTGGCGCAGGAAGTGATCGACAACGCCGTCGATGAAGCCCTGGCCGGGCATGCGAAAAGCATTGAGGTGGTGCTGCATCCGGACGGCAGTTGCGAAGTCTCCGACGATGGCCGCGGCATGCCGGTGGACATCCACCCCGAGGAAAAAATCCCCGGCATCGAACTGATCATGACCCGGCTGCACGCGGGCGGAAAATTCAGCAATAAAAACTACACCTTCAGCGGCGGCCTGCACGGCGTTGGCGTGAGCGTGGTGAACGCGCTGTCGACGTTGGTGGAAGTACACATCAAGCGCGACGGCAACGAATATCGGATGACCTTCAAAAACGGCGATCGCGCAACGCCGCTGGAAGTGGTCGGCAGCGTCGGTAAGAAAAATACCGGTACGCGTTTGAGGTTTTGGCCGGACGGCAAGTACTTCGATACCTCGAAATTCGCGATCCGCCACCTGCGCCATTTGCTGCGCGCCAAAGCGGTGCTCTGCCCGGGCCTCACCGTCACCCTGCTCGATGCCGCCACCGGCGAAAAAAACCAGTGGTACTTTGAAGATGGCCTGCGCGACTACTTGAAAGGCGAGCTTTCTAACGGCACATCGGGAGCGAACGACGTGCTGCCGCAGGAGCTGTTCGTCGGCCAGCTGAAGAAAGATTCGGAAATCGTCGATTGGGCCGCCGCATGGGTGCCAGAGGGCGATTTGGTGCAGGAAAGCTACGTCAATCTGATTCCCACCGCGCAGCACGGCACGCATGTGAACGGTCTGCGCACCGGCTTCACCGATGCTTTGCGCGAATTCTGCGATTTCCGCAATTTGCTGCCGCGCGGGGTGAAGCTGGCACCGGAAGACGTGTGGGACCGCATCGCTTTCGTGCTCAGCGTGAAAATGACCGATCCGCAGTTCAGTGGGCAAACAAAGGAACGGCTGTCCTCGCGCCAAGCGGCCGGCTTCGTCGAAGGCGCGGCGCACGATGCGTTCTCGCTGTGGTTGAACACGCACACCGAACTGGGCGAGAAAATCGCGCAGCTCGCGATCGAACGCGCCGCCGCACGCCTGAAAACCGAAAAGCAGATCGTGCGCAAGAAAGTCACGCAGGGCCCTGCGCTGCCAGGCAAGCTCGCCGATTGCATCAGCCAAGATCTATCGCGCACCGAATTGTTTTTGGTCGAAGGCGATTCGGCCGGCGGCTCGGCCAAACAGGCGCGCGACAAAGATTTCCAAGCGATCTTGCCGTTACGAGGGAAGATTCTGAATACCTGGGAAGTCGCCTCCGGCAGCGTGCTCGCATCGCAGGAAGTACACGATCTTGCGGTCGCGATCGGCTGCGACCCGGGCAAAGACGACATCAGCGGCCTGCGCTACGGCAAAGTGGTGATCCTCGCCGACGCCGACTCCGATGGCCTGCACATCGCGACCTTGCTGTCGGCATTGTTCCTCAAGCATTTTCCGGCACTGGTGATCGCCGGCAATATCTTCGTAGCGATGCCGCCGTTGTTCCGCGTGGATGTGGGCAAGCAGGTGTTCTACGCGCTGGACGAAGAAGAGAAGCGTCTGCTGCTGGAGAAGATCGAGCGCGAAAAAATGAAAGGCCAGGTCAACGTCACTCGCTTCAAAGGATTGGGTGAGATGAATCCGCAGCAGTTGCGCGAATCCACGATCCATCCCGATACGCGCCGCTTGGTGCAACTCACGATCGATGTGCCCGCCGACACCCATGCGTTGATGGATATGCTGCTGGCGAAAAAGCGTGCTGGGGATCGCAAGACGTGGCTGGAGAACAAAGGCGATTTAGCCACATTGGAAGTTTGAACACGCATAGAATTGGGCGATGCGCCGCGAAACCGCCCCGCTCTGGCCCATCCCGGTGCTGTCGGCGCTTCCTACACCGCCGTCGCGAATATCTTCGCCGATGACGAGTTGCAAGGCCGCATGGAACACCTGCTCGAATGGCATATCGGCTCGCTAATGGCCGGGTGGTATGTGCTGCAGGTTTCGGTGTGATGGAGATCGAGATTTCGAATTGATGTTGGGGTCGGCGATCGATAGCGGCATCGCATCGACTGTTGATTCTGCAACGTTATTCAGCGTATCGAGACCCTCACACCCCCGCCGCATGCCGCCACAGCGCGCGATTGATCGGCGCGAGTTTCCCTGCGAGTCCCAGCGCATGCCCGCGCAGCAGCGTACTGGCGAGGCCGTCGTTGGAGAACACTCGATTGATCGCGTCGAACGCATACGCCGAGGCTGCGCCGTCGCTGCGGCGCAGGCGCGCCCAGCGAGCGAGGCGGTGCGGGGAGGTCCAATCGACGCGGCGTTCTTTGGCATCTATGACGAGATCGCGTAAGGCAGCGACATCGCGCAGGCCGAGGTTCACGCCCTGCCCTGCCAGCGGATGCACCAGGTGCGCGGCGTCGCCGATCGCCAGTACGCGGCCGGCAGCATAGTGCTGCGCGAGTTGGCGACGCAGCGGAAACGCGACGCGCGGTGTGAGTGGACGCACATCGCCGAGCCGGCCGCCGAATGCGCGCGTGACTTCGATCGCGAACGCGTCATCGTCCAGCGCGACGATACGTGTGGCTTCGTCGTCGGGCAATGTCCACACGATCGAACTGGGCGCGTCGCAGCCCAGCAATGGCGCCGAAGGCAGGAAGGCCAGCGGCCCAGTTGGCAAGAAGCGCTGCCACGCGGTGTTTTCATGATGATGCTCAGTGGCGACATAGCAGACCACGCCGCGCTGGCCGTAGTCGTGGCGATCCACCGTGATGCCAGCGAGTTCGCGCAGTGCCGATGCGCCGCCATCGGCGGCGATCGCAATGCGCGCTTCGACGCGCAGGCCGTCGTCGAGCGTGAGCGCGACGCCCTCATCGTCTTGCTCGAATGCGCTGACGCGCGCGGGGCAGCGCACGGTCACGCTGGACCGACGCAGTGCCGTCCACAGGCGATCCTGCAGCAGACTATGTTCGATGATCCATCCCAACTGCGGCACTGCGAAGGCATCGGCATCGAAGCGCAATTCGCCGCCGCCGGCGGCGTCCCACACCCGCATGCGTGTGTAGGGATACGCGCGCGCGTCGCGGACCTCCGCCCAGACGCCGAGCGCATCGAACAAGGCCGCGTTATCGGGGGCGAAGGTGTAAACGCGCTGATCGAGTTTTTCGACAGCATTCTTTTCGACAGCATTCTTTTCGACAGCATGCTTTTCGACAGCATGCTTTTCAACAGCATGCTTTTCGACGTCATTCTTTTCGACAGCATGCTTTTCGGCATCCTGCGCAGCGGGCGACCAGGGTTGCGGGTCGTGCGCTTCGATCAACACCACGTGCAGATCCTGCTGCGCCAGCGCGAGTGCGCAGGCTGCGCCGACGATGCCGCCACCGACGATCACCGCATCGGCGCGACCACCGCGCGTGCGCTTATTCAGAACGGTCGAACTCATGCTGCCATCTCCATTTTCATAGAACGAGCTTCATGCTGCGGGCCGGCACAGCGCCGGCACATCGCCGCGATAGCCCATCGCACCGGCGACGATCTGCGCGCGCAGGGCGTCGTCGTGATCCAGGGCGAACAAACCCAGACTGCGCAGCGGCCGCATCAGCGGCGTCGCATTCGCGCTGGTGCGGGCTAAACCATCGGAGAACGCGATGGTGCGTTCGCGGTCTTCGCGGCGGCGGCGCGCATAGGCCTGCAGCACAGCGTCGCTACCAGGATCATCGACGCCAGGATCATCGCTACCAGGATCATCGACGCCAGCTGCGTCGCGCTGCGCGGCGATGCACTCCACTAACGTCAAGGCATCGCGCAAGCCGAGGTTGAAGCCTTGCGCGCCGATCGGATGCAGGGTTTGCGCGGCATTGCCGACCAGCGCCGCGCGTGCAGCGGTGGTTTCGCGCGCCAGCACGCGAGCGATCGGGTACGCGCTGCGCGGGCCGACCGCGAGCATTCGCCCGATGCGCCAACCGAAGGCGCGCTGCAGGCGTTCGACATACGCCGCATCGTCGAGCGCAGCGACTGCATCGGCCTGGTCGCGCGCAACGGCGTGGATCGCGCCGTAATGGCCATCGCCGCGCGGCAGCAGTGCGGTGGGGCCGTGATCGGTCAGGCGCTCGTAAGCGGTGCCGTCGGGCGCACGTTCGGCGCGCAAGCGGGCGACGAACAGGGTCTGGCCGTAGTCGTGGGTATCGGCGGCGATTCCCAGCGCCGCACGGACGCCGCTGCCGGTGCCGTCGGCGCCGACGACAAGCTGCGCGCGGATCGCGAATTCGCCGTGCTCGCCCGCGATGCGCACCAAGCGGCGGCCATCGGCTTCATCAGCGATGCCGAGAAATCGAGCTGGGCGGTAGCGCTGTAGACGCGTGAGTGTCGCCACGCGTGCTTCGAGCGCTTCGCCGAAATCGCGCGCCACGACCACTCGGCCGAAGGCGTCGCGGCCATAGTCGGCGGCGTTCAACAGCACGCGGCCGAAGTCGCCGCTGCGGCTGATGTGGATGCGTGCGATCGCGCCGGTCGGGGCGCGCAGCCGCGGCAGTACGTCGAGCGCGGTCAGTGCGTGGACGCTGGCTTCGGCGAGACTGAGGTTGCGCTGATCGAACACCGCAGGCGGCGCGCCCGACGGATTGGCTTCGATCATGCCGACATCGACGCCGATGCGGTCTAACGCGATGGCGAGACTGGCGCCGACAAGGCCGCCGCCGACGATCAGAACCGCGTGCGACGGAGCGCTGGAAACGGGCGCAGGGGAAAAGGGGGTGGGTGCGGACATTGCGTTATGCTACCGCCTCTGCACCCCCACCTCGCGCATCCCGATGACCGCAAACACCGGCTCTAGCTCCAATACCTCTAGCTCCAATACCTCTCGCTCTACGACTCTGCTCGCGTCCGGCCCGCTGATGCTCGCGGGCATGATTCTGCTTGCCGCGCTGAGCCGGCTGCTGCCGCATCCGCCGAATTTCTCGCCGGTCGAGGCCATCGCCCTTTTCGGTGGTGCCTACTTCGCCAGCCGCGTCTGGGCCGTCGCAGTACCGCTGCTGGCGATGCTGGTGTCGGATATCGCGCTGGGCCTGTCGATGGGCGGCGACTATTGGTCGTATGTCGCGACCAGCCTCACGTTCTGGTCGGTCTATGCGTGCGTCGTGCTGTCCAGCGTGCTCGGCTTCGGCCTGCGCGGCCGGGTGAATGGCGCACGCGTGCTGGGTTACGGCTTAGCAGGCTCGGTGCTGTTCTTCGCGGTGACCAATTTCGCGGTCTGGCTGATGGCAACCCCGGTGTCCGGCCACAACGCTTGCGTCAGCGGCCTCGGTGCGTGCTACCTCACCGCGGTTCCGTTTTTCAAGAACACCGTGCTCGGGACTTTGTTCTACTCCGCAGTGCTATTTGGTGGCTTCGAACTGCTGCGCCGTCGCGTGCCGGCGCTGCGCGCGCAAACGGTCTGAAGGCTTTCACGATTGCTTCGGAGCGACGCTGTAGGCGCGACGCGAGTCGCGATAACTAAACACCGCGAAAAAATCGTCATCACCGTCGTCACTGCGTCGCGAATTGCGCGCTTCCACAGCGGCAGCCCAATCGAAATGGTTCGATCGACGAATATCGCTGCCGCATCTACTGGATATTAAGGGTCTCAATGGGCAACCGCCTTTCCAAGATTTACACCAAGACCGGCGACGACGGTTCGACCGGGCTCGGCGACGGCACTCGCGTCTCGAAAGACTCGGCGCGGGTGAACGCTTACGGCACGGTGGACGAAGCCAACTCGTCAATCGGCGTGCTGCTGGCGGTAGACGGCATTCCCGAGGACATCCGCAGCTTGCTGACGATGGTGCAGCATCAGATGTTCGATCTCGGCGGCGAGCTGTGCATCCCCGGCCATTCCGCGATCGAAGACGCCGATATCGAGCGCCTTGAACAACAGCTCGATCATTACAACGACCCATTGCCGCCGCTGAAGGATTTCATTCTGCCGGCGGGCGGCGAGGCTGCGGCGCGCTGTCACTTGGCGCGCACCATCGTGCGCCGCGCCGAGCGCGAAACGGTGACGCTGTCGCACCACGACGCCGTGCGGCCGCAGGCGATTCGCTATCTCAACCGCCTCTCCGACCTGCTGTTCGTACTGGCGCGGGTGCTGGCGCGCCATGCCGGCCAGGGTGAAGTGCTCTGGAATCACGAGCGCCGTCGCTAATAGCGACCGCACGACATGGCATTTTCGATCTACACCCACAGCGCCTGCCTCGCCCACGACACCGGGCCCGGGCACGCTGAGCGTCACGAACGTCTCGCTGCGGTGACGGCTGCCCTTCGCGCGGCTTTGCCAGACTTAGAATGGCGCGATGCGCCACGCGCGAGCCGTGGTCAGTTGCTGCGCGTACATGAGGATGCGCTGCTGCACGCGGTGCTGGAAACCAAACCGCACGAGCGCATCTGGCTCGATCCGGACACCGTGCTGTCGCCGCGATCGCCCGAAGCCGCGCTGCGCGCCGCGGGCGCGGTGGTGGCTGCGGTCGATCAGGTGATGGGCGACTGCAACCGGCCGCGCGCATTTTGCGCAGTGCGGCCGCCGGGGCACCACGCCACCGGCAGCGCCGCGATGGGTTTCTGCCTGTTCAACTCAATCGCAGTCGGCGCTGCGCACGCGCTGGAACAGTACGGCCTGCGCCGGGTCGCGATCGTCGATTTCGATGTGCATCACGGCAACGGCACCCAGGCGATCTTCGACCGCGAGCCGCGGGTGCTGTTCGCCAGCTCGCACCAGATGCCGCTGTATCCAGACACCGGCCACCCTGTCGAACGCGGGATCGGCAATATCTTCAACGTGTCGCTGCCGCCGCATGCGGACGGCCGCGCCTTTCGCGAGGCGTGGGCCACGCGGCTGCTGCCGCAAATCGACGGTTTCAAGCCGCAGTTGCTGATGATCTCCGCCGGTTTCGACGCGCACGAGCGCGATCCGCTGGCGCAGTTGCGGCTGCAGGCCGAGGATTTCGGCTGGATCACCCGCGAGCTCGCCGCGATCGCCGATCGCCACGCCTGCGGCCGCATGGTCTCGACGTTGGAAGGCGGCTACGACCTGCAGGGCTTGAGCGAGTCCTGCGTCGCGCACGTCGCGGCGTTGTACGGCTGAGACCCGTCCCGAGTTGTGTTCATCAACGTAACAGGCCCTAGCGTTTGCCGCACCGTCGCGGATGCGTCAAGCTAGCCGGATATGCTCCGCTACTAGGCTAATCGCGTGCGTCCAAAGCTCCGTTTGCTACCGCTGCCCCTCTGCATCGCCCTGTCGCTCTCGGCTCACGCCGCCGATGAGCCGCCGGAAGATTGGTCGATGTGTCCGATCGAGGACACCATCCCCGCGTTCGACGACATGGCGCCGCCCGCGCAGCCGGTCAAAGGCGATATCACCGACCTACCCACGAACGTGACCGGCGACGATCTGAACGGCGTGGAGGGCGAACAGATCAGCCTGAACGGCAACGTTTTTTTGCGCCGCGGCGATCAAGTACTGGCCACCGATAAACTCGACTACGACCAACTGACCGAAACCTACAAAGCCGAAGGCAGCGTGCGCTATCAGGATGGCGGCATGCGCCTGATTGCCGAGCGCGCCGAAGGCGACCAGGCGAAAGACCGACATAAGCTCGAAAACATCCGCTATCAATTGCTGTCGCGACGCGGCAACGGCGGCGCCGACAGCATCGAACTGGTCGGCTCCAAGGGCAGCATGCGCCGTTCGAGCTACTCCACCTGCCCGCCAGGTTCGCGCATGTGGGAGTTGCGTGCGCAGCAAATCGACGTCGATACCGAAGAGGGCATCGGCACTGCGCGCAATGCCACCCTGCGTATCGGCAAGGTGCCGGTACTGTACCTGCCTTGGTTTCGCTTCCCGATCGACGATAAACGCCGCAGCGGGCTGCTCTATCCGGCGATCTCTAGTTCCGGTCGCAACGGCTTCGACTGGCGCCAGCCGATCTATCTGAATCTCGCGCCGAATTACGACGCGACCATCGTGCCGCGCTTCATGAGCAAGCGCGGCCTGCAATTGGGCGGCGAATTCCGCTATCTCACCGAAACCGGCCGCGGCGAATTCGACGCCGCATTTCTGCCGTCGGACGACCTGACCGACCGCGAGCGGCCGGACGAAATCGCCGCAGGCGTGCCGATCACCAATCGTCGCCGCGACAACCGCGGATTCTTCCGCTACGTCGGCAACCAGAATTTTGGCCCGAACTGGCAGGCGCGCACGAATCTGACCTGGATCAGCGATACCCGTTTCGTCGACGACGCCAATGGCACATTGAACGGTGCCTCGGCGTCGTTCTTGCAAAGCGATGTCGGCGTTTATGGCCGGGGCCGCAGTTGGGAAGCCGGTTTCATGGCCGATCATTGGCAGCTCGCCGACTACACCTTGCGCGACGCAAGCCTGCCGTTCAACCGGCTGCCGCGCGGCTATGCGCGCTGGGAAACGCGCTTGGCTGGACCGTTCAGCTTCGGCACCGACGCCGAAGCCGTGCGCTTCGACCACCCCGAGTACACCGGCGGTACGCGGCTGGACCTCAAGCCCTACGTCAGTCTGCCGCTGGAGGGCGCCAGTTGGTTCGTCAAACCGACGCTGGCGTGGCGCTACACCGCATACGATTTGGAAGGCGATGCTGCCGATCGCGCGCGCAGTTTCGCGCTCCGCAACGGCCAGGATCCGAATAACCCGGCGGTGATCGCCGCGCTGTCGCCGACCTTCCGCGACAGCCGCATCAGCCGCAGCACCCCGATCGCGACCGTCGACGCCGGCCTATTCTTCGAGCGCAGCCTCAGCCTGGGCGAGAATAACTACCTCAACACGCTCGAACCGCGGCTGTTCTATTTCAATGCGCCCTACCGCGACCAGTCCGGCATTCCGCTGTTCGACACCCGCCCGCTGACCTTCAGTTGGGGCCAACTGTTTCGCGACAATCGCTACGCGGGCGCCGACCGCCAGGCCGACGGCAACCAATTGACGCTGGCCTTCTCCAGCCGCTTGATCCGCGAATCCGACGGTTTCGAGAAATTCGCCGCCAGCTTCGGCCAAATCCGCTATTTCGCGGACTCGCAGGTCGTCGTGCCCGGCGAACAGCCGATCGAAAAAGGCAAATCAGCGTGGCTGGTGGACACCAGCTACTCACCGACGGATCGCTGGACGATCAGCGGCTCGTATCAGTGGGATCCGAAAGCCGGGCGCCGCGATCTGGCTAGCCTGCGTACGCGCTATCTGATCGGCAACGACGGCGTCGTCAATCTCGGCTATCGCTACCGCCGCGACCTGTTGGAACAGGTCGATCTGTCGTTCTTGTATCCGCTGACGCCGAGTTGGAGCCTCGTCGGCCGCTATTACTACTCGCTGCAGGACAAGCAGCTATTGGAAGGCATCGCCGGCGTGCAGTGGGAAAGCTGTTGTCTCGCCGTGCGCTTGGTCGGACGACGCTATCTGCGCAATCGCGAGGAAGGCGAACTGGGCAGCGCCATTCAGTTTGAAATCGAACTTAAGGGCCTGGGCTCGGTCGGACCTTCCACGGAGGGCCGGTTGCGGCGTGCTATTCTCGGTTATTACCGAGAGGATCTGTCCCTCGTTCCGCCGGCCCAAGTCCGCAGCGGTAGCAGTACCCCAACCCCGGACACGCTGCCCTAAGGTTGGCTCGTAACCCTGGTAGCGTGCACTGCTTCCGCAAGCACGCTGCCGACAACCCGATGGCTTCCGCTCTCTCCCGTCATCTCGCTTTGGTGATCCCGCTTCCATGATCCGATCCATGCTTGGTTGTTCCGCGCGCCGTCCTGGCGCCATTCTCCGCACCGCTGCCGTCGCCGCGTGTTTTGCCGTCACCCTTCTCAGCGCCGGAGTTGCCTCGGCGCAGCAGGCGCTGGAGCGGATCGCTGCGATCGTCGATGAAGACATCATCCTGCAGACCGAACTGGACCGCGCCGTCGCCAATATCCGCGCCCAATACGCCGGTCGCGATCAGCAATTGCCGCCACCGAACGTGTTGGAGCGTCAGGTGCTCGAACGCCTGATCCTGATCCGCCTGCAAACCGCCCGCGCGACGAGCTCAGGCATGAAAATCAGCGATGAGGAAGTGAACGCCGCCGTCGCCAACATCGCCCGCCAAAATAAGGTCACACCAGACCAACTGCGCGAGCAATTGGCCCGCGATGGCCTCAGCTTCAGCGAATTCCGCAATTCGCTACGCGACGAAATCATGATCCAGCGCCTGCGTCAGCGCTTCGCTCAGGGCCGGATCAGCGTTTCCGACGCCGAAGTGGATGCTGGCCTCGCACTGCAGGCCGGCGGCAGCACCCAATACCGCCTCGCCCACATTTTGGTCGCATTGCCCGAAGGCGCCACCGCTGAGCAGATTAAGCTCGCCCAGAGCAAGATCGACGGCATCAAGGCCCTGCTCGACAAGGGCGAGATGGAATTCAGCGCCGCCGCAGTGCGCTATTCCGATAGCCCGAATGCGCTGGAAGGCGGCAATCTTGGCTGGCGCAGCGCCGATCAGATTCCCACCACCTTCGCCAACACCATCCGCAGTATGCAGACCGGCCAATTCATTGGCCCGATCCGAGGCGCCAGCGGCTTCCAGTTGATCCGCTTAGAAGAAACCCGAAACGCCGAGACCGGCGACGCCAAGATGGTCACGCAATATCAAGGCCGCCATATCTTGGTCCGTATCGATGACGACACCAGCGATACGGCTGCCAAGGCCCGTCTCGAAACCATCCGCGCGCGGATAACGGGCGGTGCGGATTTCGCCGAAATCGCCACTAAATCATCCGAAGACCCGGTGAGTAAGGCGCGCGGCGGCGATCTCGGCTGGTTCGCTCAAGACGACTACGGCACCGAGTTTGGCACCGCTGTCACTGCGCTGACCGACGGCCAAGTATCCGAACCGTTTAAGACCCAGGCCGGCTGGCATGTCGTCCAGCGCGTTGGCAGCCGTCAGGTCAACGCCACCGATGAAAGCCGCCGCACCGAAATCCGCGAAAGCATTGGTCAGCGCAAGCTGGAAGACGAATGGACCCGCTTCCTGCGCGAACTGCGCGGCGAAGCCTTCATCGACATCCGCATCGGCGCGACCGACGGCAGCACCGGCTAAGGCCGGTGCTGCTGGCCGACTCAACACCGACACCCTCGTTTCGGCCCCGGCTCGCGCTGGTGCCGGGCGAACCCGCAGGCATCGGCCCAGAGCTCTGCGTCCGCGCCGCTCAGCGCACCTGGGATGCCGACTTGGTGGCCTACGGCGATCGCGACACCCTGCTGCGCGCCGCCGAAGCCATCGGCCTGCCGCTGCAGTTGATCTCACCGAACGACCCATCCGCTGCCGGCCCTGGCCGGCTGGCACATGTCGAAATTCCGCAGCGCGAGGCCACCGTTTTCGGCACGCCCGCGCCGCGTAATGCCCGCACCACCATCGCCGCGCTCGAAACCGCCGCCGGCGCCTGCCTGCAGGGCCTGTGCGACGGCTTGGTGACTGGGCCGGTGCATAAGGCCGCGATCAACGACGGCGGCATTCCCTACACCGGCACCACCGAATTGCTCGCCCAACAGGCCGGCTGCGAGGTGGTGATGATGCTCGCCAACGACATCGTCCGCGTCGCACTGGCCACCACCCATTTGCCGCTGCGCGCGGTGGCCGATGCGATCACCGCCGATGGCTTGGCTCGCACCCTGCGCATCGTTCACGCCGCGCTGCGCGAAGACTTCGGCATCGCCGAGCCGAGGATCGCAGTACTCGGGCTCAACCCACATGCCGGCGAAGACGGGCATCTAGGCCGCGAAGAGCTCGATCTGATCATTCCGCTGTTGAACGCGCTGCGCAGCGAAGGCCTGCATCTAATCGGCCCGCTGCCGGCCGACACCGCCTTCTTGCCCGCGAAGTTGCGCGCGATCGACGCGGTGCTAGCGATGTATCACGACCAAGGCCTGCCGGTGCTCAAATACAGCGGTTTCGAGCGCGCGGTGAACCTCAGCCTCGGCCTGCCCTATCCCCGCGTCGCGGTCGATCACGGCACCGCGCTGGAACTCGCCGGCCGCGGCGTGGCCGACCCGTCGAGTCTGTTCGCCGCGATCGAGACCTGCACGCGACTGGCGCAGCAACGTGCGATGCGGCGCGAGCGCGCGGATAACACGATGGGACCCCACGCATGACCCGCCGTGAGACCGGCGCCGGTTCGGACACCGCACGCTTCGATACCGCAGGCTTCGATACCGCACGCTTCGACGTCGTACCCTTTCAAAAGCAGGCGAAAAAATCGCTCGGTCAGCACTTCCTGCACGATGGCGGGGTGATCGACAAGATGCTGCTGGCGATCGACCCCAAACCGGGCGATCGCTTCGTCGAAATTGGCCCGGGCCAAGGCGCGCTGACATTTCCTTTACTCGACCGCCATGGCGCATTGACCGCGATCGAGTTCGACCGCGACCTGCTCGAACCGCTCACCGCGGCGGCGAAGACGCACGGCGAACTGGCACTGATCCATGCCGATGTGATGAACGTCGATTTCACCGAGTTAGCGGCAAAGCCGCCGGGCGGCCAGATCCGCCTGGTCGGCAACCTGCCCTATAACCTATCTTCGCCGATTCTGTTCCACGCCCTCGATCACGCCGCTGCGGTTCGCGACATGCACTTCATGCTGCAGAAGGAAGTGGTCGATCGCATGGCGGCCCCGCCCGGCAGCAAGGTCTACGGCCGCCTCAGCGTGATGCTGCAAGCCTACTGTGGTGTGACCGGTCTGTTCGAAGTACCGCCAGGCGCGTTCCGGCCGCCGCCGAACGTCGATTCGGCCGTCGTGCGCCTCGTGCCCAAGCCAGCGGGCGAGATCGGCATCGACGACCGCGCGCGCTTCGCCGCGATCGTTCGCGCCGGTTTCGGCCAGCGCCGCAAAACCCTGCGCAACGCGCTGAGCAGCGTCTGCGATGTCGATGCCCTGATCGCCGCCGGCATCGACCCGCAGACCCGCGCCGAACAGCTCGCCGTGGCCGATTTCGTGCGTTTGGCGAACGCAACGCCGAATCGCTGAACGCGCGTCGATTCAAGCGCGCATCTTCAAGCCCGCATCTTCGAGCCCGCACCCGCTCCATCTCGACCGCCGTAAAGCCGCATCCGGGAGTCGTCGTTAGCGACGGTTGCGCTTACACTTATCGGATGGACGACAAGACCTCCCCCGACATCGCGATCGATATCGCCACCCGCTATTTGCCCGAGCAATCCAAACCGGACGAAGAGCTTTACTACTTCGCTTACACCATCGGCATCCGCAATGCAGGCGTGGTGCCGGCGCGTTTGATCAGCCGACGCTGGCTGATCGTCGACGCCATCGGTTTTCCGCGCGAAGTCAGCGGCGAAGGCGTGATCGGCGAACAGCCGCGGCTGCGCCCCGGCGAACGCTTCGAATACACCTCCAGCACCTTCTTCAAAACGCCATTCGGCACGATGGAAGGCAGCTATACGATGCGAACGGACGACGGCGCCGAATTCGAAGCGGAGATTCCGCAGTTCGTCCTGTGCATCCCGCGCATGCTGCATTGATTCTCGCGTGAACGTTCGCATCCGTCTCGCCGCAGCACTCAGCAACACACAGATTCTATCCCTGTGCACGAGTGAGATGCGCTGATGGCGATCTGGGCGATCGGCGATCTGCAAGGCTGTTACGGCCCCACGCAGCGCTTACTGGAAAAAATTCGCTTCGACCCAGCGCAAGATACGCTGTGGTTTTGCGGCGATTTGGTCAACCGCGGCGGCGAATCGCTGGAAACCCTGCGCTTGGTGCATTCGCTGCGCGACCACTGCATCGTGGTGCTGGGCAATCACGATCTTTCGCTGCTGGCGATTGCCGAACGCAGCCATGACGATCAGCGAAAAGTGAATGCCGATCTGCAGCGCGTGTTGTTCGCAGACGACCACGCCACGCTGATCGATTGGCTACGCCATCGCCCGCTGCTGCACAGTGATCGCGAACGCGGTTGGATGATGATCCACGCCGGTCTCGGGCCGAAGTGGACCTCCGTCTTGGCCGAAAAGCACGCGCGCGAAGTCGAACGCCGGCTGCACGGCGATGGCTATCGCAAACTGCTGAAAAACATGTACGGCGACTACCCAGCATGGTCGCCCGCCCTGCGCGGGATCGAACGCGAACGCGCGATCATCAATATCTTCACCCGGCTGCGCTATTGCTCGCCGCGCGGAAAAATCGCATTCAACGAGAAGGGCGCGCCAGGCACGCAGGCGCCGGGGCTGTATCCCTGGTACGAAGTGCCCGGCCACGCCGCGCGCGATCTAAAAGTGGTGTGCGGGCATTGGTCCACGCTCGGCTTGTTCCTCGGCCACGGCGTACACGCGATCGACACCGGCGCAGTGTGGGGCGGCAAACTGACCGCGCTGCAGATCGACAGCGAGGACTTGCGCATCGTCCAAGTGGCCGGACGCGATGTACCCAACCCAGGGATTGCGCAGGACTGATGGCGCGTCGCGTGCGAGCGCGGATCGTCTGCGGCATCGTCGCGCTGTGGTGCGCGCTTTCCGTATGCGCCACGACAAATGCGCAGCATGCGCCCGAAGCCCGAACGGCGAATACGACCCGTTCACCGGCGCAGCGACTCGTGGATGCAGCGCGCAAACAGATCGGCGTCACCACCCGCTACGATCCCGCCTATGTCGTGCTGGCCTACCCCGATGGCGATGTGCCGAACGACCGCGGCGTCTGCACCGATGTGGTGATCCGCGCCTTTCGTGCGCAAGGCCTCGATTTGCAGCAGCGCGTTCACGACGATATGCGCGCGAACTTCAAGCGTTATCCAAAAAAATGGGGGTTGCGCAGCCCGGATCGCAATATCGATCATCGCCGCGTGCCGAATCTGCAGACGTGGTTCGCACGCGAAGGCTGGTCGATCGCACCGCAGGGCGAACGCGCGAACGATTTTCGCTCCGGCGACCTCGTGACGTGGATGCTGCCGGGCAATCTGCCGCATATCGGCATCGTCAGCGATCGCAAAAGTCTCTTCGGCACGCCGCTGATCATCCACAACATCGGTCGCGGCACGCGCGAGGAGGATATTTTGTTCGGCTACCGCATCACCGGCCACTATCGACCGAAGCGCTAGACGCCGAACATCTGCCGTTGCCCCTCGGTAGAGCGGAGCGCAGCTCCGCTATCGCTGTTCAAACGCAGCGAAGACACCGTGATTGCGTTTGAAGACCGTGCGGAATTGCTTTGCCCAGCGCTACCGAGCTTCATCGGCAGCGGAGCTGCGCTCCGCTCTACTCGAACGCAGGCTGCGGTGTTAGCGCGCGTAATCCACATTCTCGAACGCGAACGCGTGTTTTGCATCGGCCGGATGCGTCTCACGCGCGACAACGCGCCACTGCGCGGCATCGAATGGCGGGAAAAACGCATCGGCGCCATCGACCGCAGTGTCGACGAAGGTGAGATGCATGCGCTCGGCGAACGGTAACGTGAGCGCGTAAATCTTGCCGCCGCCGATGACGCACAGCTCGCTCGCGCCATCGGCTACAGCCACAGCACGCGCGTCGTCGATGCTTGCCACTGCCTGCATGCCCGCGAACGGCACCGTGCCGCCACGGGTCAGGACCAGATTCGTGCGCCCCGGTAGCGCGCGACCCAGCGATTCGGCGGTCTTGCGCCCCATCAGCACGGGCTTGCCCAGCGTCAGCGATTTGAAGCGCTTCAGATCGTCGGGCAAATGCCACGGCAAGCCGTTATCGCGACCGATGGCGAAGTTGCGGTCGAGCGCGGCGATGAGGCTGAGGCGCATTGGGTGAATTCGGCGATCGGCATGGATAAGAATGCAGTATCGGTCAGTCTGTTCTCGGGGGAAACCGCCCACGCCCGATGATCGCCCAGCGGCAGTACGCATCGGCGTTCATCGCTGCCTCATGTTAGCGTTCAGGTACGACTCGCATCTAGGCGTAAAAATGTGTGCCAAATCGCATTTTTTACGTCAGTTAACCGGCGTTTAGAGTTGACGTAGCCATGCCAGCAGTGAAACCCTCCTACCCTATGTGCAGCGAGCCATGCACAGCAGTCATAGAGGTTGTGAAGCCATCACGAGCCAAGGACATAGAGGCGAAAAATGTTGCATCTTCAGAACGCAGCCCAAAATAGCGCGCATTCCTCACTCGCGAATGGCACCCAACAGTCGCCGTTTGCAGCAGCCGAATACGTCGAAACCTTGATCGCCGAAGCGCATGCGCATCGCGCAGTGCGACATCCGTATCTAAATGCGCTTTCAAGCGGCGCATTACCCGATCCATCGCGCGCAATGATCGATTTCGCGCGGCTCTATTACGGCTATTCGGCGCATTTTCCGCGCTATCTCACCGCGACCATCTCGCGCCTCGACGAACCGACGCACCGCGCGGCGCTCATTCAAAATTTGACTGAGGAGTCCGGCCATTATCATGAAAACGAACTGTCCGAACTTGAGGCTTCCGGCATTCAGCGCGAATGGATCGTCGGCGTTCCGCATCCAGAACTCTTCCGGCGTTTCCGTCGTGCGCTGAATCTTCACGGCGACGAGGGCCTGCACGATGTCGAAGTGGTGTGCTGGCGCGAAATGTTCTATGCGGTAATCGCGCACGGCTCGCCTGCGGAGGCTATCGGCGCGCTGGGCCTAGGCACCGAAACCATCGTCGGCAGCGTTTATCGGCATTTCGTCGAAGCCCTACGCCGACTATCGCTGTCTGCGGAAGCGACGGTGTTCTTCCCGCTGCATTGCGATGTGGACGATGCGCATCAGGAATCGCTCAAGTGCATCGCGATCGATCTTGCCCAGAGCGCCGAAGGCCGCGATGGCCTGCGCCGTGGCATGCGCAAGGCACTGGCGCTGCGCGCGGGCTTCTGGGACTACTTGCTCGAACGCGCGCAGGCCGATGCATCGAGGGTCGCGGCATGAGCGAGGCGACCTCCGCACTTTACGACCGTGCTGCCGGCGACTGGGCGCGACAGCAGCCGGTGCTGCTATCGGATTACACCGCGCGTCCATTCGTGCTTGCCGCTTGCGAACCCATCCGCGGCCTGAGCGTGCTCGACTTAGGCTGCGGCGAAGGCTATGTCGCGCGACAATTCGCAGCGCGCGGCACACATTCGATCCTCGCTTACGATATCTCCGAAGGCATGATCGAACAGGCGCGACAGGCAGAAGCCGCGCAGCCGCAAGGCATCGAATTCCGGGTCGGCGATGCCGCTGCCGGACTCGATCTACCTGAAGCGGGGTTCGATCTCGCGATCGCGGTATTTCTGTTCAACTATCTCGACACCGCGCAGACCGAAGCGGTGATGCGCACGGTGTATCGCGCACTGCGTCCCGGCGGTCGCTTCGTGTTCACCGTGCCGCACCCGCTGCTGCCGTTCTTTCGAGAAAAAGAACGTCCATTTTGGTTCGATCGCGGCGAGCATGGCTATTTCAACGGCCGCAACGTGCTGTTTGAAGGCCGCATCTGGCGCCGCGATGGCGTCGATGTACCGGTGCGCTGCGTCCACAAGACCTTCGCCGACTATTTCGACGCGATGCGCGCGGCGGGTTTCGCGGCAATGCCGAAATTGACCGAACTGCGCGTCACCGAAGAACATCTCGCGCTCGACCCGCAGTTCTTCGGCCCGCTGCGCGAACAACCGCTGCATGTGATGTTCGAGCTGGCGCGATGAGCGCCACCACGGCGCGCACATCAAAGCCACAATCGCCGCAGGCGATGTCGCCGATGCGGGCAATCGGCGGCGCGAAAGCGTGGACGGCGGCGGACATGGCAACGGACGATCGTTGGATCGTTCGTGCCGACGATGGCCTGCATCGCGACATTCTGCGCCTTGCGAACTGGGCCGCTGCGGACGATGCGCCAGAACAACACTACGTGCCCGCTGCGATCGAATTGCCGGCGTTGCGCGCATTCGGTGCGCGCATGCGCTGCGCACTGCGCGATGGCTGCGGCATCATTCGCGTCGTCGGCTTCGACCCCGCACTCGACGACAGCGCGCTGCGCATGGTCTATCTCGCCCTAGGGCTGGAAATCGGCGACGCGCTGACGAATTACGGGCGTTTGTTCGACGTTAAAGACCGCGGCGAAGACTATCGGACCAGCGCTGTGCCGGTGTCGATGACCCGCGAAAGCACTTCGTTCCACACCGATAGCAGTGCGCGCGACGTGGAACCCGATGACGTCGGCCTGCTCTGCCTGCACCCGGCGGCGCAGGGCGGCGAATCGCTCGTGTCCAGCGCAGTCACTGCTCACGACACGCTATTGGTGGAGGCGCCGCAGTCACTGACGATGCTTTATCGCGATTACTGTCGCGATGTGGTCACGCCCGGTAGCGAGCGCAACCTCGATCGCATTCGCGAGAACCGCTTTCCGGTGTTCCGACGCGACGACGATACGCTGACGTTTCGCTATATGCGCTATTGGATCGAACGGGCGCATGCGTTGATCGGCGAACCGCTCAACGACGCGCAGACCATTGCGCTCGACCGACTGGATTCCGCGCTCGCTGACCCGCTGCACGTGTTGTCTTTCACGCTGCAGCGAGGAGAAATGCTGTGGGTGGACAACCGCCGTATGGCGCACAATCGCAGCGCTTTCGTCGATAATCCTGTGCAACCGCGGACGATGGTGCGGATGTGGACGGCAGCGCGACCGACTCAGCGTGGCCGCTAATGCTCACACCGCTACCGGCGCCTTGATTGGCGGATGCGGGTCGTAGCCTTCGATCGCGATGTCGTCGTAGGCGAAGCCGAAGATGTCGTTGACTGCAGGATTCAAGCGCAAGCTCGGCAGCGGGCGCGGCGGGCGTGCGAGTTGTTCGCGGGCTTGGTCGATATGGTTCGCGTACAGATGCGCATCGCCGAGTGTGTGCACGAAATCGCCGACGCCCAGGCCGCAGACATGCGCGACCATGTGCGTGAGCAGTGCGTAGCTGGCGATATTGAACGGCACGCCGAGAAAAATATCGCCGCTGCGCTGGTAGAGCTGGCAGCTCAGCTTGCCGCCGGAGACGTAGAACTGAAACATCGTATGGCACGGCATCAGCGCCATCTCGGGCAAATCGGCGACGTTCCAAGCGCTGACGATTAACCGCCGCGAATCGGGATTGCGCGTGATCTCGTCGATGACCCAGCGAATCTGGTCGATCTCGACGCCGTCGGCACCGACCCAGCGGCGCCACTGTTTGCCGTAGACCGGGCCAAGTTCGCCATCTGCATCGGCCCATTCGTCCCAAATGCCGACCTTGTGCGCTTTCAAATAGGCGATATTGGTCTCGCCTTTGAGGAACCACAGCAGTTCATGGACGATCGAGCGCAGGTGCAGCTTCTTGGTGGTGACGAGCGGAAAACCCGCGTTCAGATCGAAGCGCATCTGCCAGCCGAACACGCTGCGCGTGCCGGTGCCGGTGCGATCGGCTTTCTCGTCGCCGTGTTCGAGGACGTGCTGCAGGAGGTCGAGGTACTGGCGCATTGCGAGATCGTTCCGAAGAGCGTCGTTGGAGCGGCTTTAGCTGCGATCGCTCGCGGCGGCAGTGTCGCGCATCGGCACCGGCTGCAGCACCGGCGCTTTGCGCGAGAGCATGAGCAGCACCAGCCCCAACCCGACCAGCGGCAGACTGAGCACTTGGCCCATGGTCAACCAATCGAAGGCGATATAGCCGATCTGCTGATCCGGCAGGCGCACGAATTCGATAATGAAGCGGAAGATGCCGTAGCACAGCGCGAACATGCCGGACACGGCGTAGCGATGGCGCGGTTTGCGCGAAAACCACCAGAGAATCACGAACAGCGCAACGCCTTCGAGCGCAAATTGGTAGAGCTGGCTGGGGTGACGGGCCAGCGCATCGAGCGCGCCGCTGGCGTGCTGCGCGCGTAGGGTCGCTTGGTCCATTTGGGTCATGCCGCTTTCGGCGTAGGGGAAGATCACGCCCCAGCCGGAATCGGTGTATTTACCCCAGAGTTCGCCGTTGACGAAGTTGCCCAGCCGGCCCAGACCGAGTCCCGGCGGCACCAGCGGCGCCAGGAAATCGATGATGTCGAAGAAATGCATCTTGTATTTACGCGACCACCACAAACCGGCCGCGAGCACGCCGATCAAGCCGCCGTGGAAACTCATGCCGCCCTGCCAAATCTTGAAGATCAGCAGCGGTTGGCTGAGATAGGTATCGAGGTCGTAGAACAGCACGTAACCGATGCGCGCGCCGAAGATCACGCCGAGCATGCTGTAGAACAGCAGATCGCTGTAGGCCTGCTCATCCACGCCCGGCAGGCGCCCGGCGCGCACCCGGCGGCGCCCGAGCACCCAGGCCGCCGCGAACCCGAGCATGTACATGATGCCGTACCAATGAACCTTGAGCGGTCCCAGCGTGAGCGCGATCGGGTCGATTTGGTGCAAATAGGTCATCGGTGCGGATCGGCTGCGGGGGTGACTATTGTGCCGGAGGATGGCCCAGTTCGGGTTAAGACGATGGCGATGGCGGGTTCTACGCAGACGCACAGACCGAACGACCGATTTCAGCGGTTCGTCCGTGGCGCCCGAACGATCCTGATCGGGCCATCGAACGCGCTACGCCGCGATCGGCGTGCGAATCGTCGGCAGCATCGGTCGCCGAACGATGGCACAGGCGCCAAAGCAGTTCTATCGCATTGAGCCTCAGCTCACTCCACGAGCACGCGCTGTTTCTCGCGCTTCTTCGCCCACAGGTTGAGCGACTCCACCGCTGCGGAGAAGCCCATGGCGAAGTAGATGTAGCCCTTCGGCACATGCGCCTCGAAACCCTCGGCGACCAGAAAGGCGCCGACCAGCACGATGAAGGCCAGCGCCAGCATTTTTACCGTCGGGTTGTGGTCGATGAATTTTCCGATCGGCGTGGCCGCAAGCAGCATGACGCAGACCGCAATCAGGATCGCCGCCACCATCACCGGCGTCTGATTGGCCATGCCGACCGCCGCAATGACCGAGTCCAGCGAGAACACGATGTCGATCACCGCGATTTGCGCGATGACCGCCCAGAACACGGTCTTGGGCTTGGTGTCGATATCCTCGCTCTCGCCTTCGCCTTGCACGATGTCGCGAATTTCGGCCACGCCCTTCACCAGCAGAAATGCACCGCCGAGGATGAGCACCAAATCGCGCACCGAGATGCCTTGGCCGAATACCGGGAACAGATCTTTGGTCAAACCGGCGAGCCACGCCAACGTGAGCAGCAGCGCGATGCGGCTGATGCATGCGACCGCGATGCCGAATTTGCGCGCTTTTTCGCGCTGCGCGTACGGCAGCTTGGAAACGGCGATCGAAATAAACACCAGATTGTCGATACCAAGCACGATTTCGATCGCACTCAAGGTGATCAGCGTGATCCACGTTTGCGGATCGGACAGCAATTCCATCATTGAATTCAGTTCCTAAAATTCTTCAATTGCGTTTTGGCGTTGCGTCGATTCGGCAGTCGCAACGCATCAAAGGTAACGTTCGCCGAGGATCAAACCCCAGACCAGCAAAACGTTCATCATCAGTACGAACACCGCCGCAGAGCCCATGTCCTTGGCGCGTCCGGCCAGTTCGTGGAATTCCGGGCCGTAGCGCTCGATCACGGCTTCCACCGCAGAATTGAGCAGCTCTGCGCTGAGCACCAGCAGGCAACTGCCGATCATCAGCGCGCGTTCGATCGCGTTATCGCCCAGCCAGATCGCCAGCGGTGTCAGTACGACCAGCAAATACACTTCGAGCCGAAACGAGGATTCATGCAGCCACGCGGCGCGAAGGCCTTGAAAGGACCAGATGGTCGCCTTGATGATGCGGCCCGGCGTGCGCGGCATGTGTCCGGTCTGATCGGCCATCTCAGCAACCCTGGCCTGCGGTAAGCACCGGAGACGTGCGCAGACGATTGAGGCACGACCGGGCTGCAGATGGCGACATGACGATTGGCTCGGGCGAAAGACCGGTGATTTTGCCACAAGCCGAGCATCCAGGCCGAAAATGCGGCCGGCGCACGGGTCACACGGCTAGCCGAAGTTCGACCTCGAAGCCGCCGCCCTCGCGATTACGCAGTCGCAAGCTGCCGCGATGGAGCGCGGCCACGCGGGCCACGCTGGCCAGCCCCAACCCGCTGCCGGGCGTGCCGCGCGCGGTGTCCACGCGATGGAAGGGCCTGCCGAGGTCCGCCAGACGCGCCTCGGGCACGCCCGCGCCGTGATCGCGCACGCATAGGCGCCAGCCGGCGACCGCGCCCGTGGCGGCAACACCCGTCGTGGTCTCGGCGGGGGCCCTCTCCAACACGGCCTCGAACGGCGCCGCGCCGTGCTTCGCGGCATTGGCGAACAAATTGCCGAGCGCGCGCTGCAGGGCGAGCGGCCGGCCGCGCAACACCGCGCGCTCGGGCGCGATCAACGTCCAATCGTGGCCAGCCCGCGCATCGCGCTCGGCGAGCGCGTGCAGCATCTCCACCAGATCGACCTCAGATTCAGGCTCGTCGCGGCCGTCGCGCACGTAATCGATGAACTGGCCGATGATGGCGTCGATCTCGTCGATGTCCTGCTCCATCGCATCGCGCGCGCCCGCATCGACATCGGCCTCGACCAGGGCCAGGCCATAGCGCAGACGCGCCAGCGGCGTGCGCATATCGTGCGAGAGCCCGGCCAGCATCAGTTCGCGGTCGCGCGCGGCGGCGCGGGTGTGCTCCGCAGCGACCGCCAGCGACCGCTGCAGTTCGAGCATTTCGTCGCTGGCGAAGCGCAGCGGCGGCGGCATGTCGCCGGCGACGATCGCCGGCGCGGCAGCGGCCAATCGACGCAGTGGACGCGTGAGCGTGCGCGCCAGCACCGCGCCGGCAGTGAGCACCAAGGCAGTAATTGCGATCAGCGAAAACAGCACGCCGCGTTTCAACGGCTCGCCATCGCCCAACACCGGAATGCCGATCCAGCCGCGGCCATCGCGCGACTGCACCCATAGCTCCGCAGGCGAACCGCTCAGTCGCAACGGGCGTTCCGGCAAACGCGCGCCGATTTGCGCTTCGGTTTTGCGCAGCAGCGGAATGGTCGGACGTTCGCCGGGGGGGAGCGTCGGTCGCCACTGCATACCGAGCTGGCGCATCTGCGCATCCGCAGCGGTGCGATCGGGCATCGACAGCAATGCGTCGGCGGCAACGACCTGCGCATGCAGCGCGCGGCCCATGCGCTCGGCGCTGCTATCGCGCGTGGTGATCCGAAATGCGAGCGCAGCCAAGGCCACCACGGCGATCACCACCACCGCCAGCAATAGCTGCAAGCGCGTATGCAACCGACCGAAGAGATTGTTCATCTGCGGGGCTCCGCTGGGTCGTCCGGTACGAAGGCATAGCCGGTGCCCCACACCGTCTGCAACCAGCGCGGACGTTTCGGGTCGTCTTCGACGAGTTTGCGCAGGCGGCTGATCATCACATCCATGCTGCGCTCGAACGCATCGTGCTCGCGGCCGCGCGCGGCGCTCATCAGTTGGTCGCGGCTCAGCGCCTGTCGCGGCCGCTGCACCAGCGCCGCGAGCACCGCGAACTCGCCGGTGGTCATGCGCAATTCCTGGCCATCGCGACGCAACGTGCGTGCGCCCAGATCGAGGACACAGGTGCCGAATGCGACGCGGCCACCGTCTTCTTTCGGCGCGCCGGGCGCGGGCCGGCCGCGACGCAGGATCGCGCGAATACGTGCGACCAATTCGCGCGGATTGCCTGGTTTGGGCAGATAGTCGTCGGCGCCGATTTCCAGCCCGACGATGCGATCGATCTCATCGCCCTTGGCGGTCAGCATCACGATCGGCGTGTCCACGCCCTGGCCACGCAGGCGCCTGCAGATCGATAAGCCGTCTTCGCCCGGCAGCATCAGATCGAGCACGATCGCATCGACATGATGGCGCGAAAGCTGGCGATCGAGCTCGCGGGCATCGTTCGCGCCCAAGGCCTGAAAGCCTTGCTGGGTGAGATAGCGCAGCAGGAGATCGCGCAGACGCTCGTCGTCGTCGACGACAAGCACGCAGGGCGCAGGCAGTGCGGAGGTGTTCGCGGCGGATGCATCGGATGGTTTGGCCATGACGCCATTGTCGCCGCTTCGGCCTGGCCGACAAGCCATCGGTAAGCCTCGCTCGCCACCCAAGCAAAGCGAGTTGTAAGCAAATGTGTCGGCATCGGCATCGGGACACGTTCGCTTGCAAGCCGATGCAGCCTGGACACGCCTCAGCGCGCGGAAATCCGCAATCTACACCTGCGCTTTCGCACCCCATCAGGAACCTCCGATGACCAACCAATCCGCCAATCGCAAAGGCTTCTCGCCGAAGTCGCTTTATCTGGTCGCCGCCATCGCCGCGACCCTCACCATCGCCACCGCCGTCGCCGCGCCGCGCTTGGCCCAGGCCGAACGCTTCGCGCCGCCGACCGCTGCCGAACTCGGCTTTGCCGGTGCGCGCGCCCAGCAATGGGAAGCCCTGCGCCAAGAGACGATCGCGCTGCGCCGGGTCGGCCGCGAAGACCTATTCGCAGGCATCACCGAATTCCGCAGCTTGCTCGATCAACCTTCGGCTGATCTACGTGCGTTCTCCAACGAATCGCAGCGCCGCGTCGATGCGCAGATGGCCGAGATGCGCGACCTGCGCGATCGCCAGCTCGATTTCTACGAATCGCTGTCGCCGGCCGAGCAAGCGAAGGTCCGCGCGGCAATGGCGCAGCGCATCGATCGGCTCTCGCAGTTGCGCCAGCGCCTAGCCGGGTTTCTCGACGCGCGGCAATAAGCCTCACGTCGCTGCCATCGCGGCGATCCGAGCGCCGCACAACGCCCTCTTTTCGCCGGCGCAACCCAGTCATTTACCTCACTTTTGGAGATCATCATGAACAAGATCCTCGTCGCTGTGTCCACCTTCGCCATCGCTTTCGCCATCACCACGCCGAGCGCCGATGCCGCAGGCCGGGTCAAAGCCGACGGCGCCAAAGCCAATGCGGCAGGCGGCGTCACCGGTGGCCGCGCCTCTGCGGCACGCGGGCCGAACGGCGGCGGCGCGGTCCGCGGTCGTGGCTACACCACCGACGGCCAGGGCAACGGCAAAGCCGCGAGCGGCGGCGCCTATCAAGGCCCCAATGGCGGCACCGGCGCGCGCGCCAGCGGCACCACCTGGGCCTCCGACGGCAGCGTCCAGCATCAGGGTGGCGCGCAGTGGGCCGGTCAGAACAGCAGCGGCAGCACCCAGGGCGGCGTCACCCGTAATGCCGACGGCACCGTCAGCGGCGGACGCCACACCAGCGCGACCGGCGCACAGGGCGGCAGCTATAACGCCGATACCAGTTACGACAATGGCACGCTGAATCGAAACGTCGATGCCACCGGCCGCAGCGGCAACAGCTACGAATCGACGACGACTGGCACGAAGGGCGAAGGCGCAACCCGCACCGCAACGTGCTACGACCCGAACGGCGCAGTGATTCCTTGCAAGAAGTAAGGTGGTTTAGCGACGGAGCCCCCGACTCCGTCGCGTTTTTTACACGCGTAAACCTTCATCAGCATCGGCGTTTTTTCACGCAGTGAGACATCCACGATGAAACGCTGGTTGATCGCTTGCCGCCGCAGCCTGCTGTTCGGGAGCAAGAAAGGCCTGGTGCGTGTCGGTCCGCGATAAGCGTTCGCTATTCTCCGCATCGTCATAAATCCGCTTTCGTCCGACGCATCGTTACCACAGGAAAAAAATCGATGAAAAGATCGCTTCGGTGTCCGATCATTGCGCTGTCGTGCGTTCTGGCGTCGATCGCGGCTCTCGGCGCTCGTGAGCGCACCAACGACAACAACGGATTCTCGATCAGCACGATCGTCAGCAGCGGCATCGCGCGCACATACTTGGTCCGCACACCCGCGAACGGAAAACCGCCGACCGCGATCGTAGTGATGCTGCACGGCCACACCGGCAGCGCCGAGCGGCTCATCGGCGGCAATGGCAAGGCCGCGCCGTATCGGCAATGGAATCCGATCGCCGATCGCGAAGGTCTGCTGCTCGTCGCGCCCCAGGGCGTCGACGGCGGCGACGGCAAATCCGGTTGGAACGATTGCCGCGCCGACGCCGACAGCAACCCGCCGAGCGACGATGTCGCCTTCATCGCCGAGATCGTCGCCGCATCGCGCCACGCCTACCGCGTCGCATCGAATCGCGTGTACGTCATCGGCAGTTCCAATGGCGGCCAGATGGCGCTACGCATGGCGATCGAGCGGCCAGACATGGTCACTGCCGCAGCTGCGATCATCGCGTCGATGCCGCTGCGTTCGGAATGCGCTGCGCCGACGCAATTCGTGCCGATGTTGTTCATCAACGGCACCGACGACCCGCTGATGCCGTTCAAAGGCGGCCATGTCGGTAACGACAAATTTCAGCGCGGCAGCGTGCTGTCCACTCAGGCCTCGGTCGATCTCTGGACGGAACTCGCGGGCGCTGCATCGACACCCAAGACAAGGCTGATGCCGGATCTGTCGGCCGATGACAACAGCCGCGTCTTTCGCGACACCTATACGACGCGCAGCGGACGACCCGCAGTGATGCTCTACCGCATCGAAGGCGGCGGGCATACGGAACCCAGCGGTAAAGAACGCTATCCGCGCTGGCTCATGCGTTGGTTGGGCCAGCAAAACGCGGATATCGAAATGGCCGACGACGTCTGGGCGTTCTTCAGAAGCCAGTGAGCCTCTGCTAACGGTGGACTAACGGCATTCGATAACCACGGGGCCGACATCGACTCCTAAGAGCCTGTTTAGAATCTCTGCATGCTCCGCGCTGAGCCTCAGAACGCGCGGAACAAGTGAGGAGCGAGGGAATGGATGTCGATCCATGACCGAGCGAGGACGCTGTGCCGCGCGTTCTGAGGCTCAGCCCTTCGGGTTGCGTCGCCGCGACACGCTGAGGCCCGCGCGCCGCTTGACCAGACCACCAGTCTGGCGCTGCGCGACGCTCGAACCTCAGCGTGTCGCGGCGACGCAACGCGGAGTATGCAGAGATTCTAAACAGGCTCTAAGCGCTCGGTCCGAACGAAGCGATTGAGCTAGATGCCGGTGCGAATAGACATAAATTGCGGCAACGCTGACGGAAGTCACCGGGGCGCGTTCGCTATTGGGCTTTCGCCACGATGCACTCGACGGCGTTTACAGACTGCGCCCATTGCGACCTGGATCGCCATCGTCGAGCGTGCGCTCGCCATCGGGGGCTTTGCTGACATGCGCGTGGATGCCCACGCGCTTGGCCGCGACGAGCGCGCGCGAGCGTCGATGCCATCGTCGCATCACTTGACAATCATCGCCTTTAGTTTCTAATCGACAGTACGATCCTAGCTTTGGTCCATAACGGTGCGAAGGTTCATCGAAAAATCCGGGCGATCAGGGGGCACCATGCAAGCAACTTCTTACGGATCACGTTCTTACGAATCACGTTCTTACGGGTCACGTTCTTACGGATCACGTTTGCGGCACGCAGAAAGCGTACCGCGACTGTTCCGCTCGCTCTCTCCGCGCAGCATCTTGCTCGCTGCGGTGTTGACCCTCGGCGCCGGATGCGTCTCCACGCCGGACCGCGACGCGATACCGACCTTCCGCGCCGGTGCGAGCACCGCAAACCAGCAATCGCAGACCGCATTCGCCGACATCAACACCTTTCTGCGCCAGCAGCAGATTGAGCGCGCCGCACGTCTGCCGACCCTCAATGAGCGCGCCTTCTTCACCCCGTTGGCATCCGAGGACGTCGCCAAATGGAGCAACGCTTTCGGCCTGATCGATGCCTACGCCGCAACGCTGGAAAAACTGCTCGACCCCGCGCGTCGTGCCGAGACCGAAAGCGCGCTTTCGGAACTCGGCGAGAAGATCGGCGATGTGCGCGACGACCGACTGCCGCCGGGTATCGCCGCCGGCTTCACCCAACTCGGCGGAATACTGGTACAGATCAAAGCGGAGAAGGACGCGCTGGCCGCGATGCGCAAAGCCGATCCTGCGGTTCAAGATGTGTTCTCGGCCATGATGGATGCGATCGGCGAGAGTCCTTCGGAGGGCGTGCGCGGCACAGTCGCATCGTCATGGACCACCGTGCTCGCTCAGATCCAAATCGAGTTTCTCGGCGCGCAGGGCGTTGAAGCGAAACGCGACATCGCCACTCGCTACGTGACCACGCTCGACCAGCGCGACGCACAGGATGCCAGTCTGGCATCGCTGAGGCGTTCGTTCGGTCTGCTCGCTGTTGCGCACCGCGAACTGGCCGCCGGCCGCGCGCCGAGCGCACAGCGCATGCTGGACGCGATCCAACAGGAATACCTCGCTTTCCGCCAGCGCGAAGATAGCCTCAAAAAAGCGAAAGGAGCCGCACCATGACTGCGAAAACTAAAAAGCCCGCCGCTGCCGCGACCGGCACTAGTACGAATGCCCAAAAGCCCGCCGCTGCCGCGACCGGCAACAGCATGAACACCGAGACCCGCAAGCTGCATCAAGCATTAGTGGCCCAGATGCAGTCGCTGTCCGACTTGCTCGGCACCACCACCGACCCCAACGATGCGCAAGCGCTTCTAGGCGAAATGCAGGAACTGAATTTCCGCGTGATGAAGAGCGGAAGCCTGTTGTTCAAACAAACCTCCGCCGCCATCGATGCGCGCATCGACGGCGTGCTGCAGGCCAGTGACGATTTGAACGCATCGCTGAAGACATTGACGCGGATCAACGACATCGTCCGCGCAACTTCGAAGTTCCTCGGCACAGTCGACAAAGTGCTGGATGCCATCAAGCTGCTGTGACGGCGATGCGCCTGCGCTGCGCACGCTGTTCGGCGCATGCAATCGTTCGCTCGATCGCTCGATCGTTCGCTCAATCGTTTAGTAGCGCCCCGATGACCGATGCGCGTCAGTTTCGCCGCGACGCACCCGGCGGTTGGTAAAAACTCAGCGCGTTGCGGTCGGGATCGATGAAATCGAGAGTGAGGCCGCCATCGGGCGCTTCGCTGACGGGCACAACGATCTCCACGCCCTTAGCCGCCAGCGCCGCGGCGTAATCGTCGATGCCGCCATCGAGCGCGAACACCACCACCGGGCTGTCGCCGGCCTTCGCCGGGCGCTGGATGAAGATCAGACTGAGTTCACCGAGTTCGGCGATTGCGAACGGACCGTCGTGGCCGTCGATTTCATTCACGGGTATGCCGAGCGTGTCGCGGTAGAACACGATCGAACGCTCAAGCACACCGACGAAAAACACGATGGCGCCGACTTTGGCATTGACGAGCATGGCGGATCTCCAGATTGAGTGGGAAGCGTGAGGCAGCGGATGGTCTGGTCCGCAGCACCTATTGGTTGCCGCGGGATGACGAACTGTGAGCATCACCGCGCGAGACAGCGCGCACCACGATCAAATGACCATCCGCATCGTGAGTACCGATGCCTGCAGTGCCGCGCAGGGCTGCTATGAGCGCCCGTCGAATCAGTCCGAACTGCAGATCAACCGTGCGCGCCGGGTCGCGGACGTAAGCCAGCGCTAGCGCCTCTGCGCGCTGCGACGGCGGCAACGCACCCATGGTCTTGCGAATCGAGGTCAGCCGCTGGCGGAAGGCGGTCGCGCTGAGCCCGAGAATCCAGCGAATTTCGTCCGCGTTCAAGCCATGAAGCGCCAACACGGCGACACGACGCGCGGCGGGCGGCAAACGTTCGAGTAAAGCCGTCGCCGACGACTGCACGGATTCGTGCCGATACTGCGGCTCGCGTTCCGAATCGAGCGCGATATCGTCCATCGCCGCCACAGTTTCGCGTCGCCGCCGGCGGATCGCGCTGCGCGCCTGCATCGCGGCCCGATTGCGCAGCACGCCCGATAACCATGCCAAGTCGTCGTGCCCGTCGCGACCGTTCCCCAGTGCGACCAGCAAAGCATCCTGCACCAGATCGTCGGCATCCTGCGCGTTGCGCGCGATGCGGCGCGCTTCGCTACGCAGGCGGCGGTAGGTAGCGAGGTCCATGCGTGAGGTGCGCGGTACGTCGTTCTTCAGTCTTCGGGATCGTTGTTGCGGAAAATCGCAGTCCCTCGGCTGCCATCGGGGTTGATCCAGCCGCGGTACATGCCGCTGGTGCTGAACGGCATGGTGATATTGCCGTCGCGATCAAGCGCGATCACGCCGCCGTCGCCGCCGAGTTCGGGCACGACGTGGTTGACCACATGATTCGCGGCCGTCGCCAGCGCCGTCTCGGCATAGGCGACGCGCGCGCAGATGTCGTGGGCGACGTTGGCGCGGATGAAGAATTCGCCCCAACCGGTGGCCGACACGCCGCAGCGGCCGTCGGCCCAGGTGCCAGCGCCGATGATCGGCGCATCGCCGACGCGGCCCCAGCGTTTATTGGTCATGCCGCCGGTGGACGTCGCGGCGGCGATCCGGCCCTGCGCATCCAGCGCCACCGCGCCCACGGTGCCGAAATACGCGCCCGCAACGGTGGGAATGGTGGTCGCCGAGGTCGCGTCTTCGCGCGCCTTCGCCGCGTCCAACTGTTTGCGGCGGATATCGGTATCGAACCACGTGTTCGGTACGCGCTCGATCTCTTTTCGAGTATCGGCGAAGGCCTCGGCGCCTTGCCCCATCAGCATCACATGCGGCGAATGCTCCATCACCGCACGCGCAAGTTTTACTGGATTGCGAATCGTGGTCACGCCCGCAACCGCACCCGCGCGGCGGGTATGGCCTTCCATCATCGACGCATCGAGTTCGTGCTCGCCGCGGTTGTTGAACACCGCGCCTTTGCCGGCGTTGAACAGCGGCGATTCTTCGAGCACGACCACTGCGGCTTCGACCGCATCCAAGGCGCTGCCGCCGCGTGCGAGCACCGCGTTGCCGGCGTCGAGCGCACGATCCAGCGCGGCATGAATATCGCGCTCGGTGTCGGCAGTCAGGCTATCGCGGTCGATCACACCCGCACCGCCGTGGATCACGAGCGCGGTCTTGGCAGGAACGGCGGCATCTTGGGCGTGTGCGGTCATGGCGGCCATCGCGAGTACAAGAGAAAGCAGCGGGCGCATGGGCGACTCCGACTGGTGGGGCCATCAGCATAACGGCAAGCGGCCTGCGCCGCTGCTACGCATCGCCTCCGTCGCTGCAAGTGCGACCGCTACTGCTGCCGCAGCGCCTCGATCGGATCGAGCTTCGCCGCTTTACTCGCTGGGTAGTAGCCGAAAAACAACCCGGTGGCGATCGAGAAACCGGCAGCCAAACCGATCACTTCACCGTTCAACGCCACCGGCAGCGAGCCGAATTTAGCGACCAACAGCGCGCCCACGATACCCACCGCGATGCCGATGACGCCGCCGATCAGCGAGATCAGGATCGCTTCGGCCAAGAACTGTCGGCGAATATCGCGCGGTCCGGCGCCGACCGCCATGCGCAGGCCGATTTCGCGGATGCGCTCGGTCACCGATACCAGCATGATGTTCATGATGCCAATGCCACCGACGATCAATGAAATGCCGGCGACCGCGCCGAGCAACAGCGACATCAGCTTGGTGGCTTGGGTGCGCGCGCTGACGATCTCGGCCAAATTGCGCACGCTGAAATCGTCCTCCGCACCGGGCAGTATCTTGTGGCGCTGGCGCAACAGCGCTTCGATTTCGCTCTGGGTGAGCGACAGCGCGTTAGCATCGGCGACACCGACCGAAATTTGTTGCACCGCGCCCGGCGGCAGCGCTGCGCTGCTGGCCATGCGCCGGCGCGCGGTCTGCAAAGGCATCACCACGATGTCGTCCTGATCCTGGCCGAACCCGCCCTGCCCTTTCGATTTCAGCGTGCCGACCACCGTGAACGGCACGCGCCCGATGCGAATGCTTTCGCCGATGCCTTGCTCGCTGCCGAATAATTCGCGGCGCACGGTTTCGCCGATCAAGACCGATTTTTCGCCGCTGCTGTAATCGCGCGCGCCGAACAGTTCGCCTTCGCCCAACTCCCAACTATTGATGTCGAACCAATCCGGCTCGACGCCTTGCCATGAGCTGGACCAGTTGTTCTCCGCATAAATGACCTGCGAATTGCCGCGCAGCACCGAGGCGACGAATTGCACGCCCGGCACTTCGCTGCGGATCGCATCGGCATCGTCTTCGGTCAGCGTGAAGAAATTGCTGCTGGACACGCGCACGCCGCCGAAACCGCGACCGCCGCCGGGGTTGATGTCGAGCCGCTGCGAACCGAGCCCGGACACCAATTTATCGATTTCTTTCTGCGTGCCTTGCCCGACCGACACCATCACGATCACCGCGGCGATGCCGATGATCACGCCCAGTGAGGTCAGCGCACTGCGCAGCCAATTGCCGCGCAACGCGAAACTCGCGGTGCGCAGGACTTCCATGATGGTCATGCCGCCGGTCGCACTCATGCTTGCGCTCCAGTGCCGGATGTCGCATCGGCGCTCGGGCTGGCACCCGCATCCGATGATGCGTGGCGTTCGTTCGGCGTATCCGCGTGCAGCCGCCCATCGCGCATCACGCAGATGCGATCGGCATGCGCGGCGACTTCAGCGTCGTGAGTGATCAGAATGATGGTGTGACCTTCGCTACGCAGGCGCTTGAACAGCGCCAGAATCTCTTGCCCGGTGCGCGAATCGAGCGCGCCGGTCGGTTCGTCCGCCATCAGGATTGCGGGGCGATGAATCAGTGCGCGCGCGATCGCGACGCGCTGCTGCTGGCCGCCGGAGAGTTCGCTGGGGCGGTGCTGCATACGCTCGCTAAGACCCACCGCAGTCAAGGCCTCAGTCGCAAGGCGGCGACGTTCCGCGCTCGGCACGCGCGCATAGCTCAGCGGCATCGCGACGTTGTCCAACGCGCTCATCCGCGACAGCAGATTGAAACCCTGAAACACGAAACCGATCTTGTCGCGGCGCAGCGCTGCGCGTTCTTCGGCATCGAGTTCGGCGACGTCCACGCCATCGCACAAATACGCGCCGCTGGTCGGCGTGTCGAGGCAGCCGATCAAATTCATCAGCGTCGATTTGCCCGAGCCCGAAGGCCCCATGATCGCGACGAATTCGCCGTGCGCGATGCGCAAATCGACATCCTGCAGCGCGATCACTTCGGCTTGGGTGTGCGGGGAATACACCTTGCCGAGGCCGCGGGTTTCGATGACAGGGTGCGCTGCGGGATGCCCCGCAGAATGCCCTGCGAGATGCCCCGAAGAATCAGCCGCAGACGCCGCACTCGGTGCGACCGCTGCGCTCACTTCGCGGCCTCTGCGATCTGGGTGCCGACGACGATCTCGTCGCCCGCTTTAATCTCGCCCGCGATTTCGGTGCTCGTGCCATCGGAGGCGCCGATGCGCACGGTGACGGGCGTTGGCACGCCATCGACCAAACGATACAGCGGCGCGCGACGCGAGCCGATCAAGGTATTCAGTTCGGCGTCCCAACGCTGGCGCTGCGCGTCGCTCAAGCCGCTGCGGAAGGCGCCGAATTGCTGATTGAAGCGTTCCAGCATGCGTTGCCGCATCTGCCCGTTCGGCGCGCCGCCGCCAGCGCCCGACGGCCGACCGCCACCGCCAGGAGGACGGCCGAACAAACTCGGGCTGCCGTTACCGCTCTGCGGCGTTGGCGCTGCGGTACGCGCTGCGGCGCGCTCGCGCATCTGCGCCAACGCCGCATCGAACTGCGCTTGCTGGGCAGGGCTCAATGTCAATTGCGCTGCGATTTTCGGCAACTCATCGCTCATCCCTGCGCGTGCGCCGCCGCGCTGCGGTTGCTCGTTCGCCTGCGCGGCCAGCACGCTTTCCGGCGGCTTGAAGCGCAGCGCTGCGTTCGGCACTTTGAGCACGTTGTCGCGGCGACTGACTTCGATTTCGGCGTTAGTCGTCATCCCAGGTAATAGCACTTGATCGCTGTTGTCCACCGCAATCACCACCGGATAGGTGATGACGTTATTGGTGTTGGTCGCCGCGATCCGCACTTGCCGCACTTCGCCTTTGAATTGGCGGTCGGGAAACGCATCGACGGTGAAGCTCACCGCCTGCCCGGCTTTAACTTGGCCGATATCGGATTCGTCCACGGCCAGCACGATTTCCATCTGTGCCAAGTCTTCGGCGATTTTGAACAGCACCGGCGCCTGCAGGCTCGCGGCGACGGTTTGGCCGGGTTCGACCGCGCGATTGAGCACCACGCCATCGACCGGCGAGAGGATCACCGTGCGCCCCATATTCAAGCGCGCGCTCTGGGTTGAGGCCTGCTGCTGGCGGATCTGCGCCTGCGCCGAGGCGACCTGCGCCAGCGCCTGATCGCGCGACGCGCGCGATTGGTCGAGATCGCTGCGCGAAATTAGTGTCTGCCCCGAGAGTTCCTGCTTACGCGCGAAATCCAGTTCGGCATTGCGCAACACGGCGCGCGCGGTCTCCAGCGATGCGCGCGCGTTGACGATACTGGCGTCGCCCTGTTCGATTTGGGCCGCGAAGGTGCTGGGATCGATCCGCGCCAGCACCTGCCCTTTTTTCACTTGGTCGTTGAAATCGACTAAGACATCGGTCAAGCGCCCAGACACTTCGCTGCCGATATCGACCGTCGATAGCGCGCTGAGGGTGCCGGTGGCCGAAATCGAAACGCGGATATCGCCCTGTTCCACCGCAGAGGTACGGTAGCCGGGCGCATCGTCGCCTTTGCGGCCCTTCCAAAACCACAGACCCACAGCGATGGCCGCGAGCACGCCGAAGACGATGAGAATATGGGGAAGGCGTGAAGCGTTTTTACGTGATGGCGGCATGGTCGAAAGAGACGTCGCGAAGTGGATGAGGATGAACGGTAGAACACGCCCGTGATTGACAGATCGCACTCGTCAAGGTTCCGAGCTGCCCGCTGAGCGACACGATTGCAATGATGTACCGCTTGGCGTCTTGGGCCGGCAGCCGCATCATCGCACGACATCCACCGCCGGCGCCGCCATACCCCTCGCCCTCGAACGCCTGATCCCCGTGCTTCCGCTGCTGTGCTCCAATATTTTTATGGGCTTAGCTTGGTACGGTCATTTGCAGTACATGGATGCACCGCTGCCCCCGGCGATCGCGGTCAGTTGGGGCATCGCCTTGTTCGAATACAGCCTGATGCTGCCCGCCAACCGCTGGGGCAGCGCGTTCGACTCGGCGCCGCAGCTCAGAGGCATCCACGAAGTGATCGCGCTGGTGGTGTTCGCCGGGTTCTCGACCTGATATTTGGATCAGCCGCTGAAGTGGAACCATTGGGCGGGGTTCGCGTTGGTCGTTGTCGAGGCTTGGCTGATTTTTTTGGAGCGATGCGATACGAGAAGCCCCATAGGGTGCGCCTTGGCGCACCGAACGCGACGTTCTTGGAAAACCCGAAAAGCAAATCGCTTTTACCGCATGGATTCTCGTTATGCGCGGAAAATCGGTGCGCCAAGGCGCACCCTATGGGTGAATTCGCCATCATCGCGAACGTGTTTATCGATAACCAAGCATCAGCCTAAAACTTGATCCGCCCGATCACAATATCTTTGTACACCACCCGCCCTCGATAGAATCGAAGCAACCACAAGATGATGCCGCGCGCGCGGCCGATGTTAATAAAGCAACAAGCTAGAACTTGATTCGCCCAATCACAATATCCTTGTACATCACCCAATCCGCTACAAACGAATAGAACGGATGCTTGAACGTCGCCGGCCGGTTTTTCTCGAAGAAAAAATGCCCCACCCAGGCGAAGGCGTAGCCGCTGAGCAATGCGCCGAACAACCACCATGGATTGCGCAGTGCGATCGCAGTGACGATGAAGCTGAGCGCGAAGCTGGTGCCGATGAAGTGCAATCGGCGGCAGGTGCGGTTCTGATGCTCGCCGAGATAGAACGGGTAGAACTCGCGAAAACTGGAATAGCCGGCCATGGATGCCTCCGATTAGGGCTCAGATGTTGTCGTGGATGACGGCTTCGGCGCGGATATAGAAGCGGATTTGGAGGTGCGATTAGCCACGCGCTGAAGCAGCAAAAAAACGCCGTACCACAGCAACATCATGCCAAGCATGTTGGGCACGTTTAACGTCCACGCGGAATAGCGGTAGCCGTAATACAGCAGCGCAACGCCGAAGACGATCTGCGTTATCGACCAAACCCACGCGACCGATGCATCGCCGCGCGGTTCGCGCCGCCGCGAACGCTGCGCGCATGCATCATCGCAATGCACACCGGCAGCGCCATCGTGCGCGCATGCGTACGCGCAGAGGCCCTTGCCGCAGGCGGCGCAGACGCCGACCGCTTCGCAGTCGCGATGGCGATGGCGATAGCACTTCATGCGCTATCAGCTTGGCTTGTCCGGCCGGATTCTGTTGCCTTCGCTCGATTCCAATAGGCATCTTGCGCATCCAGCGGCAAGTCGGCAAGTCGCAGGCCATCGGCAGCGGCCATCGTTTCCATCGCACGATAGCGTCGCTCGAATTTATGATTCGCGCGCCGCATCGCTGCGCCCGGATCGACCTTCGCATGGCGGGCGAGATTGGTGGCGACGAACAACAAATCGCCGAGTTCATCTTCTAATCTGTCCTGTACCGCGACGTCGCCTGGAGCGGCGGCGAGCGCATCGAATTCGGCCTCGACTTCGCCGAGCTCCTCATGCAGTTTCGCGATCACCATCGCCGCATTGGGCCATTCGAAACCCGCCATCGCCGCTTTTTTCTGCAGCTTTAACGCGCGCTGCCATTCCGGCAAACCGCGGGCCACGCCGGCCAGCGCGGAGGTATCGTAATCGGCACTGTGATCGGCAGCATGCACTTCAGCAGCATGCCTAGCAGCGGCATGTTTCTTCAGCCGCTCTTTCTTTTTTTCGGCATCCCACATCGCATTGAGCGCGTCGCTGTCTGCGATGCTCATGCCCGCGAACACATGCGGATGGCGACGCTCCATCTTGTCGCTAATCGCAGCAGCCACATCCGCGAATGCGAACGCGCCCTGCTCTTCCGCGATCCGCGCATGGAACACGACTTGGAACAGCAGATCGCCCAGTTCGTCCTTCAAATCGTCCAAATCGCCGCGGTCGATCGCATCGGCGACTTCGTAGGCTTCTTCGACGGTATAAGACGCGATGGTGGCGAAGGTTTGCTTCGTGTCCCAAGGGCAGCCAGTCTGCGGGTCGCGCAGGCGAGCCATGATCGTCAGCAGGCGTTGGAGATGGTGTTGATCGCTCATGGGATACCGCTGTCGTGTGTTCCGTTAGCGCCAAAGGCTCAACGGCCTCTCGTAGGTGCGGGGTAAGCCGCGAACGTCAACATCTCGAATATCGGCGGCTCTTGTTGCGAAAGAGCGAAGCTCGGGCCTAAAGGCCTTCCTACGAATACCGTTGCAGCGCGTCGCCTCACGCGATCCAATCGGGCCAGCGCAACGTGCGATCGCCCATCGCGATGAAGTCGCCGTTGAGCACGGTATCGCGCTGGTTGTAACGGAACGGCCTGCCCTGGGGATCGAGCACGGAACCACCCGCAGCCTCAACGATGATCTGCCCGGCGGCAGTGTCCCATTCGCTGGTCGGGCCGAACCGCGGATAGATGTCGATCGCGCCGTCGGCGATCCGGCAGAACTTCAGCGAGGAACCGACACCGATATCTTCCGTCGCGCCACTCTCCGCCGCCATCTTGGCCATGAACGCCTCGATGCGCGCATCACGGTGCGAGCGGCTGGCGGCGACGCGCAGCGGCGCGACCGCCGGGCTGCGCGTGGAAAGCGCCCGTTCGTTGCCGTCGATATCGCGACGATACGCGCCATGGGCGCGATCGCCCCACCATAGCAGGCCGGTCACCGGCGCTTGGATCACGCCGAACGTGGCGACGCCGTCTTCGATCAGCGCGATATTGACGGTGAATTCGCCGTTGCGCTTGACGAATTCGCGGGTGCCGTCCAGCGGATCGACCAGCCACAGTCGCGTCCAGCGACGGCGCTCGTCGGTCGGCACCTCGTGCGCGGACTCCTCCGACAGCACCGGGATATCCGGGGTCAATTCGGCCAAACCATCGACGATGCAGCGATGCGCGGCAAGATCGGCTGCGGTCAGCGGGCTGTTGTCGGCTTTATGGCTCAGGTCGATGCCGCCAGCATCCACGCTGCGTTCATATACGTGGAGAATGCGCTCGGCGGCGCGGACCGCGAGCGCAATCACGCCCTCGCGGACATCGGGATCAAGCAGCATCGGCATATCGGAACCATTCGCGGATGAGGAACAGGGCCGCAATCGAGCGGCCTTCGGAGAAATCTTCGCGCAGGATCAATTCGTGCAGCGCATCGAGCCGCCAGGGCACCACGTCCAGCAGTTCGGGTTCGTCGCCGGGCAGACGCTCTTCGTACAGATCGCGCGCCAGTACCAGCACAGTTTCGTGCGCCATGTAGGTCGGCGCGAGGCTGATTCGGCGCACCACTTGCAGCGAACGCGCGCCGTAGCCGGCTTCTTCCTTGAGTTCGCGATTTGCGGCCTCTTCAGCGGTTTCGCCAGCGTCGATCTTGCCTTTGACCAATCCGAGTTCATAACGATGCGTGCCGGCGGCGTACTCGCGAATCAGCAGCGCGGTGTCGTCGTCCAACATCGGCACGACGATGACCGCGCCATGGCCGATGGCCGGCGCACGATGGTAGAGACGACGCTCGCCGTTACTGAATTCGAGATCGAGCTCTTCGATCACGCGCTCGGGGTCGCCGGTTCGACGGCGGACGGCGTGGATCTTGGGCAGCGGACGGGTCACGCAGCACCGGCCCGGGCGCGCCGGGCGATCGTGTGTCGGGCGATACTATGAGAATGATGAAGACGCATCCCGAGATGATAAACGACGCCGATGGCTGGCGGTCGCGCGACCTTGCCGTGCTGTGGCATCCGTGCACGCAAATGCGCGAACATCCGCACGCTCTGCCACTCATTCCCGTGGAGCGCGGCGAGGGCGCTTGGCTGATCGGCTACGACGGCCAGCGCATTTTGGACGGTGTCAGCAGTTGGTGGACCAATCTGCATGGCCATGCCGAGCCGCGCATCGCCGAAGCCATCGCGCGGCAAGCGCGCACGCTGGAGCAGGTGATCCTGGCCGGTTTCTCGCATGCGCCAGCGGTGGAGCTGGCCGAGCGTCTGCTCGCCGTCGCGCCGCGACAACCACAGCGCGCGCCGCTATCCAAAGTCTTCTACGCCGACAACGGCTCGGCGGGCGTGGAAGTCGCGCTGAAAATGGCCTTCCATTGGTACCGCAACCGCGGCGATGAACCACGGCGCACAAGGTTCGTCGCCTTGAACAATAGCTACCACGGCGAAACCATCGGTGCGCTGTCGGTCGGCGATATTCCGCTCTATCGCCGCGTGTACGCGCCGCTGATGATGGAGGTGCTGTTCACACCGTCGCCGGATGCGTTCGGCAGCGCGAACGCAATAGGCGCCGCGCAGCGCGCCGAAGCTGCGGCCGATGCGCTTGCCCGCCTGCTCGATACCCATCCTGGCGAAGTCTGCGCATTGATTTTGGAGCCGTTGGTGCAGTGCGCGGGCGGCATGCGCATGCATCATCCGGTGTACCTCAAGCGCGTACGCGACCTGTGCGATGCGCACGGCGTCTTCCTGATCGCCGATGAGATCGCCACCGGCTTCGGGCGCACCGGCACGCTGTTTGCGTTCGAGCAAGCCGGCGTACAGCCCGATCTGATGTGCCTGTCGAAAGGCTTGACCGGCGGCTTTCTGCCGCTGTGCGCGGTGCTGGCGACGCAGGAGATCTACGACGGCTTCCTCGACAATTCGCGCGAACGCGCCTTTTTGCATTCGCATAGTTACAGCGGCAATCCGCTCGCCTGCGCAGCGGCGTTGGCGTCGCTGGACATCCTGCAGCAGGACGATGTGATTGCGCGCAATCGCGCCACGGCCACGACGATGGCGGCGCACGCGGCACACTTTGCATCGCATCCTTGCGTCGCCGAAGTACGGCAAACCGGGATGATCCTCGCGATCGAGCTGCATCCCGAGGCCGATGCTGGGAATGATCATGCCGTCAGCGATCATGCCGTCAACGGTCATGCCGTCAACAGTCATGCAGTCAACGGTCATGCAGCCGAAGACGGCAACGCCGTGGAGATCGCCGGCCGCCGCGGCCTGCGCATGTACCGCGCAGCGCTGGATCGCGGCGTGCTGCTGCGCCCGCTCGGCGATGTGCTGTATTGGATGCCGCCCTACTGCATCGACGACGCGCAGTTGGCGCAGTTGGCCGAGGCGACCCACGCCGCCTTGGAGGAAGCCGCCGCATGAGACTCACCCGCGTCTTCATCGATACGCCGCTCGCTCCAGGCACGCGGGTGAACTTGCCTGAGAATGCAGGCGGCCACCTGGTGCGCGTGCTGCGCCTGCGCGAAGGCGAGGCCTGCGTGCTGTTCAACGGCGACGGCCACGATTACGACGCGCGCCTGCTTGCCGTGACCAAACGCAGCGTCGAAGCCGAGATTGTAGGCGCGCGCGCGATCGACAACGAATCGCCGCTGCGAATAGTTTTGCTGCAAGGCATCGCCCGCGGCGAGAAAATGGACTTGATTCTGCAGAAAGCGACCGAACTTGGCGTGGCCGCGATCGCACCGGTCTTCGCCGATCGCACCGAAGTGCGCCTCGACGGCGAGCGTTTGCACAAGCGCAGCGCGCACTGGCGCAGCGTGGTGATCGCGGCCTGCGAACAATCCGGCCGCGCATGCATCCCCGAACTACTGCCAGCACGCGGCTTGGCCGACGCTGCCGCATCGCTCGATGACGAGACGCTCAAACTCACGCTGGACCCGCGCGGCGATGAGCGCTTCGAGACGCTTGCATTACCGCAAGTCGTAACGTCTCAGATCGTATCGTCTCAGCCTGAATCGTCTCAGGACGTACCGTCGAAGGTCGTGCCGTTTAATCGGCGCAAGATCGTGATCGCAATCGGGCCCGAAGGCGGCTGGTCGGAGAAAGATCGCGCGATCCTCAGCACGCAAGGCTTCCGCGGCCTGCGCATCGGCCCGCGCGTATTGCGCACGGAAACCGCAGGACTGGCCGCGATCGCAGCGCTGCAGGCGAAGTTCGGCGATTTATAACCATTCCGCGATTCGCAAACACATAGGGTGCGCTTAAGCGCACCGGCTCTGTAGCGTGGGCATATTGCTGATACCACGATCCGGGGGCAGTTTGATCGAAATTGTTGGAACCTATCACTACACTTGGCCAAGCGGACCGGATGGTGGCTTTGTCCTTCCGGCGAACGCCGGAATCCAGTTTTATCCGATTATTTCAAAAGCTGGATCCCGGCTTACGCAGGGATGACGATCGGAAAATCTCTGGATTCCGATTTGAGATAGACCCTAGATTGTTGGCGGCATATCTGATAAGAGCATGTTCTCCCCGAAGTCAAAGACTGTTTCATGTTCTTCTTCATGACAGGAGCGACAAAGTGTGACGAGATTATTTTTTTGATGCGTGCCGAAGTTTGATGCATAAACAATGTGATGAACGTGAAGCTCTGCGCCTTGAGCGCCGCAAGTTACACATTTGTAACCGTCTAATGCGCGGATATTGGCTGCTATTTCTACCCAGTTTTTGGGGTAGCCCCAGCTGTGAGGGCGGTCATAGTGGAGCAATTTTCTTCGATGCGCTCTCACTATTTTAAATACTTTGCTGCGATTCTCTGGCACGGCCAACAGATGATTAGTCCACTCTGACAATGCATCACGATGTTCCTGCTCAAAATTTTCTAGAGTTCTTTGAGCTCTTTCTTGACGCCACCGCGGCACACTAGGTGCAGTATCACCATGAGCCCTGCGTAACATGCCCGTTTTTAGCATGTCGCTGATTACTCTGTAGGATTCTTCGGCCACTTCCCTATATTCGTTCAACAAATTTGTGCATCGGCCGCATATGCATATACGACTAGAGTTAAAGCGAAGCTGCTTAAATGTACGAAGGCATATTTTGCAGGCAGGCATCCGGCCTCCTTCCACAACAACCTAAACTATGATGTAAACCGATACCCTCGATAGCAGAAGCAACAAGACCCTGTCTTCAACGACTCACACATCAGAACCCTGCGCACCATCCTCATCCGAAGCGGCATCAGCATCCGCATCCTCAACCGCCGCCACCGGACGCAGCACCTGCAGGATCAGCCGCTCGATCGCATCCAAATCGGGCACGAGTGCGATGTCGTTATTGAACAGCACGCGGGTGCGCACGCTCTCGGGCAATTCTTCGTGGTGTTCGGTATCGACCATCAGCGATTCGCGGCCGATCGTGACCAAGCGCGGGAAGCCCTGCGCGATCAGCGAGAAGTACGGCAGCTTGGCGTCGCCGCCGAGCGCTTTAAGCACGACGACCTTGGTGCCGACGGTCGATGATTCGGAGCCGACGCCGACAAGGCGGCTATATGCGAGCATCGGCACTTTCCAACCGCGCCAGCGAATGTGGCCGAGTATCCAATCCGGCGCGTTTTCGACCGGTTCGGGTTCGGCGTAGGACATCACTTCGACCGTCGATGCGTTCGGCAGCAGTAGTTGCGAGCCGACGATCTGGATCAGGACGCCGCGGACGTCATCAATGGATGTGCTGCGTTGGTTCGAGCTGTAGGCGGTGGCGTTCATGGGACTCGTGTGTGATGCAAGCGCTGGTGAGGTTGCGCAGTTCGAAGCGTCGCCGCGTCGCGCGAAATCAGGAAGCCCAGCGCGAGACGAGGCGACGGGCCAGCTCGGGTGGCAACCCGGACGCCGCGCCGCGGGAAGACAGATCGGCGCATGCAGCGCCGTCGTAGCAATCTCCCGGCGACTGCGAAGCCACCAAGGCCCCCGCATCGGCAGCCTGCATGGCGTCTTCGATCAGGTTCACGTCGCTGCCGCTGAGGAAAACCACGGCGCTCTCTTCGGCCGGCAGCGCGGCGAAGATCGTCGCAGCGGGCGATGGGTGGGCGATGAATTCCAAGCCATACGGCAAAGCATGCAAACCCACGCCTTCAGGTAAGAAGTAGATGCAGCCGGAGCGAATCACATCGCCGACTTCAGCAAGCATGACCGGCAGCGATGCAGCGCGCTCCATTTGGGTCACCAGTCGGTCGTAGCGCCCGCCCTGCAGATGCAGCCGCACCAACACCGGCATTGGAAACGTCGGCGGCAAGCCGGCGAGCACTTGACGCACAGGATCGGGGCCGCCGAGACCAGCTTCGATCAACACGATTCCGCGCGCATCGGCAGTCGATATCGGCGTCGGTACAGGCATATCGGCCATCGACGCATGCGTTTGCGAAGGCGCAGATTGCGCCATCGCAGGGATCTGCGGCGGGATCGGCGGCGGGATCTGCGGGGAGATCGGCGGTGGCTGCGAGGAATACGCTGTAGGTGCATTTTCCACAGCGGCAGACGCATCATCGGCGTCCTCTGTGGGTTCTATATCAACTAACGACAGACCGGAAATACGCGCTTCCAGGGAGGACAAATCGTGGCTGAAACCACCGCTGCGCTTAGCAGCGGGTCTCTGCATCGGCTCATCGTCCGGCGCGAGCGACAATTCGCCGAAAGAACCCAGAGGTAATGCTGCCAGTTCTTGTTCGACAGGCGGCGCCGTGGGTGGCAGCACTGTCGGAGCTGACGACTCGACCGTGTCGGCCTCGAACGACATCTCGGTGAAATCGAGATCGAAGTCGTTCCCCTGTGCGGCCTTGGAAGGCTGCGCAGACGGTGCGACATCCATCTCGGGAATCAAATCGAAATCAAACGTCGGCAGCGTCTCGACGGACGCGGCACTCGAACCACTGGCCGAGAGCTCTTCGAGAAAGAACGCATCGTCGTCGAACTGCATTGACTGGACGCTCTGCGGTTCAGCCTCAAACGCCATCCGTTCGTCGACCTGCAGCGTATCGAAGTGCGAAGTTGTTTCCGGCCCGGTATCGAAGCGCAGGTCCTGGATTGGTCTTGCATCCGACGCGAAGGGAGCGAGCGAAATGTCTGTCATCGACTGATCGTCGAAGGTCATGCGCATCGGCGCCGCTTCGAGCGAAGCCAAAGATTCTATGTTGAACGGCTCTATCGTGAGCGATTCGACGGCAGGCGATTCTAGCGAAGACGCATCCAAGGATGCCTCTACCGGCACAAGCATGAGGTTGGGCACCTCAAACACATCGGCAGTCGGTGCGGACGGCATAGGCTCGGCAACGGTTTGCGTTGCCATACTGGTTTGTACGAACGCATCGAAATCGATGGCATCGAAATCTGAAGCATCCGAGGTAATGCGCTCGTGCGCGATAGCGTCACGCGTTGTGCCGTTGCTACTTGCAACGTTGGAATGGGCGCTTCCAACACCGGTGCTTCCAACTCCGGCACTTTCAACTCCGGCGCTTTGAAAACTTACGCTTTCTAAAACTACGCTTTCTAAACCGATGCTTTCTAGATTAATGCCATCGATCGGCACGCTATAGGCGCGCACAGCGGCTTCCTCGGCGAACGCGCCAAGGTCGAGATCGGTAAAAGCAGACGTCGGTTTGGACAACTGGCCCGGCAAGGGATGCCACTCTTCGGATTCGGCTTCGCCTCCAGGCGGCAACACGTGCTGATGATGGTGTAACTTCGCTGAGAGGTGGCGGATCCAGCGCGCAGAATCCCAACCGGCACGATGCGCGGCCAGATCGGCTTCATCGAAGATCACAGTCAACGCAGGCGAAGAAAGCACCGAATCGAGACGATCGATCGCCTGTTCGATCCCTGGCTCCAACGCCACCAATACCGCCTGCGGTTGCGCCGCAAGCAGCGCGGACTCATCAAGCGTGTTCGGATCGGCCACTAGCACCAAATCCGCGCCGGTTTGACGCAAAGCATCGGCGAGGTTATCGGCGGCCTTGCCAGGCCGCGCCAGCAAGGCGACGCGCTGAGCACCGGCGGCTGCGGAATGCTCAGCCATCGGTTCTCACCAGATTAGCTTGCGTCTCTTCCAGCAGCGCGAAGACATTGCGCATGAGTTCGTTTTCCTGATACGGCTTGCCCAGGTAGCGGTTGACACCGATGTCCATCGCGCGCTGACGGTGCTTCTCGCCCGTACGCGAAGTGATCATGATGATCGGCACGCCGCGCAAGCGCGGATCGGCCTTCATCGCAGTCGCCAACTCGTAACCGTCCATGCGCGGCATTTCGATGTCGAGCAGCATCAAGTCCGGCACGCGATCGGCCAAACGCTCGAGTGCATCGAGGCCGTCCTTCGCGGTGACGACTTCGAAATTGTTGCGCTCCAGCACCCGGCCGGTGACTTTGCGCATCGTGATCGAGTCGTCCACCACCATGACCAGCGGCACCACACGCTCTTCGGTCGCGATGACCGGCGCTTCTTCTTCGACGATCTCCGGCAGCGCGACGATACGACGTACCAGCGGCGCCACGTCGAGAATCATGATGACGCTACCGTCACCCATGATGGTCGCGCCGAAGATGCCGGGAATCGAGGCCACCTGCGGACCGATCGGCTTCACCACGATTTCGCGGTTGCCGACGATTTGATCGACGCTGACCGCGATATGCAGATCGCCCGAGCGCGTCAGCAACAGCGGCATCTGCAGTTGGCCTTCGGCCTTGGCCGGGGCCGTGCCGATCAGTTTGCCCAAATCGTGCAGTACGTATTCCTCGCTGCCGTAGCGATAGCTCTTGCTGCCCTTTTCCAATTCTTCGCGCGGGATGCGGCCGACACCGCGGACCGATGCGATCGGCACCGCAAACAGCGTTTCGCCGATGCGTACAAAAGCGGCTTGCGTGACCGCGAGGGTCTGCGGCAAACGCAGCGTGAAGGTGGTGCCTTGGCCGCTTACGGACTGGATGTCGAGCGTGCCGCCGAGCTGACGGACTTCGCTGGCGACCACGTCCATGCCGACGCCGCGGCCGGCAAGGCGGCTAACCTCGCTGACGGTCGAGAAACCTGGCTCGAGAATCATCGAATCGAGCTGGGTGTTCGACAGCGCTGCGCCTTTGCGGATCAAACCGCGCGCTTCGGCACGGTCGCGTATCGCCATGCGATCGAGACCGGCACCGTCGTCGCTGATTTGCAGAACGACTTCGGAACCTTCCTTGCGGATCGCGATACGGACGGTGCCTTCGTCCAGCTTGCCTGCCGAGGCGCGCTTCGTTGGCGTTTCCAGGCCATGCGCGACCGCATTGCGGAGCATGTGCTCCAGCGGCGCGGTCATGCGTTCGAGCACGTTGCGATCAAGTTCGCCCTGCGCGCCGTCGATCTTGAGTTGTACCGACTTGCCGGTGTCGGAAGCGGCTTGGCGCAACACGCGGCGCAGACGCGGCACCACGGTATCGAAGGGCAGCATGCGCGTGCGCATGAGGCCTTCTTGCAGTTCCGAGCTCACGCGCGACTGCTGCAAGAGCAAGGTTTCGTACTGCTGAGTCAGGTCGTCCAGCGTCGACTGCAAGCTGGTCAAGTCGGTCGCGGTTTCGGCCAGCGCGCGCGAGAGCTGCTGCAGGGTTGAGAAACGGTCGAGTTCCAACGGATCGAACGTCTGATCGCGGTTGTCGCTTTCTCGCTGATAGCGGGCGATGATCTGCGCTTCGGTTTCGATTTCCAGACGCCGCAGCTGATCGCGCAGACGCAGGTTGGTTTGCCCCATTTCCGCAGTCGCGCCGCGGAAGGCGCCGAGCTGCTGTTCCAGGCGCGAACGATAGATCGCGACCTCACCAGCGTAATTGACGAGGCGATCGAGCAACTCGGCGCGGACGCGCACCTGTTCTTGGCTGCCGCGCAGGCCAACGTCGTCGTCGCCGACGACGTTGCCGAACTCCACCGGTGCGGACAAACCGCCCAGCGAAGCGACCGACTCCATCTGCGGTGCCGCAGGCAGCATCGGAAAGCTGTCGGCAACTTCGATACGCTCCGGCGATTCGAGCGATGCGGTACTCGCCTCAATGGCAGCGGCACCTTCGAATTCCGGCATTTCGGTCATGCGCTTACCGAAGACGCGCTCTTCGAATTCGCCGATCAAACGCGCAGGCATCCCGATATCGCGACGGGCGGCAACCCGAGTGACCATCGCGTGCAGACGGTCGAAGCCGCGTTCGAGCAGCGGGATATCCGACTTGCCGATTTGCGTACGCTGTTCGGCGACCGCTTCGAGCAACGATTCCATGGTGTGGCCAAGCTCGCCGATCGGCATGACGCCGGCCATGCGCGCGCCGCCCTTGAGCGTGTGCAAATCGCGCTGAAGACCGACGATGATCTCGCGATCTTCAGGGGCATCGCGCAGCTTGCCCAGAAATTGATCGGAGTGATCAAGCAGGTCCTGCGCTTCTTCGACGAAGATATCGACCAACTCGGCGTCGAGATCCTCCATATCGAGCGCCCGATCTGGATCTTCGATCGACACCGGTAGCGGTTCGGCCAGATCCATCGCAGGTTCGCTGCGCGAGGGAATCTCGCTCATATCGGCGAACGCCGGAAGTTCTTCTGGAGCGAACGCAGACGGTTCTTCCGCGCGCGTCTGTGCAGCGAACGCTGTGTCGACCAAAGCGGCAGGCATCTCGACGAAGACACCGAGATCGGCATTGTCGTCGTTGAAAGCATCGCTTGTCGGCTCAACGAAGCCGCTCAGTGCAGCTTCGTCACCCTCTGCTAACAGACGCTCTGCTTCGAGCAAATCGGTTTCGAGCAAATCTGCTTCGAGCAAATCGGCTTCGAGCAAATCGGGTTCGAGCAGTCGGGTGTCGAACACTTGGTTCTCGAGCACTTCAGCGCCCAATCGTTCTGTTTCAGCCCGCTCGGCTTCGAGGCGTTCGGCTTCGGCACGTTCGGCTTCGAGGCGTTCGGCTTCGAGGCGTTCGGCTTCGACACGTTCGGCTTCAAGACGCTCAGCTTCGGCACGCTCGGCTTCGAGGCGCTCAGCTTCCGCACGTTCGGCTTCAAGACGCTCAGCTTCGGCACGCTCGGCTTCGAGGCGCTCAGCTTCGATACGTTCGGCTTCAAGACGCTCGGCTTCGGCACGCTCAGCTTCCGCACGTTCGGCTTCAAGACGTTCTGCTTGGGCACGCTCGACTTCGAGGCGCTCAGCTTCGGCACGCTCGGCTTCAAGACGCTCGGCTTCGGCACGCTCGGCTTCAAGACGCTCAGCTTCGGCACGCTCGGCTTCGAGGCGCTCAGCTTCCGCACGCGCGGCTTCAAGACGCTCAGCTTGCGCACGCTCGGCTTCAAGACGCTCGGCTTCGGCACGCTCGGCTTCGAGGCGCTCAGCTTCGGCACGCGCGGCTTCGAGGCGCTGAGCTTCGGCACGCTCGGCTTCAAGACGCTCAGCTTCCGCACGCGCGGCTTCAAGACGCTCAGCTTCCGCACGCGCGGCTTCGAGGCGCTGAGCTTCCGCACGCGCGGCTTCGAGGCGCTGAGCTTCGGCACGCGCGGCTTCGAGGCGCTCGGCTTCGGCACGTTCGGCTTCGAGGCGTTCGGTTTTATCGCGATTTTCGACCTTATTGGATGGAATAAGCGAGGCGAATTCGCTGAATTCGCTAAGATCCAACTCGGTCAGTTCGATCGCTTCCAAACCTTCGCTAGATACCGGCGCATTGAGCTGTGCCGTTTCAAATGCGGCTTCGTCTTCAACCGAATAATCTTCGACCGCCGTCGAGGGTTTGACTTCAGGCAAGTGGTCGCGCAACGCAGCCAACCGTGCTGCAAGCGCATCGCATCGGGGCACGCGTACGCCCGGTTTCGAGAGCGCGGTGATCGTGTCGCGAATGCGTTGCGACAATTCTTCGATCGCAGCGAGGCCTTCACTGTTGACCGGGTGGCCCGCAGCCTTCAAGCGCCTCACGTAGCCTTCGGCTGGACTCAACGCATCGGTGATGCCCGGCACTTCGGTCATCGCAAAGGCGCCGTTCATCGTGTGGATCGCGCGCACCAACGGCTCATCGGCTGGCGTCGGCTCGTTCTTCGCACGACTGAGCCAACCGTCGATCGTGATCAGATGCCCGTCGACTTCGGCTTGCAGGATTTCAAACAGGACTGGATCGACGCTGAATGCAACGCCGTCGAAGGCCAATTCCTCAAGCTCGGGCACCGGCACTGCGTCGGGCATTTGCACGGCAGCGGGCGGTGCCGCTGCTGCAGGCTCAGAGGTCATCAGCGCGAAGTTGGGCATAACGTCATCGCCAGCGGCGATGCGCTCTGCGAGCAATTCCATCGAATGAAGGTCGGCGGTGACTGCGCTTTCTCCGCGCAACGCGGCATGCAACTGCGGTAACACCTCGGAAGCCAGCTCGGTCATCGCGATCACCGCCGGCGAAGCCGGGCGATGTCCGTCGCGAACCTTATTGAGCATGCTTTCGATCTTCCAACTGAATTCGCCCAGAGTCTTGGCGCCGACAAGACGGCCGCTGCCCTTAAGCGTATGGAAGACCCGGCGAACCGGATACATCAGTTCCAAATTGTTCGGTGCGGCGCGCCATGCTGGCAGCATCTTGCGCAGATTGGCGATTTCCTCTTCGAATTCTTCTAGGAAAATTTCGCGGATCTCGTCGTCGATATCGTCGCTAGTCGAATCGAAACCAGCCGAGATCGGTTCAAACACCGGTGCCGGCGATGCTGCGGTCGATGCAGGCGTTTCCGCAGCAGCAGGCGAAGAAACCGACTCGGCCGGCACGTCTGTGGACATCTCAACAGGCACCAACTCGACCGCGGCGGCCCCAATCGCGGACGCCGATATTTCCACCGGCTCAGGCTCTGACAATTCAACTTCAAATGCGGCCGTATCGGGCAGCGCGATCGTTTCGATCTCCGGAGCGATGATCTCGTCACTAGGCGAGATGATCGCGGTGTCTTCGCTCGACAGCGCAAGCTCGGTCGGTACATTGATCGGAAGCGACACCGACGCGATGCGATCGATTGCAACCGGCTCGACGCGCGGCGTTTCCATCAGCGGTGCGACAGTTTCGACCGGCGCAGACTTTGCCGTCTCGACCACCGGTTTGATCGCCGGCAGCGGCCAATAGCCGAGCGATTCCAAGCTGTTACGGGTGATATCGAGGATATCGTCGCGATTGCCGCGCTGATCGCGTAGCGCTTCGAGATAGTACTCGACGCTCGCAAGCGCATCGGCGAAGGTATCGAGTTGGCGGCTGTTCGGAATCCGGCGGCGCTGCAGCAATTCGACGTCGGTGTATTGACGAACGCCATCGAGATAATCGGCAGCCTGCGGCAATTCGAGAATGCGTAACGCACCGCCGACTTCAACCAACAGCTTGGGCACAAGTTCCAGCTCTGCGTGGCGCCAATCGGTTTCAATGAACGCATTGAAGGCCTGACGCGCCGAGGCGAAATTCGCGATCGCTTCGCGCAGCAGCACATCAAGGACTTTGCGCGCTTCGGAGGTGGACAGGTCGTCGCTCGTATCGGTGCTATCGCCGCTGGCCAAACGCTCGACTTGATCGTCGAGCGATGCATCGACGTAGAGCAAGGCGCCAGCGATATCGAGCAATGCAGTTTCGTTGGCTTCGCGTTCACCGCGGACGATCTGCAGCATCTCGTCGCGCTGCTGCTGCACCATGCCGCGAGCCATGCCCAGGCCCAGCATGCCGAGCGTGTCGGACACGCGGGTCAGCGCTTCAACCTGCGGCTGCAAGCTACCGGCATCGCGGCGCCCATTGCGCAGGTAAAGATCAAGTTCGTCCTTCACCCGCAGCAGTTCTTCTTTCAACTCAGCGGAAACGGTATCGAGCAGCGCGCGGTTGCGGCCGGCAATGCTGCCGCGGGCATGATCGAGTTCCGATTCGCTCGGCTTTAGCGAATCGAGATCGAACACTTCGCGCAATTTCAACAGCGCTGGGTGGTCGGAATCGCTGTGCGCGACGTGATAAAGCAACTGTCGCGTCGGTTCGAGCGTTGCTTCCGCACGCGGCGTACCGAAGCTGTCGTTCTCGAACGGGCGGCGGGCTTCGCGTTCGACGCTTGCGAATGCTTGGCGCAGACTTGAACTTGGCACAAGCGCACGCTCTTGCAACGCGGCCGCGACCATCGAACCGACCCACAGCATGCGGCGCTGGGCGTCATCGGAGGTTCTGGCGAGCAGCGCTTCGATCGAGAAATGCAAGCCGTCGGCATCGCCTGGGGCGCCGTGTTCGGGCCACGTTTGCAAAGAATCGCGCAAGCGCACGAGGTAGGGCGTGACTTCGCTGGCGCGCACGGTGGCCGCGCCGCTGGCACGCGGCAACGAAGCCGGCAGCGCGCGATTGAGATCGGGAGCGAACAGCACGCTTTCGCTCAGGCCGTTCTCGCCGCGCGCCGCGCGCAGTTCGTTCAGCACCGGCAGCAGAACGATGGAAATTTCTTTATGGCCGCTTTGCAGGCGTTCTAAGTAGTCCGGCAACTGCACGACGCCGCGGATCAGCGCCGAGCAGGCGCTATCGCGATCGTCGATGCGCGCATGCTCGAGCGCTTGCGCTAAGTGCTCCATTTCCTCGGCAACCATCGCTGGGGCGTAGAGCTCGACCATGCGCAGGGTGCCCTGCACTTGATGCAGCAACTCGGCGCAGACGCGCATCCGCGCCGAATCGCTCGGGTCTTCAACGAACCCCTCGATTTCAACCTGCGCTAGGCGCAAGGTTTCGTCGAGCTCGGGTTTCACCCAGCCCAGTGCGCTGTATTCGATCGCTTGGTGCAGCGCGGTCATCGCGATTCCTCATGGATGCAGATGCGTCCGGTTTCGAGCTGGTTTTCCACACGCAGGATGTCCACAAGCAGGATGTCTACAAGCTGCATTTCTACAAGCTGCATTTCCACATGCGGGATGTCCATGCGCATCATTTCGTCCGTACTCCGTCGCTCATTCTGTCGAAAATCAGGCGGGCAGCTTGAAGTCGGCGACCGAACGACGCAGGTCGGCCGCCAACTGCGCGAGGTTTCCGATCGACTCGGCCGTCTGATTGGCACCCTGCGAAGTCTGCGCGGTGATGGACTGAATCGTGGTCATCGTTTCGGTGATGTCCGACGCAGCAACCGACTGCTGCTGCGCGGCCTTGGAGATGCCTTGAATGAGACCTGCAAGCGTGTTCGACACCGTTTCGATCTCGCCCAGCGCGGTACCCGCGTCTTCGGCCAAGCGTGCGCCGGTGACCACTTCGGAGGTGGTCTGCTCCATCGAACTAACCGCTTCATTGGTGTCGGCCTGAATGGTTTCGACCAGCGCTTCGATTCGTTTGGTCGCATTCGAGGTGCGTTCGGCGAGTCGTTGCACTTCGTCCGCCACCACCGCGAAGCCGCGGCCCGCTTCACCGGCCGAAGCCGCCTGGATCGCGGCGTTCAGCGCGAGGATGTTGGTTTGCTCGGAAATGTCGTTAATCAGTTCCACGATCGAGCCGATTTCCTGCGAGCTTTCGCCCAATCGTTTAATACGCTTGGACGTTTCCTGAATCTGGCCACGGATCGTGTCCATGCCTTGGATCGTCTGCCGCACCATGCCCGCGCCCTTGGTCGCGATTTCCACCGAGCGCTGCGCCACGTCTGCGGACTCGGCGGAGTTGCGCGACACTTGGTTAATGCTGCTTGCGATTTCGGTAATGCGGGTGGACGCGGTATTGATCTGCTGCGCCTGATGCTCGGCCGCTTCGGCCAGATGCATCGCAGTGGCCTGGGTTTCCTGGGCGCTGGACGCCACCTGTACCGACGTGTCGTTAATCGTCTGCACGAGGCTGCGCAGCTGTTCGACCGCGAAGTTGATCGAGTCCGCGATCGCGCCGGTCATGTCCTCGGTCACGGTCGCTTTCACGGTGAGGTCGCCTTCCGCGAGCGAACCCATTTCGTCCAGCAGGCGCATGATCGCCTCTTGGTTACGATTGTTGAGTTCCATCGACGTCGTGTAGCGCTGGCGCTGCGCGCGATTGAGGCTGACCACCAAGAAGGCGATCGATGCCAACGCGAACAGACCCGAAATCACGCTGATCCAGATGTTACCGAGGACATTGGTGTCGCGGGCAGAGCCGAACGCGGTGAACGCGCGGAACAAGCTTTCGCTATCGCCGAGCAGCTTTGCCGATCCAGTCGTCAGTTCGGTCGCTGCGGACTGGGCGCGGAAGAGGTTCTGCGATGAGCCGAGGATCGCGTCCAGATCCTTCTTCATTTCCGCCCATTGGGCGTTGGCTTGATTAAGGGCGCCGAGCGCGGCCGGATTGGCGAGGCGCTGGATATTCATCGCCTGATCGCCATTGCGCAGGCCGTTGAGCACCTGGGCGAACACGCCGGAGTCGCGCGCCAGACGTTCACCTGCGACCGATGCGTTGGGGCCGCCAGCGCGAATTTCGGCGACGCTTCGGGCCATCGTGGCGGCGAGCACCACTTGGCGCAGTGCGATGTAGATCTGCGAGGACGGGGCGCCGCTTGCGGACATTGCGCGCACCACTTCATCGAGCTGCGCCTGCAACTGCGGCACGCGGTCGGTGAAGGTTTTCGCGTTACCGGCTAGAGCCACCACCGCGTCTTGGGAGGCGATGATCTGATCCGCACTCTTGCCCATCGGCACCCAGGTGGTGGTGACCGTGTTGATCGGGCCGGACACATCAGGCGCGCTGCCGAAACGGTCGTTCAGCTGCTTCACGTCGGTTTCGATCTGCACTTTCGTGTCGCGGAATGCCTTGAAGGCCCCGGCATCGCCATTGACCGCTTCGCGACCGAGGTTCGAGAGTTTCTGCGAATTCACCTGCAAGTTCGATGCCGCAGTATTCGCGCCGCCGAATCGTGAGGTTTTCCACAGTGCGTAGCCCGTATTAGCAGCGAATACGACCAGCGACAGCGCCAGAATCAGCAGCCACAGGTTGATGCCCTGGCTGCGCCCCTTGCCGGCAACGGTATCCATCACAGTGCTCATGTCTCGCCTCGATCTACGTTGTTCTGATGATTCAGTGAAAGAAAAGGTGGTGTCAGCACGCGTTTCGGCGATGCCTCACGTGGCCGCATGCCGGAATTCGGGCGTGCGCACGAGAAGGTCGAACCTGAACACACCCCAGAGGTCATCGGCGACGCGGTAGGCGCGGTCGATGAAACCGCCGTATCGGCCTTCGCCGAGGGATTCGGGGTCAGCCTGCTGCCCGTCTTGAAACGAGCGCTGGCCGTACAGCTCGTCGATGGTGACCGCGACGTCGCCGCCCGGCTGACGCAACACCATGACTTTTTGGTGACCCTCGTGCAGCACCGAACGGGTGCCTTCGAGGAATTGTTTTAGGTCGGCCACGGGTAGCAGATTACCGCGGATGTTGGCGACGCCAAGCATCCACGGCTGGGCGCCGGGCACCGGGGTAATTTGCGGCACGGTGAGAATTTCGGCGACCGCCTCATATTCGGAGACGAGCTTGCGATGGCCGATGCGATAACCGATGCCGCGCCACAGGCCTGCAGCCAGCAATTGCTCGGGCAGGCCAGCCACGTGGGCCAGACTGCGGCGCTCGTACTCGGCGAGCGCTTCAAAGGCGTCGAACGCGACTGCGTTGACCTCGGTCATGCGGCGCTCCCCAATAGTTGGTCGATCCGAGCGATGAGAGCGTCCTCGCTCGGCGGCTTGACGATGTAGTCCCTTGCGCCCTGGCGCATGCCCCAGGCGCGATCGGCATCCATACCCTTGGTACTCACGATCAGGACCGGGATATGGCGCGTAATGGCGTCCCGCGACAGCGCGCGGGTCGCTTGGAAGCCGTTCATGCCTGGTAGCACCACATCCATCAGCACGACATCCGGCCGCTCGCGGCGGCAGACATCAATACCGTCCTCAGCACTTCCGGACGCCATGACCATATGCCCATGGCGCTCCAATAGACGGGTCAGAACCGCGGTATCGGTCGGCGAATCTTCGATCAGCAGAATGCGGGCCATCGGTGCCTGCCCCCCGGTCAGGCGGTCACGTGCGTACGGATCGCGTCGATCAACTCTTCGCGGGTGAATGGCTTGGTGAGGTACTGCTCGGAGCCGACGATGCGGCCGCGCGCCTTGTCGAACAGGCCGTCTTTCGACGACAACATGATGACCGGCGTGTGCTTGAAGACCTGATTGTTCTTGATCAAGGCACAGGTTTGATACCCGTCAAGACGCGGCATCATGATGTCGACAAAGATGATCTGAGGCCGCTGATCGGCGATCTTGGCCAACGCTTCAAAACCATCGGTCGCCGTCACCACCTCTGCCCCTTCTCGCTTGAGCAGGGTTTCCGCAGTGCGGCGGATGGTCTTCGAATCGTCGATCACCATCACCCGCATGCCTTGCAGACTACCGGCTGGATTCTCGTCTTGGGTCATCGTGTCTCCCCGTATACGGCACGCTCGCGGCGAATAAGGCGCCGGTGCGTTCTCCGCGAAAGTATACCTATATCCCAGCCCATCGCCGCACTGTCAAGTTTTCGTTAGCGATTCTATGGACTGGCTCACGTTGACGAGTGTAACCCGCTCTCGCATCACATTTTGTTAGACCCCATTAACAACTTTTTACGCGCCACACCAACTGACGCAGCGCGACCAGAAGCGACACAAAACGGCGCATGACCCACAAATGCCGACGCCGGCAGATTGGGCGCGCGTGCGGTCGCGCATCGTATCGAAACGCTGCGTCACTGATGTCAGGAGATGCGGGAACTCGCGATGCGGCTATTGCCGAACATCGAATCGTGAGGCAACAGCCTGATAACATCAACCCTGGCATTTCTTGCAGGTGATGGGATGGATGGTCGGACGGTGCGCGATGTGATTGTGGTGATGGATCCAATCGCCTCGATCAAAATCGCAAAAGATTCCACATTTGCGATGCTACTGGAAGCCCAGCGCAGGGGGCATCGGTTGCACTATGTGCTGCCCGGCGGGCTGGGACTCAGCGATGGCCGACCGATAGCGCGAACCGCCGCGCTGAGCGTCCGCGACGACCCAAAAGACTGGTTCACGCTCGGCGTCACTACGCTGCGCCCATTCGCAACGCACGATCTGATACTGATGCGCAAAGACCCACCGGTCGATGCCGATTACCTGCATGACACCCATATCTTGGGCTTCGCGCAGCGGATCGGCGCGCAAGTGGCGAACGATCCGCGCGGCCTGCGCGATCAGAACGAGAAGCTCACCGCGTTGGAGTTCCCCCAATGCTGCCCGCCAACATTGGTCACCCGCGATGCCGCGGCGATCAAGGCCTTTGTCGCCGAACACGGCGATGCTGTGCTCAAAACCCTCGACGGCATGGGCGGGCGCTCGATTTTTCGTGCCCGAGCCGGCGATCCGAATCTGAATGTGATTCTGGAAACCCTGACCGCCGGCGACCGCCATTTGGCCCTGGCTCAGCGCTACATCCCCGAAATCGTGGACGGCGATAAGCGCATCTTGCTGATCGACGGCGTGCCGGTGGACTATTGCCTTGCCCGCATTCCCCAGGGCGATGAATTCCGCGGCAATCTCGCCGCAGGCGGCCGCGGCGAAGGCCGGCCGCTGAGCGAGCGCGACCGCTGGATCGCCGGCCAAGTCGGCCCGGAAATGCTGCGTCGCGGCATGCGCTTCGTCGGCCTGGACGTGATCGGCGACTATCTGACTGAGGTCAACGTCACCAGCCCCACCTGCATCCGCGAACTCGACGCGCAGTTCGGGCTCAATATCGCGGGACTGCTGTTCGAAGCTTTGGAGCGAGCGTGAGCCAATCGCCGCAACAGTGCGGCCGCCATCCCACCCAAACGATGACCACAGCGCCTTCAGCACACCGACTCGACGGCGATCGCCAGCGACTCTCGCCTGGGCGCTTCCCTTGCTCCGTTCTCTAGCGTCGCCACGCCCAATATCGCCATTCCCAGCCCCATGAGCGCCATCCCTGCCCCGCCGCCGCCGTTGCTGCCCAAACCTCGGATCGGCGACGACCAGCGGCTGTCTGCGACGTTGGTGTTCTCGCTACTGCTGCACGGGTTGGTGATTCTCGGCGTTGGCTTCGCTTTGGAACAAGCGGCACCGATGGTGCCGATGCTGGATGTGATCCTGACCCAGACGCAGACGCCGCTGACCCCGAAACAGGCCGATTTTCTGGCCCAGGCGAACAACCAGGGCGGCGGCGATCAAGACAAGGCCAGCCGGCCGCGCGACATTCAACCCGGGACGATGCCGCAGGCCGAACCGGGCGTCGCACCGCGGCCGGTTCGCGCGCAAGCGCCGGCGCCAACGCCGCAAACCCAAGCGCGGATCGTCTCCAGCATCAATGGCGAAACCCAGGTCGCCGTACCGAATCGCAACCCAAAGACTGCGCCGCTGCCGCTGCCGCTCGGCCAGCAGAAAGTCGAACACGACATGGAAATGGCACGGCTCGCGGCCGAAATCCATCTGCGTTCCAATCGCTACGCGAAACGTCCGAGCCGTAAATTCGTCTCCGCGAGTACTCAGGAATACGCCTGGGCGACATATTTGCGCGCCTGGGTCGATCGCGCCGAGCGCGTTGGCAATCTGAATTATCCCGATGAAGCCCGCCGCCGCCGCTTGGCCGGCACGGTGGTGATCAATGTCGGTGTGCATCGCAATGGTTCGATCGAGCGGATCGACATCGTCCAGAGCAGCGGCATCAAACTGCTCGACGATGCCGCGATTCGGATCGCGCGTCTGGCCGAGCCCTACCCACCACTGCCGAAGACGCAGGACAACCCAGACATTTTAAATGTCATCCGCACGTGGCGCTTTTTGCCTGAAGGCGGATTGATCGACGAGTGAGGCTCACGCCGCACGATTCAAGGTTGCTTTGTGGGAGCGACGCAAGTCGCGATGCCCTGTCGCTTTGTGGGAGCGACGCAAGTCGCGATGCCGTGTCGCTTTGTGCAAGCGACGCAAGTTGTAGACCAGACCTGTCTCCCGATATCGAGTTCCAATGACCTTCGGCAGAGGGCACCAAACTCACCGCGCGTATCCCAAGGACCTTCTGCTAGCTTCGCTTAAAACCCGTTCGACATCTCAGGTCTGGAAACATCTGTCATCCCGAACGAGGGCAAAGCCCGAGGAGGGACCTGCTTTGGGCAGATGCTGTCGCAATAGCAGGTCCCTCCGCCCGCGATGCGGGCATTCGGGATGACAGCGGGTGTTACCACCTGCGCTTATGGGGATTTGTGAACAGGCTGTTATGCACGCTTGGCTGCAGCCTGTTCCGCCAGCGTCAGCGCGACATGATTGCGCAGATACGCCGGCTCGACGCGCTCGGGCGCCAGCGCTTCGCCGCGCGAGAACGCATGCACGGCGAGACGCGCGATATCGCTGGCATGCGGCAACGCTTCTGCATCCATCGCGAGCAGCTGCGCGCCCAGACGCGTGCCCAAAGCGCCGCCGAGTGCGGCAAAACCGGTGCCAACGCCATACCAGCCCTCGCGATCCGCTAGCAGCGCGACGGTGTCGGGCACGGCAAGCATTTCCTCCGATAGCGCGATCGCATCGCCGTCGCGCAAGTCGAAATGGCCGACATACAGTTCGCTCATCCGCGCATCAATGGCAGCGAGCACTGGAACTGTTGCGTGCTGGCAACCGTCGGCAGCAGAGGCAGCGAGCACACCCGCGCGCATCGCCAATGCCGCAAGCGTGGACACCGGCACGATCGGGCGATCGAGCGCCAGCGCGATGCCCTGCGCGAGCGAGATGCCCAGGCGCACGCCGGTGAATGCGCCGGGGCCGCGACCGACCGCGATCGCGTCGAGCTGCGATTTCGCGATGCCGGCCTCGGCCAGCAATTCCTCGGCCCAGGGCAGCGCGAGTTCGGCATGCCGGCGCGGCGCGGTTTCGTGGCGCTCGCGCACGTCGCCGTCGACCCACAGGGCGACGGAGCAGGCTTCGGTGGAGGTCTCGATGGCAAGCAGTTTCATCGGCGGAGAATCATCGGCATAAATAACTGATGGGAGACATGATCGGCAATGCGTCTTCGAAATGCAGCGTCATCATTCGGGCGAATGCGGAAAGCGCTTATCCATCGTCGATGGCGGGTTATCCGGCGTGCTGCGTCAGCATAAAAGAAAAGGCTGGATTCCGGCGTTCGCCGGAGTGACGACGGCAGCGTTGTTCGGAACGACGCATGGGGTCGGAGGCGCATGGGGTCGGAGGCGCAAACACGGTCGTGGAGACGGTGGCGACTTCGCCGCCGACAGACCATTCGCGGCGCGAATTCAGGCTGAGGGGCCATGAAAAAATCGCCGCACATCTTCAACATCTCGAGTTCTCGCGAACGGCGGCAGCGAGTCGAGGAAGGTGCGGCCGTAGCTTTTGCCGATCAAACGCGGATCGCACAGCACCAGCACGCCGCGGTCGGTTTCGGAGCGAATCAAACGGCCAACGCCTTGTTTCAGCGCGATCACCGCCTGCGGCAATTGTTCGTCGCGGAACGGATTGCCGCCCTCGCGACGGATCGCGTCGAGCCGCGCTTCGAACACCGGGTCGTCGGGCGCGGCGAACGGCAGTTTGTCGATGACGACCACGCTCAGCGCATCGCCGGCCACGTCGACGCCTTCGCGGAAACTTGCCGCGCCCAGCAGCACGCCGTTGCCGGAATCGCGAAAGCGCTGCAGCAGCACCGAGCGCGGCGCATCGCCTTGCACGAACAGCGGCCAGGGCGCGCCGTCCGCGCGCAGCAGCTCGGCCGCTTCGCGCAGGGCGCGGTGCGAGGCGAACAATAGGAACGCGCGGCCGCCGGAGGCGTCGAGCACCGGGCGCACGGCGTCGATCACCGCGCGGGTGAAATCGCGCGACTGCGGCTCGGGCAGTCGCGGCGGCAAATAGCACAGCGCTTGATGCGGCCAATCGAACGGACTGGGCGCGATCAGCGTGCGCGGCGAATCGAGGCCGAGCCGCGTCGAGAGATGGTCGAAGCGCCCTTCCACCGCCAGGGTTGCCGAGGTAAAAATCCACGCCGCCCGCGATTGTTCGCGATGCATGCGCAGCGGCCCGGACACGTCCAGCGGCGTGCGCTGCAGGCGAAACCCGCGCGGCGACAGTTCGTACCAGCGCACGTCCCAGAGTTTGCGCGGGTCGCTGTGGCCGGCATCGTTCGCGGCGTCGCTGACATCTTTTCCGTTTGTGGAGGTGTTTGTGGAGGTGTCTGGCTCGGGCGATGTGAACGCCTGCGTGGCATCCAACGCGTGTGTGGCATCCAACGCAATGGCGGTCTGTCCGCGCGCGTCGAGGTCGCCGTCGCGCACTTCATGCCGTCGCGCGAAATCCGGCGGCGCCCAGCGCAGCAGACGCGCGCGCTGGTCTTCCGCACGCGCATGGCAACTGTCGAAACCCGGCGAGGCTTCGCACAGCGGCGCCAGCGCGTCGATAAAGCCGCATAAGGCATCGTCGAGCGCGCCAAGCGCTTCGAAGACGCCGTGTTCCTGTAGCGCGCGGTTGCGCGTGCCGCGCGGTGGCAGCGGTTCCATCGCAACGCGCAATTCACGCGCGGCGTCTTCGAGCGCTCGCGCCGGGCCTTGCACCGTCGCCAGCGCGCCGGTGACGGTTTTGCATTCGGCTAGCGCATCGCGCGAGGCTTCCACCAGCGGTCGCGCGCTCAAACCCTCACCGAAGAACTGCGCGGCGAGTTCCGGCAGTTGATGCGCTTCATCGACGACGAAGGCCTGCGCGCCGGGCAGGATTTCGCCGAAACCTTCTTGTTTCAATGCTAAATCCGCGAGCAGCAGATGATGATTCACCACCACCACGTCGGCCGTTTGCGCGCGCTGACGGGCCTGCACGACGAAGCATTCCTCCCAGAACGGACATTCGCTGCCGAGGCAGTTGTCGGTGGTCGATGTCACCAGCGGAATCAGCGGCGAATCTTCGGGCAGCGCGTCGAGTTCGGCCAGATCGCCCAAGCGCGTGCGTCCGCTCCAGGCGACGATGCGTTGGAACTGGGTGGTTTGTTCTTTGTTGGTAAGGCGTGGCTCGCCTTTGGTTTTTTCCAGGCGATATTTGCACAGATAATTCGCGCGGCCTTTGAGCAGCGCAGTCTTCAGGCCCACGCCCAGCGCATCGCGCACGCGCGGCAAATCGCGGTGATACAGCTGGTCCTGCAGCGCACGGGTGCCGGTCGAGATGATCGTCTTCAGGCCCGACAACAGCGCGGGCACCAAATAGGCGAAGGTCTTGCCGGTGCCGGTGCCGGCTTCGGCCAACAGCGCGCTGCGCTGTTCGATGCACTCGGCGATCGCGGCGGACAAGTCCTGCTGCGCCGGACGCGACGCGAAGTTCGGCATGCTCCGCGCCAGCGGGCCATCGCCGGCCAGCGCATCGATGCTGGCCTGCGCGAGTGCGGTGCGCGTGGCGGCGAGCGCGTCGGGCTCCGCAGCGTCGCCGTCGCGGAGTGCGTCGTCGAATCTTTGCATCGGCATCAGTAGCGGGCTGGGCCGGTGTGCGTACACGCGTCGATCCGCTGCCGCGCATCGCGCATGCTCGCGTCGGCGCTGCGCGCTTCGTTGTCGAAGCGCGCGCGGTCGTCATCGCGCTTGGACGCAGCCGCTTGGCCGCGGCGCTGCTGAGCGCGCTCGCGCTGCGCGGCCGCGATCGTCGCCCAGTGGCGGCGGCACAGCGGGCCGACTTTTGCGCCGCTTTCGAACGCGCTGCGCGCCAGACGCTCAGCGCGATCGATGTCCTGTACCAGCACAGCGGCTTCGGCGCGCTCCTGCAGCAGGGTTGGATCGTCGGGCGAGATCGCGAGCGCTTTGTCGAGTGCGGCGACGGCATCGGGATAGCGCTTCGCGCGCTCGAAATCGGCCGCCTGCTGGCGCAAGTCTTCGACCATCGGATCGCGCAGCGGCTGAATCTCCAGCTCGGCGGGGGTGGCCTTGGTCGCTTCGAAAGCCTGCGCGGCGCGGATCTCGGCAACGACGGCCTCCGGCGCTGGCCCGCTCCACACCGCAGGCGGCGGCGCGCTGACGCAGGCGCTCAAGGCCATGGCCAGCGCAACGCACAACGCCACGAAGCGGCTAGCGCATGTTCGGTTTAACTGTTGACGACGCGCCCACCGTTGGCCCTGCTCCCACCGTTGGCCCTGCTCCCAACGTTGGCCCTGCCCCCACCGTTGACCTTGTGCCCACTGTTGACCATGCCCTAACCCTCCGCCGCATGCGGAGCAGGGAATCTGTCGCGGGGCCTGCAACCGCGGGATTTGAGCCGAACATGCGCTGGCGCTGTGCGAACAAGACCAATGCGATGTAACGCCACGCTCGCTCATATCGAACCTCCAGCACGACGGCGCTCGTCTTCTTCGCGACGGCGGCGTTCTTGCTCTTCTTCGCGTTGACGACGGCGCAGATCTTCTTCCTCGCGCTGCTGACGTTGTCGCGCTTCTTGCTCGCGCTGCTGGCGATACCGCTCGTCGCGCATGCGCAGCTCGCGGTAGCGTTCTTCTTCGGCGCGCGCCAAACGCTCGTCTTCTTCTTGCGCGCGACGATACGCCTCGTCATCGTCTTCCTGCTGCTGGCGATTCTGAGCTTGTCGTTCTTGCGCATCGCGCGGTCGGCGGGCGATGAATCCGCTTTGCGGTTGTTCTGGTGGTTGCGGCTCCCCCTGTGGGCGGCCGTCGCCAGTGCCCTGTGCCAGTCCGCTTTGTGCAGCGCCATTTTGTGCAACGCCATCATCACCGCCGCCGAAGAAACGACCGAAGAATCCGGCGATACCGCCTTGCTCGCTTGCGGCCTCGCCTTCAAACCCTTCGGTTTCCGCCAACGGGCAGGGCTCGTATGCGGGTGCGAAGCCAGCAACGAACGCGAGACGGCGCGAGCCCGGGCAGCCGGCATCGGTGCTGGCGTTGCGGCTGTTGATCCACTGCAGATCGATGCCTTTACCGCTGACTTGCAGCGGCGCGCTCGGCAAGCGCGCGAACAGCCCCGACCACACCCGCATCGCACCGGTGGCGCCGAACAGGCCAGTGGTTTTGTTCTGATCGTTGCCGACCCAGATCACCGCCAGATGATCGCCGGTCCAACCGGCGAACCAACTGTCGCGGCCATCGTTGCTGGTGCCGGTCTTGCCGGCCGGCTGCAAACGGCCGAGACCATCGGCCACCAATTGACGGCCGGTGCCCGAACTCACCGCCTGCTGCAGCGCTACGGTGACGAGACGGGCTGCGATCGCATCGCCTTCTTGCGCCGGTTTGGGCGCGGCATCGTAGCGGCTCAATGCCTTACCGCTAGCGTCGAGTACTCCACGCACCGCATGCAGCGGCTGGATTTCGCCGCCGGATGCCAGGAATTGATACAACTGCGCCATCGCGTACGGGCTTTGATCGGCCGCACCAAGAATGATCGATGGGTTCTTGCCGGTATCGAAACCGGCCAGCGTGCGCACCAAATCGGCCAGCCGCTGCGGGCCCACATCCATACCCACGCGAACCGTGGCTTGGTTATACGACTGCGCGAGGGCATCGATCATCCGCACCGTGCCGTGACTGCGCCCGTCGGAATTATTCGGCTTCCAGCGCTTGCCGTTATCGAGGGTGATCGATACCGGCGAATCGTCGACCCACGTCGCCAGCGAGAACTTATCCGGCTGCGCCAGCGCTAGCAAATAGACGAAGGGTTTGAGCAGCGAGCCGACCGGCCGCTGCGCTTCTACCGCGCGATTGAAGCCGTGTTCGTCGAAACTGCGACTGCCGATCACCGCCAACACTGCGCCCTCGTTGACATCGGTCACGACCACTCCGGCCTGCAGCGGCGGGCGATTTTTATTGCCGATCGCTTTAAGCGTACGCATCACCGCGCCTTCGGCATAGGCCTGCGCCGACGGCGACATCGCGGTCATCACGCTTAGGCCCGCGCCGCTGACTTCCTCTTCTTTATAGTCGCGCGCCAACTGGCGGCGCACCAGATCGACGTATGCCGGAAAGCGATTGGCCACCATGTTGCCCGGCACGTCGGTCACGCCCAGCGGCATCTTCACCGCGCGGTCGTATTCGGCCTGATCGATGATCTTGGTTTCCAACATCTTCGTCAGCACGAGATTACGGCGTTCGAGCGCGCGCTCGGGATTACGCCGCGGGTTGTACCAAGACGGACCTTTGACCAACGCCACCAACAAGGCGATCTGCTCGTTGCTCAGGTCGTCGAGCTGACGGCCGAAATAGAACTCGGCGCCGGAGGCGAAACCGTGGATCGCCTGCGAACCGCGCTGGCCGATATCGACCTGATTGAGATAGGCCTCAAGAATCACACCCTTGTCGTAGCGAGCGTCGATGATGATCGCGTACAGAATTTCGTTGAATTTACGGGTGAGGGTTTGTTCTTTGCCGATGCCAAGCAAGCCCGAGCGCGCCAACTGCTGCGTCAGCGTGCTGCCGCCTTGTTTGGTGTCGCCGCCGGAGCGGACCCATTTCAGGGCCGCACGGGCGATGCCGCTAAAGTCGATGCCGTGATGGCGCGCGAAATCGCGGTCCTCGACCGCCTGAAGCGTATCGGTGACGAGCGCAGGCACTTCGCTGATGCGCACCAGCCGCCGTTCTTCTTGCTTTTGACCGTACAGCGTGGCGATGCGCGCGGGGTCGAGTCGCGCGGCGCGCACATTGCGTTTGGTCGACAGATCGCGCACGCCAACCACGCGACCGCCCGCCAGCGCAACCTCGATTCGACTCGGCCCGACGCGGCCATCGACGTCCAGGAAACCGCGGTTGGAAATCCGCCAGCGACCGTTCTTCTGCGCGTACATGCCTGGGCGTTCGCCCTTGCCATCGTCGCGGTAGGACGCCGCGTTCAATTCGGTCTTCAGCGTGCGCGCGTCCATCGCGACGCCAGGCGCAAGCAACAGCGGGCGGGCATAGACGCGGGTCGGCATCTGCCAGCGTAGTTGCCCGAAGCGCACGCTGACCTGATGGTTGAGATAGAGAGTGTAGGGAATCAAGAAACCCAGGCCGATCGCAATGCCAGCCAATGCCCAGGTCAGCAGCCTTCGACGCCAGCCGGGGCCTGCGCCCTCGCCGTCTTCGCCCTCCTGGTCATCGGACGCATCCTCGAACTCGTCGTCGATATCGTCGTCGCTGTTGTCTACTGGGGCCATGCGAGGGTCTAGAAACCTGTCGGTGTCGGGGTCGTGCGAAACTAGCGCCCGGCGAGTCTAGCAGGGTGCCCGTGAGGCGTTGCGGACGGGCCATCGCTCCGAGCGGCAGCGCTCGGAGCGGCCCCCCCCCGCCGTTCGGAGTTCCCAGCGTCCATGCCACCGTCGCGCTTGCCCTCCTCGCTGCCCTCCTCGCTGCCATCCTCACTGGCCGATCTCGGGTTTCTACTACGGCGCGGGCTCGGCCTGATCCGGCGCGGTTGGTCCAGCCTGCGCAGCCGCGGCTGGCGCGCGACCTGGGAACGCACACGGCTGCAATTGCGGCGCGGGCCGCAGGTGCCGCCACCTGTTCTATTCACCCCGAAACGCGCGCCGTTCGCAGCGTTCACGATCGCCAGCGTCGATGCGCCGCGCGAAGGCATCAACACGACGCCGATCGCCAGCATCCTGATTCCGGTCTACAACGGCTTCGCGCTGACCTTGGACTGCCTGCGCAGCCTCGCTGAGCATCCACCGGCAGCGACGTTCGAGGTGATCGTCGTCGACGACGGCAGCAGCGACGACACCACGACCGCGCTGCCGCAGATCGTCGGCGTGCGCTATCACGTGCGGCGCGAGAACGGCGGTTTCATTGCCGCCTGCAACGACGGCGCAGCGCAGGCGCGCGGCGACTATCTGGTCTTCCTGAACAACGACACCGTGCCGCAGCCGGGCTGGCTCGATGCGATGCTCGCCACCTTCGACGAGCACGCCAATGTCGGTCTGGTCGGTGCGCAATTGCTGTATCCCGATGGCCGTCTGCAGGAAGCCGGCGGCGTGGTGTTCAGCGACGGCAGCGGCTGGAACTACGGCAAATTCGAATCCCCCGACGATCCGCGCTTCGCCTATCTGCGTGATTGCGACTACGCTAGCGGCGCCGCGATTGCGCTGCCGCGCGCGCTGTTCGCGCAGCTCGGCGGATTCGATACCCGCTACGCGCCGGCCTATTACGAAGATACCGATCTGGCGTTCGCCGTGCGCGCCGTCGGCAAGCGCGTGGTGTATCAACCTGCGGCGCGGGTCGTTCACGTGGAGGGCGCCACCGCTGGCACCGATCCGAACGCAGGCATGAAGGCCTATCAGCTGCGCAATCGCGAGATCTTCGCGGAACATCGCTGCGCGGCGCTGACGCAACACCTGTCTGCGAACACGCTGCCGACGCCCGCCCTGCTGCATCGCCAACAGAGACAGATCCTGATCGTCGATGCGCAGACGCCGCGCCCGGATCACGATTCTGGCTCGCTGCGCCTAGTTAATCTGATGCGACTGCTGCGCGAGGAAGGCGCGCACGTGGTGTTCGTGCCCGCTTACGGCGATCGCATCGAGCCCTATGCGCAACAGTTGCAGCAACTTGGCGTCGAAGGCTGGCACGACCCGTTCCTCGGCAAACTACCGGCATGGCTGCGCGAACACGGACCGCGATTCGATGCGGTGATGCTGAGCCGACACTACATCGCTCGCGAATTGCTGCCGCTGCTGCAGCGCTATGCGCCGAACGCCAAACGCATCTTCGATACCGTCGATCTGCACTATCTGCGCGAGCGTCGCGGCGCCGAAGTCGCGGGCGATGCCGCGCTCATGCGCGTCGCCGAGCGCAC